>CAZXDP010000029.1:0-32158 GCA_964639255.1 uncultured Flavobacteriaceae bacterium
CAGAAGAAATCAGCAAAAAGAATACTTAGTGTTTTAGCTCCCTTCGGTCGAATGGCCCTAACCAACTATTTGATGCAAACTGTTATCTGTTGCTTTGTCTATATGAGCTACGGCCTAGGATTATACGCTACCGAAGGTCCTGTCGCCTTTACCTTGGTCGGGTTTGGCATCTTATTGTTCCAAATTATTTTCAGTCATCTATGGCTCTCCAAATTTCAGTTTGGACCTATGGAATGGCTCTGGCGATCTATTACCTATAAACGTTGGCAACCTATCAAGAAAGAGGCATTGAAGGTTACCACATTGTAGATATATAAGCGTATGAAACTAGCTAAATTTTTCTGGATAACGGGTGCACTACTCATCAATGTTACGATTGGTTTCTATATCTATTTGCAAAGTAAGGCTCCCTTGGATATCGCAGAAAGATATACCCATATGAACGACCAGTGGGCGCTATTTGCAGGGCATTGGAAAATTGAGTTTTTGTTGATGACCATCATCTTAATTGCTGCTTTGTATTTCGCTTTTCGACTAAAGGATGTCAACTGGACCATCGTTTCTGTAGGCCAAAGTATCATTTTGCTCACCTATCCGCTTATGTTGGGAGGATATGCCAACACCCCGGTTGAAGTAGCCGAAATGGCCAACCAGATGGCCCTAACCACTTTTGTATTTGGCAACATGATTTTTATGGTCGGTTTGTTTTGTCTTTATATGAAAACCCAGCTGTTGCGAAATTGGATAAAATACGTTGCTGTGACACTTGCAGCAGCTAGCAGCATTCTCTTTCTTTTGGTTTTCATTGAGCTTATAGCTTGGGGAGAAGCGCTGTTCGTCGCGCCTATGATCAACATTTTATACTTGTTAAACGCTTATTACGGAACTAAAATCAAAGTCGATTCATTAAAAACTTAATAATGATGAAATTTTTACTTCTAGCGATTTCTTTCACTCTTTTACAAATTACACTTCTCGCACAAGTTGATAGCGCTGTATTTACTGAAAAATACACCGGACCCATCATCGATATGCACATCCACGCATATGATGAGGGACACCCGTTCTTTGGAATGACTCACCCGCCAACGTTGCGCAATAAAACATATAAGGGCGCTACATCGGCTGCTGACCAAAAAAAGCAGGTAATTTCAAAATTTAAGGAACACAATATCGTTCGGGCCGTTGTAACCCACGGCGAACTTTGGGACAATGGTGGAAATACGGTGTTGCATATTGGGCAAGCTGATAAGGACACAGCCACCTTAAGGCAACAGTTCAATTCTGGGAAATTACAAGTTCTTGCAGAAATAGCGCCGTTTTATGAAGGTTTTCAGGCTAATGACGATACATTGATGACCTATTATGCGCTAGCAGAAAAATTGAATATTCCTGTTGGGATTCACGTCTTTCCTGGGGGACCCAACTACGGTTTGCAACTCATGCCACAAATTTTGGGCAAAATGCGAGCGAAAAATGCAAATCCGCTACAATTAGAAGAGGTGTTGGTCGCATTTCCCGAACTCAAAATATATATCATGCACGGTGGTTGGCCGTTCGTAGATGAGGTAAAAGCCCTGATGTATATGCATCCCAACTTGTATGTAGATATTGCTGTGATTAATTGGATACTCCCCCAGAAAGAGCTGGAAAACTATGTCAAATCCCTAATCGATGCCGGTTTTGGCAGTCGAATAATGTACGGAAGCGATCAAATGGTTTGGGCGGAAACCATAAGGGACGGAATAGCTTCCGTAAATAAAATGCCTTTTCTTAGCCTAGAACAGAAGGCGGATATATTTTACAACAACGCAGCTCGGTTCTTAACGCTTAGCGAAGAACAGATAAAGGCAGACCAACATAAAAAATGGAAGTAAAGTGAAAAAAACGATCTACACGAAAAATTATTTTTTTGCTTTGAGCAGTATTATTTTCATCTTGAGCCTTATAGCGTTTTCAGATAATATGATTACCGATATTGATCAACCCAGCAATAGCAATCCGTATTTGCTCATCCATGGTGTCATCATGTTTGCGTGGACCATCGTACTGCTCATTCAAACGAATCACATTCGTAGATTGAATATTCAACAGCATATGCGTTTCGGTAAAATCGGTTTTATAATCGCCATACTGATGCTCGTTAGTATTAATTTTCTCGCGTATACGGGCCCCGATTTTGTGGATTTACCTTTTTTTGGAAAAGCCAACCGTGTCTTTGTGCCCGCTTTTGCCCTGATGTTACTTTGTGCATATCTAAAACGAAATAATAAAATATTGCACCGCTACCTCATTTTTACTGGAATGCTACTTTGTATGGAGCCTATTTTAAGTCGATTTTGTGGTAACCTAGGAATGAACCCAGCAGTGTATGCCTTTCCTATTTGGTTATTGCTTTGGGTGTCGCTATTTATATACGATGTGGTGGCGCGCCGAAAAATACATCCTATCCTCTACGGCGGATTTCTCTTCTTCTTGCTGGTATATGGAATGGTAAGTTAAGTATTCTGAATCGAAATAACAGTCGTCCAAGCCCTTGCTAATCGCTGACGATGATTGTTAAGGAGTACCTTCTTGTGATCGTCCGAATGCTGGCTTTGGCCCTATTGAGTGAATTCCTGAATTTTAGGAGCATTTTGTTGTATTCTCCTTATAGGTTTTCTTCAGCAATTGCTATTTACAGAATACGATTAAAAAATGGCAACAGCCCGCTAGGGACAACTGTAAAAATTTTGTAAATTACCTTTAAATTATAATTTGCTAATATGAGCTACGGCGCGGGACACGTTCTGGATATGATCAATAGGATGAAGCAGAACCGAGCAATGCGGCCTTCAAAACGCTCCAAATTCAAAGAAAATAATCGCGAGGCCATCCATGCGATCACCCCAATATACGAACGTCCTAATTTCAGAACTGTTTCTAAGGAACAACTCGATAGCGTTAAAAAACAGATACAGGCGCGCGCAGCCGTCGATCGAATCAAGGAACGCATCATCTATATCATTTGTATTACGGTCGTAATCGGAATGTTCATTTACTTTTGGGGGTGGCTAATATAAGGCAATATATAAAATCTGTTATTTACCTCGCCATTGGTTGAGTTTCGAGGATAGCTTGGTATTTTCAAATAAATCTATATTTTAATAATTACAGTTAACATTTCACTATAGCATTGAGATAGGTATAGGCTTTGCAAAATAATTTAATAACATCAAAATGATGGAAAAGGCTTGGATATTAGCAATCGCGATCACGCTCTTTGTGACCATCACCTTGATCATCTGGAGGGTGACCCTAAAATACTTCCGAAAGAAACACGGTACTGACAGGAAGACTATTTGGGGCGCCCGATTGTATTATTGGCAGGAAATTATCTACCTAAGTACAGGCATTACTATTTTGGTGCTCTTCCTATTAAAATGGGCGAATATTATATACTGGTAACGATTAAAGAATTAAAATGAAGCGGCCAACGACGAGAAGAGCAACTCACAACTTGTAGCGCTATGTTTCTTCATGATACTTTCAGAAAGTATACCCGATTCGGATATCGAAAAAATCGGCTACGTGCCGGTGCGCCTTCAAACTGAACCCAGCGAAAAAATTTTTATGGAGGTGATAGGTCAACGCATAGCGTTGGTACACATCGTCATTTACACGATATTCGTTGAAATAATAAACCCCCAGCTGCTGGCTAAAGGTGACCCTGCCAAGCCAAAACTCGTGTCCCAATAGTGCGCCGCCCTGCACAAATGAATTGTTAGAATCCTCGAGCTCCAATTGCCTTTTTCTCGAAAAATCCAAAATGAGCTCCGTTCCTCCGGTAAGGGCACTTCTACCGCCAATCCACCGGCTATAGGTAGCCGCGATGCCCGATACATAGAATTTGTCTTTATCTCCTACTGTAGCATTACTCCAACCGGAAAAATGCAACAACGACCACCGTGTTGTTCTTTCGGGAGGCCGACGTTTCCCCAAGCGGTCCAGATCTGGAAATACAACCGGAACGATGCTTTTACTCACCCCCAAGCTAAGAGTTGGAAAATTAAGGCCTTTATTGGGCGTACTCACGCCACCGTTACTGGTGTGATTGTAATTGGCAGACAACCGAAGGCTCCACTGGTCGGTAAGCCTATATTGAACCCCAGCTCCTGCCAGGAGCACAAAACTAAGGTGGGTGCTGTACGACTCGTTCAACGGATTACTAACTTCATCGTACGGATTGGTGAGGTAGGCCCCGCCCAAACCCATTCTAAAGAAATAGTTCCATCGCTTTTGGGTATTGAAATACGGTTCGGCATAACCCAATGCCAGTAGTCCGTGGCCCAAGATATCGGGATTGTCCCAACTCCAAAAAGAGAGGCTCGCCCCCACCTTTGGGAAACAACTGCAAAATTCCCAAGCCTTTTGCGTAAGCAGCAATTTCCCCCAATCTACCGATATTCCGTAGGGATACGCATCGTCTATTTCCCTTAGGGAGGCAGTATGTTTAATAAGAAATCCATAGTCAGCACTAACCCCAAGCACGGTGGGCCTTGCCGATAGGCTGTTGGCTTCTTGTTGTGCTTGCATAAAGAAGTGCAAGCTTAGGGCTATCGTTAGAAATATGATTTTTCGCACGTAAACTTTAGTAATTCTTGGAATTTCTTCTGAATCAAATATAAAGAACCAGCACACCACTTAAACTGAATACCTTGAAATTATTTTTTTAAGTTGTACGAAGGGTGCAATTATAGCCTTGGTTAATTATGTGTTAATCAGAATAAGCACTATTCCATATAACGTATCTTTGTTTAACAAACAATATAAAAAGTTAAACATTATGAAATATCTAGTGCTTCTACTCGTAATGGTTTCCGCTGTAGCTACGGCGCAAACCTCTAAAATTGACAGACTACTCGATTTACAACAGGATGTCTATTTTGCCGATCGCGATAGCGCCTACGCCGATCCTTACTACGGTTTAAAGAAACTCATTTACGGCAACAAACGATTTGCCGAAAATAAGAGCATCAACCCCAGACAAACTGATGCCGATTTAAAGAACAATGAACTGGGCCAAAAGCCATTCGCCACCATCATTGGTTGTGCCGATAGTAGGGTTCCCAACGAAATCATTTTTGATCAAGGTGTGGGCGATCTATTCATCACCCGAACCGCAGGGCAGGTAATGGCCGAAGCATCTTATGGAACGATTGAATATGCCACGGTAGCACTTAATACCAAACTTATTGTGGTGCTTGGTCACGAGAGCTGTGGCGCCGTTGATGCTGCTATGAAACTGCCTGAAAATCCGCCCGGGCACGTTGTAACTCTCATTAACGCCATCAAGCCGGCAGCCCTGCGAGCAAAAGCGGCAAATTTGGATACCAAGCAGGAACTGGATTTGGCCGTACGATCGAACGTACTGGAACAAGTAAATTTGCTGCGTAACCTAGAACCTATATTGAGTCGAAAATTTCAAGCGGAGGAAACACTCATCGTAGGCGCTGTATATAATTTAAACTCCGGAAAAGTCGATTTTCTTGAGGAAACTATTACGAGTCTTCCTAAATTTACCGGCTCACGTTAAGAATTTTCACTATGAAGAAATCCATATTACCCTTACTTCTCACCTTTTTTGTCGCTACCGCTTGGGCCCAAGGCCCCGATGAAGAGCAATTAGGTGCGTGGTATATGTATTTTTGGAACACACAATTTGGAGAGTCGAATTGGGGTTTGCAAGGGGATTATCAATATCGTGACTGGCGCGGCCTAGGCGATAGGGAACAATTGCTGCTTCGAACGGGGGTGACGTATGAGCCTACAAATTCCGGTGTGAAGTTCACCCTTGGATACGCCAATATCACCACGGGGCAATATGGTACGGAAATCGATGCGCCCGTATCGGAGAATAGAATTTACCAGGAAGCACTGTTCTCAAACACAATATTATCGAGGCTTCTGCTAACACACCGGTTTCGATACGAGCAGCGCTGGGTAGAAGATCAAGACTTTAGAACGCGCTACCGTTATAACCTCTTTATTAATGTTCCCCTAAACGACAGCAGTTTGATGAAGAATACGGTTTATTTGGCACTATACAATGAAATTTTCATCAACGGAGAGCGCTCGATTGGCGAGGGCAGACGTGTTGGCTATTTCGACCGCAACCGTACATATTTAGGCGTAGGATACGCAATAAGCGATGCTATGCGCGTCCAATTGGGGTGGATGGAGCAAACTACGGCAAATTGGCAGAAGGGGCAGCTTCAGTTCAGCCTACACCACACCTTTTAATGCTGGCATTTTGATATGTTGTAAAAGCTCCTTTTTAGGAGCTTTTTTTGTTGCTGAAAATGTGCTATCAATTCTGAATAAAGCATCTCTCTATAAAATAGCAAATTCATTTGCTCAGGGTTTTGTATCTTCAACCATCTAAAATAAATTCTGCACAGATGAACTTAGGAGCCTTTTCCATAAGCCTTGCCGTTCGCGACATCCATAAATCGAAAGCCTTTTACGAAGCGTTGGGCTTTTCAGATATGGGAGGTAATATATCGCAAAAATGGCTTATTATGAAAAACGGAAATGCCATTATTGGACTGTTCGAAGGTATGTTCGAGCAGAATGTCATCACCTTTAATCCGGGATGGGACGAAAATGCGCAACCTATCGATCCGTTTGATGATGTTAGGGCCATTCAAGAACAATTGAAGAAAAAAGGTATAACCGTGAACACCGAGACCGATGCCAAGACCTCTGGGCCAGGACACATTACCCTAACCGACCCAGATGGAAACCAGATATTGATCGATCAGCATCGATAGGAGGCTATAAGTAAATCTTTAAATTGCCTACGAACAAGATAACAGTATATGAGCCAAAACAACCAAGATGAACGCATCGCGCGAATGACTTTCGCATCGGTATACCCACATTACGTTACTAAAGTAACCAAGAAAGGTCGTACATTACAAGAACTTCATAGTATAATACAATGGCTCACTGGTTTTACGGAAAAAGAAATTGAAAGCTCATTGGAGAAAAAGGTAACCTTTCAAGAGTTTTTTGAAAATGCTGAGCTTCATCCCAATGCACACCTCATTTCTGGTGTTATTTGCGGTTATCGCGTAGAGCATATTGCCAATGAATTAACCCAGAAAGTGCGCTATCTTGACAAATTAGTCGATGAGCTCGCGAAGGGGAAGAAAATGGAAAAAATTATGAGATAAAAAAAGCCCTGGCGTGAGCCAGGGCTTTTAAGTTGATGTGTCTACTTTAGGCTTTAGGCATTACCACTTTATCAATGGCGTGAATTACCCCGTTAGAAGCATCTACATCGGCCATCACAACGGTAGCAGTATTTCCTTTGGCATCGGTTACTTGAACCTTATCATTTTTCAAGGACAATACGAGATTCTCACCTTGTAAGGTTGTTACTCGATATTTATTATCATTGTCCTGGATTGCCTTAATAACATCGGCAGCTTTCCATTCTCCAGAAACTACGTGGTACTTTGCCAGTCCTTGCAATTGTTCCTTGTTTTCCTCTTTCATAAGGTTATCCAAGGTGTTTTTCGGTACCGCGTTAAAAGCGTCGTTGGTTGGAGCAAACACGGTGTATTCGCCTTCCTCCATAAAAGTTTCCGCTAATCCGGCTTGTTTTAGAGCAGATACCAAGGTAGAGAACTGATCGTTGCCCATAGCTTTGGCAGCGATAGTATTCTGCTCAAATTCCTGCTTCGCCATCATAGCCTCTTCTTCGGCCTTCTTTTGAGCCTCCATTTCCATTCGTTCAGCTTCTGCCTTCGCTTCGGCTTCTTTTTTCTCATTATCGTTGCAAGAGGTGAACAAGAATGCCACCACTGCCAGTGATAAAAAAACTGATTTCATTTTCATAACGTTGATTTTATTTGTTTTGAACAAAGATACGCCTGGCTATCATAAGGTTATACTAAAGACCCTTAATACTGTGTTAAAAAATTGAATTTTTTCCTAATTAGAAATTGAATAATAAAAGGGTGATTGGATTCTTTTAAAGGCTTCTTTATTTCCCCAGAAATCCTTAAAAAGTGTATCTTTAGAGAACAAACGATAAAAGAAAAAATCATGGTTAAGAAAAAATACCAAAATGTCCTAGACCTCGGCGAAAAACTGAAAATACAGAATGGCGAGGTTCGTGAAGAAGATGGAAAACTTAAGGTATGGGGCACTGCCAACACCCAGTATCATAAAGACCTGCTATGGGATGAAATAAAGCGAAGTGGCGGTGAGGACCCTAGTGATATTATGGCCGACATAAAAGTAGCAGATACCACTGCTTATGCCTACCATACGGTACAAAAGGGAGAATCGCTTAGCAAAATCGCCAAGCAATATTATGGCGACCCGATGATGTACCAACGCATTTTCGAAGCCAATCGAACAACGTTTGATAATCCAGATATGATCCACCCGGGCCAAGAACTGGTTATACCCAACAAATAGATGTTTTTTTGTTGGGTAACCTATAAGGTTTCGCATTTCGCGTTTCACTTATCTAAGGTTTTCACTATACCCTACAATCGTGTATGATCTCTTTACTAGCCGATCTTTCTCTGTGGTTGCTGCTGGGACTGTTTGCGCTCGGCGTCATTACGTTTACACTTTCAACCATTAGCGGAGGTGGCGGAGCGCTTATGCAAATTCCGGTGCTTAATTTTCTCATTGGCACTTCACAAACGGCTCCTGTTATTAACTTGGGTACCTTTATAAGTAGGCCCAGCCGTATCGTAATTTTTTGGAAGCACATCGTATGGAAGGTATTTTGGTATTACGTTCCCTCGGCTATGGTAGGTGCCGTGCTGGCCGCATGGCTTTTTACAGAGGTGAAGATCTATTGGATTCAACTCGTGGTGGGGCTTTTTTTGGTAAGTACCTTTTTTCAATATCGCTTCGGAAAAAAAGAGCGTTCCTTTAACGTAAAGCTGTGGTATTTCATACCGCTTGGATTTTTCATTTCTATGGTAGGTACTTTTACAGGAGGCATGGGCCCTGTACTGAATCCGTTTATGCTCAATGCTGGCATTGAGAAGGAAGCGCTTGTAGGAACCAAATCGGCACAATCTTTCTTTCTGGGCCTTGCGCAAATAGGGAGCTACACTTTTTTCGGATTGCTTACCGAAACGCTTTGGGTGTACGGTATTGTTTTGGGCCTTGGGGCCATATTTGGAAATTTAATTGGCAAATGGCTGTTGCAGCGAATGAGCAAACTACATTTTAGACGCTGGGTCATTTCGGTGATGGTGGTTAGCGGTTTAGTGCTCATTGTACAAGCGCTTGGAAAATTAGGATAGCCCTTACTTCTGAAAAAAAAACCGTCCCATTTTGATAATGAGACGGCTTCCTATGGGCGTTAGGTCCTTATTTAATCTTAATAGACCGCGCTGGTTTTTTCTTGGCCTCTTCACGCTTCGGCAAGGAAAGGGTTAAAATTCCCTCGCTGTACTTGGCCTCAATCTTCGCATCGTCTACAGATTCTGGAAGAGTAAAGCTTCGCTTAAATGAAGAATAGCCAAACTCCCTGCGTGTGTAGTTCGCTTCTTGCGTTTCCCTTTCATTTTTTTCTTCTGAAGAGATCGTCAGTACCTGATTGTCGATTTCAATATGAAAATCATCTTTCTTCATTCCCGGGGCGGCCATCTCTACCGTGTAGGCATCGTCTTTTTCAGAAATGTTCACCTTGGGAAGGCTCATTCCAGAATTAAAATTAGACTGGAATACGCTTGGCAGATCGTTATTCAATAATTCATCCATCCAAGAAGACCAAGTGGGGAAGGTCCCTCTCAATCCTGAATTGGTAGTTGCCAAACTTCTGTTTTCGGGTGATTTGCTTAAGGTTGTCATAATCATCAAATTTTAAGTTCAACATTTATGTACCATCCTAAAATCAATTTTTTTGCCAAAGGTATTTGGTCGTATCCAATGTGTCAATTTCGCTTAAAAAGCAGCCTTTTTCAAATAAAAAACTGACGTTTTTTCCTCTTCCGAAGAAAAAATGTCAGTTCTATAACACTAGTTAGCAGTAGATTACGTTCGTTACAAATCGCTAATGTAGCTACCATAGACATCTTTGAACTGCTGTCCGTCCCCCAAATTGTATTTGCTAAGTTTATTGTATTCTGCCAAGGCCCACAATACAAATTCCTTGAAAAAAGGTTTATCTTTTTCAGCAATATCGGGCACGTACTTCGCAAGAAGTCTATCCAACGGTTCAATGGTATTCAGTTGGCGTTTGTATTCGGCATCCGAGAGGGAATCTAGAAGTTCAAATCCGCTCTCCTCAAAAAACCAAGCCACGAGATCGGCATAAGGGTCGATATCACTCTCTTTCCGAAGCTTTTCTATCTTAGGGAAATATTCCTCAAACTGCGCTGTAACAGCACTGTTTATAAGTTGTTCGGCCACCTCGGCAGCACCTTCCTGTTCGCCCTCGTATACTAATTCTACCTTGCCGGTAATAGCGGGAATAATGCCCATAAAGTCGCCAAGCCGCACCGTAGTTTTTTCTTGTCCGGCGCGTAGGGCTCTCCGCTCTGCGGTGCTCAGCAAATTTTCAAAGGCCGTAATGCTCAAGCGTGCACTTACACCGCTTTTAACATCTATAAATTCACTTTCGCGCGCTTCAAAGCTAATTTGCTCCAAGATATCCTTCGCAAGATCGGGCACGTAGATGTGTTGTTTTTCTATAGCGGCGTGGGCGGTTTCCTGTTGAGTAATGGTGCGCGCAATTTCAATATCGTCTGGATAATGCGTTAGTATTTGCGACCCAATTCGGTCTTTAAGAGGTGTTACAATACTACCGCGATTGGTATAATCCTCAGGGTTGGCCGTAAAGACAAATTGGAGATCCAGCGGCAACCGCAGCTTGAAGCCGCGTATTTGAACATCGCCTTCCTGGAGAATGTTGAACAAAGCCACCTGTATGCGCGCTTGCAAATCTGGCAGTTCATTAATCACGAAGATACACCTATTGGCACGGGGTATCATCCCGAAATGAATGACCCTGTCATCGGCATAGGTTAGCTTTAAATTGGCTGCCTTTATAGGGTCTACATCGCCAATTAAATCGGCTACCGTCACGTCGGGCGTTGCTAGTTTTTCAGAAAACCGATCGTCGCGGTGCAACCATTCTATCGGGGTTTCATCGCCTTTTTCGGCCATTAATTCCTTGGCAAATCGCGAAATGGGTTTAAAGGGATCGTCATTGATTTCGCTGCCGGCAACAAAAGGGATGTATTCATCCAGCAGCGCAATCATTTGCCGAGCCAAACGTGTTTTTGCCTGCCCGCGCAGCCCTAGCAAGTTGATATTATGTTTGGAGAGTATGGCGCGTTCCAATTCGGGAATTACCGTGAACTCATAGCCGTGGATCCCTTCAAAAGTTGGTTCGTTCTTCATTAATTTTTGAAGCAGATTGCGGCGCAATTCCTCTTTGATGGACTTGTACGTATAGCCAGCTTGTTTGAGCTGACCGAAGGTTTTTATGTTTTCGTATTTCATAGTTTTCGCAACATTAGTATAGGCATATTAAAATGATCGATGTGAAACATCATAATCTAAAACAATTGAATTTACTTTGGCACTTAAATGGGTACGATTTTAAAACTTTGGATGACCGCTACTTCTCTCCTATTCCCTCATCTTTTTTAAATTACCGTAATTTCTTTCTTCTGTTGTTCTCGTAATCCGTAAAAATCATTTCTCCTAAGCCTTGCAGTCCCGTGTAAAATGCCTTGCCTTGATTGGCCTCTGTAAAATGATCTACAAATTGCATAAGGTAAGGATCTTCTGCAATCATAAAGGTGGTAATAGGAATGTGCAGCTTTCGTGCTTGCCGTGCCATCATATAACATTTTTTTACGATATGGGGATCGAGGCCCACGCTGTTTTTATAGTATTGGCCATCGGGCAATTGCATGCAGCTTGGTTTTCCATCGGTAATCATAAAGATTTGCTTGTTGGTATTGCGCTTTCTTCGAAGCATATCCATAGCCAATTGAAGTCCGGCCACCGTGTTGGTATGATATGGCCCCACGGTGAGATATGGGAGATCCTTAATTTTTATGGGCCAAGCGTCATTGCCAAACACCAAAATTTCCAAAGTATCCTTAGGGTACCGAGTGGTAATGAGTTCTGAAAGGGCCATGGCTACTTTCTTTGCCGGTGTAATTCGATCTTCGCCGTACAGAATCATAGAATGGCTAATATCGATCATAAGGACCGTACTCATCTGTGCTTTATAGGTAGATTCCTCTACCACCAAATCGTCTTCCGAGAGCGTGAAATCATGCAGGCCGTGGTTTACTTGGGCGTTTCTCAAGCTTTCGGTCATGGAAATCTTGTTTAGTGCATCTCCAAATTGATACTTTCTAAACTCGCCAGCGTGCTCATCTCCCTGTCCTGTAAACTTGGTTTTATGATTTCCGCTACCGCTTTTTCGCAATTTTCCAAAGATTTGATCGAGGGAACGTTTTCGCAGTGACCGTTCCAGTTTTTCGGTCATGGAATTCTTACCGCCACCTGCACCTTTATTGCCAGAACCTTGCGGTAATTCTTCGCGTATGTAGCCCTTCTTTTTAAGATCTTCTACAAAATTATCTAAGGTATACTCTGGTGTGGTAAGCTTGTATTCTTCATCCAATTGCCGCATCCAGTCCATAGCCTCGTCAAAATCGCCAGAGGTATGGGTTATAAGCTCCTGAAATATCTCGAACAAGCGTTCAAAGGGAGATTGCTCCTTTGGGGTATGTTTGGTGAACACAAACCCCGTAGGCCTATTTTTCTTTTTCATAGCTTAAAGATACGAATAATCACATTCTGAAAAAAGAACTTGAAGTGAACCTCTTCATTACAATAATGGATGTATTAACACTTTTTTGGGGCACATATAACAATACTTTACCAATAATAAATTCAGTAATTACAACATTTTCAATACATTAAATTTAGAAACAATCAAAACTAATAACATGGCAGAAATTGAAATTGAAAAGAAGAAACCGGTTTGGCCTTGGATATTGGCAGCGCTCATTTTGGCAGCGCTTGTTTATTTTATCTTTTTGGCCGATGACGATGACGACATTGACGATATGGACGATGCGCTAACCGAAGAGGTAGTAACAGCATCTGATACGTTAGATGATGAAGAAATGTACGATACTTCCGAATCTATGGAGAGAGAGCTCGAGGAAATAGGTATTAGCGAGTATACTACATATATCAATAATCCGCAAATGGGGCTCGACCACAACTACAGCAATGGGGCTTTGCTAAAGCTAATCGCTGCAACAAAGGCAACCGCCACGGCACTCAACATAAATGTCGATGCCGACTTAAAAGAAGCGAGGCGAAAAGCCCAGGACATCACCGAAGACCCTTATGAGGTTGATCACGCCAATAAAATTAGGCATTCAGGTGAAATTATTTCGCGAGCGCTAAAAACCATGCAGTCGCAGAAATTTCCCAATCTAGGTGAAAAACATGCTGAAATGGAAAGTGCGCTAATGAAGATTAAACCTGATACCCAAACCCTGAACCAAAAGGAAGATGTGAAATCATTCTTTGAACAGGCCGGAGAATTACTAACCGCAATGAAACAATAATTATGAGCAACGATAAAAACCTATATTACTTACACGAATTAAGCGATTATAAAGTGGCCAGTGGCGACCCAGACGTACGTGGCTGGAAGCTTAAGGATAAGGATCATAGAACCGTAGGTAAAGTAGATAACCTGCTGGTGAACAAACATACCGAAAAAGTGGTGTACCTAGATGTAGCCGTAGATGAAAGTGTAATTGAGGCCAACCATAAGCCATACATGCAAAAGGCGAAAGACGGTGTGCACGAATTTATCAATAAAGATGGTGAGAATCACTTAATAGTTCCCATAGGGATGGTAACCTTGGATGCCGATTCAAATGAGGTACACACCAGTGAAATAACCCACAGAACCTTTGCTGAGACGAAGCGAATTTCAAAAAATACTCCTGTAGACAGAGACTACGAAATCATTGTCTTGGAAAATTACAATCGGAAGGAAGAAACCTATCCCAAAGATCACACCCTCTACGAACGCCGAGAATTTAGGCGTGAAAATCACTAGTTACCAATATTATAATTTGAAATCGAGGCGCAAACCGCCTCGATTTTTTTTATACAATATCTGATAAATTAGGTGTATTGGAGTCCCAACACGTTATTAACAGGCTTTTAAGAATTGCTCTTTCACATTTTCTTAACTTTAGGCTCTTGTTTAAAAACCGAATACTTCCTTTATGAAAAAGCTGTTTTTCCTTTCTTTTTTACTAGTAGTCTCCGCTGTAGGCGCCCAAACATTAACTATGGATCTGTTAAAAGATCTCAAGCCCCGTAATATAGGGCCTGGGGGAATGTCGGGTCGCGTTACCGCCATCGATGTGGTTACTGAAAATCCAGATATTATGTACGTAGGCACCGCCTCTGGTGGATTATGGAAAAGCACCAGTGCCGGTATCGATTGGAAGCCGGTTTTCGATAACCAGCCAACCGCGTCTATCGGCGCCGTGGCCATTCAGCAAAGTAATCCGTCGGTGATTTGGGTCGGAACAGGTGAAGGAAATCCGCGCAACAGCCTTAACGGCGGCTTCGGTGTCTACAGATCATTGAACGGCGGTAAAACTTGGGAATCTATGGGCCTTGAAAATACCCGCCATATCCATAGAATTATCGTGCACCCTACAGATCCCAATACGGTCTATGTTGGCGCTATTGGGTCTCCTTGGGGAGAGCACCCAGAACGGGGTGTTTACAAAACTACCGACGGCGGCAAGACTTGGAACAAAATTCTATTTGTCAACAATAAAACCGGAGTGGCCGATATGGTGATGGATCCCTCAAACCCCAATAAGCTCATCGTAGCGATGTGGGAGCATAAGCGGGAGCCTTGGTTTTTTACCTCGGGCGGCGAAGGCTCTGGCCTGTATGTTACGTACAATGGAGGCGAAACTTGGGAGGAACGAACCGATAAGGATGGCCTGCCCAAAGGCGACTTAGGTCGTATGGGTATTGCCATAGCCGCAAGTCAGCCCAATATTGTATACGCCCTTGTAGAAGCGAAGAAAAATGCCCTCTATAAAAGTAAGGACGGCGGTTTCACCTGGAAGAAAGTAAACGATGATATGAACGAGATTGGCAATAGGCCTTTTTACTATGCTGAAATCTATGTCGATCCAGAGAACGAGAACCGATTGTATTCAGTATTTACCTATGTCAACGTTTCCGAAGATGGGGGAAAAAGTTTTGAGGAGCTTATGCCCGCTTATGGGGTAGACAATGGAGTTCACCCCGATCACCACGCTTGGTGGATCCACCCAACCGATGGTAGCTTTATGATGGATGGCAACGACGGCGGACTCAACATTACGCACGACCGTGGAGAAACCTGGCGATTTATCGGTAACCTTCCAGTAGCTCAATTTTACCACATTGCCGTAGATAATGAATTTCCTTACAATGTCTACGGCGGAATGCAGGACAACGGTTCTTGGAGAGGCCCCGCCTATGTTTGGAAAGATCAAGGTATTCGCAATAGCTATTGGCAAGAAATTTCATTTGGTGATGGTTTTGATGTCGTCCCAGATCCAGACGACAGCCGGTATGGCTGGAGCATGAGCCAACAAGGCTACGTAAGCAGGTACGATTACCTAACGGGCAATAATTACACGGTGCGTCCCACCCACCCCGACCCAGATACGCACCTTCGCTTTAACTGGAACAGTGCCATCAATATCGATCCATTTAATTCAAATACACTTTACTTCGGAAGTCAATTTGTTCACAAGAGTACCGATAAAGGGTTAACGTGGGAAATCATTTCGCCCGATTTAACCACCAACGATCCAGAAAAACAGAAGCAGAGCGAAAGCGGCGGACTCACTATGGACGCCACAGGAGCCGAAAACCACACCACCATTTTGGTGATAGAGCCCTCGCCCTTGGAAAAGGGAATGCTATGGGTTGGCACCGATGACGGTAAGGTGCACTACACACAAAATGATGGAGAAACTTGGACTGAGGTTTCCAAGAACCTTAAAGGACTTCCCGAAGGTAGCTGGATAGCACAAATTAAAGCTTCTAATAAAAACAAAGGCGAGGCGCTGCTTATCGCCAACGACTACCGCCGCTTTAATTACACACCCTATGCCTACCGAACCACCAACTACGGAAAATCTTGGGAACGCATTGTAGACGAGAATGATGTACTAAGCTACACTCTTAGCATCGTAGAAGATCCCGAAGAAGGTAATTTGATGTTTCTGGGCACTGATGACGGATTGTATCTTTCCATAGATGCTGGGAAAAACTGGACAAAATATACCAAAGGCTTCCCCACAGTGTCAGTGAAAGATTTAGTCATCCACCCGCGTGAGCACGATTTAGTGATTGGCACCTTCGGAAGGGCCGCCTGGGTACTCGATGATATTCGTCCGCTACGCGAAATCGCTAAAAATCGACGTCTGCTGGAAGAAGAGATCAAGGTTTTCGATCCTCCCACGGCTTATCAAGCTGCGTACCAGCAGCCAACGGGCAGTCGTTTTGGGGCAGATGCTATGTATCACGGTGAAAACCGTCCCTATGGCGCGCGCATTTCCTATTATTTTAAAGCCGAAGATAAAGCCAAAGAGGAAACAGCATCCGAAGAAAAGAGCGATGATGCTGAAGAAACCGCTTCCGAAGAAAATATGGACGGAAAGCACGCCGACAGCCTGTATCTGAGAATTTATGACGGCACCCGATTGATACGTACCCTAAAACAGAAAAAACCCGATAGTACAGGTATTTACACCTGGCGCTGGTATATGGACGAAGCGGGTGTTGATAGACCCTCCCGAAGCCTGAGGGAACGTAAAAACGAACCAGGTGGTGTCTCGGTAAAACCAGGCACTTACCGGTTAGAACTTTCTTCTAACGACCGTACCTCGCGGACTACCATTACTGTAAAAAGTGATCCGCGTCTCGACATTCCGAAGCAGAAAATCGAGGAGAGCTACGCTGCCAACAAACGATTGGAAGCCATGATGCAAACTGCCGCCGATGCCGTGGAACAACTGGTCACCAGTAAGAATACCGCGGAGGATTTCAGCAAAAAACTTAAGAAGGAAGATGAAAAAGCCTATAAAGAATATATTGACGAAAGCAAGAAAATGGTAAAACAGATAGATTCTGTCATCGCAATGTATTTGGGAAAGGAAGACGACCGCCAAGGTATCGTACGCAGTACAGACCCTAATGTGATGACCCGAATCTACACGGCACGAAGCTATGTGGATAGCAGGCCCAATGGGTTGACAGCAACCGAGCAAAGGCTCCTTGATCAAGCAAGGGCTACCCTGGAAGACGCATTGCAGGCCACCAACAATTTTTTTGCCACCGAATGGCCCCAATTCAAGTCTAAACTAGATGCACTTGAGCTGTCACCCTTCAAGGAAACTAAAACGTTTACGCTTAAGGAATAAATCGTGTAGTCTCACCAAAAACCGAAAGTATGAAAATGTATATCATTGTCATTGGGGCCGCGCTATCAGTTAGCGCCTGTAAGGAACGCACCGATGAATCTGTTGCAGCGGCACCATCTATCGAACAGTATACCATAGCGCAGTTTATGGATAACGAGAATGCCTATGCAAACGGTTACTCGCCAGATAAAAGTAAAGTAATGCTTACCAGTAACCGCAGTGGTATTTTCAATTTGTACACCACTCCAGCAACGGGCGGCGAACTGCAGCCCATAACCCAATCGGATAGTGCTTCGATATACGGTATTTCCTATTTCCCGAACGATGAGCGTGTCCTCTTTCGAATGGATGGCAACGGCGATGAAATCTTCAAAATCTATGTGAAGGATAGTGCGGGCGTGCGGGCTCTTACCCCGACTAAAAATGTGAGAGCACTCTTTAGGGGTTGGTCGAAAGACGGTAAAAGCTTTTTTTACGGTAGCAACGAGCGCGATGCACGGTATATGGATCATTATGAGATGGATATTGAAACCTTTACCCCTAGCCTAATCTATAAGACCGAGGATGGGATGGAATTTGGCGGTATGAGTGATGACCGTAAGTATGTAGCTCTTACCAAAAGCATTAATACCAATGACAGTGACCTTTTCCTACTGAATACTACCACCGGGGAACAGACAAAAATCAACACTTCGCAAAGTAGCAATACCCCACAGGCTTTCGCCCCAGACGGAAGTGCCTTGTATTATACCACCGATGCTGAAGGAGAATTCAGTTATCTAATGCGTTATGATATCAAGAGCGGCGAGCGCTCTACCGTCGCCCAACGCGACTGGGACATTACCGGTTTTTACTTTACCCACAACGGTACCTATCAAATTCTCTTTACCAATGAAGATGCAAAAACAGAGATGGAAGTTACCGAAACAGCCACAGGAGATGCCCTAACCTTTCCTACTTTCGAGGGACAGAGTATAACAGATGTTGAATTTTCGCGAGACGAAACGATGGCGTTGCTACGTGTGGGCGGATCGCACACGCCCACCAATTCCTATAGCTATAATGTAAATACGGGAGCGGTACACCAGCTTACAGATGTGCTAAACGACGCCATAGATGCAGACCATTTGGTCGCGGCCGAAGTAATACGTTATAAATCATTCGATGGATTGGAAATTCCTGCTATCTATTACCAGCCCAAGCAGGCTACTCCCGAAGCAAAGGTACCCGCAATGGTGTGGGTGCACGGGGGTCCCGGCGGACAGTCTCGACAAGGTTTCAACAGCACCATACAGTATTTGGTAAACCACGGGTACGCCGTACTGGCGGTGAACAATCGCGGTAGCAGTGGCTACGGAAAATCCTTTTATCAAATGGATGATCAAAACCACGGAGATAAAGATTTGAAGGATGTCGTCGCTGGGAAAGATTGGCTCGCCGCGCAGCCTGTAATCGATGCTGAAAAAATTGGAATCATAGGCGGTTCCTACGGTGGCTATATGGTTATGGCAGCCCTTACCTACGCTCCTGAAGAATTTGATGTAGGTGTTAATATTTTCGGGGTAACCAACTGGTTGCGAACCTTAAAGAGCATTCCACCTTGGTGGGAGTCCTTCAAAGATGCCCTCTATACCGAAATGGGTGACCCCAATACCTCAGACTCGGTACGGCTCCGTGAAATTTCTCCGTTGTTCCATACAGAAAACGTGACGAAACCCTTAATGGTTCTGCAAGGCGCACAAGACCCTCGCGTGCTTCAGGTGGAAAGCGACGAGATCGTTGAGAATGTAAGACAGAATGGTGTGCCCGTAGAATATATTCTCTTTGAAGATGAGGGTCACGGTTTCGTTAAAAAGGAAAATCAGATAGAAGCGTATGGAAAGATAAAGGAATTTTTAGACCAATATTTAAAAAGGGGAAGGTCAGCGAGGACTGGATACGCAGTAAAAGCGGAACAATTTAAAGCTCGATAGGATAGTTTATACTTTTTCCGAAGCCGAAAGGGGTTTAATACCCTTCTGGAAGTATATAAAGAAAATATGGTAAACAGCGGTCTGCATCATTGAAAGTTAAATAAAATATGGCCCTTCAAAAAGTACAGTTTCCCAATAAGGAAGATCAGCTATTGGCGGGTAGGCTTGAGCTACCAGCCGATCAACATCCCCATAACTACGCCATTTTCGCACATTGTTTTACATGTACCAAAAATTTGAAGGCAGTAAAAAACGTGAGCAGGGCGTTAACGGCAGCGGGATTTGCCGTACTACGGTTCGACTTTACCGGGTTGGGCGAAAGTGAAGGCGATTTTGAAAATACAAATTTCAGCGGAAATGTAGCCGATTTGGTCGCCGCGGCCTCGTTTCTCAAAACTACCCATCAAGCACCTACATTGCTCATTGGCCATTCCCTAGGCGGTGCCGCTGTGCTTATGGCCGCAGCACAGATACCAGAAGTAAAAGCGGTAGCCACGATCAATGCTCCTAGCGATCCCGAACATGTAAAGCGGCATTTGCAGGACGATATCGAGTTTATTAAAAGCCAAGGTAAGGCGACCGTCTCCTTAAGCGGCAGGCCATTTACCATTAAAAAGCATTTCCTTGACGATCTGGACAATCAGCCCATTCGCGAAACTATTAAGAATCTGGGGAAGGCATTATTAATTATGCACGCTCCCCAAGATCGCACCGTTTCGGTTGAGAATGCCGAAAAAATCTATGTCGCAGCTCACCATCCAAAAAGCTTTGTATCACTCGATGGTGCAGACCACCTATTGAGCCGAAAAGAAGATTCCATCTATGTTGGAAACGTAATTGCCGGTTGGGCCTCTCGCTATGTACCAATGCCTTCTGAAACATCCATACAAAGCAAGCACGATGTTACCGCCAGTTTAGGAAAAGAGGATGGTTTTACCACCGCGATGAAATTGGGCGACCATTACCTAACGGCCGATGAACCCGAAAGTTTCGGAGGAAACAATTTTGGCCCCTCACCCTACGAACTGGTATCGGCAGGACTCTCGGCCTGTACCGCCATGACCCTGCAAATGTATGCCAAGCGAAAAGGGTGGGATTTGCAACATGTAGAAGTCCACACCAATTATAGCAAAACCCATGCGATCGATTGCAGCGATTGCGAAAACGAACAAGCCAAAATAGATACCTTTAACCGGTCTATAAAAATGGAAGGCAACCTAAATGAAAAACAGCGTCAGCGGCTCTTGCAGATTGCCGATAAATGCCCAGTACACAAAACCCTTCATACAAAGACACAGATAATTACTGAAGAACTCTTGCCATGACTCCATTGCAATCACGTCGGTTTGAAGTAAGTTTGGAAGGTACGCATGCCGTGGTCGTCCCCGATGCCATTGCCAAACCCTTTCTCGTGAACGACTCGAAGCGGGTTTTAGTAAAGGCCTTTTTTGAAGAAAAGGAAGTATCCTTTCATGCTGCTTTGCAAAAACGGCTGGGACGCTATCTCATTACCTTCGGAAAAAGACATCAAAAGGCACTGGGCATTTTTCCCAACGATTATTTTATGCTCCAATTGTTTGAAGATACTACAACCTACGGGGTAGAAATGCCAAAGGAAATGGAAGCTGTGCTGGAGAGCGATCCAGAAGCTATGCGTGCCTTCCAAACCCTGACTGATGGTAAGAAACGCTCGCTCATCTACCACATTAAACGTATAAAAACCTCTCAAACACGTATTGATAAGGCATTGCTCATCTCAGAAAATTTGAAAATGGGCATCCGTGACCAACGCGAACTATTAAAATCGCACTATTAATTCCCTATTGAATTATTCTTTAAAATGCTAAGATTAATTTAAAATCTTGGCATAGTGCGTATTTCCCAGTACTTTTAAGAAGGAAAATGTTCAACGTAATCAATTCACTATGAAATATTCAATATTCATGCTCTCCGCCCTTGCGTGGGTGGTCTTGAGCAGCTGCAACGATGCCAATAAGAAAAGTGAACAGGATGGGGATGCTACCCCAGAGGAAACCACCGAAATGGATGCACGAACTCCAGCAGACAATTCAGGTTCAAAGACCGTAGAATTTAAATTGGAAGCTAAAAGCGAGAGCCAAGCGACGGGGAAGGTTAGTTTTACTGAAGAAAATGGTATGGTAACCCTCAATGCGAAACTCTCAGGGCTTGAACCGGGCATTCACGCCATTCATATACACGAAAGTTCAGATTGTTCTGCGCCCGATGGTAAGTCGGCTGGAGGCCACTGGAACCCTACTTTTGAAGAGCACGGCAAATGGGGCGATGACGATGGTTACCACAAAGGAGACATAGGCAACTTTGAAGCGGATGAAGACGGTTATGGTACAGTTACTATGACAACCGATGAATGGTGTATTGGCTGTAATGACGATACAAGAAATATTTTAGGCAAATCGATCATCGTTCACCAAGGGGCAGACGATTTTGTTTCCCAACCCTCTGGCGATGCCGGTGCGCGCGTTAGTTGCGGTGGTATCATTCAATAAATGAAAGACAATTTTAAATAAAGAACCCCGAGGCTATTTGCCTCGGGGTTTTTTAGTAGGTCATTTCGTGGTGTTTCTTTTTAGGGACGCAATACAGTACGTTTACTTTATGTTTCACAACGCAGACCCTAGTATTTTGGCCGCACTATGATTCATTCAAAAACAATACCAAACTCTGTTTTTGAAATCAGATAAACTGCTCAAAAAGCCCGGCAAGTTACCGAATTTTCCTGAACAGCTTATCATTTAAAACTTAAAAATTATTTCTTCAAAATACGCTTTACCAACGTACTTTGTGCGGTATGGATCTTCACGAAATACATTCCTGCAGACAATGTCTCAACCGAAACAACGGTTTCCATAGCTCCTTCTGTTAGAGCAACCCGCTGGACAATGCGTCCGTTCACATCGGTAATAACCGCTTCGGTAAGCACCTCATTGCTAAAATTGGCAATAGTGAACTGCTCACTTACGGGATTGGGGAACAAACGTATGTTATTGTTAAAAGCAGCATCGCCTGTACCCAAGACCTCTACAACGGTAAGGGTAAAGGTACAACTAGTCTCGTTCCCTGCTTCGTCGGTAGCGGTAATAGTCACTTCAGTATCACCCTCACCTACTTGTGCACCTGCGGCCGGACTTTGAACCATTGTCGGAACATCGGTACAGTTATCGGTCACGATGGCAGCCAAGGTATAGTCTGGAACAGTATAGGTAGCTCCAGGATTAATCGATACTGTTTCATCATCTGGACAGGTAAGTTCTGGCGCTTCGGTCTCTACCGTTACAGACGCTAAGGAACGCTCGGACAAACATCCCAAGAAACCGGAAACATCGCCAATATCTGAGTTTGGAGTTCCAAAATTGGATGTCTCACAAATATCCTCAAAATCGGCAGCGCTATCGGTATCTCCTTTTCTTCGGAAGGAATTGTTACAGGTTATGTTAAGGCTTGCACCATCTCCAATCCAGTCGAGGTCTGCAGCGGTAATATTAAATCCATTCACCGTTACGTTAAAGGTTGCGATTTCCGCTTCGCTAAAATTCCAGAAAACAGAATCTACCACATTACCAGAGGGGTCAATGACTAAGATCCAACCCGTTCCGGCGGCACCCCACCATATGTTCGAGCCCCAGTAGTCAGATCCCGTTTGGTCACTCCAGGTTACTACGGAGTTAGCGCCCATAGCTCCTAAGGTCTGCACAACCGAATTCATACTGTTTATATCGGTATAGGGCTGATCGCTCACCGCTACCGTGTATCCAGTATAATCGAAAGCCTCACCTACGTTCTGTAATTCCAGTCTATCTGGGGTTTCGAAGGTCATTTCAGAAATAACGAGTTTCGATATAGGACCCGCAGGACGCTCTTGGGCATAGACATCTACATTACCCGTTGGGGTGAAAGTATAGTCGGCTCCTTGGGCCAACAGATTCCCACCGGTAATGGCGTCATACCAATAGATATCGTTTGCCGGGTCAATGGGCGTGGCCGATACCGTTACCTCATCTCCCGGGCAGATATCGGAAGCACCCAAGGTGAACGGACCGTCATCTACCGCCAGTACTTCAATCTCATCCGTAGCTGTAGAAGCCACGGTACAGCTCCCCGCAGCTACTTCATAACTAATAGTATGTACTCCCACTCCAGCTGCATTCGGATCGAAAGAGAAAGTTTGTCCATTTCCATCATCGGTAACACCGGGACCGCTGTACACGCCTCCAAAGGGTGTTCCACCGGAAAGATCAGAGATTACATCAGATGAAGCACAGGCTTCTTCGAGTACATTCAATTGCGCTATACCGCTTGGTGTATCAAACGCCTGTGTACCATCGCTACGACTATTGGTAGAGCCTTGCGTGGCGCTTACACCTAGTCCTCGTTTTGCAAAGGCATCCCAAATCAAACATTCGTTCGCTCCACCATAGAGGGCAGCGTCTGCCGCTAAGATAGCATCGCGACCATCTACAAAACCAGGGCTACAAGGTTGAAGTTTCATACCTTCGGTTACAAGGGCCATAGCCATTACGTTTCCTGCATCTTGGTTTACATCGCCTGTAAAATTATAAATATCTGGATCGAAACCGTGTTCATCAATAAGAGCCCAAGTCATTTCCCACAACATCATTGCCCATACCGAGCCTACCCCGTGAGGTACAGAAGCTGATTTAATAAAATCGTATGTTTGCGGGTTTACGCCCATATCGGTAGAATATGGATAATCGCGTATACCACCTCCGCCAATTCCTTGACCGAATAAATAAGTTCCCACGGCACGCGCGTCAGCAGCCACATCGCCAGGCTCTATGGTTAAAATAGCGCCGTAGAAGTCGCTCCAGCCCTCACCCATTTGCTCTTCGTTCTGAAGACAGCTGGATTGGGAAGGACCTCCCGTTAATCTATTTGAAATTCCGTGGGCATATTCGTGAGCTACTACGAGGTTATCGAAACAGCCATCCTTATCGTTGCAAATGTACATGTTCATAGTAGGATTGGAACCATCACCGGGAGTTCCAAAGGTGGCGTTGCACCAAGAGGAAATCTGTGCATTTGCGTTTACGCTATCGCTACCAGAACCGCCATTACCATAGTTGTTTTCCTGAAAATTACCGGCGGCTTCGTCAAATCCGTATTGGTATAATACATCGTGAATGCTGTTGTTTACGTAAAAGAGATTGGTGATGGCCGCATCTTCGTACTGATTGCTTCCCGTATATACTTGGTTGAAGGGATACCCGGTAAATTCAAGTCCTGGACCGCCATTGGGCCTGTAGTTGGTGTTGGCATCGAAAGCATCAACATTGTTTCCACGTGTTGTATTGAACTCGGCACCTGGCGCACCATTGGTATCGTGCCATCCGTAAGGAGAGGCCGTAGGATGTGCCGGATTGGTTAACACACTGCGATTTCCGTAGTAAGGGCTTTCCAGGGGAAAGGCGAATACCTCATAGCAATCGTTGCAGCCTGCAGTCTCGGCAGAAGGATTAGAGTAATCAGGAATATCAAACAGATTGGCATGATAATCTAATGTTTCCTCGTGCGAATCGTGGTCGTGTTCAAAATTACACGACACCATCCAATTGTCTTTTTTCAAGATACGACCGGTGGTCGCGTCAACCTTTACGCTCCACCAATTAAGGCGGCTGGTTTCCTCTATAGATAGGTCCCACACCAAGGCAAGCTCGTTCGCTTCAGTCACCAGGTAGGCTAGCTGCGCCGGAATGGGGCTAAGGGAAATATCCCCTGGCGTTAAAACGGTTTTCTGAAGGGGTCCTTGTGCGCCTTTTTGTACGGCTACGCCAGAGGCACGACCATAACCTAATTGGCCTGCTGCGGCTTGCACAGCATCGAGCGCCGAAATACCTGGCGTAGGCTGTGAAACAGATCGAACATTGGAAAGGGCCACAAACCAGTCGTGAACGGCAATCACCGTCCCCTCATTGGCAACGTGCATGCTAGATTGAGTGCCAAAAATAGGGATACCGTTTATCTCTTGCTGAAAATAAACGTTTTGGATACCGCTTATACTGCTCACGTGCTGGTCGGTAACTCGCCACTTTAAATCGGTTGCGGATAGCTCGTTGTTTTCAACACGTCGATTTAATTGGTCCTGAATTTTTTGCGAAAAATCCTGAGCTACAAGCTGTAAGGAGCAAGCACAAAAAATACCGAGGGTAAAGATTCGGGTAACTTTTTTCATGAAATTGAAATTAATTTTGAATAAATAAATGGTGGCCTTGCCACCAAAAGTTTCCAAATATAAAGGATTTAACATATTTTTAAAACTCTATATATTGTTTTTAACATTTTGCCGATGATATCATTCCATTCAAATAAAATGAACTGGAACTTTCCAGAAGATGGTCTAGAACAATTATTTTAGTACATTAGCACCTTAACCTCAACGTATGGAACAACCCAATGATCTCATTATAGCCATGCAAGGTGGTGATGAGAAAGCATTTTCGAAATTGTATACTATGTATTCTGAAGCGATGCACGGCATTATTTATAGTATCGTGCTGGATGAGGGCGTAGCCGAGGAAGTGCTTCAGGACGTATTTATCAAGATTTGGGATAATTCCAAATCCTATTCGGTAGAAAAGGGACGATTTTTCACTTGGATTTTGAACATTGCCCGAAACACGGCCATAGACCAAACACGCTCTAAAGCTTACAAAAATTCAAAGAAAAACCTTAGCACCACAAATTTCGTAGATATCTTGTCGAGCCACGAAAACCTAAATAAAAAGGTAAACGCCATTGGAATCAAGAAATTTGTAGAGAAATTGAAACCAACGTGCATCAAGATCATCGATCTACTTTATTTCAAAGGTTTTACGCAGGCTGACGCAGCAAAAGACCTCGAATTACCATTAGGAACCTTAAAAACACGGAATCGCAATTGCCTGCGGGACCTACGAACCATTGTTCTTGGATAATAAATTATGAGCGCAGAAGAAATTAGAACATCGGGCCAGCTTGAACTTTACGTTACGGGAGCCCTACCTCCAGAAGACATCCTAGAAGTTGAACAAGCACTTTCTCAATTTCCCGAATTGCGTGAAGATATCGAGGCGATTGAAGCTTCCCTTCTCCAACTGGCTGAAGCGGTATCCCCGCCCTTATCGGCATTGGTTTGGACCTATATTCTCAATTCTATTCAAAAAGTGAGACAACTAGACCATACCGAGCATACACGTACCAATTGGGCAGCCATTACCGGCTGGGCGGCGGCAATTCTCTGTATCGCAGGAATTTTTTGGATGCTGAAGGAAACGAACGATTTGAGAGAGGAAATACGATATACCACCACGCAAAATACCTTGCTGGAAGAACAAGTGAACCAGACTGAAACTCAATTGGCCGAAACTAATGAGCTATTGGACATTCTGCGTTCTAAGGACTATGCGGCGTTTACGTTGCCGGGTAACCAAGCTGTGGCACCACAGGCCTACGCCAAAGTATATTTTAACAGAAAAGATCAAATTGCCTATATCGATGCTAGGGGGTTGCCGCAAGCGCCCCAAGACAAAGTGTATCAAGTTTGGTCGCTTATTATGGATCCTCTCACACCGCGAAGTGTTGGGTTGCTAGAGTCTTCAAAAGAAATAGAGCAAGGCGTTTACCGCTTCGACAACATTCCAGATCCCGAGGCATTTGGTATTACCCTAGAACCAGCCGGTGGAAGCGAATCGCCCACAATGCAACAACTATATACCTTGGGAAGTGTAGCTCCTTAATCTACGCTTTCTGAACAGTATTATTTACAAATAAAAAGCGCCCTCTTTCGAGGGCGCTTCAACTAACAAAAAAACTCTGAAAAAACCGGCTTTGCCAGTTTTAGCATCTATCATTACCGATAGATAACCAACCTTTCATATAGATTTACGAAGTAGCTGGCAGTTTGGTTTTCTTTTTCTCTAAAATTTTTCGATTTTTTTTGCCAGTACTGGTCCCAGCTCGTAAGAAGCTTCCAAAAGTTCCTCTTTTAACTCCCTTACCTTTTCGTCTTTTCCATTCGCTTTATACACTAAGGCTGCGTGGTACTGTGCCATGGGCTCGAAGGTTTTACCTTCTACATGATCCTGTATGGTAGCCAAGGCTTTTTCCTTTTGGTTGGCCTTAAGCTGGGCTAACGCAAGTAGATGATAGGTTTCTGGCGTGGCTCTATTGGCTACTTCCTCCCTAGCTAAGGCAAGGGCCTTTTCAGGATCTGTTTCCGCGAAATGTTCAATAAGATAGGTATTGTACATAGGTCCGAAGTCCTGACGGGAAACTTCTTCCAAAAATTGCTGTCCGTATTTTTCTGCCAGCTGTTCATTACCCTGATACTCGGCCAATTCGGCTTTCAGAAGGTAATAATCGGGTATGTTGTGATTTACCAAGAGAGAATCAATAATGCGGTTCGCTTCATCAGGATTGTTTTCTTTTGCGTATGTGATCCACGCTATGCCTTTTTTTGCATAGTCATTATCGGGTTGCAGCTCGAGTGTCTTTAAATAATGCCGGTACGAGTCTTCAATTCTTCCAGCGTGGCCGTAATAGTCCCCCAGGTTACTATAGGTCCAAATCTTTAACGGCTTGCTATTACGCGACTCGGCAATCTCCCTCGCTTGTTCCATATACCGAATGGCGGCATCAAGATCGCCTTTGTAATCACTCCACTTTGCAGCCCGAATGAGATAATGGTAATCGTTATTGTTCTTTACTTTACCCAAATACGTATAGGCATCATCGTAAGCACCCAATTCCATCGCAATATCAAAAAGCATCAGCTCAGTTTCACGCTTATTGGAAACGCCGCGATAGCTGGAATCTAAAACTGCCTTGGCTTCCTTGAACCTGTGTTGCGAAATAAGGTTGTGCGCCAATGCGCGCGCATAACTGTCTTTGTTATTGGCCGAAATATCCCAAGCCTTTCTGTAAATCGTTTCGGCATTTTTTAAATAGCCTACCATTCCGGTAGTTTCAAACAACTGTGCATAGGCCGATGCCAGGGGACCCAAATCGCCCACGCCCGTGGTGTCTGCATCGAGACGCTCTTCCCAGAATTGTTTCTTTTCCATGGCCGCGACATAACTGTCCTTTTTTGAGGTGGATAGATAGCGATTGTAATCTTCGGTTTGGGTAATTCTATCCGGCTGGGATTCTTGGCAGGCCATCAAAGCCAAAAATGCACTGGCAATACCTATAATATAAACTTTATTTTTCATCTTATTTTTTTCTGAATAAAACATTCTTATAAAAGAAAAGAGCAATTTCTTGCTCTTTTCATTAGTGGAACTATAATTTGTTACGGCGTAATAGGTGCTTCCAAATATGGGAAGGGTTGTACCTCACGATCGCCGAAACCTACATTGTCTGTAACTAGTAATGGCAAACCATTTTGACCGTTAAAACGCATGCCGTCGCCGCCACCAAACATCAGGATAAGCGACACATCTATAACATCATCAGTTAGGGTACGACCTGTCAACGCTACACCGCCTGGAACAAAATAAGAGGTGGTAGCATTGGGCGCAACCTGAAGGGCATCAAACTGTGCCAATACTGTGGTAAAAGTGGCTGCATCAAGTCCCAAAATGTTGTCTTCGTAGTTCACATCTGCTGGATCTAGCCCAAGTGCTTCAGCATATACATCGTGATAGAACTCTAGGCGCGCTTGAAAGTCATCTTGAAATTCGGCACGGCCAGAAACGATTGTGGTATTGAAGTTATTCTTTAATTCGTCTGTACCGCTAAATACGGTATTGATTCCTGGGCGTCCCATGATGTCTTCTTGCACGTAGGTTCCGGTAAAAGCTGTGGCGCAAGGACCGCAAGCGCTTCCGCCGCAATCCACTCCTTCTTCATCTCCGTTCTGGATACCGTCATTACAGGTTGCATTAATAATCACGTTGTCATCGTCATCGCTACACTGTACAAACAGGAACGAAGCGCAAATGGCAACAAATAGTATTGAATATTTATATAGTCTCATCGTTATTAAATTTTATAGTTGTTAGTTTATTGCTTTCTCTTGGCCGATACCCAAACGTTATACGAGGCGGGCAATCCATTGATCCCTACATTAGCTGCTACGTGCGCAGGTGCCGAACCTAACATAGAATTGGGCACTTCTACTACGATTGCCAATACATTTAAGTTATCGAAGAAATCCTCTGCTTCGCCCTCGGGTAAAAATCCTTCTGGAGCTACTTCACCGGAAATAACTTGATTAAAACGGTTAAAGTCGAAGAAGAAAGCATCCCTTCTTGGCCCTGCGAAGAAAGTCATACCATTGTTCGTCGCTGTTTCAGTTTCCGAAATGGAAGATATCTTTACACTATTGCGCTGCGCGAAGGTAGCTACAGTGCTACTCAATCCTGTTTGGGCGGGTTGCGCCGGTCCAAAAAAGTACATGGAATCTCCTCGCTTTACTGCTTGAATTACTAGATCCTCAACGAAATCACCCGTGTTATCAATGTTGAACTCTACCATAACATCTTCATCGAAGGTCGCGTTTTGCGTTACGGATCCGGGCTCCAGTGGTCCCTGTAATGTGGCGATAAATACGGTGTTGTCTGGATTATCTCCTTCAAAAGCGTAGAGATCGGCAATGTCGGTTGTTGTACCTGCTACTGCTGGCGCATCAATGTGGTCGGCAGATATAAGGAACACCGCCAATGCTATCGCACAAACGCCGCCTATGGCTGCAATTAGTTTTGTTTTTTTCATAATGTTTAGTTGTTACTTATTAATTGTTTTTCTTTGCTATTCGTATTTACGTCTAAAGTACGCCTAGGGTTTTGGCAACGGAGTTAATCTTATGTTAATGTATTTTTGGGGCAGGTTAATCTCTCGTTAAAAGGGGGCCAATACTATTAAAACTAGTTAAATGAATCCATCAGCGGCCGGTTGGGTGTTAAAGTTTTCGAGCTTACTTGAGAATGGCGAAGCATTTCAAAAAGACCGCTCTTATGGTGACCATTACCTTCAACTAAAGCGCTGCGGATTTATCTATGGACTGTCGGTCGCGCCAGCGGTAGCATTTTGGGACCGAAAACATCACTTGACCAAGGAAGAGAGCACCAAGGTAAATTTACTCTATGCATTGTATGGCGCTTATTTTCATAAGCATGAAAATCATGGCTTTGCCGAAGCCCATGCCGCCATTGTGGCCTTTTACGGTAGCGTGAACAAGGGCAAGCCCACATTTTTTGGTAAACTGTCGAAGAGAGGTGCCCTTGCAGCCCAATTGGAGACTATGCTTTCGGCACGATTGCAGGAAACTTCAAAAATCCTAACAAAAAATTATGTCTCTATATTGACGTACGCCTTGCTCTACCTTGATGTCCTTTCCTTTCAACATTGGCTTAATTACAGGGATGGCACCAAGGCATATGCGAAACAGGTGGAGAGCGCCGTCATTTCGGCAACTTTTATGGCCCTAAGTTCCAAAAAGAACAAGAATAAGTACGATCGCTTACTTTTGGAGTTGTTTGAATCCTCCTCAGCATTTTTTCAGAAAAAATCCAACGGCCCAACGCTCGAAACGCTGGCCCAGTTACCCTATTTTAATGAATCTAGCCCGCTGGTAAACCGCTATACGCTCGATTTATGCAGTCTGGCCATTTGGGATGATTACGAAATGGATGCCGCGGAATATGATTTCCTGCAACAGCTTACAGGAGCGCTTTCGCTTACCCAAAAAGACTTGGACCGAAGCTTGGCCGATCTCCTCGAATTTTCAGATATCCACCAAGGGGCTATTTTGCTATTCGAATATACCCACCCCGTAAAATTGTTCTACAAACAATCTGCCGCAACCGTAAAACTGCTTATTCTTAGAAACCGAAAGCGATTGCTCTTGGAGCTGGAGGAAAGTGGTGAATTGCTAATGCTGCTGGGCCAAAGCACCTATAGGGAACTAACTACCGAAGAAAAGTATAAGGTTAAGGAACAATTGCTCGACATTTGCAAAACTATTCCCTCCTTAACCATTTTCCTCCTGCCCGGAGGCAGCGTCTTGTTACCTCTGTTGGTAAAATTTATTCCCAAGCTGCTGCCCTCAGCATTTAATGAAAACAGGATCGATTTAAAAAGCCCTAAAAAACCGATACGGTAAGTTTATTCTAGCCAAAGCTTAAAATCTTTTACCCGCTCCCTAGCCACAATAACATCTTGCGCCTTGTAATTATTTAGCTTGAGCTGCAAGCGGGAATTGGTATAGGAAATAATATCGTTAATAGCATTGATACTCACAATAAAGGTGCGGTTAACACGATAAAATGAGGCCGGCTCCAGCTCCTCCTCCAGTTGCTCGAGGGTAGTATCGAGCAGGTAATCTCTCCCATCGACCGTATGGGCATAGGTTCCTTTATTTTCGGAATAGAAACATTCAATCTCATCGACCGGGATCATCTTTATATGTTGCCCAATGGTGGTGGTAAAGCGCTTCTTATATTCACGCTCTAGAGGATTTACAAGTAGTTTTTTAATATCGTCAAAAGTAAGCTGAACAGTACGGCCTGCGGGTTTGAGCTCCCTGAACTTTTGGACGGCTGCACGCAGTTCCTCCTCATCTATGGGTTTCAGCAAATAGTCGACACTGTTCAGTTTAAATGCCTGAAGCGCATACTCATCATAGGC
>CAZXDP010000030.1:0-31511 GCA_964639255.1 uncultured Flavobacteriaceae bacterium
TAACGGTGAAGATGCGGCCGCTGCTATGGTCGCGGCTTGCGCCCGTTACACTGGCCAAGCAGTTTACTTCATCGCGCATACGCAGCACTCCCAAAAAGGCAAAAATCAATGCCTCTTTGTATTCGATAAGAGCGGGTTGCGGAATAACTAATTGCAGTTTTTTGTGTGCACGCATTCGTTTCAGCAAGTACTCATTGTACGCGCCTCCCCCCGTAACCAGTACCGTGCTACCTTCGTTGCACTGGATCGCAAGCTGCATGGCAATATGCTCTGTAACGGTACGCAGGGCATCTATAGGGCTGCAACCTGCTTGCTCCAACAACGGCAATACCTGTGCGCGCACCCACTCTACGCCCAGCGATTTTGGAGGGGGCGTGGTATAAAACGGCAACGCATTCAGTTGCTGCAACAACAATTCGCGAACCGCTCCCTTGGCAGCCAATGCACCACCGGCATCGTAGGGTTGCCCCAACTGTTGGGCCAATTCGTTCAGCACGATATTTACAGGACAAACATCGTACGCCAAGCGTTTCTCTCCATCAAAAAACGATATATTGGCGAAGCCGCCAAGGTTAAGGCAGTAATCGTATTCAGAAAAAAGCAATTGATCGCCCATGGGCACCAAGGGCGCTCCCTGTCCGCCAAGCGCTACATCCTGCACCCGAAAATCGCATACCACGGTCTTGCCGAAGGTTTGGGCGAGTATTGGCGCATTTCCCAATTGAAAGGTATAGTCCCGCTCAGGCTGGTGAAACACGGTATGGCCATGGCTGCTCAAAGCGTCTACATCGTGATAAAACTCTTCGGAAAACAGCCGGGCAGCATTGCCAACGTAACGGGCGTAGTCGTTGTCCAATTGCTTCAGCTCGCTCTCTGGCAACTCGATCGCCGTACGAAGGCGCTCCTGCCAATAGGGGGAATAGGCAAGGGTTTGCAGTTTTCCGAAGCGATAGTGCCACGATCCCTCTTCATCTAGATGGAAAAAACATTCGGCCAGATCGAGACCGTCCAGCGACGTCCCGCTCATGGCTCCTACTACGTGATAGCTCTTTTGCTTCAAGGCACTGGTTTTTGATGGCTAAAGATACACAACTGCTCCCTATTGAAACAAAACATATTCCATTACCTGCTAACCGCATACTATTTGGAATTTGGAAGTTGGGTTTTACTTTTTTTTATAAGTACCTTTGCACTTCTTACGTTTAACACACTTTATTTACTACCTATGGATTTCAGTCTTTCAGAAGAACATATCATGATTCGCGACGCAGCGCGCGATTTTGCGAACAACGAATTGAAGCCTGGCGTTATTGAACGCGACAACAAACAGGAGTTTCCTACCGAGCAGGTAAGGAAAATGGGCGAACTTGGGTTTATGGGCATGATGGTAGACCCCAAGTACGGCGGCGGCGGTATGGACACCGTTAGCTACGTGCTGGCTATGGAAGAACTCAGCAAGATCGATGCCTCCTGTTCGGTAATCGTTTCGGTAAACAACTCCCTTGTTTGCTGGGGACTCGAAACCTACGGTAGCGAAGACCAAAAACAGAAGTACCTTACCAAATTGGCCACTGGCGAGAGCATAGGCGCCTTTTGCCTTAGCGAACCCGAAGCCGGCAGCGATGCTACCTCGCAGCGCACCACGGCCATCGACAAGGGCGACCACTATATTTTAAACGGGACTAAGAACTGGATTACCAACGGCGGCAGTGCCGACTATTATCTGGTCATTGCCCAGACCGATCGCGATAAGGGCCACAAGGGCATCAACGCATTTATTGTTGAAAAAGGCTGGGACGGCTTCGAGGTGGGCCCTAAGGAAGATAAACTGGGCATTCGCGGCAGCGACACCCACACCCTTAATTTTAACGATGTAAAAGTGCCGAAGGAAAACCGGATTGGCGACGATGGCTTCGGCTTCAAATTCGCTATGAAAACCTTGAGCGGCGGCCGTATTGGCATCGCTGCCCAGGCCTTGGGAATCGCCTCTGGCGCGTACGAGCTGGCACGCGACTATTCCAAGATACGCAAAGCCTTTGGCACCGAGATTTGCAACCACCAAGCCATCGCCTTTAAACTGGCCGATATGCATACCGAAATTGAAGCAGCCCGCCACCTGGTGATAAAAGCTGCGTGGGACAAAGACCAAGGCAACAATTACGATATGAGCGGCGCCATGGCCAAGCTCTACGCTAGCAAAGTAGCCATGGATGTAACAGTAGAGGCCGTACAGGTACACGGTGGTAATGGCTACGTAAAGGAATACCACGTAGAACGGTTGATGCGCGATGCAAAGATCACGCAGATCTATGAAGGCACTTCCGAAATACAGAAAATCGTAATCTCCCGCGGATTGCTTCGCGACTAATAATATCCCAACATAAAAACCCGGCAACTCGCCGGGTTTTTTTATGATATTACACATACTTTTTATTGGCTAATTCGAACTGCCAACTGAGAACTGAATGACAGCCACTAATTCCCCCCTCGAGGGGGGCAAGGGGGGTGTTATTCCTTCACGAACCTCCGTACCGTACGTTCGCCCTTAGGCCCCTCCAGTTGCAGGAAGTACACGCCCGCGGATAGGGCGCTCACCTCTAACGGCTGACCGGGAAACACCTCCTGTTCCAGCAAGGCCGTACGACCATCTACCGTGCGTACGGTCGCCGTCAACGGGCCGACCCCCTCGGGCAGGCTGTCTAGGGTTAAGGTATTCACCGTTGGGTTGGGGAACACGATTAAGGCACTCAATTGTATGTCTCCTACGCCTAGCTGTTGGTTGGTGTACTCGGCTTGGTTGCCCTCGCTATTTTCTATCGTTAGATACAACACACCACTGTTTTGCTCAAACGTGTAGGAGAAGGGGCCTTTAGAAACCTCGGTATCTAAATCATAGTAAATAGAATAATGTCGATCCATAAATTCAATAATATCAGGATCACCACAAGTCCCTATTAGAACTGCCCCGCCATCATCCGTAGTAAATGTATTATTTTGCAGGTACTGAACAGAAGTTCCAAACCCTTCTTCGCATCCCGCGTGTATTACTTCCAAAAAATCTTGATTAAAAACAATACTGCCAAATAAATCATTAGGCGCAGTATAATTCATATCGTTTATTGTCACTTTATTCAAATACCAATCATTCTCTAACAATTGGGGGTCTTGGGCCTTTAGCGCAACGCTAGCACATAGCAATACATAAAGCAGTACTTATTTCATAAATAAAAATTAAGTTAGTTGTAGCGGGGAGTCGGTATAAAGAAAAAAAAAAAAAAACGAATATTCCGAACAAAAGAACCAAAATTACGAGCCGACGATTTTCTTGGAAGATTCCTCGTAATTGAAACCAGATACTTCCAAATCCTATCTTTTTTCTTATTCCGAAATTTTAACACCCTGCCGACATCAAATCACTGAAAACTCCGAACAAAATAAAAACACTAAACACCAACCACTCAATATGAAACACCCCTGTAGTCCCCTCAAGGGGACAATCACGGATTTCTCCCTGAGACGGTTGGCCAAGAAGTAGTCGACTTACTTCCAACTGCCTACTGCAACTGCCCACTGCCTACTAAAACGGAATACTGCCAACTACACCCCAAGGTCTCCTTGCGGTTTCCTTGCGGTTAACCTACGGTCGGCGCATTATGTAAAATAGAATGGGAAACCCTACGAAGGGCGCTGGGCTTAATCCAGTTACAGGAAAAAGTTCCACACCAATCCAAAGCGAATAATCGCGTCGCGATAGGGATAGCCCGGCGCCGAAAAATGGTCGTTCTGGTTGGCAAAAATCTGGTTTATATGCTCATACGCAAAATAGATGCGCGTTTGCCGTATTTTAGCATTGAAGAACACATCGATAATGGGGAAAGCCCCCAGCTCCTCGGCATCCTGCACAAAAAACTCCCCTAGCACGGGGTCGTAGCCGTTCAGGGTGTATTGGGTAAAGTACTTTACGTTTACCCCAGTTTGCAAGAACAGCGCCCTCTTAAACCAATGGTCCTCATAAAATAGGGCATTGCGCGTTACCAATTGCGGTACCCGTAGGGCAGCCTCGCCCGAAAGTACCTGTTGGTAAAGTATGGTATTGGCCAGGGCAAACTTCCCGTACCGAAAGGTGCGCTCGCCCTTCACGGTTACATAGTCCACCCGTTCGCCAAACTGCTGGGGCGTGGGGGTCGTACCGCCGGGGGCGATGGCAAAATAAGTGTAATCGTCTATGCCCGTATAGGTTACCGTGGCATCTAGAAACTGTTCGCTCTGCAACCGGAGGGAAAGCTGTTGGGTCTTAACGTTGTTGAAATTGGTTTGCCAGTTGTAGTTCTCGTAATCGCTCTGGTACAGCAAAAAGTTGAAATTGGGTGCTACCGAATGTACTTTGGCATTGGCCTGTACCCTATTTCGCTCGTTAAACGCGAACGAAGCGGCAGCGGTAAGGTAATTGCCCTCAAAATCGCCCGTTATGTTTATGGCGCCTTCCCCTTGTAGTTCGAATCCGCGGTACTGCTTGCGGTACCGAGCCCCTACGTGCATAAGCGCTCCCTTCAATCGGTTGGTAATGCGTCCTTCGTCGAGTATGAGTACAGAGTTATATCCGTAGTTGTAATGGGTATAGCCTGCAAAACCGGTAATCTGTCCCAGCAGGGAGTTGTCCAGGCGCGCGTATGCCCCTGCCCTAACGTCTTCCAGCGTTACTTTATTGAACAGATCACTGCTCTCGTAGGCGGGGCCAAACCCCTCAAAGGGTGCGTCCTGCCGGTATTCGAAGAATTTGTCTTCATAGCTCAGATTGTTGCCAAGGGTAAGCACATTATAGTGGGTACTGTCGCGACGGCCCAGCAATTCATATTCTTGGTCTAGGTAGAAGCGCTGTCCTTCCAGCTTGTTCTCTGCATTTTCAAAGTTCACATCCAGCCGGCCGCGGTCTTCAAACTCTTCGTCCCCATTCCTGAAAAGGTCGATGGAAGTAGGCGTTAGGCCACCGTTCTGCTGGTTCAGCAGGTCTTGCGCGGTATAGTGGGCCCTAACTCTGTAGCGCTTGTTTTTGGTGTGGTAGTTGGTGGTGAACCGAAAATTACCCGTACTGGTTAAAATGTTCTGGTAGATTCCCAAGGAGCGCACTCCTTTATAAGCAATGCTGAAGTTGAACTGTTCTGAAGTATTTACCGTAAAGAAGGCATCCAACTGCTGTCCCTGCTCAAAGGCCGTCTTAAAGTACAGCTCGGTAAGCGGTGTGGGCACGTGGTAATAGGAAATGGCATCTACGTCCATGTAATTGAAATGGTGGCCCTGGGCCGCAAATTTTGGCAGTAGGTTAAGGTCGTCAAAACGGTACGAGAGGGTGTTGTACGGCTGACCCACATTGCTGAAGGGAAGCAGCTCGAACCGATCGCGCCTCAGGTAGTTGAACCGGTACCACTTCTGTAGGGATAGGGTGGTGTCCACATAGGTCGTATCACGCTCCTTCGAGATAATCTTATACAAGTCTATGGGCGGCTTCTCGGGAGTTTCGGGCGCAATCTCGGGGTCGTTTTGAGCCTCCAAGGTAGCCGAAACACACAACAGTAGCAAGAGCCAAGCGAATCGGTTCATATAGGGACAGGTCATTTGCACAAAGGTAATGGTTTTTTCAAGCGGCAAAAGCACAAAGCGCATTTTGGGACTTCGGAAGAAAGAAACACAAACCATTTGCATGGAGGGGGCAAGTGGTTGTAGTTTTGCCCTGGAAATGCTTCAGCTAAAAATACATAGCCATTTGGTAGAGTGCGGGACCGACGAGGCTGGAAGGGGTTGCCTGGCCGGTCCCGTAACGGCAGCGGCAGTCATCCTGCCCAACAACTTTAGCCACCCATTGCTTACCGACAGCAAGCAATTAACCGAACCGCAACGGCTAGAACTAAGGGAGCTCATACTCGATCAAGCCCTGTGTTACACCATCCAGCACGTTATGATGGAGGAAATAGACGCTATAAATATCTTGAACGCCTCCATACTTGCCATGCATCGCTGTATAGAACGCCTGTCGACGCGCCCGCAATTTATCGCCATAGATGGCAACCGCTTTAAGCCCTTCGGCAAAATACCTTACGAATGTGTGGTAAAGGGCGATGGCAAGTACTTGCACATTGCCGCGGCCTCCATCATTGCCAAGACGGAGCGCGATGCGTATATGAAGAATCTCCATAGGGAATATCCACAATACCTCTGGCACCAGAACAAGGGCTACCCCACCCAGGCGCACCGGGAGGCCATACGAAAATACGGCCCAACGCCCTACCATCGCAAAAGCTTCCGCCTTTTGCCAGAGCAGCTTACCCTGAAGTTATAGTTGTTGAAAACACGTCGATAAACTCTTTCGGTATCCCAACGCAACTGGCGAATTACTGGGTATTTTTGTGGGTATGAATGCACTGGCCAAATCTGTCCTGTTTTTTGCAAGTACCCTAATGATACTGGGGTGCAGCGATTCGCGCCGGTCCCAAAGAGAGCTAACCCATTTCGTTCCCGAGAATGCCTTTACGACCTTTAGGATCGCGAATCTTCAAAACCTGCGCTCAGACCTCGGCAATAACAGCTTGTTGTCCAATTACGATACCTCACGGCCTCATACCTTCTTCGGAACAGCGCAACCCCTGCTCGCGCATTTGCGTACCGATGGCCCCAGTATAATTTCCTTGGTACAGCGCAATGATAGCGTGGTAGATTATACCTTCGCCACACGCCAAACAGCCAACAACTTGGCGTTAGATTCCCTTGCCAATAAAGGTATAGAGACCCTTACCTTAAATGGGCAGGCCATCCAAAAGATAACACTGGGCAATTCACTGGCGTTTACAGCGAGTATCGATAGCATTTTCTTGGCAAGTTCATCGCAAAAACTGCTGCAAGAGGTCCTCGCTGCCAAATCTTCCAATAAACAAAAGCTTACCAAGGCGCTCGAGGTAACCGCTGCCGGAGAGCTGGCCTTGATACACCAACAACCCCAAATTTGGTTGGGCGATTCCTTGGCAGTACCCGCAGCAAACCAGCTCGCTGTACAACTTTCCATTCTTCCCAACGGATTTAGAGCTACGGGAGTGGCTCTCGTGCAGGACACCCTTCCACAACTGCTTACTGTTTTCGAGGGACAATTGCCCCAAAAAAATGAGATTGCCGAGGCCGTTCCGCTTACGGCAAAGAAGGTGCTCTCTTTTACCTATTCCAATTCTGAAATATTACTCGCCCAATTGGCAGCTTTCAAAGGTATTCCCGCAATTGAAACCGTTCCATCGGTATTTGAAACCGTCAATGAGATAGGGGAAATTACCCTGCCAGAGGGAAAGGCGATATTTCTTAAAAGCCTCGATACGGAACTTACCCAAGCGGCGCTCGCAGCACAGCTAACCGAATCGGGCGCGTTTCGTGAGGTGCAGCTTTCAACCTTTGCAGATCCTACATTTTTCTTCCAGTATCTCTCCCCATTGGTAGGTACGAAAAACGTACGCATCGCTTTTCAGTTGGACACCTTTTTCGTGGTGGCCGAAAACGAGGCGGTTGCCCAGCAGATCATTTCTTGCCATACCAATGGCACTTGTTTGGACAAGGCTGCATTTTACGCCGAAACAGCATCACAGTTGAGCAGCGCCTCCAGCCTCCTACAGCTACGGCTCAACGACGGTGTTGGCGCTGGTGTATCACAATTGTTTTCGCCCATTCTGGGCCTGGCCGTGCCCCCCACATCGCTTCCAAAAGTGCCCCTATTTGCCTACCAGTTTACGATAGATCGCGGTTTCGCCCACGTCAATTTCGGTGGAATGGAAGCCGGCAGCGCCCTTGGCACTATGCCGGGCACCGTTTCAGAATCGTTTACCCTACAACTGGATAACGACGTGATGATGCCCCCGCAATTTTTCAGCAACCATCGCACGGGTGGCCATGATATCGTGGTACAGGATATGGCCAATACGCTTTACCTTATTTCTTCTGAAGGCAAAACGATATGGAAGAAACAATTGGACAATCCTATTCTTGGAGGTATCGAAGAGGTAGACATCCTTCGTAACGGTAACAAGCAGCTCGCATTTGCTACCAAACACCAGCTTCACGTAATCGACCGGACGGGACGCCCCGTAGCACCCTTTCCGTTGCGGTTTTCGGACGCCATCACGCAGCCGCTGGCGGTTTTTGATTACGACAACAACCGCAACTATCGCTTTGTGGTAACCCAGGATGAAGAACTGCTGATGTACGACAGAAAGGGCAGCCGGATATCGGGCTTCCATTTTAATAGGGCTAGCTCGAAAATCGTCCTTCCGCCCAAACATATTAGAATGGGCAATAAAGATTACATCGTAGTGGCCGAAGAGAAAGGCACCTTGCACATTTTACACCGTACGGGAAAAGTAAGGGTGCCGCTTAGCACTAAATTCTCTTTTACCGATATCCCCATTGCGGAAGAAGATGGAAATTTTGTCGTCATTACCCAAGGTAACAATAAGGTAACCGTTACCCAAGGTGGGAAGACCCATTCGCAAGCTTTGCAAACCGAAGGTCGCTATGGCTTCACTACCCTAGGCCGCACCAAAGCTACCCTCGATGACAACCTCTTGCGTATAAACGGCACACTGGTGGAATTGCCTTTTGGAGTCTATTCGCAGCCTGCTATCGTACCGTTAGGAAAACAAACCGTTGTGACCGTTACCGACACCCAGGAAAACAAGGTGTATCTATATAGCAGGGAAGCTACGTTGCTTCCCGGCTTTCCAGTATACGGACATTCCCAAGCCAGTCTTGCAAGAAGCCAAAGCGATGGCGTTACCTATATGGTAGTTTCCGGATCGGGCAAGGAGGTCATACTATATCATTGGAAATCGTAGTAAGGGCGGCTTCTGGATTATTACCTATCGCAATTTCCAAAGAATCGTGTCACCAGTTTCTTCTAAGAATGCCAATGGTTTATTACCGTATTATAAGAAGGCGTGCAACTTTCCCGCCTCATGATTCTTCAGCCATATAACCGAACACTCGGGCTGTTTTTTCAAATGACGCATCTTGGTATTTCAAAAAAGCGTACTTTTAGGAAGATACAATAGAATTAAATAAAAGCATATCAGGTTATTACGGTCCTTCTCCTGTATGGGGTGGTTACATTTGATGTGCTCGAATAATGGACAGTCGTAGGGCCTTTTTAATGTTGATTTAATAATAAGTTTATAGGGAGCACAGCAATACAGGAATATGCCCGACATTTAATTCGGTCATTGGCCGTGCAATCCCCAGGATATGGTCACAGGTTCTATATTCTGGATGCTATTTTTCAACCATTAAAATCAATTCCTATGAAACAGCTCATTTTTTGCATCGTAACTATTTCATTCTTGTTCTTGGGGTGTAAAACCACTATACCAGACCGGGACTCGGTGAACCCAACATTTACTTTTTTCGTTCGGGGCAACGGGATTAACGAACAATTGGAAGAAGACACCTTCGATTTCGACAACCAAGTGCTTTACCTAACCCGTGGGCAAACCTACACCATTTCGCTTATTGGTAGTGATAGGGGTGGGTGCCAAAGCATATTATGGGAATTACAGGCCTTACCGCCCATAATCGAGTTTCCTGAACCATTGCCAGATAGTTGGACAAGTAGTTTTACCCCCACCTCGTTTCATCAAATAGTATGGGTTGGCAACCGAAGCGATATAAGAACAGGCCACGCCCTGGCCACTAAAATTGTACCCAACGGAAACACCCCAAACAATGTAGAGGAAATAGAAACTCTAATCGCCGTGGCAGATTATAGCGGAAACGAAGTGAGAAAGCTACTTACCCTGCGTATCCATAACGAAGGACCCAGAATAGGAAGGAGATAACTTTTTTAACTATTGGACTTTTCTAGGGCTTGCGCTTCAAAGAGCATCAAAAAATGCTCCGTTAATTTGCTTTTAACTTCTTCCATCGAAACCTGCGGCCTTCCTAATTCAACGTGCAAGGAAGTCACGGCCTTGTCCTTGATTCCGCAGGGAATCATATGGTCGAAGTACCCTAAATCGGTATTCACGTTCAGGGCGAAGCCGTGCATGGTAACCCAGCGACTGGCCCGAACGCCCATAGCGCATATTTTACGGGCGAAGGGAGTGCCCACGTCCAGCCACACACCCGTCTCGCCCTGAGATCGCATTGCCTTGAGTCCGTATTCGCCAAGGGTAAGTATCACCGCTTCCTCCAATAATCGCAAGTATTTGTGTATATCGGTAAAGAAATTTTCAAGGTCGAGTATGGGATAGCCCACTACTTGTCCGGGGCCGTGATAGGTAATATCGCCACCACGATTTATTTTATAGAAGGTTGCGTTTAACGCTTTGAGCTTTTCTTCAGAAACCAGTAGGTTTTCCATGTCGCCACTTTTCCCAAGGGTGTAGACGTGCGGATGTTCCACGAACAGAAAGTAATTGGGCGTTTGATGTCCGGCATTTTCCCTGCGATTGGCAACTTTGGTAGCCAGTATCTCCTGAAACAACCGTTCTTGGTAATCCCAAGTGTGCTTATAGTCGCGCCGGCCAAGGTCCTCTATGTAAATGGTCTTGTTCAATAGGTTATTTTTCAAGTTCCACTTCCACATCCAGAATGTCTGGATTTTTGAAATATTCGAGGAACGATCGCTCTATCTGTAGCGTTTTTCCATCCAACGAAAAGGTGGCTTCACTTATATTGGTGCTCTTCACGCGCCTAGGGAAGGTGTAATGCAACTTATAGTTCATTCCGCTCATAAACGCTTCGGCCTGTTCTAGGCTGTCCAACTGTTTTTGGTAAAGCGCTTCGTCCTTGATGTAGGCATCGCGTTTAAAATTTCCGTTGGAAAAAGTATACCGAACTCCAATCACATCGCTATCTGGGTCGGCTGAGATTTCTGTATTCGTTTGGGAATCTTGTGGCAAAAGGCTTAAGGCTTCGTCTAGCGAGCTTTGTAGATCGTTGGCTTCAGCGATGTCACGGAAGGAATTGGAAACCGTAACGAACATTTCGGGCGTATCGCTATCCATTACCAACTGCACGGTGTAGTTCTCCATGATGCGCAATTTTTGCTGTTCTTCTTCAGAAAGCTGGGCGATGCTATCGCGCTTTTCAGCCAGGAACTGCTTCATGGAAATTGTCGTATCCATCTTTACCGTGGTGGTATCCATTTGCATCCCGAAGGCCATCATTTCCTTCATATCTACCGTTAACGAAAGTTCACCACTGCCATCTTCGCGAAGTACAAGGGTTTCGGTAAATTGGCAACTGCCAAATCCCAAGACCATGATAAGAATTATCCCTATTTTCTGTAGCATACGTTACTTATTAGGATTGTTCAATATAATTAATGCTGCGATTACGCCAGGAATCCAACCAAGGATGGTCAAGATAAGGACGATCAATATCGAACCGCAGCCCTTATCCACTACCGCGAGTGGCGGAAACAAAATGGCAAGCAATACCCTCCAAATACTCATATGCCGCAAAATTACGAATTATTACCATAGGGATGGCCCACGCCAACAACGCAATTGCCATGCTGTTGGTTTGCATACTCTTTGTAAGTATCTTTGCGCCTTGAGCAAAAACGGCAACTAATAATCCCACTCTCTATATGCAACTTTCTGAACAGGAACAGGTACGGCGCCAAAAGCGCGAGCAACTTCAACAAATGGGCATCAATCCTTATCCGGCGGCGTTATTCCCGGTAGATAGCACGTCGCAATCCATTAAAGGGGATTTCGAGGAAGGAAAGAAAGTGGTCATCGCTGGCCGACTTATGTCGCGCCGTATTCAAGGCAAGGCCTCCTTTGCCGAGTTGCAGGATAGCCAAGGACGCATCCAAGTATATTTTAACCGAGACGAAATATGTGCGGGAGAGGATAAAACCCTCTATAACGAGGTATATAAAAAACTGCTCGATATAGGCGACTATATTGGCATTGAAGGAGAACTGTTTACCACCCAAGTAGGCGAAAAAACCGTGAAGGTGACTAGGTTTACCCTTCTTTCAAAAGCACTAAGACCACTTCCCCTGCCCAAAACCGATAGCGAGGGGAATACTTTCGATGAGTTCAACGATCCCGAGCAACGCTATCGTCAACGATACGCCGATTTGGTGGTAAACCGTAAGGTAAAGGATATATTCATTAAACGCACCAAGCTTTTCAACGCAATGCGCGATTTCTTTAATGAACGTGGTTATTTTGAGGTAGAAACACCCATTTTACAGCCCATACCTGGCGGAGCGGCCGCACGCCCTTTTGTTACACATCACAATAGTCTGGACATACCGCTGTATATGCGCATCGCTAACGAACTCTATTTAAAGCGACTCATCGTAGGTGGATTTGACGGTGTATATGAATTCTCAAAAAACTTCCGGAATGAGGGGATGGATCGAACCCACAACCCCGAATTTACCGCCATGGAAATTTATGTAGCCTACAAGGACTACAATTGGATGATGGATTTTTGCGAACAGTTGCTTGAGCATTGTGCTATGGCCGTGAATGGTACTACCAAGGCAACTTTCGGAAAACACGATATAGATTTTAAAGCACCCTACCCTCGGATCCCGATGGCCGATGCGATAAAGAAATACACTGGCTTCGACATTACCGATAAGACCGAAGATGAAATTAGGCAGGCGGCCATAGAACTTGGTGTGCCCGTAGATGATACTATGGGCAAGGGAAAATTGATCGATGAAATTTTTGGTGAAAAATGCGAAGGTCATTTTATCCAGCCTACCTTTATCACCGATTATCCAAAAGAAATGAGTCCGTTGTGCAAAGAACATCGCGAAAACCCAGAACTTACCGAACGTTTTGAGCTTATGGTATGCGGAAAGGAAATTGCCAATGCATACAGCGAACTTAATGATCCTATCGACCAGCGCGAACGCTTTGAGGCCCAGCTAAAACTCGCCGATCGCGGTGATGATGAAGCCACTCAATTTATCGATTACGACTTCTTGCGGGCACTAGAGTACGGTATGCCGCCCACCAGCGGTATGGGTATTGGTATGGACAGACTAATCATGTTTCTCACCAACAACCCTTCTATACAAGAGGTACTTTTCTTCCCCCAAATGAAACCTGAGAAACGCGCCTCGGTAGTGCTTAGCGATGATGAAAAAAATATTTTCGACCTGCTCAAGAAAGAAGATAACCAAGACCTTGAAACCCTAAAACAAGCCAGCGGCCTAAGCAATAAAAAATGGGATAAGGCTATTAAGGCACTCACAAAACACAAAGTGGCTAAGGTTGCAAAGACCGAATCTGGTCTCACGGTAACCTTGTTATAAAGCTTTCATCTAAACAGCAGGACCCCTATGAAAACCCTACTTTTGACGTGCCTTGTTTCCTATGGCCTATGGGCCCAAGGCACTTATACTAGAGGCTATTTCATCACTCACGATGGAACTAAAACCGAAGCGCTCATTAAGCGATTTAAGATTAGCGAGAACCCCGGCTTTATACGCTATAAGCTCAGCAAAGAGGCTGATTTTGAGAATCTATTACTCGAAAACCTGTCGCAAGTATCACCTAATGGAAAAACCGTTTACCAAATCGCAACGGTAGCAATCGACAATACGACCGACAATTTAAAGGAATTAAAGGATGCTCCAAGAAGTAGCGAATTCGAAATGGAGGAAATGACCCTGTTCCTAGAAATTCTGGTAACCGGAAAAGCCAATCTCTACAAGAGTATCTACGAGGGCCGGGAGAAATTTTTCTATAAAACCAATGGACGTCCTATTGAGCAATTACGTTATAAAAGATATTATATTCCTACCGAGGTATACTATATTGGCAGTGATTACGTAAAAGAGAACAACTACTACCACCGTCAATTATTTCGGGATGTACCTTGTTTTAAAAACGGTGACTATATAGATTATCCCGAATATAACGATAAGACGCTAAAAGGTTATTTTAAGCGATACAATCGTGGTATTTGTAAATAAACGCTGAATGGCCAACGTTTTGTTCCCTATCGAAATAGATATTTTAACAATCAATGCCTAGACGGAATCTTAGTCTTTTACTATTTTTAGCGCATCAATACATCTAAACAATGAAGATAATACCCTTTTTACCAATTGCGCTGGCGCTTTCTCTATTGATTTTTGCCTGTGGCGACGATGACGAATCCACGCCACCGCAAGTAATCGATACCGAAAGCCCTACCGCTCCGGCCAATCTCATTGCGTCTAATAGTACAGAATCATCGGTGCAGCTTAATTGGGAGGCCGCCTCAGATAATATTGGGGTAACAGGCTATACCATTTATCAGGATGGCAGTGCGCTGTCTGAAACAACAACGGGAACTTCCATAACAATAACCGATCTTGCTGCCGGTACTAACTACGATTTCTACGTGACCGCCTTTGACGCCGCCGGCAACGAATCAAATGCCAGCAACACAGTGACACAGAGTACCGTGCTCCGGTTGGAATTTAAGAATCTGCTTTCTGAAATGGGCGTATTTAGTGCAAACATGGGGAGTTTAGAACCCGCCCAAGGAGTTCAGCTCTATGAGATAAACAGCACCTTATTTACCGATTATGCCAAAAAGCAAAGACTTATTCGAATGCCTGAAGGCCAATCTATGAGATACGATAACAGTGATTTGCTGCCAAGTTTTCCCGATAATACCCTGATTTCTAAAACATTTTATTACGATACCACCAACGGTATTCGTATTATAGAAACCCGAATTTTTCTTAAGATAGACGGAATTTGGCAAGCAGGGAATTATATTTGGAATGAAGATCAGACCGAGGCAACCTATAGCGAGGCGGGTAGCATTGTTCCCGTTGTCTATACCGATGAGAATGGGGCTACCCAAAATATAAATTACCAAATTCCGTCAAAACAAGATTGCTTTACCTGCCACAATAACAATGGTAGCACCTTCCCTATTGGTATGAAACTGAGAAGTATGAACTTTACCCCTTCGTATACCAACCAGAATCAGTTGCAATACCTAGCCGATATCGGTCTTCTTACCGGGGTGAATCCGGCAGGTATTTCTGTGCTGCCCGATTGGACCGATGAGGTGAACCACACCCTTTTCGAACGCGGCCGAGCCTATCTTGACGTGAATTGCGCACACTGTCATCAACCGGGCGGAAGTGTGCCAGCGACCTACAATATCGACTTTAGGTTCGAAACGCCTTTCGACGACACCAATATCTATGCTAACCGTGGTGAAATTGAAGCCCGTTTTGAAAGTACGGCACCTATTTACCGTATGCCCCAATTAGGCAGAACCGTGGTACATCAAGAGGCACTGCAAATGCTGCGAGACTATTTGGAAGCCATTGAAAAATAAGGCTTCACTTATATTGGCCCAATTTTTGAACTATAACCTATAGATTGCCTTGCAATCTTAAAATCACTAGTATGAAAAATTATGTAACCGTTTTATGTTGCGCCCTAGGCCTTATGCTTTCGGCATCTACCGTCACGGCGCAAAGCCTTTCGCAAGATCAGGAACGACCTGAGGCCATAGCGAAAGCCCAAACCGAACAGCTTACCGAAGCCCTAAGCTTAGATGGTTCGCAAAGCAGAGCTGTATTTAGAGCCTTAGTAAGCAAGGAAGTAAGCTACAAAAAGCAAGTAACGGGAAAAAACAACTCCGATCCGGCCGTAATGGCGAGCAAGAAAAAAATAGCAGACGATCTTAAAGCATCTATGAAAAAAATCTTGACCGATGAGCAATATAAAAAATGGCTCGAAATGAAGCAATAAAAGGTATACACTGAAAAAAACCTCTTCAAAACGAAGAGGTTTTTTAGTTACTATTTTAACTGTTTTGATACTTTACGTACCGCATCTATGGTGGTATCGAGATCCTCGTAGGTAAGAGCATCGCATAAAAACCAGGTCTCGAAGGCACTCGGGGCTATGTATATACCTTCCTGAAGCATTCCGTGGAAGAATCGTTTAAAATTTTCGTTGTTCGCTAACGCTGCGGTATCAAAATCGCTAACTGGCGTATCGGAGAAATGTACCGAAATCATACTTCCTACCCGATTGATCGTGTGCGTAACAGAGGTTTCAGTTAAGGCAGTAGCCATTCCGTTATGTAGGTATTCAGTTTTTTCGCTAAGCGAGGTAAACACTTCAGAATGTGTGTCCAGCTCGGTGAGCATCGCCAACCCTGCGGCCATAGCCAGCGGATTGCCACTAAGGGTGCCCGCTTGGTACACGGGACCCAGAGGCGCCAAGTGGTCCATAATTTCATTTCGCGCGGCAAAGGCCCCTACGGGCAACCCTCCGCCAATCACCTTTCCGAAGGTTACGATATCGGCACGTACCCCAAACAATTCTTGACATCCCCCCTTGGCCAGGCGAAACCCTGTCATTACTTCATCGAGAACGAGCAAGATACCATGGGCATCGCATAGCGACCGCAGCTGTTCGAGAAATCCGTCGTTTGGCGGCACACATCCCATATTTCCTGCTACAGGCTCCAAGATGATGCAGGCAATTTCATTTTCATTTTCACGAACCAATCGATTTACGCTTTCAATATCATTATAGGCGGCCAAGAGCGTGTCTTTTGCCGTGCCTTGGGTCACGCCGGGGCTGTTAGGTGTGCCAAAGGTAACGGCACCACTTCCCGCCTGTATTAAGAATGAATCGCTATGACCGTGATAGCATCCGGCAAATTTGATAATCTTCTCCCTGCCGGTAAAACCCCGCGCCAATCGCACAGCGCTCATACACGCTTCGGTACCGCTGTTTACAAACCGTATCTTGTCGATATTGGGCACCATTTTTACCGCTAATTTTGCGATTTCGGTCTCGATTTCCGTAGGCATTCCAAAGGATGTTCCTTTTTTTGCCTTTGCTATTACGGCATCGATTACAGGCTCGTACGCGTGGCCCAAAATCATGGGCCCCCACGAATTAATGTAATCTATAAGTTTGTTTCCATCCACATCGTACAGGTAGGCCCCCTTCGCCTTTTCTACGAAAATAGGGTCGCCACCCACGGCGTTAAATGCGCGTACGGGCGAGTTTACCCCTCCGGGAATGACCTGCTTTGCTTCGGTAAAAAGTGCACTGCTTCGTTGGTAAATCATATTCAATTTAATTTTTGGTAGGATGAAGGTACAGAACCTGTCCAACGGAAATGGTATTGGACTGCAACCCGTTGTATTCCTTTAAAGTTTCCACCGACATATTGTAACGGCGGGCGATGCTATACAACGTATCGCCCTTTACGACGGTGTAGGTACTTATCTTTGTATCGTCTGACTTCGCCATACTCGCTTTGGTCCCCAAAACTTCGTGGTCGAGGGCATCTAGGTTGTACCGTTCTATAATGCTTATAAGTTTATCGGGATAGCGGGGATCGGTCGCGTAACCCGCTTTTTTGAGTCCGCGCGCCCATCCTTTGTAATCGGTTTTTCCCAACCTAAAAAGGTCTTGGTACCTGCTTCGTTGGGTGAGGAACAGAGAGTGGTCGCGGAAAGAGTACTTGGGATCTTTGTATTTTCTGAAGCATTCCTGCAACTCATCATCATCGTGATAGGCTCGTTCGCCCGTCCATTCTTTATGGCATTTTATGCCGAAGTGGTTATTGGCCTTCAGTGTTAACTCCCCACGACCGGCGCCGCTTTCCAAAATTCCCTGCGCCATCGTAATACTGGCTGGGATGCCATATTGCAGCATTTCCTCCTTGGCGATGCCGCTATAGGTATCGATGTAGTTCGCTACGATCTCGGCGTACGATGCATTGGGAGGTGGCGGAACAATCTCGGCAGGAGTTTCCGAAGCGGGCGAGGTGCGCTCCTCCTTGGGCACTTCAGAAATTATTACGCGTTCGGTTCTCGGTTTTCGGTGCGAAACAACCTTCTTTTTCGATTTACAGCTACTTAGGGTAATCATTCCAATAAGAATGAGGCATACAATTTTACTATGCATAGTATTTATTCGATTTGCGGCAAATGTTTCTTTTTCAAGTACAGGTTCATTCCAGAAATGCCCTGCAGTCCTCCCGTATGGACGGCAAAAATACGGCTATTTTCAGTGAAATGCCCACGTTTTAGCAAGTCTATAATGCCATACATCATCTTGCCGGTATACACAGGATCTAAAGGTATGCCCGTGTGTCGACGGAAGGTATTTATGAAACGAACTAATTGCGTATCTATTTTGGCATAGCCCCCAAAATGATACGCATCGGTAATAGAAAACTTTTTCTTTGCGCCAAGTTCAGCCACTAACGATTGCTGAAACGTTCCTTTCAAAACCGAAAAACCCAGCACTTTTTGGTCTAATCGGGAGCCAGCGACCAAGCCGGCCAAGGTACCGCCGGTACCCACGGGGGCACAGAGATAGTGGGCATCACGGGCGAAAGGATTGTTCACAATCTCTGCACACCCCTGTACCGCCAAGGCATTGGTGCCACCTTCTGGAAGGAGATAGAAAGCACCGAAACGATGGTACAGCTGCTGAAGAAACTGTGGTACCATTTTTTGCCGGTACTGTTCGCGAGATATAAAATGCAATTCCATACCGCGCGAAAGGGCGAATTGGAGGGTGGGATTAGACGCTGGCGCGCCGGCAAGCTCCTCACCCCGTATGATCCCAATGGTACGAAACTGTTCGGATTCACCGGCAGCTGCCACGGCGGCGATATGGTTTGAAAAGGCTCCGCCAAAAGTAAGCAAGGTATCTTTACCCATTTTCTTTGCCTCGAGCAGATTGTACTTCAATTTTCGGAATTTATTGCCCGAAACAAAGGGATGGATGCGGTCTTCACGTGCTAGTACCAAAGTGGCCGAGGTAGCGACAAAGGGACGCAGGTCTACTTCTTCATAGGAAACATCGGGTGTGGTGAAGTTAAGTGACATCGTCTTGGGAAAAGCAGCTTTTAAATTTGGCGCAAAGATACTGCTTCTATGGAAGCGAATAGTAAGTTAATGGATTCTTGGCTCCCAACCGTGGAGGGACAGGTCCTCTAAACTTCTTACCACTTAAACGAGACGGCGCCTTGAATGTGTTTTTTACATAAGGAAGCGCGGGTTTCTATTCCGGAATTCTGTTGCTCTTAAAGGGTTTTCAGAGGTTACAAAGTTTGGTCACATACAGAATGTTTCTTTGAAACCCAACTTGGCCGCTGATACGCTAAAAAAGGGAATGAAAAAAAATTCTCTAGTATTTAAATGCGTCTTGGACAATTTCTTTCAACAATGGTAGTATTTTCAAATCATTGAAGCTTAGTTTTGTAGGTATTTTCTTGTTTTTCTTAAAATTTTATGTATTTCATCTAATTATTTGGCTTTTAGACGATTTGAGTCGTACACTTGTCTCAACCAAATTTGAAAAATAAATGCATTATGAAATCTGCTAACATTTTTTGTAGAAAATTTTCATACCTCATCTTCTTACTGTTTTTATCTAATTCATTTGCGCAGGTTGGTATTAACACCACCACCCCTGCCGGTGGGTCCATTCTTGATGTGCGGAGCACGAACAAAGGAATGCTAGTGCCCCGAGTAGATATAGATAATTTAAGTACCATCGCACCTGTTACTGGCGGAAGTACCGAAAGTCTTTTAGTGTATAACACCAACACTACAACAGGTAAAGGCTTTCACTATTGGGATGGAACCGAATGGGTAAATCTTGAAGGCGCACCAGATGAAGAGAAATGGGACCTACTTGGCAATGCCAATACCGATGAAGATATAAACTTTGTAGGAACAACGGACAACGAAGCACTCACCTTTAGGACAGACAACGTTGAAAGATTTCGCATTGCCAACGGAAATCAAGTTCTAGCTATGGCAAACGGCTCTGCTGCGGCTCCGTTTTATTCATGGAACGATGATCAGACGATGGGTTTCTGGAGGTCTGGTACTCGGCAAATGGATATGGTTATTAATGGTTCAACTTTTTTCAACGCAAATGCGAACACCGGTGGCGGTTCAGACTTAGAATGGTCTTTCAATCCTGGAGGGGCAGATATGAACCTACGAGTTGAGACAGACAACCAGGCAAATGCGCTTTTCGTTAGCGGGGAGCACGATAACGTTGGCCTAGGAACTAACGCGCCAAGCCCAAGTGCTCAATTGGAACTTGCAGATATTAACCGTGGGCTCTTAATGAACCGCGTTAGCCTTTCAGCTACCAATGTGGCCGCCCCAATAACGTCTCCAGCCGAAGGACTTTTAGTTTACAACACTAATTCAACGACCAATGGGCCAAATGAAGTTACACCCGGCGTATATATGTGGGATGGCGCAAAATGGTTGGCAGTTTTTAATAAGTTTGACTATGCACGTTTTGAGCAAGACCCATTAACGATTACCCAAAATCCAGGTAATTCAAATACCTTTAGAACTGTAGATGGTGTTCAAAATGTTCCCGGACTTGTAAGTCGTCAATTCACGCCAAAATATACAGGTATTTATGAACTTAAATTAAGCACTAACTATGGTTCAGGACAAATTGAGGATCCCATAACAGGCCAAGTGAGTGTAGGTACACAGGAAGGTACTTTTCACTTTACTTGCGATAATGGGGTGGGGAATATTGATGTATACGCACACTCTTATTCTAGTGTTGACCGAAGAGGCTCATCCCCAGATGATAAACGCTTTGCTATCTGGAGGGAATCTACAACTACACGTTACCTATCTTTAGTGGCTGGAACCACATACACATTCTCTTTAGCCTTTGAACAATACGCCAGCGATCGCTTTGATGCTTCAGCCAGTGGACAAGGAAGGGGATACATTGGACTGGATATACCGTGCGAGGTAGTTTGGACCTTTAAAAAAGATAATTAATCCATCTAACCAATTTTACATATGTTTAAATTTTTACTCCCCACTCTTTTCCTTACCACTGTACTATTTGCACAAACACCCTGTAACAATGGTTTGGCTAACGGTTATCCGTGTAGTGGTATTACGCTTCAGTCATTTATACCAATAACTGCTATGGGCAATAGTAATACGGCAGAAGCTCAAGATTCCTGGGGGTGGACCGATCCACAGGATGGTGATGAATACGCAATAGTGGCCCTCGACAATGGGACAGCATTTGTAAGAATTTCTGACCCAGCAAATCCGAAATATCTAGGTTGGCTGGAATCACATACAGGATCAAGTTATTGGCGGGATGTAAAAGTATATAACAACCACGCCTACATAGTGAGCGATGATAACGGAGATCACGGAATGCAAATCTTCGATTTAAGGCGCCTAAGAAACCTAGACGGCTCCACAACGGTCACCTTCAATAAAAACCCGAAAAGCGGAAATAATCCTAATGGCGTAGATGGTAGAGTACGCTGGGGCTCTACTAATTCTCCCGCAAGTGCCCATAATGTAATTATTAATGAGGAAACTGGTTTTGCGTATGTAATGGGCTTGAACTCCAATCATTATAACGGAGGAATTGTCATTTTTAATCTAAATGCTAATTTGAAAAATCCTCCAATTGTTGGCAGCTATAGCAATGCCGGGTATTGCCATGATGCCCAAGTTGTTCTATATAACGGGCCAGATCCGGATCATCAAGGAAAGGAACTCATTATTGGCAGCTTTAGTGGTTCAGATTGGGTCAGAATTTTGGACGCCACAAACAAAGGAAGTATCACTCAGATAAGTCGAATAGGTTATTCAAATAAGCAATATACACATCAAGGTTGGTTTACTGAAGATAAAAGATTTTTCATAGTAGGTGATGAATTGGACGAATCTGCTGTGGGTTTCAATACGAGGACACTGGCCTTCGACCTCCAAGATTTAGATAATCCTTCATTGCACTATACCTATTATGGCACCACAAAAGCAACTGATCATAATGGCTACGTAAGAGGCAATAGATATTATCTTGCGAACTATACGGCAGGTATGCGGATTATCAAAATTGACGGATTATATAATGCGACACCTAGCATGAATGAAGTCGATTTTTTTGATACTTACCCACCCAACAATAATGCGGGTACTCGTGATCTTTGGAACATTTATCCTTTTTTTGAAAGTGGCAATCTCATTGCAACTGGTTTTGGGCACGAAGGTAATAGTGAGGACGGTGGCCTCTTTATACTAATAGACCCCAATTACGACAACATTGCCCCCGCCGTAGCGTGCAAGAACATCACCGTAAGCCTAGATCATCTTGGCAATCCGGTAAGCATCACCGCGGCCGATATTGACGATAACTCTACCGACAACTTCGGAATAACCTCCCTTACTATAGACAAAGACACCTTCACGGTTGATGATATTGGGGACAACACCGTAACCCTCACCGCCGAAGATGACTATGGAAACATAGCCAGCTGTACCGCTACAGTTACGGTAACAGATTATATTCCTGTGAATTTCACCTACGATAACAATAGTTGGAGCCCCAATGCGCCATTTAATGCTGGTAATCCATCCAATTTCAAGGATATTATTCAAGTACTTTCGGGCACTGGATTTATTACCTCCAATACCATTTCAAAAACGGTCGAAATTAGCCCGGGCGCTACTTTGTCTATTGCCAATAGCACCCTTGAGGTAGCTGGCGATATTGTGAACCAAGGCTCGATTACCACTAACAATGGCACCCTGGAACTCATTGGCACTGCCAACCAAGCCGTTGACGGGGCTGCCCTCGAAATAGAGAATTTAACACTATCCGGTAGTGCCACGGTTACGCTCAACGCACCCGTGAGTATTTCAAATGTGCTACAGGTTGACAACGGCACCCTTCAAACCAATGACCAACTAACCTTTAAAAGCACCTATAATGGCAGCATCCATAAAACTGGGGTACTGGGGCCGGTGACGGGCACTATCATAGGAAAAGTCGTGACGGAACGATTTATCCCCGCACGACGTGCCTATAGATTGCTTTCCTCTCCAGTAACCACTACCACCAATATTCGTCAGAATTGGCAGGAAAACGGGAATAACAGTCCCGGTTTCGGTACGCATATAACGGGACCCGGAGGCGCCTCGAACGGATTTGACGTTTCTGGCAGCAACAATCCCTCCCTGTTCAAGGTAAATACCGCTACACAACAATACGAAGCAGTTCCGTATACCAATGCCGACGCTACACTGGAAGCCGGAGAGGCGTTTCTGATCTTCGTACGCGGCGATCGCACCATCGATCTGCAATCGAATGCTTCACCCGCGACAAATACCGTGTTACGGACCAACGGCAATGTTCATATCGGTAATTTCCCCCTGCCTGCTATGAGCAATACGGCCAATGGTTCTACACTGTTGGGCAACCCATACCAGGCCCCAGTTAATATGGAACAGGTGCTGGCCGGAGCCAACAATGTAAATCCGCGTTATTTCCATGTATATGATCCTACCATCGGTACCCGCGGGGCGTTCGTTACCGTAGATGCACAAACCAACACCAACAGTTTACTGGGGGGAGGTGCCTCAGGCTCAAGCGCGAACCGCTTTTTGCAGCCCGGACAGGCAGCATTTGTCAATACCGTTACCAATGGCAGCGCGAGTCTCACAGTTTCAGAAAATCATAAAGATGTTACTGCGGTAAGTACAAACGTATTTTCGCCCATACCCCTACTGGGACAACAGGAAGGTAGGATTAGCCTCAAGCTATTTGAGGGCTTTTCCGTCACGCCAGAACAAAAGGCGCTGGACGGGGCACAAATTTATATGGGTCCAGGGGAAAATTCTGGATATGACGTAAATGACGCTTTCAAATCGACGAATTTTGATGAGAACCTATCTATTTCGGTTGAAAATAATGCGGTGAGTATAGATAGAAGGGAATTACCTATCGATGAAGAGATCATACCCTTACAAATGTCGGGATACCGAGGCACGGAATATACCCTCTCTATTGAAGGAGATCAAATTCATTCGCATTTTCAAGCGTATTTTTACGACAGCTTCCTAAACGAGGCTACGCCCATAGAAAATACAGGAACCACCTTAATTCCTTTTACCGTGGAAACCACCGACGGTAGTGCGGCGAGCGACCGTTTTTCCATTCAATTTGACCGAATTTTGAAAATTTCAGAAGCGAACCTAGCACAGTTTATAACCGTGGCGCCCAATCCGGTAAAAACTGTGTTGCAAATAGAATCCCCCCAAGCCAAGATGGAACGCATTGAAGTTTTCGACATACGCGGTAGAAGAATGGCCCAAGATTTAAAGGAAGCTACTTATTCGCACCAATTGAATCTATCCTCATTGGAGACGGCTGTCTACTTCGTTACGATTACTACCGAATTTGGAAAGGCAACCAAGAAAATAATCAAAGAATAACAACGAAACCTACATAGTAAGTTTAAACGAACCCAGGACGCGCCCCTGCCCTGGGTTTTTTTTCAGAAAGAGCACCTACTTATGCTTCCCATTCGCTATATTTTGGTTCTAGGCCTTCTGTTCTCGCATTTTCTTTCGTCTAGTGCACAAAGCGCCATTATAAATCATGTGCCCTTAGAAGCGATGGAGGCCTTAAGTGCAAACCATCTTAGCAGTTGGCACGATGAAGAAACGGCTATGGTTGTTGCCATAGTGGGGCTTAACAATGGCGTGGGCTTTGTCGAAGTTTCCCAACCGCAACAACCTAGGTTTATGGGAAAATTGCCTTCCCATAGCGGTCATTCCTTATTTCGCGAAAGCGTGGTTTACAAAGATCATCTCTATGTAATTAGCAAGGCCGAACATCACGGACTTCAAGTCTTTTCCCTGCAAGAACTTCGGAAGGGTTCTACGCAACCCTTATTGTTCAAGGAAACGAATCATATAGCAGACTTTGGAACGGCCATTCATATTTCCATCAACGAACAGAAGGAACGTATGTACATAACCGGCGCCTCGCCCCATCGCCCCTTTGGGTTTACTACTTTGTGCTATTCGCTTACTACCCCAGCACAACCCGTATTGGTAACACAATTGGAGTTCGAGAACAATGCAAGGACAGTTTTAGGGGTGACATTACGCAATCGTACACAGGCTTCAGAAACGCTATTGATAGCCGCAGGTGATCAATCGATTCAAATTTTTAACGCCGCTCAATTGGATGCTTTGAAATTGGTTTCTGAAATTCCGCTACAGACTGTTGCGGCAACAAATTCGGTTTTCATCGATAGCGAATCGGCCGAGTTGTTCGCCATTGAGCGAACCGCTCCATCAATTCATTCGAATGAGAGCGATTTTGCAGTGGTAACTTACGATATTTCTAAAGTTCACACGCCCCTATTCAAGAAGCGCATGTATGGTAAGGGCGAATTTATGTCCGCAAGCCTCATCGGCCATTCCCTCTTTGTGGCCAATGCCACCGCCGGTGCGTTTGCACTAGATACGTCAAGTACTTTTTCAATGGCACCTATTCCACTCTATGCCACAGAAAATGATGGAATTGCCACTCCCTTTTTAGGCGCGTGGGATATTGAGGCAACCGGGAGTAAAGCACCCTTATTGGTAAGCGATTATACTAACGGCCTCTATATTATCGCTCCCCCTACCGCTACTATGAATTCTATATCAAATCGATTGTTCGGCAGCATTTCATATTAAATTTTAACGCCAGTTTATCCACAAATACATAATTTTTTGTTAAAATTGTAGTGCCCTACTACTGTGCTCGATCTACTTCAAAATAGAAGTATCATGAAACGAGCATTTCCCCTTAATTGCACGATCCACATTTTAATACTCGCCGCTTTATTCGGCGCCCAATCGGTATTCTCACAGGTGGGTATTGGCACTACCAATCCAAATCCGAACGCCCTTCTCGATATCGATGCTACCACCATACCGGGCGGACTTCTCTTGCCGCGTATCGCCCTCACCAATTCTACAAGTCCGGCACCGCTATCCGCGCACGTTCCCGGCATGGTAGTGTACAATACTGCGACGGTGGCCGATGTCGTCCCGGGATTTTACTTTAACGATGGCGGGAACTGGGTGCGGGTAGATGCTGCCATTCCACCAAGTAATGATTGGACGACGGGTGGTAATGCGGGTACCGCACCAGGAACTGGCCTAGGACAAAATTATATCGGCACATCAGATTCTCAACATTTTATTCTGGCAACTAGTGGCACTGAAAGAATGCGCTTACTGGGAGACGGCAGGGTATCTGTGAACGGGGCGCCCTTGGTGGCAGCAGATCGATTTACGGCTATTGGCGGTACCGACGAATACGCTCTTAATGGCTATGCTACTGGAAATTCTGGCGTTGGTGTTTATGGTGAAAATGCTACTGCTAACGGCATTGGAGTATTTGGTAATGTCGCAGTTGGAATTGGAGCTCTTGGCGCTAGTACTGGAAATGGACGTGGCGTTCAAGGGGTAAATACTGGAAATGGTTTTGGTATAATAGGATTTTCGGAAAATACTGGTATCGGTGTACAAGGTCAAAATAGCGATACTGGCACGGGAGTTTTGGGCATCGTAAATAATGGTACAGCGGTAGGTGTTACGGCCGTGAATTTAAATACATCTGGAGTTGGCCTTACAGCTGCCGCCAATGGAAGTACCGTATCCCTAGCTGGGACAGGAGGGACGCTTTATGGTGCTATTGGGGCAGCTGGATTCTCGAATAGTGTTTCAGGCACTGGATTAGTTGGAGTGGGAAATAATGGCACCTCTGCATACAATTTTTCTAATGGTAGTGGAGTATCAGGTACTGGAAGTACTACTGGAATCTATGGTATTGCGACAAATTCTTCTGGAAACAGACAGGGTGGCTATTTTACGATGAACAGGGCTGGTGGTGTAATACCGCAAGCCGCCAACGACCCAGTTGCCATACTTGCCGGATTTAACGGTACAGACTATTTTGGTGGTTATTTCGATGGCAATCAAGATAATGCTTCTCCGGGATTTGATTATGCGTATGTGGGGATTAATAGTAGCGGTACCAGCTATAAAATAATTGGCGACGGTACTGTATCCACGCTTATTCGCGATAGCGATAATAATAATAGAATTCTCTTTGCTCCAGAAGCTCCTGAGATCCTATTCGAAGATTATGGCGTTGGCCAACTTGTAAACGGTAGAGCTCGAGTTACTATTGATCCTCTTCTATCAACCGCTATTCACGTTTCAAAAGAACATCCTATGAAAGTATTTATTCAATTGGAAGGAGATTGCAAAGGTGTTTTCGTAACAGATAAATCTGCTGAAGGGTTCACCGTTAAAGAATTAGATAATGGGAATTCAACTGTTCCATTCTCGTGGCATATTGCTGCCAACAGAGCAGATACTAAAACTAGATCTGGAAATATTGTATCGAAACATGTCGGAGTTCGCTTACCCATAGGACCAAAAAAAATCATGCCTAATGAAATTTCGGAATTGAAAGTTCAAAATTCAAAAAATTATACTCATATCTTCGATACCCCAACTATCCCTAGTCAAAAAAATTCAACAAATAATTAACTTATAAATACCCCCAAAACCCCCAGAAAGACCTTCGCTCTAAATAAAGAAGGTCATTCTCATTTGCATACGCTTCCCGCTCAAAGCCGATATTCCTATAAGCCCTATGGGCGCTCTTATAGTGTACCCACCGCAGCAGAAATTCCAGGCCATACCAGACATAGAAAAATACCACCCCGAGTTCCATTTGCTGACGAAGATGAATACGCTCGTGATTCAAGAATATGAAATCGTTTCGTTGGGCCGCATTCTTTACAATGACAAAGGGCCATAGGGCAATTCCGGTGAATCGCTTTCGGAAGAAAAACCTATTTACCACGACAATCATGGTCACAAGATAGGAAAATGGTATTTTTGCAGCATGGTTCCGAAGAAAAAAATAGAACTGGAAGAAGGTGATTTCTACCTCACCCCCGAGGGCTATAAATGCTTTACCGAACAATACCACCTAAAGCGCGGCTATTGCTGCCAAAGCGGTTGCAGGCACTGTCCTTACGGCTTTGATAAGAACACCGGAAACCTAAAGAATTAACTCAAAAAAAACCACATGACCTTCAGCGACCACATACAACAAGGCATCCCAGAGACCCTCCCTACTCCAAAGGCGTACGACCCTACCATAAACCACGCCCCAAAACGAAAAGATATCCTTTCGGCAGAAGAGAAAAAGCTAGCAGTGCGCAACGCTCTTCGCTATTTTAAACCCGAACACCACCCCACCCTCGCACCAGAGTTTAGAGAAGAGCTCGAATCTTATGGACGTATTTATATGTACCGTTTTCGTCCAGACTACGAGATGTATGCACGACCCATCGCCGACTATCCTGGCCAAAGTGAGCAATCCAAGGCGATTATGCTCATGATACAAAATAACTTAGATCCGGCCGTCGCCCAACATCCCCACGAATTAATTACTTATGGCGGTAACGGAGCGGTATTCCAAAACTGGGCCCAATACCTGCTTACGATGCAATACCTAGCAGAAATGACCGATGAACAAACGTTGGTAATGTATTCGGGCCATCCTATGGGACTTTTCCCGTCGCACAAAGAAGCCCCTCGGGTGGTGGTAACCAATGGCATGATGATTCCCAATTACTCGCAACCCAACGACTGGGAAAAATTCAATGCGCTGGGCGTCACCCAGTATGGACAAATGACTGCAGGCAGTTATATGTATATTGGTCCGCAAGGCATCGTACATGGCACCACCATCACGGTGCTCAACGGCTTCAGAAAAATTAACAAATCGCCAAAGGGCGGGCTCTTTGTGACTTCAGGCCTTGGAGGCATGAGCGGGGCACAGCCCAAGGCGGGGAATATTGCCGGATGTGTTACCGTATGTGCTGAAGTTAACAAAAAGGCTACGAAAACACGCCACAGCCAAGGCTGGGTAGATGAGGTTATTACCAATCTCGACGCGCTATCTTCTAGGGTCACCCAAGCCCTTTCCGCAAAGGAAACGGTGTCGATAGCATACGACGGCAATGTGGTGGACGTTTGGGAACATTTTTACGAGCAAAATATCCACATCGATTTGGGCAGCGACCAAACCTCACTGCACAACCCCTGGGCCGGAGGATACTATCCGGTAGGAATGGGGTATGAAGAGGCCAATGAGATGATGGCGCAGCAACCAGATGTGTTTAAGGACGAGGTGCGAAAAAGTCTGCGAAGACACGCCGAGGCCATTAACAAGCATACCGAACGTGGCACCTATTTCTTCGACTATGGCAATGCATTCCTACTGGAGGCTTCCAGGGCCGGTGCCGATGTCCTATCCGAAGAATCGAACAAGGAATTTAAGTATCCTTCTTACGTTCAGGATATTATGGGGCCCATGTGCTTCGACTATGGTTTTGGGCCCTTCCGCTGGGTATGTGCTTCGGGGAGTGCCGCAGATTTAGAAAAAACCGACGAAATCGCTTCCGAAGTACTTCGGAAATTAATGGAAGACGCCCCTTCGGAAATACGCCAGCAAATGCAGGACAATATCAAATGGATTGAGGGGGCGCAGCAAAATAAATTGGTGGTGGGCTCCCAAGCCCGTATTCTATATGCCGATAGCAATGGTCGCATTGAAATTGCGAAAGCCTTCAACAAAGCTATTTCCGAGGGCACTATAGGCCCCATTATCTTGGGAAGGGACCATCACGATGTGTCGGGAACCGACTCTCCCTATCGTGAAACCTCCAACATTTACGACGGAAGTCGTTTCACGGCAGACATGGCCATCCACAATGTGATAGGCGATAGCTTTAGAGGCGCTACCTGGGTAAGCATCCACAATGGCGGTGGCGTGGGCTGGGGCGAAGTGCTGAACGGTGGCTTCGGTATGGTTCTTGATGGATCTAAGGAAGCACAGCGACGGTTGGAATCGATGCTCTTCTGGGACGTTAACAATGGCATCGCACGCCGTAGCTGGGCACGAAATGAAGAGGCGCTATTTGCCATTAAAAGGGCGATGAAAGAAAACCCAACCCTAAAAGTGACCTTGCCCCATTTCGTAGAAGATCGTTTACTTTAAATTAAAAATGGTATGAAAGCATTTACATTACTTCCCCTGCTCGCGCTTTTATTAATCACCTCCTGCAGTCCTGTTCGCGTGGCGATAGATTATGACCGCCGGGCCAATTTTGGGCAATACGGTACCTTTGCATTTTACAGACCGGGCATTGACGAAGCCCAAATTAGCGACTTGGACAAGAAACGGATTTTACGGGCCATAGAGAGCGAACTCCAAAAGAAAGGCTTGAACAAATCGGAATCTCCAGATCTACTGGTAAGTATTTTTACCAAGGAAAGAGAACGAGTGGAGGTCTGGAACAACAACTTCGGCTGGGGCTGGGGCTGGGGTTGGGGCTGGAACCCATGGTGGGGCGGCGGCAACTGGGGCACTACGGTGACCACCACACCCGAAGGCACCTTGTACATAGACCTTATCGATGCAAAATCGAACGAGCTCGTTTGGCAAGGAATTGGGAGTGCACGGCTTATCCTAGATGATATCGACAAGAAGGAAAGGCGTATTCAAGAAATCGTTTCGGAAATTATGGCCGAATTCCCCCCCGGACAGCTTCAACAATAAACACTGAGCCTCCTAAATCTAGGAGGTTTTTTTTGCAATAAACGCGCGCAAAACAGGATTTTCACAGCTTTCCCTAAGGGATTTACCCCCGTCTTTCCACCATTTTCCCCTTCAAAATAAAGTGATTTAACCATTTGTTTTTCAAGTATCTACCCTGTATTGTAACCTTACGATCGTAATAGTTTTGTAGTGAACCTAGTATTCACTTTAAAAACAAACTATCATGAAATCAATTTTTACAATCGCACTCGCTTTTGCTTGTACCTTCACATTTGCGCAAGACAAAGTATTTGTGCACACGGCAGACGGCACCAACACTGGTGGGCACATTACCACCTTAACCCATCCCGACCTAGATGGCAACCCCTCGGCCAATATCATCGTTACGCACAACCTCAATAATGGGGGTGTACAGTATAACGACAATATTAACGGTACTTGGTACGATGGCGGTAATTGGACTATTTTCAATGAAGATTTTGCCACGATGGTAGATGGCGCCTCTTTCAACGTTTACATACCACAGGGAGGCAAGCTAGTATTTGAAACTGCCACGGGAACCAGTTATACTACCGTGATTGACGATCCAGCCATTAACGACGATCCAAATGCGGTAATTGTGTATAGCAACTATTGGAATCCAAACAGCGTTTATAACCCAAGAAACTACGGTTTTTGGTACGATGACGGTGCTGGCCGCTGGAATATATTTACCGAAGATCTAACCAATGCCCCTGCCAATGCTACCTTTGCCCTCTTAGTAGATGAAGGAACAGGCGGGGCTACGGCCTTTTACCATATTGCAACCGCCGGTAATACCCCTGGTGGCAATTATACTATCATCGACCACCCCTCACTTAATGGCAATCCAGATGCCTTTCCTGTCGTTTCCCATAACTGGGGTACAACGGGAGACGACTCTAACCTAGTCATAGATGCCACCCTGGGGGTATGGTACAATGGCAGCAATTGGACCATTTATACCGAAGATACTTCGCCCATGCCGGTTGATGC
>CAZXDP010000031.1:0-30758 GCA_964639255.1 uncultured Flavobacteriaceae bacterium
GAAGAAGTGATGATTTATCCTGATACCACGGTATGGATCAAGGATTTCAATTATTCGTACAACGAGCCTATGCACAACGACTATTTTTGGCACGAGGCATATGGCGACTATCCTGTCGTGGGTGTAAACTGGAAACAGGCCAAGGCATTCTGCGCTTGGAGAACCCTATACAAAAACGCATACCAAAAGTCTAGAGACCGTCAGCACGTAAACTCATTCAGGTTGCCCAGTGAGGCCGAATGGGAATATGCAGCTCGTGGCGGTCTGGAATCTGCTACCTTTCCCTGGGGAGGTCCTTATGCCAAGAATGATCGTGGGTGCTTTATGGCAAACTTCAAGCCGCTTCGTGGCGATTATGCTGCAGATCAAGCATTGTATACCGTCGAGGCAGATGCCTACGAGCCCAATGACTACAATTTGTACAATATGGCAGGTAACGTGAGTGAGTGGGTAGCCTCCTCTTACGATCCAGCCGCTTACGAATATACTTCTACTATGAACCCCAATGTTAACGACGACGATAATGAGCGTAAGGTAGTGCGTGGCGGTTCGTGGAAAGATATAGCCTATTTCCTCCAGGTGAGTACCCGAGATTACGAGTACGCCGACTCTGCCAGGAGCTACATTGGTTTCAGAACGGTACAGGACTATATGGGTACCGATGTGACCTTGAACGATCAATATGGCGACGCACGATAACCCTCAAATTTTATCAACAATATCAAATCTTACTAAAACACCAACTACTAACTAAACTTATTGTATTATGGCACAGTCAAAATCATCTAAGAAATTATTTAATATGGCCTATGGCCTTGGTGCTTCCATTGTAATTCTTGGAGCGCTATTTAAGATTCTTCACTGGGAGATAGGCCCCCTTAACGGTGGTGTTCTACTTGCCGTAGGATTAATTACCGAAGCGATCATTTTCGCCATCTCGGCTTTCGAGCCTGTCGATGACGATCTAGATTGGTCGTTGGTATATCCTGAATTGGCCGGCGGACAATCGAAAGGAAAGAAAAAGGAAGAGCCTAAGGATGCAGAAGGCTTGCTTTCCAAAAAACTAGACGAAATGCTGAAGGAAGCCCGTATCGATTCAGAATTAATGAACAGCTTGAGCACGAGTATCCGTTCGTTTGAAGGGGCAGCCAAAGGAATGGCGCCTACCGCCGAAGCGATGAGCTCTACCAAGAAATACAGCGAAGAAATGGCCCTAGCCGCTGCACAAATGGAATCGTTGAACAGCCTTTATAAAGTACAGGTAGAATCTGCAAGCCGCCATACCGAAGTGAACGAGCGCGTGGCCGAAAATGCAGAGCAGCTGAAGCAGCAAATGGAGCACCTAGCCACGAACCTGAGCTCACTTAACGGTGTGTACGGTGGAATGCTTTCAGCTATGAACAGAAATTAAGATCGTTTTTCGACTATAAACAGTAATCTTTAAAAAGAAATTACATGGCAAGCGGAAAACTATCCCCTAGACAGAAGATGATTAACCTAATGTACTTGGTTTTCATCGCAATGCTAGCGCTCAATATGTCCAAAGAGGTGCTTTCGGCCTTTGGACTCTTGAATGAGCGATTGGCAGAATCGAACAACGCCACAGAGGCACGCAACATGGCCTTTATGGAAAGCCTGCAAACCAAGGCTTCCGACCAACCCGAGCAATACTCAGACCTATACGCCGATGCACAGAAAATCGACGCACTTTCGGCGGAGTTTGACAGCTACATCGCTCAAATTAAAGATGAGATGATGGCCACGGTAAAGGAAGATGAGGAGCGGGATTATGAGGTACAGGATAAAAGTGATTTCCTTGATCAGAAATTCTTTGCCGGCGATAATCTTTCAGAAGCAGGAAAAGAATTTGTAGCCAAGATCGATGCTTATCGTGAAGGTATGTTGGCGTTGGTAGATAACCCCAGTATCGAGTCTGATATTCAATCGAAATTTGCAACCCAACCCGTTGAACGTGGGGATGGTATTACCGTAGACTGGCTAAACTATCATTTTGAAGGGTTTCCATTGGTAGCCTCGCGCACCAAATTGACCCAAATGCAAAATGATGTGAAGACCACCAAAAGCGAAGTGTTGCAAACGATGCTGGCTGGCGAACAAGCCTCTGCCTTGGCACTTTCCAACTACAATTCGTTTATGAATGTGAAAAAATCGGCGTTTTACAGCGGCGAAACCTTTGACGGAAAAATTATATTGGGAAGAACCGACCCTAATACCGTTCCCAAGCGTGCCGAGCTTACACTCGATGGCCGTAAGCTTGAGCAAGGGAAAGACTATACTTTTGAGGGAGGAACCATTCAGTTGAATGTAAATGCCGGAAGTCCTGGCGACCATAAAATTGAGGGTACCTTGTTCTACGGAGAAGGCGGTCAAGAAACTGAAGTGCCTGTGAGCACTGGATTCGCTACGATCTCAATGCCCAATTCAGCCGTAATCTCTGCCGATAAGATGAATGTGGTATACCGCGGCGTGGACAACCCGATGACGGTTTCCATTCCTGGTATTCCAGATAACAAAGTAAATGCATCTGCTCCTGGACTATCAAAGGTTTCTGGCAGCAAGTATGTGATGCGCCCGGGAACGGGACGTACCGTAACCATTACTGCTACAGGTACCCTGCCCGATGGCAAGCCTATTTCCACACCGGCAGAATTTCGAATTAAAGATATTCCTGCACCTGTGGGTGCCGTACGAGGCGAAGTTGGTATCGTAAGAATGCAGCGCGAAGGATTGGAAAAGTCTACCATTAGCGCCGTGCTTGAAGATTTCGATTTCGATTTGAACCTTCAGGTAACAGGTTTTAGCTTCAAGGTGTCTGGACAACCCACAGTGAATGTAAACGGAACCCGCCTAGATGGTGCTGCACTTTCCAACCTGCGACGGGCAAAACGCGGTGAAACGGTGCAGATTTATGATATTGAAACCAGAATTCAGGGCAGTAACGTAAAACTGAAGCGAACCGCTCCTGTATTTATAGAGTTGACAAATTAGAATTAAACTGTATTTTATGAATGTGAAGAATGTTGTTTTACCTGTATTTGCCTTAGCCTTGGCGACCTCCGTAAGTTTTGGTCAGGCCAATGTGCTCAACGCAAAAACACCTGAGGATATCGGTAAAAAGACCGAGGCTCAAATTGCCTACGATAACGATGAGCCACTACCGTATGGTTACGTGGGAGAGCGCGACATCCTTTGGTCTAAGACCACCTGGGAAATCATCGATCTCGATGAGCGTGTTAACTTTCCACTGTATTACCCTATCGATACCAATAACATCGGTTCTAACCGTCGTTCGTTATATGACGTACTCGTAACGGCCATAAAGAATGGTGAGATTGAGCACGTATACGCAGATTCATATTTTACTGAAAAACGAACGTTGGAAGATATTGGAGCTTCTTTGGTGTATAGCGATACTACCGATTTGGGTATAGAGCAATACAATGCCGAAGGTTTCGTAGATGACCAATACGTGCGTAGATTTACCCTCGATGCAGGCGATATCGAAGAATGGCGCGTGCGTGGGGTATGGTACATAGACAAGCGACAAGGGGAGCTTAAATACCGTATGTTGGGAATTTGTCCAGTGGCAAACGAAGCTCGCTCAAAAGCATTTCCAGATGATAACATCGACAGTAAAGTGGAGTTGTTCTGGGTGTGGTTCCCAGAAGCAAGGGAAGTGCTTCACAATGCCAAGGCTTTTAACCGCAAGAACACGTCACAGCCTATTTCATACGATCATTTGTTGAACTCGCGGCGTTTCCACGGAACGATCTATAAAGAGGATAACGTACAGGGAGATCGGGGTGTGCGCGATTACATTGCAGACAATGCCTTGATGCAACTGTTGGAGTCCGATAGGATAAAAGAACAGATTCGCAACCTCGAAATGGATCTCTGGAATTACTAGAACATAGCATTCAATAATAAAATAATCAAGACCCTTCCGTAGCTTTTGCACCGGAAGGGTTTTACTTTTGTAATATGAGAGAAGTAGATTGCCTTATTGTGGGCTTGGGTATTGCGGGCATTGCCGCTTGCGAGGAATGGTTGTCTAAGGGAAAGCGAATTATGGTGATAGACAAGGGTGAAGCCACGGCGACCGAGGTCGCCGGTGGAGTGGTAAATCCCGTAGTACTAAAACGATTTAACGCGGTATGGCGCGCCAAGGAATTTATGCCCAAGGCTGTTGAGACATATACGAATATTTCCAACCGTTTGGGAAATTCTATTGCCAAGACTATCGATATCTATCGCATCCTAAACAGTATAGAGGAACAAAACAATTGGACGGTAGCTTCAGACAGGAACGAGTTACGCCCTTATCTGTCATCAAATATTGTCGAAAACAAAAATAAGTCGATTAAAGCCCCATATGGATTGGGGAAGGTAACGGGAGCGCTTCAGCTTTTCCCCTCACTGCTGTTATCCCAATATAGGGATTACTTGGAGCAACGAGGTAGCCTTTTGCGCGAAAGGTTCCACTACGAAGCCCTGCAGTTTACTTCCGAAGGTATTTCGTACGGCTCTGTCAGGGCGAAGTGCATCTGGTTTTGCGAAGGGATTTCAGCCTTAAAGAATCCGTTCATCCCAACCGGGGCCCTCATTCCCAATAAAGGCGAGTATGCGATCCTTAAAGCCCCTGCCCTTGAAACCGAATCGGTTTTAAAAGGCTCAATGTTTGTTATTCCCCTCGGGAATGGTTCCTATAAGGTTGGGGCCACCTTTTCACGCGATGCAACATCTATGGAAACCACGAAGGATGCCGCCGAGCGAATTTCAGAATCTTTTCAGAAAATGATATCGAGTAGCGGTACCCTGGTGGCCCAAGTGGCGGGAGTGCGCCCCACCACGAAGGACAGGCGTCCTATTTTGGGTAGGTGTGTCGGCCAGCGGCACGCGTATGTGCTAAACGGTTTGGGTTCTCGCGGGCTTTTAATGGCACCTCTTTTGGCACAATGGCTTTATGAGTGTACCCAGCAGGGTACACCCATCCCGCCAGAGGTTGATGTTTCCCGCTGCAACGCTTAAGCCTTCGCCGGGTCGTACTTGAAGAAAAAATTAATCCATATATTTCGCGAAAGTCTCAAAATAACAGGAAAGAGTACTACTAAGGTACCTACTATTACAAAAAAGGTGGTCAGCCTTCCCAGCCCGAGAAAGAAAAACGAAATGATGAAAGCCGCTACGGCAAAGGCGACCCCAACGGCGTAGCTCACATACATAGCTCCATAGAAAAAAGAGGGTTCAATCTTGTATTTGGTAGCGCAATGAGGGCATCGCTCGTACATTTTAAGAGTTTTGTTCAAGATGTAAGGGTTGGTCTTCTTATACATTGGTCCCGTGTGGCATACAGGGCAGGTGCCGGTAAAAATACTATAGAGCTTGGTGCCTTTCATAAATGCGCTACTTAGAGAGTGCGATGCTTTTTTTGCTTCGCAAATTTAAGCATCTTTGCAGGAAATTTCGGTTACAACAGTTACATAGATGCTTAACGTACACAATCTTTCTGTTTCCTTTCAAGGGGAATATTTATTTGAAAAAATAACTTTTCAGCTCACACCTGGCGATAGGGTGGGGCTGGTAGGGAAAAACGGCGCGGGGAAATCGACCCTGTTGAAGATTATTTCCGGGGAACAGGAGTACGACGAAGGACAAATCGCTACCGACAAGGAGGTTTCCATAGGCTTTTTAAAACAGGATATCGATTTTGAAAAAGGCCGTACCGTTCTAGAAGAAGCTTACGAAGCGTTCGTGGAAATTAAAACCTTAGAGCGCAAACTGGAGGAAATAAATGTTCAGCTGGCCGAGCGTACCGATTATGAAAGCGATGACTACCATCAGCTTATGGTCGATTTGAACGATGTGCAGCATCAATATGAAATCTTGGGGGGCTATAATTACCAAGGCGAAACAGAACGCATCTTGCAAGGGTTGGGGTTTAAGCGCGAAGATTTCAACAAGCTCACCGAAACCTTTTCTGGAGGTTGGCGCATGCGCATCGAGCTCGCCAAACTGCTGTTGCAGAACAACGATATCCTGCTTCTCGATGAGCCTACCAACCACTTGGATATTGAATCCATTCTCTGGTTAGAGGAGTTCTTAGTGGGGTACCCTGGCGTAGTTATGGTGGTATCGCACGACAAGATGTTTCTCGACCATGTAACCAACCGAACCATTGAAATCTCCCTTGGAAAAATTTACGACTACAATAAACCTTACTCGAAATACCTCATTCAGCGCAAGGAATTGCGTGAACAACAGCTTGCCGCACAAAAAAATCAGCAAAAACAAATAGAGCAAACCGAAAAGCTTATTGAGAAATTTCGCGCAAAGGCCTCTAAGGCGACCATGGCACAGTCGCTTATAAAAAAATTGGACAAGATAGATCGTATTGAAGTGGATGAAGATGACAATACGGTAATGAGCCTCCATTTTCCAGTATCGGTAACCCCGGGTAAGGTGGTTATAGAGGCCGAGGACGTCTCTAAGCAGTATGGCGATAACCAAGTGCTTAGCCACATAGACCTGCGAGTAGATCGCGACAGTAAAATTGCCTTTGTAGGACAAAACGGGCAGGGTAAATCTACATTGGCCAAAATTATCGTGGGCGAGATATCGCATCAAGGAAGCTTGAAGTTGGGACATAATGTGCAAATTGGCTACTTCGCCCAAAATCAGGCTGAATATCTCGACGGAAGCAAAACCGTGGAAGATACCATGCTCGATGCGGCCGATGAAAAAACAAGACCACGGGTACGGGATATTTTAGGCGCGTTTCTCTTCCGTGGGGATGAGGTGCACAAGTATGTTCGGGTACTGTCAGGAGGGGAGCGAAACAGGTTGGCCCTTGCCAAGCTATTGTTAGAACCTTTCAATGTGCTGGTCATGGACGAGCCTACCAACCATTTGGACATAAAATCGAAAAATGTGCTCAAGGATGCCTTGAAGAATTTCGGAGGTACATTGCTTTTGGTTTCCCACGACCGTGATTTCCTGCAAGGCCTAACCAACAAGGTGTATGAGTTCAAAGACCAAAAGATAAAGGAATATTTGGGCGATATCGATTACTTTTTGGAACAGCGCAACTTGCAAAATTTGCGTGAGGCAGAAAAACGAAGCGTTTCGGGAAAAAAGAGCGATAATGGCCCAACCGGAGGTAACAAATCGTTTAAGGACCAAAAGAAGGCGAAAGCCCTTCAGAATAAATTGAGCAAGACCGAAGCCAGCATAAGCACGTTGGAAAAGGAGTTAAAGGAACTGGATACCGAGCTCCAAATCAATTACGACGCTACTATCGCGGCTCCTAATTTCTTCGATATCTATCAGGCAAAAAAGACAAAATTAGCGAAGCTCATGGAGCAATGGGAGGATATTACCCTACAGCTGGAAACATTGGCATAGGGCTTTCTATTTTTAAGATAGTTTTAACGCAAGCTACTTCCCCACTTCTTATTTTTACCCGGTTAAGCTAAGTTGGAACCCGTATGCGCAAGATTATTTTAACTGGTATTGGTGCTCTCATTCTCGTTGGCGCCATCATCGCCGCTTATGTTATTGTTTCAAGTAATACCAAGGATAAACCCAAAGTCGAAAAAGTAGTAAAAACCGTTTTCGCCAAAACGGCTCAAAATACTACCGTACCTATAGTCATACCCGCCAACGGGAATCTCATCGCCAAAAATAGGCTGGAACTGTACGCGGAAGTACAGGGCATTTTTGAAAGCAGTGCGCACGATTTCAAAGCGGGTCAGGAATACCGAAAGGGACAGACGTTGTTGCGTATCAACGCATCGGAATTCTACGCTTCGGTACAGGCGGCAAAGAGTGAATTCTACAATTTGATTACTTCGCTTATGCCCGATTTGAGACTGGATTATCCAGAGGCGTTTCCAAAGTGGCAATCCTACCTAAATTCTTTCAACATTAATGAATCGGTACCACCGTTGCCAGAGATTTCTTCTGAAAATGTCAAGTATTTTATTACCGGGCGTGGGGTGTATGCCTCTTACTACAACCTGAAGAACTTAGAACAACGGTTGGGGAAATACTATATTACAGCTCCTTTTACAGGAGTGCTAACCGAGGCGCTCGTCACCCGTGGCACCTTAGTTAGGCAGGGACAAAAGCTCGGTGAGTTTATCGATACCTCGGTATACGAACTCGAACTCTCCATAAGCAAATCGTATAGCGATTTGCTAAAACTGGGCGAAACAGTGGAGTTGAGCGCTCCCGATAGTGACGCTACCTACACGGGTACGGTAGCTCGCGTTAACCAACGTATTGACCAAGATACCCAAACCATTAAAGTATTTGTAGAGGTACGGGGCGAAGACCTAAAAGAAGGAATGTACTTGGAAGCACAATTGGAAGCTAGGGAAGAACCAAATGCCATTAAGATTTCCAGAAAATTATTGGTAGACCAGGACCAGATATTCATCCTTAAAGATAGCGTGCTCGATGTCCTAGAGGTACGCCCTGTATACTTTGGCGACACTGATGTCGTTGTAAAAGGCGTTCCCGATGGTACACAGATAATAACCCGTCCCGTTCCTGGAGCCTATGCCGGGATGCTGGTAAAGGTTCAGCAAGATGAAAATTCATCGGCGAGTACGCCGTTGCAATCGCAAGAATAGATGAGAAAGATAATTTCCTATTTTATACGATATGAGGTGGCGGTGAATGTGCTCATTCTTGCCTTTATCATATTTGGGGTAATAGGGATTCTTCAGCTAAAATCTTCTTTTTTTCCGCTACAGGAGTCGGAAATTATCAATATAAACATCGCCTATCCCGGTGCCGCCCCCCAGGAGATCGAAGAAGGCGTGGTTCTCAAGATCGAGGACAATTTAAAGGGCCTTATAGGGGTTGAACGGGTAACTTCGGTATCTCGCGAGAACGGCGGAAGCATCACGGTAGAGATTGAAAGTGATGAAGATATTGACGATATGCTGGCCGAAGTGAAGAACGCTGTCGATCGTGTTCCCAATTTCCCCACGGGTATGGAGCCTTTGGTGGTGGCCAAACAGGAAAACATACGCCAAACCATAGATTTTGCCATTAGCGGTGATAATATCGATCTGGCCGCCCTCAAGCAAATTGGGAGAAGGGTAGAGAACGACCTAAGGGCGATGGAGGGCATTAGCCAGATAAACATAACGGGCTATCCGGAAGAGGAAATAGAAATTGCGGTGCGCGAAAACGATTTGCTGGCCTACAACTTGACCTTTGCCGAAGTAGCCGCCGCGGTGTCGCAGGCAAATATCCTTACCACGGGAGGCAACATTAAGACCGAGGCCGAAGATTACCTCATTCGGGCCAACAATAGGTCCTACTATGGCGATGAACTCAACAATCTTGTAGTGCGTTCTCGGCCCGATGGCACGGTAGTGCGGCTTCGAGATGTCGCCTCGGTGACCGATCGTTTTTCTGAAACCCCTAACGCTTCCTATTTTAACGGAAATGTTGCCGTAAATATTGAAATTACCAATACCAATAGCGAAGATCTTATTTCGACGGCCGATAAGGTGAACGAATATATTGACGAATTTAACGCAAAATACACTGGTGTTCAAATAGATGTGGTGAGCGACTCTTCAATTCGTTTGGAGCAACGTACACGGCTCTTGCTGGAAAACGGTGCCGTAGGAATTTTTCTTGTACTGTTCTTTCTCTCTTTTTTCCTAAACACGCGCTTGGCATTTTGGGTGGCTTTTGGTTTGCCCATATCCTTCTTGGGGATGTTTATATTCGCCGCGCAATTTGATGTCACCATCAACGTGCTGTCGCTCTTCGGAATGATAATCGTGATAGGAATTTTGGTTGACGACGGAATCGTTATCGCCGAAAATATCTACCAGCATTTTGAGAAGGGAAAATCGCGCGTGCAGGCTGCCATAGATGGTACGATGGAAGTGTTGCCGCCCATCACGGCTGCCATTACCACCACGGTGCTCGCCTTTTCCACCTTCCTGTTCTTGGATGGGCGAATAGGCGATTTCTTCAGCGAGGTTTCGGTAATCGTGATACTAACATTGGTCGTTTCCCTGGTGGAAGCACTTATCATTCTTCCGGCGCACATCGCCCATTCCAAGGCCTTGGTTGCTATGACCGATACAGAAAAGGAAAAGAAAAAGGGTATCGATAAGTTATTCGTAAAACTTCGGAAATTCAACGAGTATGGTGATCAGTTTATGCGCTATTGTCGGGATAACCTATATAGCCCCGTACTCAAGTTTGCCCTTCGACAGCGGTTTATAACGTTCTCCATTATTTTGGCCGCCATGATTTTAACGGTTGCCAGTATGATGGGTGGCATTATCCGCACCGCGTTCTTTCCAAATATTGCCAGCGATAGGGTGAGCATCGATTTGCTGATGCCAGAGGGAACCAACCCTCAAATCACCGATTCCATCATAACCATGGTAGAAGAGGCCGCTTGGGCCGTAAATGAGGATTATACGGCGCGGCAAACAGGAAACAAGCAGGTGGTTGAAAACATCATTAAACGAGTAGGTCCTGGGAATAACAAAGCCTCATTGCAGGTAAACCTGTTGCCGGGTGAAGAGCGCGATTTCTCTTCTCCAGAAATTACCAACTCCATTCGCGATGCCGTAGGTCAAGTGTATGGCGTTGAACGATTAACTTTCGGTTCTGGGGGCAATTTTGGGGGCAGTCCTGTGTCTATCTCATTGCTGGGAAATAATACAGATGAGCTAAAAGCTGCCAAGGAAGAGCTTCGTGCCGTATTGGAAGAAAATCCCGAGTTGGCCGATGTCACCGATACCGACCCCGAGGGAATTAAGGAAATTAACATTGAACTTAAGCAAACCGCCTACGCCTTGGGCCTTAACCTCCAAGAAGTGATGAGCCAGGTACGTGCTGGATTTTTTGGGCTGCAAGCGCAGCGCTTTCAACGAGGTCAAGATGAGATTCGAGTTTGGGTGCGCTATGACAGAGGCAATAGAGAATCGATAAACGATTTGGATGATATGCGCATTGTAACCCCTGGTGGACAGCGTGTTCCGTTTTCAGAAATTGCCTCGTACGAAATCAAACGGGGCGAAGAATCTATTAGTCATCTTAACGGAATGAGGGAAATTCAGGTAAATGCCGATTTGAACGACCCGAAAGCCAGTCCTACAGAAATCTTATTGGATATCGAAACGAATATCATGCCCGAAATACTATCAAAATACCCAACGGTAAGCGTATTGTATGAAGGGCAGAATAGGGAGGCTAACAAATTGGAACAATCTGCCACGCTCGTTGTGCCCATCGTTATCTTCTTGATTTATGTGGTCATTGCCTTTACCTTCAGGAGCTATAGCCAACCGCTACTATTATTGTTAATGATTCCATTTAGCTTTATCGCCGTGGGGTGGGGGCACTGGTTCCACGATTTTCCGATCAACATACTCTCGGCCTTGGGCATTATTGCACTTATTGGTATTATGGTAAACGACGGCTTGGTGCTCATAGGGAAGTTCAATTCCTATTTAAAGGAAGGCATACCGTTCGATACTGCACTTTACGAGGCGGGTAGGGCACGATTTAGAGCCATATTTTTAACATCTATCACAACTATTGCCGGTATTGCTCCATTGTTGTTGGAAAAAAGCCGTCAGGCGCAATTTTTAAAGCCCATGGCCATTTCCATCGCCTATGGAATTGGCATCGCAACGGTGCTCACCTTAATCATGCTACCCATGCTCCTATCTTTTACCAACAGCGTAAAAACAAGCGCCAAGTGGCTTAGAACGGGCAATAAAGTGAAGAAAGAAGAAGTAGAACGTGCCATTAAGGAACAACATGAAGCTGCCTAAAAGAATCTTTACAGTACTATTCTTATTGCTTGCGGTTGCAGCGAGCGCCCAACAGTTGCTAACCAAGCAGGAAGCCATTGCCCAGACCCTGGAAAACAATTTTGGAATAGGTGTTGCCGGTAACCAACTCGAAATTGCCGAGAATAACAAGAGCATCCTAAACTCCGGTTTCCTGCCTTCTATCATAGGGAATGCCGGCGGAAATTACAATATAGAAGATCAAGACGTAACGTTCAACAATGGGGAAACGAATACTGTTTTGGGCGCAGAAACCACCCAATACAATGCCTCTGTCAACCTTAACTACACCCTCTTCGATGGTCTGGGGCGTTGGTATACCTATAAGCGCTTAAAGGAAGAATATAACCTTTCTGAATTGGAGGTTCGACAGACCATCGAAACAACCATGCTCCAGTTGTTCTCTGTGTATTTTGAAGTGGCTCGGCTTTCAGAAAATATTTCGGTGTTAGAAGAAACCTACGGCAACACCAAAGACCGTCTTGTGCGGGCAGAATATGGCTTCGAATATGGACAGAACAACAAATTGGAAGTGTTGAACGCGGAAGTGGATTTGGTGACAGACAGCATTAATCTTATGAATGCCCGGCAACAGTTGAGAAATACCAAGCGAGATTTAACCGTTGTGCTGAACAGCGAACTATCCCGGGATTTTTCCGTAGATACCACCGTAGCATTCTTGGGCGATTTGCAAATGGATCGATTTATCGCCACGGCCGACACCAACAATTTGCGTTTGCTACAGGCGCGGAACAACATTACCATTAGCGGATACAATTACAAGGCCAGTAAGGCCGTGTACCTTCCTACGGTGGGACTTACGGGTTCCTATGGGTGGAACCAAGGGGAATTTCCCGTAACCAGCTTTCTAAGCTCCCGAACCACAACGGGATTTGCCGCGGGCGTAAATTTAACCTGGAACCTTTTCGACGGCGGCAGCGGTATTACCTCAGTTAAAAATGCACGTATCCAAAAAGACACGCAAGAGCTTCAGTATTTACAAATTGAAAATGAAGTGCAGCGCGATATCGCCAATGCCAAGGGTAATTACGACAACTTATTGGAGGTGTACTCCCTGCAAGAGCAAAATGTGGTTACGGCACAAAACAATTACGATCGCTCTCAAGAACGGTACAAACTTGGGCAAATCACCTCTGTTGAACTCCGACAGGCGCAAATAAATTTGCTCAACGCCAAAACCAACAAGAATTTAGCAAAATACGAAGCGAAGTTGGCCGAATTGCAATTGCTGCAACTCACTGGGCAATTGCTAAATATCGAATTGTAATGCACGAGCATTTTTTTCAATGCCCTTATTGCTGGGAGACTATTTCAATGTTGTTAGACTCGTCCGTTAGCGCGAGCTATGTAGAAGATTGCGAGGTGTGCTGCAACCCTATTGAGGTCGATTTTTCTTTTGAAAATAACGTATTGGTTTCATTTTCAGCAGAAAGTATAGGGCAATAGTTCAATTTTTCCTACCTTGTAAAGGCAACTTAGAAAGGAGGATAGGTATGCTGTCAGATTTCAGTTTTTCAGAAAACACCGTCGGATTTTTGGTAGAGGGTAGCTTTAGCCAAGAAACGGCGTCGAAGCTGATTGCAACCATCGAGTCGAAGCTTGATTTCTACGATACCATAAACCTCTACATCGAAGATACAGGTATCGAGCATTTTTCGCTCAAGGCGCTTGCCGATGAAATTCTATTTAAATTTAAGCATTCTGAAAGGTTCAACAAGGTAGCTTTGGTCACCGACCGCAAATGGCTACAGGCGTGCAATAATCTACTGGACGTGTTTGGAACTACCAATGCACGCAATTTCGCTACGGAGGATAGGTTAAAAGCCCTTTCGTGGATTATGGAGTAAGTCGCTACAGAAGGATGGCTTTCAGCCCGGCTCTCACATTTAGCCAGAGAAAGTTGAATATCGATTTGTTCGTAACCCGTTGCACCTTGGCCGAACCATCTTTAAAATCGTTATCCGATCCGTTGCTATTGTTCGCCAGCAGCAGGTTTGCGAAGGTGGAGATAAGCCAATTTTTTTCATTTTCATTTTTTTCCATCACCTTTACCTTAAATTGGTCAAATTTCATCCTAAAGTCCACGTGCGATACCGTATTGTGGCCGTCTATGGTAAAATAGGTTTGCTGGGCATCGCCACGAAGCCTCACCAAAAGGTTGGGCTCGGTAAACTTGTTAAGTTCAGAGGCATTTAAATGGCCCACATCTGCCCGAAAGGTGAAGGCATCGCTTTTATCGTTCACATCGAAGCTCCAGGTTACCTGAAAGGGCGCCTCGTCCATAAATTGAGCTTTAATATCTATGGTGGTTTCCTCGTCTGCTCCGTAAGTGTTGCTTAGCCGGGCAATGGACGCATTGAAGTCTGAAAAGGTAATCGTCCCCCCATGGGTGCCTTCCTTCACTTTTTCGGTGTATTGTATGTTAGCTTGGGTTATGGCTGCAGAATCGATGGTTAACTGAAAGGGAAGCTCTCGCAGCATCTTGCTATAAAGGGGTTTTGTAGATGGGTCGTCTGCAACCAGTTTGTTCCGGAAAATATACAAGAAGGGCGATTGAAGGTGCAGTTTCTGGCTCGAAAAAAAGAATTGGGAATCCCTGAAGCCAAAATCAATGGCCTGCAATGCTACTTGGTCGATTTCCAGATTGAAGTGATCCCGTTCACGCTTCAGCAATTGTGCGTGGCGCTCACGCCCATATTTAGTCTTTAATCGTACTTTTTCCAATAATAGGTTTCTGTGTTCAATGGTGGCCTTGCCCGCCGTAATATTCTCGTACTGACTTGTTTTAGCAAATATGGAATCGGCTCGTAAGGAATAGCTTCCGTACCGAAACGGAATGGCTGATTGTAGCGAGGCCGAATCGAGACGAATGTTATTGAGTTCCAAATCGAGGCTTGGGGTATGCACCGAAACAGAATCTTCGGTTTTATCGTATACAGTAAGACTAGCATCCCTAATCTTGAACCGGTCGAGCAGTAGTTGCTTTTTAAAATTTCCAGGGGAGCCAGCGGTCGTTGTATCCGTTTTTGATGCTTTTTTATGGGGATGGTAAAGCACCACGGGATGGTTGAGCGTAAGTTGTTTCAGTATGATCTTATTTGAGAAAAAGTATTCCCAATAATCCAGTTTATGTAATTGTAAGGTATCAGCCGAAATATTGGTATGAACCTCTCCAGAGGTGCTATTCCGTATAACGAAGTTTGGGTTTAGAAGGTGAGCGCTACCATTCCATAGATCCAATTGCAAGAATTGGTAATTGGCGGTGATATTTTCAGGTAGTCCTTGGTTTACAAAGGTTTCAAATTTGTTCTTGAGTACGGTCCTGGCAACGAAATATCCCACAATACTGATTAGAAGCAGGCCTCCCAGAACCCATAAAATAACTTTACTGGTTTTCGACATACTTAAATATAAGCAACATAGGTGTAGCGATGAAAATTTTAGGAAATTCTGTTAAATTTAGCTGCCCAGAGTATTGCAGACTCCAAAAAGCATTGTATATTTGCAGTCCACATCGCGGGGTAGAGCAGCAGGTAGCTCGTCGGGCTCATAACCCGAAGGTCGCTGGTTCGAGTCCAGTCCCCGCTACTAAAAAAAACCACAGCCAAATGCTGTGGTTTTTTTATTTTATCAAGGGATGCAGACTACTCATCCAATCTTTTTCTCAAGGAAGCTATCTTGGAATCTTGACCTATAAAACTATAGATGGTAATAAGTTTTTTGGGCCAATCCTTACTCTCGGGTTGCGTTTCAACCAAATGCTCCAAATAAGGAAGCAGTTCGTAGTATAGCTTATTGCGCTCGTTCTTTAGTTCGTCATAACGCTCGTTGTCTTCGGCAGACATACCAAGGCCGTTCATTTCATCAATGATTTTCGTTTCCCGGTCCAACAGCAAAAGCGTCAAGTTTACCTTGGCATTTTCGTGCTTCGGTGCAAGTTCTAAGGTTTTTTTGTAAAATTCGCGCGCACCTTCAAAGTCATTGCTGTGGGCGCTGGATACACCAAAATTATAGAATAGGTCCGGATCGTTGGGATTGTCCTTTACCAACTTGTCTATGACCGCGTTGTATCTTTCGTTCGCTCCCAATTGACGATAGAGGTGAAAAACCTGGTTTATGAGGGTAGGATCGTTAGGCGAATCGGCCAGTGCCTTATCGATAAGGGCCAGCGCATCGTTTTTGGTATTTAAATGAATAGATGCAGTGGTGAGCCCTCGTAGAAGTTCTGGTACTTTCGAGCTTGTGGTTAATGTCTCGGGATTTTTATGTGTACCACGGTTTACGGCCTCATTGCGTGCGAAGGAGGACGGAAAGGCCTCTAGCTTATCGGTAGTTTTATTGGTAGCCACAAACTGCCTTTTGGCATCGGTATAGCCCATATTATATAGATCGCGATAGCTATTAAAGGCTTCCTGGTAATTTTTGTCTAGCAAATAGCTTCTCGCAGCATTTAAGTAAAATGCGGTATCCTGGGTCGCTTGAAAGGCAATTTTATACAGAGAGGCTGCGCTGCCGAAATTTTTACTTTTGAATTCGGTGTCGGCTACCCGGGAAGATGCACTGTTTATCCTCGCATTAATCTGGGCGACCTTATCGGCGTGGGCTGCTTTGGGACCATATCCCATTGCTATTTTCAACGATTGGGAAACAGATTCAAGGCCTTTCGTGTCCAGTTCACTGCTGGCCAGTTTCATTTCTGCTTCTACCAAATAGTAATAGGCACGTGTTTCATCGTCGGCAGCGGCAAAGATTCGTTTTGCCTGTTGAAGATATGAGGACGCTCTCGTTAAATCTCCAGAATTCACTGCTTTTTCGGCATTTTTGATTTCCTTTTCCTGCGCTAAAAGCGTGGGAAAGGTGAATGCCAAAAGGATAAGTAGGGTAAAAGTTCTCATTGGGGCTAGTTTTACGTTCAATTTATACCTGTTAAAAAAATGATAAGATTTTGGAAGGGAACAAGTTAAAAAAATTTTTCAAATAAGTAAGTATATTCGTACTCAAAATTAAGTATTTAGCCAAAAACAACGATAAAATACATATTAGTAAGTTGAAATGTATGTTTTTAGAGGAAAGAATCTAGAGCGGTAGCACCTTAAATTCAACCAGTTTTTATAATTTATTTAACAATAAGGAGCATACTGCATCGGGTTGATTCATCGTTACCCTACTCATTAAATCACTTATAAAAAGAATGAAATATTTCTGGGTTGCCCTAGCCCTTATGGTCCTAGCTTCCTGCGCCACGGCAGATGATGGACCCATACTGGCAGAAGAATTTCTGGTAGGCCAATGGTATTGGCAAGATGAACTCGTAAATGGAAAAATGATTGCCTATGGGTCGCACGAACCGTGTGGCAAGGATTATATAGCTTTTGAAGAAAACCAAACCTTTAGCGACATCAACATTGTTTCTTGTGAGAAAAAGCTTGAAGTGGATGGAGAATGGGAACTGGATGGCGACAAGTTACGCATCGCTGCCTTTGGGTATTTGGAAACGGCGACCATACTGCTCCTTGACGAGAAGAATCTTCACGTAAAGGTACGGTTTGATTATGACCGTGATGGCCATATAGATACGGTGGTACAACGATTTATAAGAATGTAAAAAAGCCTTGCAACGGGATGGCGGCAAGGCTTTTTCAATATATCTGATAAAGGTTTATTCAAAAGGGGTGTAGGTAAATTTCTGTCCGCCTACCGCAGCTTCCAAACTCAGCCCGGCCTTGGGCATCACGAATACACCAACACCTTCGGAATAGTCTGCCCGCATAGCTGCGCCATCGTTGATAAGCACTGCAGAGATACCCGCAGACAATTCAAAATCGTCGTCCTTAAAGCGCTTAAGCGGTTCTTGGGTGTAAAAGAAGATTACTTCGCTGTACGCGGAACCGCCTACTTGGGCGCCCACATCTACCTTGGTCATCTTGGCCATTCCGCTCAACTCGCTACTTTCCCAAACAACGCCATTCCCCGCGGCGCCCCCAACGATAAGGGCACCTTCGCCCACGTTGGGAAATATAACGTAGGCATCGGCATTTTTAAAATGGTCTGCGAGGGTAGGGTCTTTCGTCAAAAATGCCTCTTTGGCTTGTTCGGCGTCTGTAATAACTTTTTTGTCTTGTTCGGTCTGCGCATTTACTGCGAGACCCAAAAAAAGGGCTGTCACTATTAAAAAGGTTGCTTTTTTCATACTAATGGGGTTTTGTTTGTTCAAAGGTACTACAGTTAGACAAGTTAGCGCGTTAAGGGTTTGTTAGACTTTTAGTGATCTTCCATGATCTTTCCATGGTTTGCCCTAACGACTAACATAATAGCCCTTAGCGTGATTTTCAAAAAAATGTAATTTTTACCCTATCTTTACAGTAAACTAACCGAGCATGGCGCATAAAGCTGGATTCGTCAACATTATCGGAAATCCCAATGTAGGGAAAAGTACGCTCATGAACGCTTTTGTGGGTGAGCGTCTGTCGATTATAACTTCCAAAGCGCAAACCACGCGCCATCGCATTTTGGGTATCGTGAACGGCGATGACTTCCAGGTGGTGCTGAGTGATACGCCTGGCATCATAAAACCGGTCTACCAACTTCAGGAATCTATGATGGACTTCGTGAAGTCTGCTTTTGAAGATGCCGATATTCTTTTGTATTTAGTAGAATTAGGTGAAAAAGATTTAAAAGATGAGTCGTTTTTCCAAAAGATAACAAATGCCTCCATCCCGGTGTTGCTGCTCATCAATAAAATTGATAAAGGAGATGAGGAGCAGCTTATGCAAGCCCTCAAATTATGGGAGGACAAAGTGCCCAACGCTGAAATCTTTGCCATCTCTGCCCTCGAAAACTTTGGTGTTGACGAGGTGTTCAAGCGTATTCTCGACCTATTACCAGAATCGCCTCCGTTCTATCCGAAGGATCAGCTGACCGATAGGCCCGAGCGGTTCTTCGTTAATGAGACCATTCGCGAGAAAATACTTCTGCATTATAAAAAGGAAATTCCCTATGCCGTAGAAATCGATACCGAAGAGTTTTTTGAAGATGAGAACATTATTCGCATTCGCAGTGTTATTATGGTGGAACGGGAAACCCAAAAGGGCATTATCATAGGGCATAAAGGTTCCGCCTTGAAAAAGGTTGGGGTAGAAGCTAGACAGGACCTCGAAAAGTTTTTTGGAAAACAAATTCACCTTGAAACCTACGTTAAGGTAAACAAGAACTGGAGGAGCGACGAGCGCCAGCTGCGCCGTTTCGGGTATCAGCAAAAATAGCGATTACCTCGGTAAGGTCGCTTGCATAAATTCGTGCAATTCACCCATTTGCGATTCACCTGTTTTCTTGCCAATTTGGCCTCCAAGGTACAAACCAATCCATAACAGCATTAACAATACCATACAGGCCAGCTGCACCATATACGGCTCATTCAAGGACGCATTGGTATAGGCCCAGATACCCAGAGCGATAAATGCCGTGGCCACGGCAAAATGCACGAACATAAAAAAGGTCCAAACGGTAGGATTCGGGCCAAACAGTCCAAAGATGGTACAGCCTCCTTCTTCGTTGTCCATCAATTCCAAATGTAACTGTGGGGACCAAAAATGCTGCGCTGCTTTGGGGATGCGAATAAAAATATGGTCCTCTACGATAGAGACAACCGCTTTTTGTTGGGTGGTTTTGGCCTTTCCAAAGGCTTCAAGTACAGAAATCCTGTCCTGTGAAAGACGCAATTGAAAACGCGGGCGCAATACTATTTCGTTGGAAAGCTGCATACATACGGTTAAGCTGTGTTGAAAATACTAATTTTTCTGAAACCATTCACGGCAACCACCTCCTTACCTGTAAAAAACCTATTTTTGTACCCTAAATGAAACCTGAGATATGAGTATTGTTGCGATAGTGGGAAGGCCCAATGTAGGAAAATCTACGTTTTTCAATAGGTTGATACAGCGCCGCGAGGCCATTACCGACGCGGTGAGCGGTGTAACCCGCGATCGTCACTACGGAAAAAGCGATTGGAACGGAAAGGAATTTTCCCTTATCGATACCGGAGGTTACGTAAAGGGCAGCGATGACGTCTTTGAAGCCGAAATAGACAAGCAAGTGGAGCTTGCGATAGACGAAGCCGATGCCATTATCTTCATGGTTGATGTGGAAAGTGGAGTGACAGGTATGGACGAGGATGTGGCGAAATTGCTTCGGAAATCGCAGAAACCCTTTTTCCTTGCGGTGAACAAGGTAGACAGCGCTACTCGCGAGAACGATGCTGTGGAATTCTACTCCCTAGGGGTCGAGAAATACTACACTATTTCCAGCATTAACGGAAGCGGTACGGGCGAGTTACTGGATGATTTGGTCGAGGTACTGCCAAAAAAGGAACAGCGAGATGAGGAAACCCTACCAAGATTTGCCGTGGTGGGCCGTCCCAATGCAGGAAAATCGTCTTTTATCAACGCCTTGATTGGGGAAGACCGTTACATCGTAACCGATATTGCCGGTACCACACGCGACAGTATTGATACCCGTTACAATCGCTTCGGCTTCGAGTTTAATTTGGTAGATACGGCCGGTATCCGTAAAAAGAACAAGGTAAAGGAAGATCTTGAGTTTTACTCGGTAATGCGCAGCGTGCGTGCCATCGAGCATTGTGACGTGGTTATTTTGGTGTTTGACGCTACCCGTGGCTTTGACGGCCAAGTGCAGAATATCTTTTGGTTGGCACAACGAAACAATAAGGGAGTAGTGATTCTGGCCAATAAATGGGACTTGGTAGAAAAGGAAAACAAAACCACCAAGGAATTTGAAAAATACATTCGAAGGGAATGCGAGCCTTTTGTGGACGTACCCATCGTATTCATATCGGCACTTACCAAGCAGCGAATTTACAAAGCGATAGAGACGGCCGTAGAGGTGTATCAAAACCGAACCAAAAAGGTGAAGACAAGCAAGCTCAATGAGATAATGCTTCCCATTATACAGGCCACCCCGCCGCCCGCTACCAAGGGAAAATATGTGAAGATAAAATTCTGTACCCAACTGCCAACCCCATATCCTGCCTTTGCGTTCTTCGCAAACTTGCCACAATATGTTAAGGATCCTTATAAACGATTCTTAGAGAATAAGTTGCGGGAGCATTTCGATTTTTCAGGGGTTCCCGTTACGGTGTACATTCGTAAAAAGTAGCATTTTCTGCTGCCATAATCAGTCAAAACATCCTATATTCGCTAGCAGCGCTCCCCAGCCAAAAGTGAATCTATGCGAATCTTACTTACTGGATTGCTATGTATATTATGTAGCATCGGCTTTTCCCAAACAAAGCCTTTTAAGATTTCGGGTACCTTGGTGGCAAAAGAAAGCCAAGAGCCCCTGGAATCGGCAACGGTGTATCTCGAAAAAGCTTCAGATAGCACCTTGCTTACCTACACTATTTCAAATCGCGACGGCTACTTTTTACTGGAAGGCCAAACCCACGTAGAACAATCCAATTTGTTCGTTTCTTATGTGGGTTTCGATCCGTATACCACGTCTATAGCGCTCGGTGATGAGGCCATCGATCTTGGGGTGCTTCGGCTTACTGAAAACGCAAACGTACTCGATGAGGTGGTACTGCGCTCCCGTGCGCCCATCACGATAAAAAAAGACACCCTGGAATTCAACGTAAAATCATTCGACACCAAGAAGGATGCTACTGTAGAAGATTTGCTGAAGGTGCTTCCCGGTGTTGAGGTCGATGCCGAAGGCCAAATCACGATAAACGGGAAGCCTGTTAACAAGATTTTGGTGAACGGAAAACCATTTTTTGGGGATGACCCCACTATTGCCACCCGAAACCTCACCAAGGAAATTATCGACAAGGTACAAATAACCGATACGAAAACCGACGCCGAAGCCTTTGCCGGTGAAGCTGGCGATACGGAGAACAAAACCATTAACCTCACCATAGACGAGGAGAAGAACAAGGGTGTTTTTGGCCGACTGTCTGCCGGCGCCGGTACCGACGAGCGCTACGAATATGCAGGTCTATTCAACCGTTTCGACAATGACCAGCGTATTAGTGTGCTCGCAGGCGGCAATAACATCAACTCACCTGGATTTAGCTTCGGTGAGATCAGCAAGATGTTCGGTGGGGCGAGAAGTATGACCATGAATAGTTCGGGCGCTTTTACCATAGACGGTAGGAGCTTTGGTTTTGGCGAAGGAATTGTGGTTTCCAGAAATGCTGGGGCGAATTACGCCGATTCCTATTCAGAAAAGACTGATATTGCGGCCGATTACTTCTTTGCCGGTAGCGATAGTGAGAATGTATCTATCGAATCGCGCGAAAATCTCTTGCCCGAAAGCCGGTTTTTCACCGATTCTAGAAGCGAGACCAACAGTGGGACCAATGCGCACAATGTAAATGTTAAGTTCGATGTTAAGGCCGATACCACCTTGCTCTTTACGTTGCGACCCACGTTTTCCTATAACGAGGTAGAGCGAACCTTCAATCGGCAGGAAACCACGTTGGACGAGGATGGCTTTTTGACCAACCGTACCAATGTTGCTACGATGGCGGATAATAGTGCACGGGAAGTTGGTGCCAATGCCAATTTGACCAAGAAGATTGGAAGCAAGGGTGCCTCTTTTCGAACTTCTATATCAACCGAATTTCGCACTTCGGAAGGAGTCGATTTTTTGACATCGGAAACCGAAATTTTTGGAGACACTCCACAATCCATCGTTCGCGATCAGTTTACCGATATCGAAGGGGAACGACGCCTCTTTAGTGCCAATATTAGGTACAAGCAGCCTATCGTGGCCAATAAGTTATTTGTAAACGCATCGTACAATGTTACTGAAACCGTGGAAGACAACCGGGAAAGCACCTTCGATTTCGATGGCGACACGCAATCGTATTCCCTATTCAATCCACTGTTGAGTACCGATTTTACCTTTAAGGACTTTGCGAACATCCCCGAGTTCGGAATAAGCTATCAAGGGGATACATTTTCAGCGTCGGTAGAAGGGGGCTTGGTGCTGCGCACCTTGGAGAGCCAAGACCGGTTGCGACCCGAAGTTTCCATAACTGAAGATTTCAAGGCAATTCAATTGGATACTTATGTAAACTACCGAATGGGCGGAACGGCATCACTGTATGCCAACTATCGCATTAGGAACAATGCCCCAAATATTTCCCAACTGCAGCCGTTTCAAGATGTTTCAGATCCGCTGAACATCGTTACGGGAAATCCAGATTTGGACCCAGTGATTGCGCATTCTGGATATTTTGGTTTTAACGACTACAATTTCCAAAAAGGCACCGGTACCAGTATTTGGTCGAATATAAGTGTGGAGGAAGATCAAATTGTGCGTAGGACCATCGTAGACGAAAATTTGGTGCGTACCTCGACTTTCGCCAATGTAGATGGCAATTACCGAGTGAGCCTAGGTGGATCCAGCAGTAAGGATTTTAAGCTCGACAGTGTGCGAAGTATTAAGGCGCGGGTTAGCGCCTATGGCAGTTTGGGGCGTACCATTAACTTTTTCAATGAGGTTCAATACGCTACCAACACCCATACCGTCTCCCCGGGCGTAAATATATTGTTTAAGTGGAAAGACCTGTTTGAGGTTAACCCAGAATATTCGGTTACGTTTCAGGGCAGCCGGTACGACATCGACCGTTTTGAAGACCGGGATGTGTTGAGCCATACGCTACAGTTGCAAACTGCGACCTTTTTCCCCAAGCGATTGGAGTGGCGCAATGATATAACCTTTAACTACAATCCCGATGTAGCGCCGGGCTTTCAGGAAAGCGCTTGGTTTTGGAACAGTACCTTGGCCTATTCAGTGTTGCGCGACAAGGGTATTGTTACCCTAAAAGTATACGATTTGCTCAACCAAAATACAAACGCCCAGCGGCGCGTTACCGAAAACGTAATTCAGGATTCACAAAGTACTGTATTGCGACAATACTTTATGTTGAGCTTCAGTTGGAAATTCAACAGTTTGGGTAAAAAAGGGGAAACCAGTAAGGATAATTTCTTTATGTTTTAGCGGAATTTTGCGTCGTTTGGTTCGCCGTTCGGAAGAAAGCAAATCGCTACCAACCACCAGAAGCGCCGCCCCCGCCAAATCCGCCACCACCGAAGCCACCGCCAAAGCCACCCCCACCGCCGAAGCCGCCCGAGCTGCCCCCGCCAAGGCCACCGGTGCGCCCCATACTGCTTAAGATAATCACGTCTAGCAAGCTACCGCCCCCACCGCGCCCGCCACGGTTGTTTCGGTTCCGCAATATGATGAGGATGATGATGAAAATAACAAATACAAGTACAAAGATGCCTTCGCCACCGTTATCTTTCCTAAAGTCTCGGTCTTCCTTGAACTCTCCATTAAGCGCAGCAAACAAGGCATCGGCACCTTGGTCTAAACCTTCATAAAAATTACCATTTTTGAATTGTGGCACCATAATGCGGTTAATGATGCGCTCGGCCATCAAATCGGTAACGCGGTATTCAATACCATATCCTGTGTTGATGTCAATTTTGCGATCGTCTTTCGCCAAGAGAATTAAAATCCCATTATCCTCATCGGCTTGGCCAATGCCCCATTGTTGGCCCCAGCGCGCACCCAGTAAGGAGATATCTTCGCCATTGGTAGACCCTATAATGGCCACAACGATTTGCGTTGAAGTACTATCTGCATAGCGCAGCAACTTCGTTTCAAGCGCTTGTTGCTGCTCTGGCTGTAAGAGGTTTATATAATCGTAAAGGGACGTTTGTTCGGTTTGCTGCTTGGGCTTCGACGGAATGTCAAACTGAGCATATCCTATTTCAGAAAAAAACAAAACAAGCGCTACAAAGAGGAAAGTGCTGCCTTTTTTTTGAAATAGGGTGCCCATGGAGAGATTTTGTGTGGTGTTAGCCTATGGAGATACTGTCTGGAAGCTCGTTTTTGTCGTCACTTTGGTACGGGAAATGCTTTTTCAACTGTTGCCCGGCCTGTAGGATACCTTCAACGAGGCCCCGTTTCATTTCACCGTTTTTGAAATGCGAAATAATGATATCCTTAGTGCTTTCCCAGAAATTCGCGGGCACTACCTCGTTGATACCGCTGTCGCCCAAAATAACCAGTGTTCTATCTTCCACAGCCACATAGATAAGCACGCCATTGCTTTGCTTTGTATTGGCCATATGGAGCATATCGAATACCTCGGCGGCACGGTCGAAAGCGTCTATTTCGGCGTGTGGTTCTAGGTGCACCCGTATCTCACCACTGGTGTTTGTTTCGGCAGTTCTTATGGCCTTTATGATTTCGGCCTCTTCGGCCTGGGTAAGGAATCGCTCTACATTCGACATTAGGTATGTTTTAAAATTCTACAACTGGGGCTTGTTCGCTACCCGCTTCGGCTTCGTAATAGGCCTTTCGCTCAAAATCTAGAATGCCCGCGGCAAAACTGGTTGGAAACTGCCGAATTTCAGAATTGAACGCACGCGCCGTTTCGTTGAATCTATTACGCTCTACGTTTATTCGGTTTTCGGTACGCTCCAGCTCATTGATCAACTCTTTGAAATTTTCGTTTGCCTTCAAATCTGGATAGCGCTCAAATACCGCCAAGAGGCGTGAAAGCGCAGAGCTCAAATTGCCCTGTACGGCTTGGAACTGCTCCAATTGCTCGGGCGTAATATTGGTGGGGTCTATGTTTACGGCAGTGGCCTTACTGCGGGCCTCAATAACCTGGGTAAGGGTTTCCTGCTCAAATTCGGCATAGCCCTTAGCCGTGTTCACAATATTCGGAATTAGGTCTGCGCGGCGCTGGTAGGCGCTTTCCACGTTGGCCCATTGGGCTTCTACGGTTTCTTCCATGGGGGCCAGACGGTTATTTACGCTGGCAAACCAGGCGCCCACCACAAAGATGAGGGCTACGATAATGATTACGGGTATTAGCCATTTTTTCATGCTACGTTGGTTTAGAGTTGATCTTTAATTTTAAGGAGCTCGGCCTTAACCGACTCCAATTTACGGATTATTTCAAAATTACTGAGGGTTTCCTTCTTGTTCTCTTTTAGGTGTGTTTTAGCGCCCTCGAGGGTAAAACCACGTTCCTTTACCAGGTGGTAGATGAACTCGAGGTTCTTAATGTCTTCTGCGGTGAATTTTCTATTTCCCTTGGCATTCTTCTTGGGCTGAAGCACATCGAATTCCTTCTCCCAAAAACGAATGAGCGAGGTGTTTACCTTAAAGGCCGTGGCTACCTCACCAATGCTGTAATATCGTTTCTCGGGAAGGTCTACGTGCATTAGTCGAGCGATTGGTTCTCTTGCTGTGCCTTTTTCTGCATTTCGGCAAACTCTTCTGGCGTCAGGTTTCCATAGTAGAAATTGATGGGGTTGATGCGCTCCCCATCCTTGAATACCTCATAGTGCAAATGCGGTGCCTCGCTACGCCCTGTACTGCCCACAAATCCGATGAGATCGCCCCGCTTAACTCGCTGTCCGCTGCGCACGTTGTATTTGTATAAATGGGCGTACAGGCTTTCATAGCCATAGCCATGATCGATGCGAATGTGGTTTCCGTAGCCGGTAGCCGTATTATCGGCTCGGGTTACTATTCCATCGCCAGTGGCATAAATGGGCGTACCGCGAGGTGCGGTGAAGTCCATCCCATAATGGAATTTACGTGCTTTGGTAAACGGGTCTGTTCGGTAACCATAACCTGAAGCCATACGCGTGAGATCGGCATTTTTTACAGGTTGTATGGCAGGAATGGCAGCTAGTAATTGTTCTTTTTCCTCGGCCAGCTTTGCAATTTCATCCAAAGACTTGCTTTGAACGACTATTTGGCGCGTCAAGATATCCAATCGCTTGCTGGAGTTGATGATAAGGTTGCTATTGTCGAAGCCCTCCAGGTCCCGGTACCGGTTGATACCTCCAAAACCAGCCTTGCGTTGCTCTTCGGGAATGGGGTTCGCCTCAAAATAAACTCGATAAAGGTTATTGTCGCGCTCGGCTACTTCGGCCAGGACGGTTTCGGCCTGTTCCATCTTTCGGTTAAGTAATTCGTATTGCAACTCCATATTGGCAAGCTCGCGTTTTAGTGCCTTTTCTTTGGGAGTCTCTACATAAGGGAGGTTTATGTAAATTAAAAATACCAAAAACCCGCTAAGAACCACGCCCAAGAGACTCAATAGAAAAATACCGAGTTTTCGGCCTTTTTTCTTTTCGATCTTGCGGTACGAGAGCGTCTCGCTATCGTAGTAATATTTTACCTTAGACATACGTTAAAAAAATCCTATTTTTGCGGTTGGTTGCAGCGCTATTTCAATTGCTAACGCATTACAAATATAGAAATTGTTTCGTGTTTGCCACCACACACCCAAAATACCCAAAACGAGATAGATGAAATCGAAGGAAATACGTTCCCAATTTTTAGAATTTTTCAAATCGAAACAGCACGCCATCGTGCCTTCGGCCCCTATGGTCATAAAGGATGATCCTACCTTGATGTTCACCAATGCCGGAATGAACCAGTTCAAGGAATATTTTCTTGGCAACAACGAGCCCAAGAATAACCGTGTGGCCGACACCCAAAAGTGCCTTCGGGTAAGTGGTAAACACAACGATTTGGAAGAAGTAGGGAAGGATACCTACCACCATACCATGTTCGAAATGCTGGGCAACTGGAGTTTTGGAGATTATTTTAAGAAAGAGGCGATCGATTGGGCGTGGGAACTGCTCACCGATGTCTACAAAGTCGATAAGGATTCGCTTTACGTAACCATTTTCGAAGGAGATGCTTCGGAAGGGCTGGAGCGCGATACGGAAGCCTACACTTTTTGGAAACAGCACGTTTCAGAAGAGCGCATCCTCAACGGAAATAAGAAAGATAACTTCTGGGAAATGGGCGAAACCGGCCCTTGCGGCCCGTGCAGCGAAATTCACGTAGATTTACGCGATGCGGAAGAAAAGGCCCAGGTACCAGGCGCCCAATTGGTGAATGCAGACCATCCTTTGGTGGTCGAGATATGGAACTTGGTATTTATGCAATTCAACCGAAAGGCAGATGGCAGTTTGGAAAAACTTCCTGCCCAGCACGTAGATACCGGGATGGGCTTTGAGCGCCTTTGCATGGTGCTGCAAGGGAAGAAGAGCAACTACGATACCGATGTATTCACGCCAATCATCCGTGAAATTGAAGCCATTACCAACAGTACCTACGGCCCCGATGAAGATACCAATATCGCCATACGGGTCATTGCAGACCACGTACGGGCCGTTGCCTTCAGCATAGCAGATGGCCAGTTGCCGTCCAATAGCGGTGCCGGTTATGTGATTCGCCGAATTTTACGACGGGCCATTCGGTACGGTTTCACGTTTTTGAATAAAAAGGAACCGTTCATATACAGGTTGGTAGAAACGTTGGCACAGCAAATGGGAGATGCATTTCCCGAACTGGTTTCAGAAAAAAACCTGATCCATAATGTTATTCGTGAAGAAGAGCAATCGTTCCTGCGCACACTGGATCAGGGCTTGGTGTTGCTCGAAAATATTATTGAAACCAATAGCGGAAATACCGTTTCTGGCAAAAAGGCATTCGAGCTTTACGATACCTTTGGGTTCCCAATCGATCTTACCGCGCTAATTTTGCGCGAACGCGAACTGGATCTTGACGTTGCCGGATTTGAAGCAGAACTAAAAAAGCAGAAAGACCGTTCTAGGGCGGCTACTAAGGTTGAAACTGGCGACTGGGTAGTGCTACGCGAGGATGATGAAGAAGAGTTTGTAGGGTACGATACCCTTACGACTGATATCAAGATAACCCGCTATAGGCGTGTGGAAAGTAAAAAGGAGGGAACCCTATACCAGTTGGTTTTTAACCTTACCCCTTTTTATCCCGAAGGAGGCGGCCAAGTAGGTGACAAAGGCTATTTGGAGGCAAGTAACGGCGAGGTGGTTTATATTGTTGATACCAAAAAGGAGAATAATCTCATCGTCCATTTTGCGAAGAACCTTCCGCGCGATCCTGAAGCCAACTTTAGGGCGGTGGTCGATACCCAATACCGCTCAAAAACAGCAGCCAACCATACAGCCACCCATCTGTTGCATCAGGCACTGCGCAATATCTTAGGCGAACACGTGTCACAAAAAGGGTCGGCGGTACACAGCCGCAACCTCCGGTTCGATTTTTCACATTTTAGCAAGGTCACCGAGGAAGAACTTGTGGAAGTGGAAGACTTCGTGAATGCGCGCATTCGCGAGGGAATCAAGCTGGAGGAAAAGCGAAACATCCCCTACCAACAGGCTATCGAAAATGGTGCCATTGCCCTTTTTGGCGAAAAGTACGGCGATAGCGTTCGAACCATCACCTTTGGAAAATCTACAGAACTTTGCGGGGGAACCCACGTGCCCAATACTTCGCATATTTGGCATTTTATTATTACTTCAGAAAGTGCCGTAGCTGCTGGAATACGACGTATAGAGGCTATTACCGGTGATGCCGCCAAGCAGTTTTTCATACAGCGAAGCCATGCGTTTGCCGAAGTTCAAAAGGCGCTTAATAATGCGCAAGATCCCGTTAAGGCTGTGGAACATCTAAAGGATGAAGCGGCACAGCTTCAAAAGGAAATAGAACAACTTAAGCGAGATAAGGCCAAGAATTTAAAAGGCGATCTTAAAGATGCGCTAACAATTCAGGATGGTGTTGCTTTTTTAGCAAAAAAGGTAGATCTCGATGCCGCAAGTATGAAGGATATCGCGTTTGAATTGGGTAATGAAGTAGATAATTTGTTTCTGCTCTTGGGAGCAGAACAGGATGGCAAGGCGCTATTAACGTGTTATATTTCGAAAGAATTGGCAACGAAACGCAATTTAAATGCGGGCCAAATAGTGCGCGATTTGGGCAAGCATATTGAAGGAGGCGGTGGAGGTCAACCTTTCTTTGCCACAGCAGGAGGTAAAAAACCGGAGGGAATTGAAACTGCTTTGCAAGCAGCGAAAGATCTGATTGCCTAAAAACAATGGCTAGAGGCAAGGCGCATTAGCCGCCAAGTTTTCAAACCGATAGATGGAGCTACAAACCAAGATACCATTACGGCCCGAGGAAAAGCGAATAGACTACGATAGCGTCATTTTGCTATTGGGATCCTGTTTTACAGAGAAGGTTGGGGAGAAGTTAGCGTACTATAAATTCAAAACGGTTCAAAATCCATTTGGGGTAATATTTCACCCATTGGCGCTGGAAACTTTGATGCAACGGGCTATTGACGAGCAGGAGTTTGCGGAAGAAGATCTCATCTCGCACAATGGGCTCTGGCATTCGCTACTGGCCCATAGCGACTTATCTTCTGCCAAGATAGAAACCGCCCTTGGCAATCTAAATTCCGCGCTGCGCCAACTTCATACAGCAATGATCGAAGCGAGCCATGTGGTGCTTACCTTTGGAACCGCTTGGGCATACCGGTATCGAGCCGAGGCAAAGTTCGTGGCCAATTGTCATAAAATTCCGCAGAAAAATTTTGAGAAAGAGCTACTTTCGGTAACTCAAATCTCGAAAAGCCTTGCTAATATGGTGGAGCTGATTACCAAGTGCAATAGGAATGCAGTCATCGTGACCACTGTTTCGCCGGTACGTCATATCAAAGATGGTTTTGTGGAAAATACACGAAGCAAGGCACATCTTATAACGGCTATTCACCAAACCGAGCATCCTCGGCTTGCCTATTTCCCATCGTATGAGCTTATGATGGACGAGCTGCGCGATTATCGGTTTTATGCAGGCGATATGCTGCATCCCAACCAAACGGCCATCGATTATATTTGGGAAAAATTTGCTTCTGTGTGGATCGATCCCTCGACGGCGTCGCTTCAGAAGGAAATTGATGTGATCCAAAAAGGACTTCGGCATCGACCTTTC
>CAZXDP010000032.1:0-1848 GCA_964639255.1 uncultured Flavobacteriaceae bacterium
GGCTTATCTCCAAAACAGCGACGGGTAAGATAAATCCGCGGGAGGTAATTCAACTAAAAAACTCGCTCGATGCTATTGTACCACTAAAGCAATTGGCGCAACAGGCCGGTAATGAGGCATTGCGTATTTTGGGGGAACAGCTGCATTTGTGCGAGCGTCTTCGGGAAAAGATAACGGAAAGTTTGCAAGAAAACGCTCCAGTTAACCTGTCGAAGGGTCAAGCCATAGCTCCGGGGTTTTCTGAAACGCTTGATGAACTTCGTGAAATTGCATCGGGAGGTAAGGCGTACCTTGACGCAATGGTACAACGCGAAACCAAGCGTACGGGCATAACATCATTAAAAATTGCTTCGAACAATGTGTTCGGTTATTATATTGAGGTGCGCAATACCCATAAGGACAAAGTGCCGGAAGATTGGGTGCGAAAGCAAACCTTGGTAAGCGCAGAGCGCTATATTACAGAAGAATTAAAGGAATACGAAGCTAAGATACTAGGGGCCGAAGAGCGTATTCTGGCATTAGAGCAAGAGCTGTTCTCAAAATTGGTCGAATGGATGCTGCAGTATATCGATTCGGTGCAGCAAAATGCTGCGCTCGTAGCGCAGCTAGACTGTCTATGCTCATTTGCGGCACAGGCCAAGGCGTGCCGTTATACACGCCCTTTGCTCGATGAGAGTTTCGATCTCGACATCAAGCAGGGCCGCCACCCTGTAATCGAGCGGCAGCTCCCACCCGATAGTCCGTACATTGCCAATGATGTATTTCTCGATAGGGAAAATCAACAACTTATTATGATCACGGGGCCCAATATGAGTGGTAAGAGTGCTATTTTGCGACAAACCGCACTTATTGTGTTGTTGACTCAAATGGGGAGTTTCGTACCTGCTGAGGCAGTTCGTATGGGATGTATCGATAAGATCTTTACCCGTGTGGGGGCCAGTGATAATATTTCTATGGGCGAAAGCACGTTTATGGTGGAGATGAATGAGACGGCCAGTATTCTTAACAACATTAGTGAGCGCAGTTTGGTCCTACTCGATGAAATAGGCCGGGGCACCAGTACCTACGACGGCATTAGTATTGCCTGGGCCATAAGCGAATACCTCCACGAACATCCTACTCGAGCCAAGACGTTGTTTGCTACGCACTACCACGAGCTAAACGAAATGACCGAAACCTTCGACCGCATTAAGAACTATAATGTCTCGGTAAAAGAATTGAAAGATACCGTATTGTTTCTTAGAAAATTAGTGCCTGGCGGGTCCCATCACAGTTTTGGCATACACGTGGCAAAAATGGCCGGGATGCCCCAAGCTGTACTTCAAAGGAGCCAGAAAATTTTAAAACGGCTTGAAAAGAGGCACTCTTCTGGTGCGCTCAATGACACGATGAAGGATATTACCCAGGAAGAAATGCAGCTCAGTTTTTTCAAACTGGACGATCCGCTCCTGGAATCGCTGCGCGATGAGATTCTGCATTTGGATATCGATACGCTAACCCCGGTGGAAGCTTTGATGAAGCTGAACGAGATAAAGCGAATGTTGCAACGAAACGGTTCGGTAAAGCTAAAGAAGTAAACAAGATGCCGCGCCTAGGGTTTCAGGCGAGAAAACGATGAATTTATTTGAAAAAAATCGAGGTATATTTCTTTTAGATTCTAAGAAAAGTTTTAAATTTGCCACCGCTATCAAGGCGAAGTTCTTTTAGATAGAATTGCGAAAATAGCTCAGTTGGTAGAGCGCCACCTTGCCAAGGTGGAGGTCGCGGGTTCGAATCCCGTTTTTCGCTCAGATTGCGAGACCTTTTTAAGATGGTCGCGGGTTCCCCCGAAGTGTCGGGGCCGTTTTT
>CAZXDP010000032.1:1948-30331 GCA_964639255.1 uncultured Flavobacteriaceae bacterium
ACCTTTTTAAGATGGTCGCGGGTTCCCCCGAAGTGTCGGGGCCGTTTTTCGCTCAAAAACGAAGCCGATATTGTATCGGCTTTATTTTTCTATAGTCCAAACTGCTGAAGTGGTGGAATTGGTAGACACGTTGGACTTAAAATCCAATGGCCAGAAATGGCCGTGCGGGTTCAAGTCCCGCCTTCAGTACAAAAAAGCGCTGGAAACAGCGCTTATTTTTGTTTTAAAATCTAGTTTTTCGATTAAAGATCGTCGCTCAACAATTTCTTGATTTCGTCCTCAACTTCTTTCTTCAGCTCGTAAGACCGATCTGATTTCTTACCAGCCACATACGAAATGTAAACGAGCAATACCAGTATGGGAAGTATTATAGGTAACGAATACCAAAAATCGAATTCATCAATATATTCATACTTGAAGTTAAAAACCCCTACCAACTGAAACAGAAACATGGTTAGCGGTACTAGAATAGCGTACTTCCACCAGCTTCGCGCGGTTAGGAACCAAATTCCCGTAAGAAGAATAAACGCAATCTTAGTAACCAATACGTGTAAATATGCCTGTACATTGTTGAAGCCACCCGAATCGATAGCACCAAATGGGGTATTCCATACGGCAGCGTCGGCCGGTGCGAATTTGTAGATATAAAATAAGAAGGGTGTTGCTACCAAGAAAATGGTAAACAACACCCCTTGTATATAAGATTGCTTTCTATCCGTTTGGTGGGACTTGGTAGTCCGTTCTCTTAATTTGTTGCTCATCGTTTTCAATAGATTCTGGGGTACAACTAGCGGCCACTGCGAGAAGCGCAAAAATAAACATTAGTTTCTTCATGATTTAAGGTTTTTAGGTTAAATTCATTTCAAACTTAGCCCTAACAAACCAATTTTATACTATTGTTAAAAAATTAAGATTTTGGTATTTTTGTAGGTTTTTTCTGCATTTCATCGATAAAATAAGTTATTTAATCGATTAACTACAGATATGCCTAGGGGAAAATAGGTGCCGAAGAAAAGGGTCATGCCCAAGGCGAAAACGTGCGGACCAAAAAGTTGGTCTAGAATATTATTGGGGTAAATGTGTGATGTTCCCAATGCGTAGCCACAAAATTCCAACACGCCCATCGCTACGGTCCCATAAGCGTATTGCCTGAAGATAGGCTTTTTTTCCAATAGTATAGAAATTGGAATCATATAGAGGCCGTAAACGGTAAATACTTGCCACCAGTAGGAAAATTTGGCAATTTCAAGCCAATGCCCTATGCTGTTCATAACAAAGCCTATTGGGATGTACACTAGAATATAGATGCCCAATTTTGTACTCGATACGGCACGGAGAGAGTTGGCTATGTGAGTGGGTAATCGCATCACGACTGTAGTGATAAAAAAACCCCGCAAGGGCGGGGTTTTTATTTTCGAAACACAACGGTTACTGCATATCGTCAGTTTCGTTGATTTCCTCTTCCATTTCTTCACCGGCGTTCTCCATAGCTTGCTCGGTTTCCTCGGCTGCTTCATTAATTTCCTCACCCGCTTCGTCCATAGAGCGCTCCATATCTTCGCCAACCGCCTCTACAGCGTCTTCGGTTTTTTCTTCAGTAGTTTCTCTGCAAGAGTAGATTGAGAATACCAAGCTCAATGCAGCAAATGATAAGATAACTTTTTTCATTTTGTGTTTGATTAGTGATTAATAATACCCCAAATGTACTTATTTTTTTAATTGTAGGGATTTTTCGCTTAAATATTTCCAATATCGAAGGGGTACGTGGCGCTTATGGAGTTTCATATTTCGGCGAGATGCAATATTGGTTTTCTCAAAATAGGTAGCCCACAGTTGCTGAAATTCGAGTTCTTCGGCGGTGTAGATTTTTTTTTCTTCGGAAGGCGAAAGTACCTTGCTGTTTAATGAAATCGTTACTTCAGAAAGATCTGTTTCGTCATAATACAATCCAGCTCCCCGCTTTTTGTCAAAGATGAGCCATTGTTGGTCTGCATACCTGTTTTTGAAGTGTTTGGCAATGAGTGGAAGTACGTTAAAATCGGGTTCAATAATGGCGAAATAGATTCCATCTTTTGTAAGCTTAAAGCGTACAAACGCCTCCATTCGGTGTTTTTCCCGTCCCACCATTTTGGCCACTTGTGCAAGTTCGAGCACAGTGGGGTCGCTATAATCGCTGGCATTTCTTCTTCCTTGGGCAATGATATCACGAATTCTCAATAAAAGAAGATTTTCGATGCCATCGCGCTCACTTAAGAAGGCACGGTACAGAAGATGGGCTCCTGAAGGGCGTGCGGCAGCTACAAGCTTTTTCCATACGCGATGTGCGTGGCTTTCGTTTGTGGAAATCGAGACTGGGACTTGAAACAATCCGGCCTGGGCCCGAGAGGCAGGCTGTATGTTAGCAGTAGGCACTTTATGTTCGTATATATTGAAAACTACCGATAAAAAGCCGTCAAAACTGCCATCATATAGTAAATGCGCTGGAGATTCCATCGTGGTTATGATAAAGCAAGGGATTGAGACTCAAAAAGTGAAAGCTGCGGCCCATACGTTCCACGATATTTGCTTTCAGACGTCTTCATTATGCGCCCCTTTATTTGAGCGGCGGTTAAATCTTGGGCGGGAAAGTCCCTCGACCCACACACCAAAAAGTACCGAGCTCGATTTCCCGCGATGCCCATTGCCTTTAAATGTTCCCACCGTAACTTCCTGAACTTACGGGCCTGGACAATTTTATGGACAGATTTCATTCCTATACCAGGGATGCGGGCCAGCATGCGCGCATCGGCCGTGTTCACATCTACCGGAAACTGATCTAAGTTACGTAAGGCCCAACCCAGTTTAGGATCTACATCGGCATCCAAGTTGGGATGCGATGGTGATACTAATTCAGTTACCTCAAACCCATAGAAGCGCATTAGCCAATCGGCTTGGTAGAGCCTATTTTCGCGAAGCATGGGCACTTCGGTACCCAAAGAGGGCAACCTGGGGTCGTAGCTAATTGGGATGTATCCTGAATAATAAACCCGTTTCATTTGGAATTTCTTATAGAAATAGGCCGAGGTATACATGATTTGCGCGTCGCTTTCTCCACTGGCGCCAATAATCATTTGCGTACTTTGGCCCGCCGGCGCAAATTTTGGAGTCGATTTTATTAGCTTTCGTTCTTCTTTATAAAGGGTAATCTCATTTTGGACCTTTTTCATGGGTTTTAAGAAATCTTCCCGGTTTTTTTCGGGAGCCAGGAGTTTAAGACCTTCCTTTGTGGGAATCTCAATATTGATCGAAAGCCTATCGGCATAGAGCCCTGCCTCGCGCATTAGCTCATCGCTAGCACCTGGAATAGATTTAAGATGTATATAGCCATTGAAATTTTCTTCCAGTCGCAGTTTCTTGGCTACCTGCACCAGCCGTTCCATGGTATAGTCGGCATTCTTGAAAATACCGCTGCTCAAAAACAGGCCTTCAATATAGTTGCGCCTATAGAAGTGAATGGTTAAATCTACCACCTCCTGAATTTTAAAGGCAGCGCGCTTAACGTCATTGCTGCGACGCGTAATGCAATAGGCGCAATCGAATATACAATGGTTGGTCAGTAAGATTTTCAAAAGGGAAACACACCGGCCATCTTCGGTGTACGAATGGCAAATTCCCATTCCGCTGCTATCACCTAAGCCCTTGTTTCGATTTTTTCTCTTACTACCGCTGGAAGCACAAGAAACATCATATTTGGCGGCATCGGCAAGGATGGAGAGCTTTTCCTTAATTCTGTCAAAATTCATATTCGATTTGGATATAAGACAAAAATATGGAAAAAGTCCAATTTAAATGGAATAAATCCAGTTAAAAATTGGAAACTATCCAAAAAAATGTCGTATTTTTCGGTATGGAAAAAGACATAACCATAGAAGCGAGGCGTTTTAAAAAAGTTCGGGAAGAGCTTGGATATACGCAACAGCACTTTGCGGAGTTGCTTGGAGCCGGATCAACCACCGCCGATATTGAGCGCGGTAAGACGAAAATTTCCGGAAAAGTTGTAATGGAATTGTTAAGCCAATTTCAAATTAACCCATTGTGGCTCTTCGGAAAGAGTTACCACAAACACGTTGCCGCCGAAGGGGGAACTGTTGGCCCGAAGGTCATAGCGGTTACGGATGACAATGACGATGCCATTCTGTTGGTTAACCAGAAGGCTGCAGCTGGATATCCACAAAACATTCAGGATTCGGATTGGTATGAAACCCTTCCAGCCTTTAAAATACCCTTGCCAGAATACCGCAATGCTACTTATCGCGGTTTTCAGGTAGAGGGCGATAGTATGTTGCCTAACATTAGGCCAAATGAATGGGTTTTGGGGAGGGCTGTACCCAGTATTGCGGAGGCAGACGACAGCCGAATCTATATCGTTGTGCTTCACGATTCCGTATTGGTAAAAAAGTTACAGAAAGTTCCCAATAGTCTGTCGAAAGTTCGCCTCATCTCGTTAAATCCAGAATATTTGCCCATTGACGTAAATACTCGAGATATCCAGGAATTATGGCAAGTGAACAGCAAGTTGAGTTTTGGCGTTGACGAACCTCAAGAAAGTTCTTTGTTAAGACAGTTGCAGCAGTCTATGGAAGAGCTGAAAGGGCAAATAAGCCACCTTCGGCCTTAAAACTTCGATTGCCTTTAACATAGGTTTCGCATTTTCTTGGCAGTATTTTGCGAGGTACAGGCGTATCTTTTAAGAAAAAAGATATGATACCAAAAGAAAAAGTACCTGCCCTTCAATTAAACCTTATCAATGACACTACCTGGGATCTTTCCAAGCAAGCTCCAGACGCCTTTACCATGCTCGTATTTTACAGAGGCTTGCATTGTCCTATTTGTAAAAAATACTTAGAATCGCTTACCGAGCATTTGGAAGATTTCTATAAAAAGGGAATCAATATGGTCGCCATTAGTATGGATACCGAAGAGCGTGCCAAAAAAACTGGTAAGCAGTGGGAAGTTGAATCCCTGCCTATTGCCTTTGGTCTTAGCGAAGATGAGGCACGGGAGTGGGGATTGTATATTTCTGAATCTATTAAAGATGAAGAGCCACAAGTTTTCTCGGAGCCTGGTCTTTTCCTGATTCGGCCAGATGGAACCTTATATAGCGCCGCCATTCAAACTATGCCTTTTGCGAGGCCGAAATTTGAAGATTTGCTGAAATCGATAGATTTTATTCTCGAAGAGGATTATCCAGCACGGGGAGCCAATTAAATCATTTAGTTATAACAAGCCGGCCTCTTCAAGGAGGCCGGCTTGTTTTTTAGTAAACTCCTCAATTTACTTATCCAATTCACAAAGGAACGTTTGGGATTGTTTACTCAAGATTAGAGTGTAGCCAAAACATGTTATTCGACATAAGAGCCGTTGTATACGAGATAGAACGGCTCTTATTACAACAACTGGGCTAATTCCTCACATAAAAACCAGTTGTCTATTTGTTGCACAAAGATAACCGAAGATAGAAGTAAGGTCAATACGTAGTTTTACGTATTTATAAAATATAACGGCAAAAAGAAACCCCGTTTAAAACGGGGTTAATTTATGATAGGAATGTAAGACCTATTAGTGGTTCAATTCTTCTTCGTTATCTTGAAGTGGAATATGTTGGGGCACGTAATCCTGACCGGGTATCACATAATCAGATTCGTCCTTATTCAATTTGCTGTAATCATAGGCCCAACGGTATACGTGGGGAATCGGTCCTTCCCAGTTACCATGAATATGCTTTACTTCAGCAGTCCATTCGAGCGTGTTGCTGTTCCAAGGGTTCTTGCCGCCTTTTTTTCCGTAGAACATAGAGTGGATAAAATTGTAAAGGAATACAAGCTGTGCTGCGGCGGTGATAAGGGCAAAAATGGTAATCACCACGTTCACATCTGCCAAATCGTCGAAGTAAGGGAAATTCGTGTTCGTATAATAACGTCTTGGCAAGCCGGCCATTCCTATAAAGTGCATAGGGAAGAAAACTCCGTACGCTCCAATTGCGGTAATCCAAAAATGGATATAACCCAAGTTTTTGTTCAACAATCGGCCTTCGAACATTTTAGGGAACCAGTGGTATACCCCTGCAAAAAGTCCGTACAGTGCCGAAATACCCATTACCAAGTGGAAGTGAGCCACCACGAAATAGGTGTCGTGAACGTTGATGTCCAGTGCGCTGTCTCCCAAGATGATTCCCGTTAAACCTCCAGAAATGAAAGTGGAAACAAAACCAATGGAGAACAACATAGCTGTGTTCATTTGCAGGTTGCCGCGCCACAGGGTAGTAATCCAGTTAAATGCCTTAACTGCAGAGGGTATTGCAATAAGTAGGGTTGTAAATGTAAAAACTGACCCTAGGAAGGGGTTCATTCCCGAAATGAACATATGGTGGCCCCAAACAATGGTAGATAAAAAGGCAATGGCCAAAATAGAGGCAACCATAGCACGATACCCAAAAATTGGCTTACGGGCATTAGTGGCCATAATTTCGGATACGAGTCCCATCGCAGGAAGAATTACAATGTAAACTTCCGGGTGGCCCAAGAACCAGAAAAGGTGCTCGAACAATACGGGCGAGCCTCCTTGGTTGTGCAGTACCTCACCAGCTATGTAAATATCGGAGAGGAAAAATGAGGTTCCGAAGCTTCTATCCATTATGAGCATTAGCGCTGCCGAAAGCAGTACTGGAAACGAGACCACACCAATAATAGCGGTTACGAAAAACGCCCAAATGGTCAAGGGAAGACGGGTCATAGACATACCCTTGGTACGAAGGTTCAATACTGTTACGATATAGTTGAGCGATCCTAAGAGGGAGGAGGCGATAAAGATAGCCATAGATACCAACCAAAGGGTCATCCCTGCGCCAGAGCCTGGAATGGCCTGTGGTAGTGCACTTAGCGGGGGATAGATGGTCCAACCGGCAGAGGCGGGTCCGGCCTCCACAAAAAGAGATAGCACCATAATGACACTGGAAATGAAAAACAACCAGTAAGAAACCATGTTCAGGAATCCAGAAGCCATATCGCGCGCGCCAATCTGCAAGGGGATGAGAAGGTTACTAAAAGTTCCACTCAACCCGGCTGTCAATACGAAAAAGACCATAATGGTACCGTGTATGGTAACCAAGGCTAAGTATACACTGGGATCCATAACACCTCCCTCGGCCCATTTGCCTAGGAAGATCTCGTATATGGTAAATTGTTTGTCTGGCCAGGCAAGCTGCATACGGAACAACAGGGACATTGCGATACCGATGATACCCATAAACAAACCTGTGATGAGGTATTGTTTGGAAATCATCTTATGGTCTTGGCTAAATATGTATTTAGTTACAAATGTCTCTTTGTGATGATGATGTCCATGATCATCGTGATGATCTACTACCGGGGTGTGTGCGTGTGCTGACATATCTTTTTAAGCTATTTTTTTATTATTGTGCTAGAACTTCGGCCATGTCGGGTTGTTCGGCCAACCATGCTTCATACTCTTCCTGAGATTCTACAATTATCTTCATTTGCATATTATAGTGGTTGGTACCACAAATTTTGTTGCAAAGTAAGAGATAATCGAACTCATAAGGTTCTAGTGGTTCCTCGCCAAGCGCTGCCATTTCGGTACTGCGCTCGCGTCGTAATTCGTTAATATGTGCTACCTTTTCTACGATTTCGTCACGTTGGCGCATTTCGGCCGTAGTAATGGTAGGTGTAAAGGCAAACTGGGTAATCATACCTGGGACACAGTTCATCTGTGCTCTAAAGTGAGGCATATAGGCAGAGTGGAGTACGTCCTGAGAACGCATCTTGAACACTACCTTACGGCCCACGGGCAAGTGCAGCTCATTTACTACCTTATCATCTTGTGCATTGGGATCGGAAGGGTCTACACCCAATTGATTGACCCCTTCAATAAGTCGAACGTTCGCCTCGCCAAGGGTGTTGTCCTCACCGGCGTAGCGAGCGCGCCAATCAAACTGATAGGCATAAAGTTCTACCACCAGGGGATCGTCTTCCGTGTCTATATTCATAATATCGGTCCACGTGAAGAGACCGTAGATAATGAGTCCTGCCAAAACGATAACAGGGATGATGGTCCAAATAAATTCTAGTTTATCGTTATCTGCGAAAAAGGTCGCACGACGTCCTTTCTTTCCTGTGTATTTATAGGCGAAGTAATGCAACAACCATTGGGTAATAATTCCCACCACGAAGATAAGGATCATACTGATGAGCATGAGCTGGTCTATTTGTACACCGTGCTCTGATGCGGCTACCGGAAGCAGTACATCGCTCCATTTCCAGAATGAGATTATAGCCAGAACGTACAAGAAGATCACAAAGCCCAACATCAAATAAGCATTGATTTTGTTGTCTTTGTCGTTCGCTACTTCTGAAGCATCGTCACTTTTCGACTTCGACATCTGAAAGATCTTGTTCATCTGCCAAACCGTAACTCCGAAAAGAATGATTACTAATACTACTAAAAATGCGGTCATCGTTATCTGTCTTCTTAAAATTTAATTAATAATGAAAATGCTTGCTTTCCTTTATAAATGGATTGTTCTTGGCGAGTAGCGGAGCTTTCGCCAAGGCGGCAAACACCACCCATACAAACAAGCCGATGAAAAACAGCAGCGCACCAATTTCCGGCAGCCCAATAAACCAGGACGTGCCAACGGTGGCGGGCATTACCATATTGAATACATCGATATAGTGCCCTGCCAATATCACGATTCCCGTCATTACCACAAACCAATTAACGCGTTTGTAATCACTGTTCATCAATAGCAGGATGGGGAATATGAAATTGAGTACCAACATTCCGAAAAACGGCAACTTGTAATCTTCAATACGGGTCACGAAATAGGTAACTTCCTCTGGAATATTGGCATACCAAATCAACATAAATTGTGAGAACCAAAGATACGTCCAGAATACACTGAAACCGAACATAAACTTCGCAAGGTCGTGGATGTGACTGTCATTAACATACTCTAAATATCCTTGGGCCTTCAGTACGATGGTCACCAATGCGATTACCGTAATGGCGCTCACCATCATTCCGGCGAAAACATACCAGCCGAAAAGGGTAGAGAACCAGTGTGGGTCGAAGCTCATAATCCAATCCCACGACATCATCGATTCGGTTACAATGAAGAACACTAGAAATCCAGCGGAAAGTTTGAAATTTTTCTTGAACCAGCTAATATCCTCGGCATCGTCCTGTTTTAACGAATACTTTCGTGAAAAATAGCGGTAAAGGTTCCAGCCTATAAGATAGATGGCTGCTCTTATAAGGAAAAAAGGAACATTTAAATAGGAGCTCTTTCCAGCGATAATGGAATCGTATTTTGGATTGTCTGGATTAATCAATGCAGAATCCATCCAATGGAAGATATGGTTCACATGAAAGGCAGACAACAACAACAAAATAAACATAATAACCGAACCTACAGGCAAGTAGGCGGTAATGCCTTCCATAACCCGAAATAATACGGGAGACCATCCCGCTTGAGCGGCATATTGAATGGCGTAGAATGCCAAGGTACCTAAGGCAATCATAAACACGAAGAAGGCAGCTACATATACAGCCGACCAAGGTCTATTTTGCAATTGGTGGAGTACGTGCTCATAATGGGCATCACCATCGTGTGCCTCTTCCCCATGATCACCCGTGGCGTGCTCGCCGAGGGTTGTAGCGTGCATATCTTCTGCAGCAGCATGGTCATCACCATGGTGGCTGGCCATTTGCTCCTTGACTTCTTCGGTAGAGCTTGGGACCATTAAAAAGCCTGCCACAACGCCTAAGGCGCCAACTACCATAAGAATAATGGCGAATAATTTTAATTTACTGGGTAGCGTGTACATATCTTAAACTATTCTCTTTAAACTGTTTAGTTGTCTTCTTCAATAGATTGCTCTAACTCTTGTTTGGTTACCATAGCGCCATCCTCTTTCACCTGTTCTGCTGTAAGGTTGGGGAGGGTATCGTTTTGGCTTCCTTGGGGAGTCAATTTGGGCTCTCCCAAGAGCTCGGCTTTCAAATTCATTACGTGCATTGTGATTTGCCAACGCTCCTCCTCATTGGTTTGCGAAGCATACGATCCCATGGCATTCAAGCCATACATTTGAACGTGGTATACGCCCCCTGGAGTAATGTTTCGACCTGGGTCGGCATAGCTAGGGATTCCCAGAAACTTTTCGCGTTGCACTAAAATTCCCTGGCCGTCTCCCTTCGCACCGTGGCATACTGCGCAATAGATTCCATACAACTGTTGGCCCTGAGCGAGGTTGTCTTCGGTAACGTCCAACGGATTGGTCAACTCGGCCTTTGCCAAATCTAATCCTTCGGTAGAGTTCTCATAGTCGTAGGGCTGCCAACCACGTGGGATGCTTCCCTCCGCGGGTAGCTTAGCCTCTTGACCATTCTGAAAAATATCGTATTCGCCGTAAGTTTCGTACCCAACCGGCTCATACATATTGGGCATAAACTGGTAATTGGGCTCTCTTTCATCGGCACAGGAGACTAGGCTTACGGCTATGCCCAAGACAACTGCTATATGTGTGTACTTTTTCATATTAATGAGCTTCTTCATTTTCGACCAGCTTTATCTCTATAGCGCCTGTTTTCGATAAAAACTGTGTTATGGTATCTAAATCGGTATGACCAGGGTCTACGGCCATCAAAAAATGGTCGTCTGTGGTTCTTACATCTGGATTTTCAGCCTTTTTAAAGGGCCATAGTTTGCTGCGCATATAGAAAGTAATCACCATCAAGTGCGCTGCGAAGAATACGGTCATTTCGAACATGATTGGGACAAAGGCCGGCATATTCTCAATGTAGCTAAAGCTTGGCTTGCCTCCAATATCCTGTGGCCAATCTTCAATCATAATATAATTCATCATCAATACGGCTACAGATAAGCCTACCAAGCCATAAAGAAATGAGGTGATGGCGATACGGGTATATGGGAGCCCCATAGCTTTGTCCAGACCGTGAACAGGAAATGGGGTATATACCTCTTCGATATGGTAATGCGCTGCTCGAACATCCTTAACGGCTTGCATTAAGATATCGTCATCATTATAAATAGCGTGAATTGTCTTCGATGCCATTAGATTACTTGTTTTTAAGTTGTTGCGCCTGTCCGGCCCAGTCGTCGCGTTTTGCCCTGCCGGGGAATTCGTCGATCAAGGTGTCCAGAAGGTCGTATTCGGTTTCTGTCATTCGGCTTACCTGTTCAAAAGTGTAAATGCCAAGTTGGTGTAATTTCTGCTCCATAATGGGGCCTACGCCACTTATTTTCTGAAGATCGTCTTGTTGTTGCGTATCGGGATCGAAGGTTCCAATAACGCTTAAGAGCTCGATTATCTTTTCCTGTTCGGGCTTGTTGGTAGCAATAGTCTCCGCATTTACTGTATCGGGAGTGCCTTCACGATATTCTTTTGGATCTGCACTAATGCTAATGATGCCGGGATCGAACGTAGGATCTTCATAATGCTTTACGTTGTCCCCGTGCACCTCGCGCAATTTCTTGTACTTGCTGCCCGAAGATTTCAAAATCGATTTCACCTCTGCCTGTGCAATTACCGGGAACGTACGGGCATATAGAAGGAAAAGTACGAAGAAGAAACCTATAGTACCTATAAAGATTCCTATATCTACAAAGGTAGGTGAGAACATCGTCCAAGAAGAAGGAAGGAAATCCCGGTGAAGTGAGGTAACGATAATCACGAAACGCTCAAACCACATCCCGATGTTCACTACAATGGAGATAAAGAACGAGAACATGATACTGGTACGTAGCTTCTTGAACCACATGAACTGCGGAGAGAATACGTTGCAAGTCATCATAGCCCAATAGGCCCACCAGTAAGGACCGGTAGCCCGGTTAAGGAAGGCGTATTGTTCGTATTCTACACCAGAATACCACGCGATAAAGAGCTCTGTAATATAAGCTACACCCACGATAGAACCCGTAATCATAATTACGATGTTCATTAGCTCAATATGCTGAATGGTAATGTAGGCTTCTAGATTAGATACCTTTCTCATAATGATAAGAAGGGTATTTACCATAGCGAAACCAGAGAAAATCGCTCCGGCCACGAAGTATGGAGGGAAGATGGTTGTGTGCCATCCTGGGATTACCGATGTAGCAAAGTCGAACGATACGATGGTGTGTACCGAAAGTACAAGTGGTGTTGCCAAACCGGCCAATACCAAGGAAACCTCCTCAAATCGCTGCCAGTCTTTGGCACGGCCGCTCCACCCAAAGGAAAGGATGCCGTAAATTCGTTTGGTGAAGGGAGTAATGGCCCTATCGCGAATCATCGCAAAATCGGGCAGCAATCCAGTCCACCAAAACACGAGCGATACAGAGAGGTAAGTAGAAATCGCGAATACGTCCCACAACAGCGGTGAGTTGAAGTTCACCCAAAGCGAACCAAACTGATTGGGAATGGGAAGTACCCAGTAAGCCAACCAAGGGCGGCCCATGTGAATAATAGGGAACAAGCCCGCTTGGATTACCGAGAAAATTGTCATCGCCTCGGCAGAACGGTTAATAGCCATTCTCCATCTTTGACGGAAGAGTAACAATACGGCCGAGATCAAGGTACCAGCGTGCCCAATACCTACCCACCAAACAAAGTTGGTGATATCCCAAGCCCAGTTTACAGTACGGTTCAGTCCCCATACGCCAATACCGGTAGAGACCGTATAAATGATACAACCCAACCCCCATAAAAAAGCGACAAGGGCGATAGTGAATACTATCCACCACGATTTATTGGCCTTTCCTTCTACAGGAGCTGCCACATCCACAGTTACATCGTGGTAGTTTTTGTCTCCTATAACTAAGGGTTTTCTAATAGGTGCTTCGTAATGCGACGCCATATCTTATGATGCTATTTCTCAGTTAGTTTATGCTTCGTTCGTATTTCTCACCTTTGTTTGGTAGAACACATTGGGTTCGGTACCTACCGCCTGCAGCAAGTGATACATTCTGTCGTTTTGTTTCAATTCGTACACTTCGCTCTGCTCATCGTTAATATCACCAAAAACGATGGCACCCGTATTACAGGCTGAAGAACAAGCCGTTTGGAATTCCTTATCGGTCACCGGTCTTCCGGTGCGTTTTGCCTCGACAATGGCCAATTGGGTCTTTTGGATACACATTGAACATTTCTCCATTACCCCTCGTGAGCGCACAACCACATCTGGGTTGAGGACCATTCTTCCTAAGTCATTGTTCATATGGTAGTCGAACTCGTCGTTTTCGGCATATAAGAACCAGTTGAAACGACGTACCTTATACGGACAGTTGTTGGCGCAGTAACGAGTACCCACACAGCGATTGTAGGCCATTTGGTTTTGACCTTGGCGACCGTGGCTCGTTGCGGCTACGGGACAAACCGTTTCGCAAGGCGCGTGGTTACAGTGCTGGCACATTACTGGCTGGAAGGCAACCTGCGGATTCGCGGCAGCGTTTTCCATCTCGCCGTATTCTGAAAGGGAACTTCCCAAACCAGAAATATTCTCTTTTTTCTCCTTATCGCTTACAAACGTTTCCTCACTGGAGTAGTAGCGGTCTATTCGCAACCAGTGCATATCGCGGCTCTTCCGCATTTCGTCCTTACCTACAACGGGAACATTGTTCTCTGCGTGACAGGCAATAACGCAAGCACCGCATCCGGTACAAGCATTCAGGTCGATGGACATATTGAAATGATGGCCGATGGAACGGTCAAATTCCTCCCACAAATCGGCATCTGGCGAAGTTACCGGAATCTCTTGGTGGTCTTTCGATACCTTCGGAACCTCATTCCAATAGTGCTTATCGCGAGTATTGAATATCTCTAAGGTCGTTTCATTTATGATATCGCGGCCCATCATGGTATTGTGCAACTGGATACACGCAAACTCGTGTATACCAGGAGTCTTCTCGATGGTCACGTTCTGTATTTCAGAAAAATTCTGATAAAGGGGGAAGGCGTTAACGCCGGTTTGCATCTCTTCTTGAATGGCTTCGGTCTGGCCATAGCCCAACGCCAAGCCAATAGATCCCTTAGCCTGTCCGGGTTGGATTATTACAGGGACATTCTCTACCACGGCATCGCCCACGGTTACATTCACGTAGCTTCCGTTTAAGGCGCCATTGGCAACATTGAAATTTTCCAAACCATAGGCTTCTGCATCAGCGGCCGAGACGGTTATGTAATTGTCCCAAGAGGTACGCGTAATAGGATCTGGCATTTCCTGTAGCCAAGGGTTGTTAAACTGGGTACCATCGCCCATAGAGGTCTTGGTATACAGCGTTAACTGCAGTTTGCCTTCTTGCGCAGCGGCCAATGCACCATTACTGATGGCAGATTCCATTGTTATCTCTCCTTGTTGGGCAGTTTTGCCCTCCATGGCTACCTCGGCATCGCTCATAAAGAAACCATCATGCAACGCTTGGTTCCAAGAACCACCGTTTAATACAGAAGTATTCCAGTTTTCCTTAATATAGTCGTAATAGCTATTTGTGTTTCCGGTCCACTTCAAGAGGCTGTCTTGAAATTGGCGTGTGTTAAAAAGAGGTCGAATGGTAGGCTGCATTAAGCTGAACGTACCCTTTTTCATTTGCAAATCGCCCCAGCTCTCTAGATAATGTGGCGTGGCGGCAATCATTTGCGATAAGGATGCCGTAGCGTTTTTCTTCATTGCGAACGCTACGCTAAGCGGTAAATTTGTATAGGCTTCCTTAAAGGCTTCATGCTTAGGGAATGAATACACTGGGTCAACGCCCACCGTAATCAATCCTTTAACCGCACCCGAAATAACACCCTCCATAACGCGTATCACTTCTTGAGTATTTCCTTGGCGGGTAAGCAATGGCTTTGAGGTATCCATAACCTCGCTACCTTCGTTGAAATTCAAAGCCATGGTTTGGGCTTCCACATTGGGGAGCCCTGTTATCACAACGGCCTTGCTGCCAGCCTTGGCCAAATGACGCTTGGCTTCATTTACGGCCTTGACAATATTTTCTGGCAAACCTGATGTGCTTCCGCCGGTAATGGCACGCATAACTTGCAGTTGCTGAGAAGGAGTTACGGGCACGCGAACATCGCTAGCGGCTCCAGAAAGCGTCATATTCGATTCGAATTGGAAGTGTTTGGACATTTTTCCGTTCTTAGGAATACGTCCTTTGGCATATCCAGCATCGTAACCGCCACTCTGCCAATCGCCTAGAAAATCGGCGCCAACAGAAACGATGACTTCGGCCTTTTCAAAATCGTAATCTGCCAAGCCTCGCACCCCGTATTTGCTCTGAAAGGCGTCCAGTGCTTGTGAAGAAGATACGGTATCGTACACCACGTGGCGCACGTTAGGGTATTTGGCTATAAATTCTTGAATTAATTTGGAGGTAGAGGGGCTCGCAAAAGTTTGGGTTAACAGCACCACATCTTGCCCGGCCATTTCATTCATGCGCTGGGCCATTTTGGTGTCGAATTCTTCCCAACTTACGTCTGTACCATCTACAACCGGGCCTGTTAGTCGGTTTTTATCGTAAAGCGAAAGTACCGATGCCTGTACACGCGCGTTTACACTGCTCTTGCTCTTGGCAAGGTCATTTTTTTCAATTTTTATGGGTCGTCCCTCACGGGTTTTTACCAATACATTGGCGAAGTCGAAGCCATCGGCCATGGTCGTGGCATAGTAGTTTGCCACCCCGGGTACGATTTCATCGGGCTGAACAACGTAGGGAATCGATTTAATAACGGGGCCTTCGCAGGCTGCCAAGGAGGCAGCAGCTGTTGAAAAGCCAACAAATTTTAAGAAATCACGACGTGTGGTGGAAGAAGACTCGAGGGTTTGCTTGTTCCCCAAGAATTCATCGGTAGGGATTTCCTCCACAAATTCATTCTGTTTCAGTGTCTCAACAATAGAGCTAGTTTCCTTGAGCTCTTCAACACTTTTCCAGTATTTCTTGTTTGATGCCATATTGCTATCTGAAAAATTATCCATTCAATTTATTAGTAGTGACACTTTCCGCACTCCAAGCCGCCCATTTGCGCCGCGGTCACTTTATCCACTCCATATTTTTTGGCGAGTTGCTCGTGGATTTTTTCGTAATATTCGTTGTCTTCCATGCGAACGTTTGTCTCGCGGTGGCAGTTAATACACCAACCCATAGTGAGGGGAGAGTATTGGTACATTATTTCCATTTCCTCCACTGGGCCGTGACAAGTTTGACAAGCGATACCGCCTACCGAAACGTGTTGGGCGTGGTTAAAATATGCGAAATCTGGCAGGTTGTGTATGCGAACCCATTTCACCGGTTTTTCTTCTCCCGTATACGATTGTGTAGTCTCATCCCACCCAACGGCATCGTAGAGTTTCTGTATCTCGGCATCGTAAAATTCTTTCGTGTACCCGTTTTCAGGATCCACCTCACCGTTGTACTCTGCAATATTCTTATGGCAGTTCATACAAACGTTCAAGGAAGGAATGCCGGAATGCTTGCTCTTACGTGCCGAACTGTGGCAGAAGTTACAATCTATCTGATTGGCGCCAGCGTGTATTTTATGCGAATAATGTATAGGCTGAACCGGCGCATAACCTTGGTCAACTCCTATTTGCATAAAGAAGCCGTACATAAAATAACCAGCGGTCAACAAAAGCAAGATCGCTGAAACCAAAACCAAGAACTGATTTTGTACGAAAGCTTTCCAAAGTGGGGTTTGCTTTTCCTTTTCTTCATATACGACACCATTGGCTTCGGCAATACGACGGAGTGTTTTAGTAACCAAGAACAGCATAACCACCAAAAGAACGAAGATCAATGCTAGGGCAGCTAAGATAATGGTATTAGAAGCACCTCCTCCAGTACCAGTGGCTGCACCGCCAGCAGGCACCTCGGCAGCAACGGGCTCGGGCTTGGGTTGGCTGGTGTAGGCTAATATGTTGTCAATATCGGTATTGCTCAATTGCGGGAAGGCCGTCATTACCGCGCCATTCCATTCGTTGAAAAGTGCTACTGCGGTAGGATCGCCAGATTGGATCAATTCTTGGCTGTTTTTGATCCAGGCATACAGCCAGTCACGGTCGTATTTGTCAGCAACGCCGCGCAAGGCCGGTCCCGTGGCACGCTTGTCCAACTTATGGCAAGCTGCGCAATTGGCCTTGAAAAGCTGTTCGCCAGCGGCTACGTCTCCCGTAGCATCGGCAGGTGGTGTGGGTTCGTTTTCTGCAATATCACCCGTGTTGGCAACCTCGTCCTGCGCAAATCCTGTGGTAGAGCAAGTTAGCAGCAACGCTAACATTAGAAGGGACATTATTGAGGGTAGATTTTTAAACTTCACCTTTTGCATACTAATGTTTGGATTATTGTCAATAGTTTGGCACGTAAATGGTTACAGTTCAATAGTGGGTAAGCGGTCTTTACCTGCCATAAATAACGGCACAAAAGTACGGTATAAAGTCCATTTTCAAAATCCAAACAAACTGTTAACTCATAATTTATAATAGTTCTAAATAATAAAATTGGGCCCCGGAAAGTTAAGAAGAATTACCTTTGTATTAAACAGCATTATCCATGACAAATCATCAAAAATATAAGTTTCTAATAGTTAGTGTATTAGTTATGTTTGCGGTAGCCTTGGGCAGTGCCCAAAGTGCGACGGTGACGGTAAATCAAGATAAAAAGATTGAGCAGATACTCGCCTTGAAAATGGAATTGGAACAAGCTAACAAACTTAGCTCTGGTTACACAATACAGTTGTATTACGGCGAGTTGAACGAGGCAAACGCAAAAATTAAAAAATACCGAAGCGTATACGAAGCATGGCCAGCGAGCATAGAATACGAAACCCCAAACTACAAGGTTTGGGTAGGAAATTTTGCCACGCGCTTGGAAGCAGACAGGGCCTTGCTGGAGATTAAAAATACGTTTCCAGCGGCGTTCATCCTTAAGCCCGAACGCAGAAAATAATTACCCAAAAAAAAGAGGCCGACCGGCCTCTTTTTTGTTTGGTTCTTTTTTTTTGCATTTAAGCGTCGTTGTCGGTTTTGACTTTCACCTTCGTTTCTCCTTCTTCGGCCTTGATCTTCACCTTCTTGCTGTCGGTTTCCATTTTTATCTTGGTCTCGTCTCCATCAACCTTTTTCTTGATTTCTGCTCCTTCACTTTCCATTTCCTCGATTAGAGCCTCGGTTTCTGTTTGTTCGTCCTTCTGTTCACGACAAGACACTATACTTATAATGGCAAGTGCGAAGAGAAAAAGCCTTAGGTTTCGTACTGTTTTCATATCGATTTAATTTATTCGGTTGCATCGTCATCAAGATCGGCATGTTCTTCAACATCATCTATGCCTTCCTCGATACTTTCTTCAGTTTTTTCCAGGGCGTCCTCGACATCGTCCACGACGTCTTCAACATCATCGGCCCTTCGCTGGGTATCTCGGCACGATAGGGAAACACTTCCTAACATAATGAGCAAGATACCTATGAATACGATCTTTTTCATACGCATAACGTGTTAAGCGCCAACGGTGTTGGCATTAATTATCGTCGTTATTGCCTATTTTATCGATTTCTTCGTCGATTTCCTCGTTAATTTCCTCATCGACTTTCTGACCAGCCCGTTCTAGGATCCCTTCCGATTCCTCTACGGTTTCTTTGGTTTCAACTTCTACTTCGCGCACTACTTCCTTGGTTTCGGTTTCGCGACAAGCGGTGGTGCTTAGGGTGGCGATTGCCACAGCGAGTAAGAGGGTTACTTTTTTCATGTCTCGTTAGATTGTGTTTGTTGTTAAAAACAAAGCTATTTTATTTATCGGTCGACATATGGTAAAATTTTACTAATATTTTCTTTCAGAAATGTTGAAATAGATAGTTTTACTTAAAAACATATGAATTTTAGGAAGCTTTACGATTTTCTGCGAGATCTTCAGCAGAACAATTCCAAGGAATGGATGGACGCCCACCGTAAGCGGTATGAAGAGGTGCGCGACGAATATATTGCGTGGTTGGATGCGATGAACAACAAATTAGCGGCTGTTGACCCCGAATATACAGATACACCTGGGAAAAAGGCTATCAATCGAATTAACAATAATTTGATGTACCACCCCAATAAACCTACCTACAAGGACCATTTTGGCGCGGGGCTTGACCAAGAGCGTAAACAAGGTGATTTTTACATCCATTTGGGGGTGGAGGAAAGTTTTATAGGGGGAGGGTATTGGCACCCTTCTTCCAAATTGCTTAAAAGCATTCGTGAGGCCATCGATTACGATGGTGAAGCGCTTAAAGAGATACTGAACGAACCCCACTTTAAGGCAATGTTCGGTGGGCTTATGGAAGACGACACATTAAAAACTGCTTCCAAGGGATATTCAGAAGACCATAGACATATCGATTTGCTGCGTCGTAAATCATTTGCCGTCGCACACTCTTTTACCCAAAAAGAGGTCATTGCCTCTGGCTTCGATGAAAAGGTCGTTGAAATCTATAAAACAATGTTGCCATTTAGGCGGTATCTCAACAAAGCGGTAACCGTTTAGTTTTCCAACCTAAGTCTGTCGATATATGCTAAGGTAACTTTAGTGGCCCCGGTATTTTGATTAACAAAATGACCCGATATTTTCCCCGTTTGATGTCTAAAGTTAGAATCTGTAACGAGCCGATGCATGAGTTTCTCCAATTCATTGGCATTTTCAATAGTGAACAAACCGGCCAGCTGACGCAATTGCTTCGCCTCCGGAAATTCGTTGAAGTTTTTCCCAATGATGATGGGAACGCCAAAAGTTGCCGGTTCTAGAATGTTATGGAGACCGGTGCTGCCCATAGCGCCCCCCACGTAAGCGATGTCGGCATAGCTGTATACTTTTCCCAAAAGTCCGATGGTGTCTATAATTAGTACTTCCGCCTGGGCTAAGGAGGCATCGGGAAGCTCTGAATATGACACGCACGATTTTTTAATTTTAGACTTGAGTTGCGCAATTTTGGAAGCTTCCACTTTGTGGGGAGCAATAACGACCTTCACACGATTTGGTGCCGACTGGATATAGGGCAACAACACGGCCTCATCTGACGCCCAAGTACTCCCGCACACCAGGCACAAATACGATTCACCGTTCTCTTGCGCCAAAAAGGTTTCCATAAAGGGCAAATGGTTGTCTTGCTCTAGTTGCCGCGACACCCTATCAAATCGCGTATCGCCGCTTACCGTAACGGGTTTTATTCCTTCGGAATTTAAAAGCATTTGCGAAGCCCTATCCTGCACGAAAATGTGGTGAAACTTCAGAAGCGCGTTCCTCATAAACTGGCCATACCATTTAAAATATATTTGTGATTCCCGAAACAGACCCGACACCAGCAAGGTGTGAATATTCCGCTCTTGCAGGGCTTTAAGGTAATTTGGCCAAATCTCATATTTTACAAAAACAGCCAGGCTGGGGTGTAAGGCATCTAGAAATGTATTTGCTCGTTGGGGTGTGTCGAGCGGAAGATAGACCACCACATCGGCCAGGGGTGTATGTTTTTTGATTTCATATCCGGAAGGAGAAAAAAAACTGACGACTAGTTTGCGTTCGGGGTATGAGGTTCGTAAGCCTTCTATGATAGGCACGCCCTGTTCAAATTCACCTAAGGAGGCGCAATGAAACCAAATGGGTCTATCCCCTGCTTCTATACACTCCTGCAAGCGGCTTAGCGTAGATTTCCTACCGGTAACGAAGCGCTTCATTCCGCCACTGAAGAACTGGGAGGCCCATACCAGTGCTGCGGCAATGCGTATCAAAACGTCGTACAGGAATTGCATAGAGCGCTAAATTACCAAAATAATGGTAGCGACGGCATTTCTAGGGCAAGTTAATACCGCGTTAACGGTGTAACTTCGAACAATTTCGTAGTTTTGAACTTTAAACTTTTCAGAAGAAATTATGCGGAAAATCCAAATGGTAGACCTAAAGGGTCAATACGAACATATTAAAGAACAGGTAGATACCTTGGTGCTCGAAGTGATTGAATCTACCGCCTATATAAATGGCCCGCAGGTGCACGCTTTTCAGAAAGAATTGGAATCCTATCTTGGGGTAAAGCATGTAATACCCTGTGCCAATGGAACCGACGCCTTGCAAATCGCAATGATGGGCCTGGACTTGAAACCCGGTGATGAGGTCATTACCGCCAATTTCACCTTTGCCGCTACTGTAGAGGTCATTGCTCTTTTGGGGCTCACGCCGGTGTTGGTGGACGTAGACCCAGTAACGTTCAATATTGATCTCGATGCCATACGCAGTTCCATTACGCCCAAGACAAAAGCTATCGTGCCCGTTCATTTGTTCGGTCTTGCAGCTCCTATGGAAGAACTTATGGCGATTGCCAAGGAGCACAACCTATATGTTATTGAAGATAATGCCCAGGCCATAGGCGGAGATTATACTTTCAGTGATGGCACCAAGGCTAAAACCGGTACCATAGGCCACGTTGGGTCGACCTCATTTTTCCCTTCCAAAAACTTGGGTTGCTATGGCGACGGCGGGGCCATATTCACCAACGATGATGCCTTGGCGCACACGTTGAGGGGGATTGTAAACCATGGAATGTACGAACGGTACCATCACGATGTGGTAGGGGTTAACTCGAGGTTAGATTCTATCCAGGCCGCGATTTTGAGGGCAAAATTGCCACATTTGGATGAATACAATGCGGCGAGACGTAACGCTGCCAGAAAGTATACGGCTGCCTTTGCGGGGATTGACTCCATTATCACTCCTACCGGTTTTTGCGATGCCGACAACTCTATATGCGAGGTATGCGACTGCCACGTGTTTCACCAGTATACCCTAAGGGTTCTAGATACAGATAGGGATGGCTTGGTAAAGTTTCTCAACGAGCGGGAAATTCCATGCGGAGTGTATTATCCCATACCGTTGCACCGCCAAAAAGCGTATGCCGATGACCGCTACAACGAGGCCGATTTCCCGGTGACGAATAAATTGGTAAAGGAGGTAATCTCCTTACCAATGCATACCGAATTGGACGACGAGCAAATAGCTTTTATAACAGAGAGCGTAATTGAATATATTCGTAGTTAGGGATGAATCATTTATCCAATCTATGAAAAAAAACACTAACTTTTAATGAAGAAAATATTAGTTACTGGAGGCCTTGGTTACATAGGTTCCCATACCGTGGTGGAGTTACAGCAAGCTGGTTTTGAAACCCTTATTATAGACAACCTTTCCAATTCCAGTATCGAAGTGTTGGAAGGTATTACCAATATTACCAAAAAGGCACCTGGTTTTGAAAGACTCGATTTGAGGCATAAGGCCGATGTAAGCGATTTTTTCAACAGGCATTCGGATATCGATGGCATTATCCATTTTGCGGCGAGCAAAGCGGTAGGAGAGAGTGTAGAAAATCCGCTATTGTATTATGAAAACAACCTGCATACACTTACCTATTTGTTGCAAGAATGCAAGGCGCATCGTATTGAGCCATTTATTTTTAGTTCGTCCTGCACCGTGTATGGCGAGCCGGAGTCGCTTCCTATTACTGAAGAGGCACCTGTAAAGCCAGCGATATCGCCTTATGGAAACACCAAGCAAATCAGTGAGGAGATTATCCGTGATGTATGCGCTGTGCAACCTTTGCACTCAATTGCACTTCGTTATTTCAATCCCATAGGTGCCCACCACACAGCCGAAATCGGGGAACTCCCTATTGGCGTTCCACAAAATTTAGTACCGTTCATAACCCAGACGGCCGCAGGAGTGCGCAAGCAACTGTCTGTATTTGGCGATGATTACGATACGCCCGACGGAAGCTGCATACGCGATTACATTCACGTGGTAGATTTGGCACAGGCACATGTGGTGGCCTTACAGCGCTTGCTTTCCAAAGAAAATGCAGCAAAATTCGAAGTATTCAATATAGGGACCGGCAGGGGAAGTTCGGTGCTCGAAGTGGTGCAAGCGTTTGAAAAGGTAACGGATCAAGAACTCAATTATACTATTGTAGAACGTAGATCTGGCGACGTTACAGCTGTATATGCAGATACTAGCAAAGCAAACAAAAAATTAGGTTGGAGAGCAACAAAATCTATGGAAGAGGCCTTGGCCTCGGCCTGGAAATGGGAGCAAAAAATACGGAGCAAACAGAAAAAATAATTAGTTTTTAGAAGAATAACTCACGAAATCAAGTCTTTAACCCAGGTTTAACATCTGTAATTTGGATTAACGTGCCATACCTTGTTACTTTGCAGCATAACCTAAATAGATGTTATGAAGTTAGTTTCAGTGAAACGAAAGACGAGAAGAGAAAAACGATTTAGTGAGAAAATGGGAATGTTTACGGCCAACGTTACGTATGTGCGAAAGCGTTTTATGAGCATTCCTTACAAAACGGTGCACAAATACCGTGAGACCTACTACGGAAAGGTGAAAGACTGTTCCGATTGCAGTATTACGGCCTAACCGCGAATAGATATTGAAAAAAATCCCGAAGCAACCCTTCGGGATTTTTTGTCTTTTATAGCTCAGCCTTTTCGGTTGCGACGGAACGATCGATCTTTCGAACCAATCCCTGAAGCACGGTGCCTGGACCAACCTCAATAAACTGAGTGGCTCCATCTTTTATCATATGTTGCACGCTATGCGTCCATTTCACCGGTGCCGTGAGCTGGAAAATCAAATTTTTCTTAATGGTATCAGGATCGGTAACAGCGAAGGTGGAGACATTTTGGTAGATTGGGCACTGCGGGGTGGTAAAACTTGTGGCTTCTATCGCGGCTGCCAATTCTTCCCGTGCAGGTTCCATTAAAGGACTGTGAAAGGCCCCTCCCACGGGTAATACCATAGCCCGCTTGGCACCGGCCTCGGTCAATGCCTCGCACGCCCGATTAACGGCTTCCACTTCGCCAGAAATTACCAACTGACCGGGACAGTTGTAGTTTGCTGCTACCACTACACCCTCTGTATCGGCGCATATAGCCTCCACGATAGCGTCTTCCAAGCCTAGCACTGCCGCCATGGTAGAAGGCTGTTGCTCGCAGGCTTGTTGCATAGCTTGCGCCCGTTTGGAAACCAATTGCAAGGCGTCTTCAAATTGAAGCGTTTTATTGGCCACCAGCGCAGAAAATTCTCCCAAGGAATGACCGGCCACCATTTCGGGTTGGAACGAATCGCCTAGTACCTCGGCTAAAATAGTGGAATGCAGGAAAATTGCAGGCTGGGTAACCTTGGTTTCCTTGAGGGCATCGCTACTGCCTTCAAACATAATCTTAGTGATGTCGAAGCCTAGCACATTGTTGGCCTGCTCAAATAATTTCTTGGCGGTGGGAGAAGCATCGTAAAGGTCTTTTCCCATTCCCGTGAACTGGGCCCCTTGCCCAGGAAAAATATATGCCTTCATGAAAATTGGTTTTAAAGCGTAAAGGTAAACATAAAAAATCCCCTTTCCGAATCATTCGGAAAGGGGATAGGTTCAACTCGCTATCTTACATCTTCATTTTTCCTGATGAACCAATGTCTTTGTCATTGCCAGTGAATGCGGCCATTTGCAACTTGAAAAAAGTTATCAATTTGTTATTATCGTTGCTCCAGTAGGCGGCCTCCCTCGGGGTAAACTTAATGGCCGTGAGATTGGGATCTTCTGACCCGTTGAACCAAGCATTATCCTTGCTGTCGTAGAGATCGTCTAAAATATCCTGATTCGAAACGATTTGGGCCTCTCCAAAAACACTAACAAAATTCATATCTCCAGAATTGTTGTAGAGTAATTGAGCTGTGGGGTCTTGCAGAATATCCCTATTATGGTCGCTGTTATTTCCGCTCAAGAACCAGATAGAACCGTCATCATCAATCTTTTTGGTATGCATAGGCACCACACTGAGAGGCTTTCCGCCTAAGTTGGTGGCCATCATAGCGACATCTCCATCGCTGATTAGCTCTTTCAATTTCTCCTTGGCTTCTTCGTTGTATAAATCGGTATTGCTCATATCGCTGTTTTTATTTTAAAGATACGCTGCCATCGTAGAAAACACCGCCAAAGAAACGCTAAAGTATGTGCAAGGGTTTGTTAATGTGAATTGTTTTCCAATCGCACCTCAGGTATATCTTTTAGCAATATGCTGTACGCGATCCAAATAACTGCTTCCAAATAGGTTAAGGTGCACCAATAAATAATAAAGTTGATATATTTGAAGGCGGTCTTGCCAACGGGGTTGCATCGGGAACAGTTCATTGTAATTATTGAACACCGAAGCATCGAAACCGCCGAAAAGCTGCATCATGGCGATGTCCATTTCGCGCGGACCGTAGACTACCGCTGGATCTATCAACACGGGTTCGCCCTGTGCCGAAACCATAAAATTACCGCCCCATAAATCGCCATGGAGGAGGGCAGGGGCTTCTTCCGGGAGAAGGGTCGCCAACTGTTTGTAAAATTGATCTAGCCGAGGGAAGGAATATCCCTTATCAATAGCCATCCGAAATTGTGGCAGCAAGCGTTGGTTAAGATAGAAATCGACCAAGGTTCGCTCCGGACAGTTGTACTGGCGCAAACTGCCAATGTAATTGTCGTGATCCAAGCCAAAATGAGCTTGGGTGGTCGTATGCAGAGCAGCCAATTGTTCTGCAAATCGCTGCCAAAATGTACTTCCCATATTCCCAGACTCGATATATTCCAACAGTAAATAGGCATTAGAATCTTTATCTCCAATGGCCAACACTTTGGGCACGCGAAAGGCCCCCGCACTTGCAAGTAAGGACAGCCCTTTCTTTTCGGCCTCGAACATGCCAGGGTAGGTGTGGGATTGGTTGCATTTGGCAACCACCTTTCGCGTGGTGCACGACAGTAAAAATACCTCGTTGATGTCGCCTCCCGTTAAGCGTTGCAGGTGCTCCACTTGCAAACCATTGTCTTCGGCAATATGGCGAAGTACAACGTCCACTAGTTGCGCACCCACGTTTGGTAAGTAAACGCATAGTCGTGGCGTTCATCCTTGGGGTGGTGCACTTCCGACTGCAAAGACCATTTGTCTTTTGGGATTTCAGGAAAATAAGTATCGGCATCAAAAGTTCCGTGCACCCGTGTTAGCTCGATACAGGTGGCCACTTCTAGACCCATTTTATAAATTTCACCACCTCCAATAATAAAGGGACGCTCATCCTCTTGGGCCTTCTCCAATGCTTCCTCCATACTATGCACCACCACGGCCAATTCCGGCTGGTATGCTTTGTTTCGGGTAATGACGATATGGGTTCGATTGGGCAGCGGCTTAGGGAACGACTCGAAAGTTTTGCGCCCCATAATAATATGGTGCCCGGTGGTTAGCAATTTAAATCTTTTGAAATCGTCGGGTAAATGCCAGACCAAATCATTGTCCTTGCCTAGCTCATTGTTCTCGCCTACGGCGGCAATCATCGTTATCATTGTACATCGGGGGGTAACGGGGTGGTATCTTTATGGGAATCGTGTTTGGGAGGCTTTGGAAGTTGTATCTCGCGCTCAAGTTTTTGTTCCAGTTCCGAAATTCGCTCGGCCTGCTTGGCCTTCAGCTTTTCCATCTGGCGGTCTTCCCATTCCTTTCCCATAAAAGTATTGAGCACAAAAACATTGAAAACATGAATGAGGAGGATAAAAGCCCAAATGAGCACCACCCATACCGACCAGTTGGGAAACAATAACTCATGGCCTTTTTCCAGCAGAAGGTCCAGTACGAGGATAAGTAGGGCACCCGCCAAAAAAAAGATAAAATGGCGCATAAGTCCCTTCTTTTGTTTAATACGGCGCCGGGCATATTCATATTGCTCACGCTGTTCGGCATCCAGACGTTCGGTTTTTTTGGTTTTTGAAAACATGGTCAGTACTTTTAGTCTTTTGTAAAAATATTGAAAAATGACGGTTTTGCCGTTTGGCTTATGGAAGATTTAAGAAAACACTTTCCCGCACTGGCGCGGCAAACCTATTTAAATACACCCGCGACGGGATTGTTGAGTCGTCCTTTAGCACAGTACCGGGCAGCGGTAGATACGGCCTATCTGGAACAAGGTCACGATTATGCGCAAGCACAGCAGCAATTGCAACAGGTTCGGGAAATCGTGGCTCGCTTTTTTGGAGCTTCGGAAGCAGAAACAGCGTTGGTTCCCAATTTTTCCTTCGGAATAAATACCATATTGGAAGGGCTGCCCAGCGGACAAAAGATTCTTTTGTTGGAAGACGATTACCCCTCGGTAAACTGGCCCGTAGAAACGCGCGATTTTAACGTGTGTTATGCCAAAATTGACGAAAACTTAGAACAGCATATCGAAGCGGCAGTTGCCAAACATCATCCAGATGTTTTCCTGTTTAGCATTACCCAATGGAAAAGCGGTATTAAAATCGACATGGATTTTTTACATCAGCTAAAGGCATACCATCCTAACATGTTGCTTATTGCCGATGGAACCCAATACTTAGGCACCGAGCGGTTCCATTTTTATGAGAGTCCGCTGGACGTCATAGGCGCCAGTGCCTATAAGTGGTTGCTCTCTGGCTTTGGCACCGGATTTTTCTTGGTACGTGAAGCAGCTCAAAATTCCCTATTTCCGGCCACTATAGGGTTTAACTCGGCGGAGACCTTTAACAGTACAGCTATGGAAACGAGATTTATGAAACATTTTGAACCGGGACACCTGCCCGTTTTCAACCACGGAAGTTTGGGTCAATCCTTAACCTTATTTGAAGATTGGGGCACAGAACGAATTTTCAGCTCTATCAACAGCCTGGCAATGCTAGCCAAAGATCGTTTTGTCAATAAAGGGTTATTGCCAGATGTGATAGCCCGACGAAAGCCTGTATCGCCTATTTTTACGCTACGTGGGGACGAAGATGATATGAAAAGGTTGAAAGCGAATGGTATTATTGCCTCTCTTCGTGGCGATGGAATTCGGGTGGGGTTTCATTGTTACAATACAGAACAGGATGTTGACGCCTTACTGGAAATTCTATAATCGTTACTTTGTGACTTCCACACCCTTCCAAAAAGCCACATATCCCTCTATATTCTTTGCCGCTGGTTTGGTTTCTGGATAGTACCACGCCGCATCGGGATTCTTCTCGCCAGCCACCTGGAGCGAATAATAGTGGGCAGTGCCCTTCCACGGGCAGTGTGTCTGGGTGTCGCTCTCCTCAAAATAGCGCTTCTCTAAAGATTCGGGCGGGAAATAATGGTTGCCCTCCACGACAACGGTAGCGTCGCTTTCAGCAAGAATTTTATTGTTCCAAATAGCTTTCATAGCAGTTTTAATTTTTACGTATTCCTCGTGTCGTAAACGACAATCCTTGTTGTCCTGCCGTGGAAATCATAACCGCTTCAAAAAGGGGCTCGAA
>CAZXDP010000033.1:0-28248 GCA_964639255.1 uncultured Flavobacteriaceae bacterium
AAGATAGATGCTGCCGATGGTCGTAAGGAAGGCTCGGAAGAGGCTCAAAAGAATTTGCTGCCAACGTTTTATGTGAACTCAAATTTCTTCGAGTCTGTGTTCGGCGGAAATACCATCGAGGTCATCCCTCAGGGTAGCGTCGAGTTGGATTTGGGGATACTGTATACCAAGCAGGACAATCCTGCCTTTTCCCCTCGAAACCGTAGCAACCTCTCGTTCGATTTCGACCAACGAATCAGCTTAAGCCTGCTGGGGAAAGTGGGTGAGCGGCTTCAAATAACGGCCAACTACGATACGCAGTCTACGTTCGATTTCCAAAACCAGATCAAACTGGAATACACGCCTACCGAAGATGATATCATTCAGAAGATAGAGGTAGGTAACGTGAACATGCCACTTAACAGCACGTTGATACAAGGGGCGCAGAGCCTTTTCGGGGTAAAGACACAATTGCAGTTTGGAAAGACGACCATAACCGGGGTGTTTTCCGAACAAAATTCTGAAACCCGCACTGTCGTTGCAGAAGGAGGGGCCACCATAACAGATTTTGATGTGTTTGCACTAGATTATGATGAAAACCGTCACTTTTTCCTAGCACATTACTTCCGTGATAACTATGACCGGGTGTTACGTCAATATCCCTTTATCAATTCCAACGTGCAAATTACACGTATTGAGGTTTGGGTAACCAACCGAACCAACCGTACGGAAGATGTTAGGAATGTGGTTGCCGTACAGGATTTGGGAGAGGCAGACCCAACCAATATTGGGTTGCCTATTATTCCAGGTGGATTCATCAATGCTGGGCCCAATGCATTTCCAAACAATGCCAACAACGACTTTAACCCTTTTGGCATCAACGCACCGCCGCAATCTATCCTCAACGAGCAAATTAGGGATGTCGCGACCGTGGCCCAAGGTTTTGGGGGTATCCAGGTAAACGATGGTGTCGATTATGCCGTGGTGGAAAATGCCCGTAGGCTACAGCCAAACGAATACAGGCTGGACACCCAACTGGGGTACATATCCCTTAATCAGCGTTTGTCTAACGACGAGGTGTTGGGTGTGGCGTTTCAGTTTACGGTAAACGGCGAGGTGTACCAAGTGGGAGAGTTTTCAAACGATGGGGTCAATTCCACCGGTGATCCTATTCCGGGTGATGGAAATCCGAATCCCAATGGAAACCCTACCGGGGGCATACCGCAAAACTTAGTGGTAAAAATGCTGAAGAGCAATATAACCATTGTACAGGAGCCTATTTGGGATTTGATGATGAAGAACATCTATGCCTTGGGTGCTTTTCAATTAGAGCCGGAAGATTTTACTATGAACATTCTATACGTAGATCCTTCACCCCTAAACTATATTAATCCCGTAAACGGTACACCATTTCCAGCACCTTCGGGCCCAAACGATGTCGATATCGCAGATGCAACCTTATTGCGTGTATTTAATTTGGACAGGTTGAATTTCAACAACGATCCGCAACAGGGAGGAGATGGATTTTTTGACTTTCTGCCGGGAATTACCGTAGATCAACAGAACGGGCAAATTATCTTTACTAGTGTCGAGCCATTTGGACAGTACTTGTTCGATAGGTTGAAGTTGGATAGTCCACCAAATGGGGAGGCACAAATCTATGGCTTGCGGGATACGTACAATGCCAACCAAGAGCAGTATGTTTTTGACGCCATGTACGAAACAACAAAGATACAGGCAGAACAGGAGCAGAGTGAGAAGAACAAATTCCAGTTGAACGGGCGCTACAAATCTAGCGCTGGCGATGGTATACCCATTGGTGCGTTTAACATTCCACAGGGTTCTGTGACAGTTACTGCCGGTGGGAGAACGCTCGTAGAGGGCGTAGATTATACGGTTAATTATCAATTGGGCCGTGTTCAGATTTTGGATCCTGCCCTACAGAACTCTAATGTTCCCATCAATATCACTACCGAAAACAATACACTGTTCGGTCAACAAACCAAGCGCTTTACTGGCTTAAATGTAGAACATCAGTTCAATGAGAACTTTTTGGTGGGGGCTACCTTCCTCAATCTCAACGAACGGCCGCTTACACAAAAAGCCAATTACAATGTAGAGCCTATTAACAATACCATAGTGGGCCTTAATGCCAATTATTCTACCGAGGTTCCCTTTTTGACCCGTTTGGTAAACAAACTTCCAAACATCGATACCGATGTGGCCTCCAATGTTTCGGTACGGGGCGAGTTTGCCTATTTGATACCGGGGGCGCCAAAACTTGCCGATTTTGATGGTAGGGCCACGGTGTATGTCGATGATTTTGAAGCATCCCAAACTTCTTTGGATGTAAGCGATCCGTTAGGATGGTTCCTCTCCAGTACGCCTATTGGATTGGGCGGGGAGCGGGCCAATGGCGATTTGGCGTACAACTATAACCGCGCCTTGTTGAACTGGTACACCATCGACCCTATTTTTTACAGCAGTCAGCGACCTGCGGGAATCAACGATGAAGACTTATCCTCGCCTTTTACCAGAAGGGTGTTCCGGGACGAGATTTTCCCGAACCAAGACCTCGTGCAGGGGCAAACTCAGGCCCTGTTTCCGTTAGATCTAACATTTTATCCAGGCGAACGCGGTCCCTACAACTTCAATCCTGAGAGCAATGGCGGCAACACGCTGCCAAATCCCGAGGCACGTTTCGGGGGTATTTCGAGACAACTGGCCACCACCGATTTTGAACGCGCCAACGTAGAATACATTCAGTTTTGGGTGCTCGACCCCTTCATCTATGAGGAAAATGCAAATAATCCGGGGGGGGTGTTAAGCTTCAACCTCGGTAATATTTCCGAAGATGTTCTTAAGGACGGGAGAAAACAGTACGAAAACGGACTTCCAGAAGATGGCGGTACTGAAAATACCACCCCTACCGCTTGGGGAAAAGTGCCCAGCAACCAATCGTTGGTATACACCTTCGATACCCAAGGGCAAGAACGAATTAACCAAGATATAGGGTATGATGGTCTGAACGATGTCGATGAAGCAATCCAATTTCCGGCTTTTGCGGGGCAAGCCGATCCGGCCCGAGACAACTACCAATATTTTCTCCAGGCAGAAGGAAATATTTTTGAGCGCTATTTGCAGTTTAATGGAAATGAAGGCAACTCCCCCGTGGAGGTTACAGATACCAACCGAGGAAATACGCCACAGCCCGATGTAGAGGATATTAACCGTGACAATACTATGAACACCGTCGATAGTTACTTCGAGTACAATATTCCTATCCGGCCAGGCCAGATGACGGTAGAGACCAACGAATATATTACAGACGTTCGAGAGGATATCGATGTTACCCTGCAAAACAACCAGACCATTCCCGTTCGATGGGTACAGTTCAAAATACCCATAAACGAACCAGACCAAGCCGTAAACGGTATTTCCGATTTCCGTTCCATCCGGTTTATGAGAATGTACCTCTCGCAATTTACCCAGAATACGACCCTACGTTTTGGTACGATGGAACTGGTACGCGGTGACTACCGTCGTTTTCTGCCTTCATTGGATATTACCGGGGAAGACCCAGAACTAGATGATACCGTTTTTGAGGTTGAGGCTGTGAACATACTTGAAAATGCCAGCAGACAGCCCATACCCTACGTTTTGCCTCCGGGGGTTTTCCGTGAAGAGTTGAACAACAACAATAACATTATTCGCCAGAATGAACAATCGCTCGCGCTGCGCGTTTGCGGATTGGAGCCCAACGACGGGCGGGCCGTATACAAGTACTTTAACGTGGACATGCGTCAGTATGAAAACTTGGAAATGTTTATCCACGCAGAGTCGTTACAGGCGCAAACGGCACTTTCAGACGGGGAGATGGTCGCATTTATGCGATTGGGGAACGACTTGGACCAGAACTACTATGAAGTGGAGATTCCGCTTACGGTAACCCCCTTCAACACCACGAGCCCAGAAGAAATTTGGCCCTCCGAGAACCGTTTGAATTTACCGCTTAATTTGTTACAGGAAGTAAAAACACGGGTAAAGGGCGATAATATTTTCAATCCTACCGAGGTAAATTACTTCACGCCAGAAGATCTGGGTGCAGAAGGCGGCGATGGCGGCAATATAAAGCGCATAGGTATTCGTGGTAATCCTAGTTTCGGGGCGGTACGGGTAATTATGATTGGCTTGAAAAACAGCTCTTCCAGCGATATTTGCGGCGAAGTGTGGTTCAACGAACTGCGCCTTTCTGAACTTAAGAACGAAGGCGGGTGGGCCGCCGTGGCCAGTATGGACGCCAATTTGGCCGATTTTGCCACCGTAAGTGCCACAGGTCGCAGGAGCACTATTGGGTTTGGCAGCATTGAGCAAGGGCCCAACCAGCGCAGCCGTGAAGATTTGAAGCAATACGATGTGGTTACCAATTTCAATTTAGGACAATTACTTCCCAACAAATGGGGCATTCAATTGCCTTTTAACTACGGTATTTCAGAAGAATTGATAACCCCACAGTTCGATCCAGAGTTTGACGATATCGAGCTTCAAAACCGATTGGACAATATTGAAGATGAAGAGCAGCGCGATATCATCGAGGAACAGTCTGTAGATTATACCAAGCGGCAAAGCATCAATTTTATAGGTGTTCGAAAAGATAGGACTGGCGAAGGGAAACCGCAAATCTACGATGTCGAGAACTTTACGTTTTCCTATTCGTACAACCAGGTAGATCACAACGATTTCGAAATTGAGGAATCGTTAGACCAAAATGTTCGTCTGGGCGGGACCTATAATTATAATTTCCAGCCTAAGACCTACGAGCCCTTTAAAAAGAACGACTCGTTGTTCACTGGAAAGTACTGGCAGTTCCTGAAGGATCTAAACTTCAATTACGTGCCCACCAATATTTCGGCAACCTCAAACATTATACGGCAGTATACCGAGCAGAAATTCAGGGAACTGAACTTGGAACCTGGCAATATTGGTCTTCCAAAATTGTTTCAGCGTAATTATTTGTTCGATTGGCAGTATACCATCAACTATAATTTGACCAAGTCGCTTCGGTTTAACTTCAATTCTTCAAACAACCGCATCGTAACAAATTATATCGATGATGCAGGATTTGTGGACAATAGCATTGGCGTTTGGGACGGCTTTTTCAATGTAGGGGAGCCTAACCAGCATTTCCAGTCGTTGCAGGTAAACTACGATCTGCCTTTTAGCAAATTCCCGTTTTTCAATTTTATACGGGCTACCTACTCCTATACCGGCGATTTCCAATGGCAAGATGGTAGTGATTTGTTCAACAACATTGAAATACCGCTGCGCGATGGTACCGTAAACGTGTACGACCTCGGTAATTCAATACAGAACGCCAGCACGCATGCCATCAACTCTACCCTCGATATGAATAACCTATACCGCTACGTGGGTCTCACCAAAATCAAGCCTAGTGTACGCAATGACGCAGGCGGAGCGAAATCTGGCGGTCCCGGTGGTTTGGACGATACCGGTGGAAAAGGCGGCGATGAAAAAGGCGAGGAGACCAAAGGTGGTGATGAGTCCAAGAGCAGTTTGCTCAATTCTAGGGGCGAACGCACGGCAGCATCGCGAGCGGGAGCCGCAGGTGGGGCAGGCCAGGACGGGGCGACCCTTACCGGAGGCGAAAAGGCGATAAACTCGGTGATAGGGCTTGTTACATCTATTAAGCGTGTTCGCTTTAATTATCTTGAAAACAATGGTATCTTCCTTCCTGGGTATACCCCCAGTATTGGCTTTGTGGGAACCTTAAAGCCTACCACCGGTTTTACCTTCGGAAGTCAGGCCGAAATTAGGGAATTGGCAGCCCGTAAGGGATGGCTTACCCTTTATCCCGAATTCAACGAGCGCTATACCGAGGTGGAAACTAGGCAAATGGACATTCAGGTGAATATGGAGCCGTTAACCGATCTTAAGATTGACCTTAACGGAAATCGAATCTATTCTGAAAATTATGCCGAGAATTATATTGTGCAAGATGAGCTTTACAACTCCCTAGCGCCCAATACCTTCGGAAATTTCACCATTTCGACCTTGTTGATCAAAACTGCCTTTAGTAGCAGCGACGGCAATAGTTCGGCTGCATTCGACGATTTCAGGGAAAATCGTCTGGTAATCGCAAACCGTTTGGCGTCGCAGTTCTACGGGGGCGAAATACCGCGCGATGAAGAAGGGTTCCCCGTTGGTTTCGGAAAAACCAGTCAGGATGTTCTGTTACCGGCATTTCTTGCAGCCTATAAGGGAAGCGATGCCAGCAACGAGCGCACCGGATTTCTACGCGATATCCCCTTACCAAACTGGGATATTAAGTATACCGGACTTATGCGCTTGGAGTGGTTCAAAAAACGTTTTAAGCGATTCTCTGTGCAGCACGGCTATAGGGCAGGGTATACGGTAAACCAGTTCCAGACCAATTTAGACTACGACCCAACCGATCCTACCGCCGTAGACCAAGCGGGTAACTTCAAGGCTCGTACATTGTATACCAACGTAAACCTTACCGAACAGTTCTCGCCCTTGGTGCGCTTGGATTTTGAAATGAAAAATTCGGTGAAAATACTCGCAGAGGTGCGTAAGGATCGGGCACTTAGTCTCAGCTTTGCCAATAACCTACTTACCGAGATACAGGGGAATGAGTATATAATTGGGTTGGGGTATCGCATTGCCGACTTAAAAATAGGCACTAACTTTGGCGGCAAGAAGAAAATCCTACAGAGCGACCTTAACTTTAAACTCGATTTGAGCAGAAGGGATAACATAACCATCATTCGATTTTTGGACATCAATAACAACCAAACAACGGCAGGGCAAACAATTTATGGTCTCCAGTTTACCGCAGATTATGCCTTGAGCAAGAATCTGACAGCGCTGTTCTATTACGACCATACTTTCTCGGAATATGAAATCTCTACAGCCTTCCCGCAAACCACCATTCGCAGTGGGATCACGCTGCGCTATAACTTCGGAAACTAATTATTAAAACAACAATAATATGAGCGTACCATCTAATTTAAAATATACCAAGGACCACGAGTGGGTCAAGATAGACGGTGATATTGCCACCGTGGGCATTACCGATTTCGCCCAGGGCGAGCTTGGCGATATCGTTTACGTTGAAGTAGAAACCGTAGACGAAACTTTGGACATGGAAGAAGTCTTCGGCACGGTTGAGGCGGTTAAAACCGTTTCCGATCTGTTCTTGCCGCTCTCTGGCGAGATCATAGAGTTCAACGAGCTGCTCGAGTCTGAACCCGAAAAAGTGAACGAAGATCCCTATGGCGAGGGCTGGATGATCAAGATAAAGATCGCTAATCCAGACGAAATAGATCAATTGCTGGATGACGCAGCCTATAAGGAACTTATTGGGGCCTAAACGGCTTTTTTTCATAGGCCTTGCCTACACCGTAGGCATCACTATAGCCCTTTTGGTACCCGCCCGAGAGCTTCCTCGGGCGACTTTTATTCCGGGAGATAAGGTGGTGCACTCGGCCATTCACGCTGTATTGGTATTGCTCTGGTTAGCCTTTGCATTTCGCAAACAGTTTCTTGCTCCTAATTGGAAAATTTATGCAACGGTAGTGGCGCTCTGTTTAGGATATGGCATAATAATTGAGATTTTTCAAGAATGGATCACCACTTCCCGAAAAGCCGATCCGTTAGATGTTTTGGCAAATAGCGTTGGCACCTTCCTGGGATTGGGACTGTTTCTGAATTGGAAACGAAAGTTTGTTCGGTAAATACCGTTTTTCATTTTAGAATACAGAAGAATTTCTATATTTTAGCAACTAATAAATACGCAATTATGAAACCCAAGAAAAATCCTAAAGCCGATTTGACGCGCTGGAGCTCCGTGTTCCTGCTGTTTGGATTGGCATTGATGCTGTTCATTTCATGGCAGGCAATCGAGTGGAAAACGTACGACCGTGATGCCATCGATATTGGCCAGGTAGATGCAGGAGACGACCTTTTGGAAGATGTGCCCATTACACAACAACTAACGCCACCACCACCGCCACCGCCACCGCCACCCGCTCCCGAAGTGATCGAGGTTGTGGAAGATGATGAAGATGTTGAGGAAACCGTGATAGAAAGTACCGACGTAGACCAAGATGCCGAAATCGTAGAAATCGAAGAAATCGAAGAAGCTGTTGAGGAAGAGATTGCCGACGTGCCTTTCGCGGTAATTGAGAACGTACCGGTTTATCCTGGTTGCGAGAACGAGCCCACTAACGATGCGAAAAAGCGTTGTATGTCTGAAAACATCCAGAAATTTGTCCAGAAAAAGTTCGATACCGATTTGGCAAACGACCTAGGATTGGAAGGGCGCCAACGAATTGCGGTGCAATTCAAGATCGACAAGAGCGGTAAGGTAACCGATGTCTTGGCGCGCGCTCCGCACCCACGTTTGGAGCAGGAAGCGAAAGACGTGATCAATTCACTTCCAAAAATGACACCGGGAAAGCAGCGCGGCAAGGCCGTAGGAGTTTTATACTCGCTGCCAATTCTTTTCCAGGTTGAAAACTAGTAGTAGTTAGATTTGAGATACAGCCCCACGACAGTGGGGCTTTTTTATTGTCATACCTCTTGCCCTTGTTCAAAAATCGTAATGCAAGCAGGCGCCACAAAAAAAATGTATCTTTCGGGAATCTTAGTTTATTGAATATCCTCGATGAAAACGAATGCCCTATTTCTTTTCCTTTCGCTCGGCTTTTTTGGCTGGGCCCAAAATAGTTCGGCTACTTTTGAAAAGTATCCGGTATTTCCAGAGTGCGATAATTTAGCAATACAGGACTTGGAGGCGTGTTTCAATTCCACCTTGCATTCCAAAATAATTACGGCGTTCAACCTTCCCCTTGAGGTGGAACAGGATAAGTATGAAGGAACCGTGAGCATTCTTTTTGAAGTTACCGAAGATGGAACGTTCAACGTACTTTTTGTAGATGCTACCTACCAAAGCTTGAAAGATGAGGTAATTCGTGTATTTGGCACGTTGCCGCAAATAACCCCTGCTACTTACAGTGGAAATTCCACGTACATGCAATTTGAAATGCCGCTTTCTATTCCACTAAAGCCCCAAAGCGGTGCAATCGTTTCTACCGATGGGCGCGTACCACCAGCGCGGCAAGAGAATAGCTTTGTGAACGATGCCTCACAAGAATTCGCAGAGATAAAGGAGCAGCCTTACGCAAACCAAGCGTATCGCAGCCCTATCAATATTCCATTATCGCATCACGAATACGCCCGGTTCGATGCAGCCTTGAACCAAATAGGTGCCAATACCCATACCGCGCAGAAGCCATTTATATATAGTGAGGTTAACCAGTACTATGATTTTGAGACGCACTACCGCTCGCTCACTTGGGACAAAACATCTTGGTTTGGGCGGAAGCTATGGAACGAGCATTTAGTGCAATTTAGCGGGGAAGATTATTGGGTTACCTTAGATTTAGGAGTCGATTTGCAGGCTGGGAGAGACACCGATGCCAATATCGGTACCTATAACAATACCCGCCTTGCCTATGTACAGGGAGGCCTGGGAAATAGTTTCGCCTTTTTTGCCGCGGTCTATGAAAGCCAAGGGCGCTTCGCAGATTATTTTAATAGGTATGCTGAGAGCATTGCGCCAGACGGCGGTAACCCTGGCATTATACCTGCCCGTGGCATTGCCAAGCGATTTCGTGATGACTCCTACGATTATCCCGTCGCCACGGGGCATATTAGCTATACACCGTCAAAATATTTTAATTTTCAGTTAGGGCACGGTAAAACATTTTTAGGGGACGGCTACAGGTCGTTGCTTATGAGCGACAATGCGAGTCCATATCCCTTTTTCAGAATAAACACCACTTTCTGGAAGCTAAAATATACCAACACCTGGATGTCTTTGCGCGACGTGCGGCCCGAGGTTACGGCCGATGGCTCGTTTCGAACAAAATACATGGCCAACCACTATTTGAGCTATAATGTTACCAAGCGTCTGAATATTGGCTTATTCGAATCGGTTATCTGGGAGAACGATAACGATCGCGGCTTCGATTTCAATTATGTAAACCCGGTGATTTTTTATAGGGCGATTGAATTTTCAACAGGTTCGCGAGGCGGGAATGCCTTGATAGGCCTTTCGGCCAAGTATAAATTTACAGATCGCATCAATGCCTACGGGCAGCTTATCATCGATGAATTTTCTTCGTCTGATGTCTTTGGTGGCGAGGGAAGCTATAAGAACAAAACTGGATACCAGCTGGGTGTGAAATACTACGATGCCTTCGGCCTGAAGGATTTGTACCTGCAAGCCGAGTACAACCGGGTGCGGCCGTACACCTTCTCGCATAATACCGTGGTGCTCAACTATGGCCACGCCAACCAGCCCCTGGCACACACCTTAGGCGCAAACTTTTCTGAATTTATTGCGATTGCCCGCTATAACTACGGAAGGATTTTTGCCAATGCCAAGGTGGTTGTCGCCAAGCGAGGCTTGGAGTTCAACACGCCCGAGGATTCCTTTTTCTACGGAGGTTCCATTTACGGCACCGAAGACGAACGCATCAGCGATTTGAATAATGAAGTGGGGCAGGGAAATACCACGGATTTTTTGCACGCTGAAGTTCAGGCAGGTTTCATCGTGAATCCAGCGACCAACCTCAAGCTTTATGCGAGCGTAATATTGAGGGATTTCAATCCAGAAGTAGACACCCCAACCGTGTTCGAAAACCAAACCACTTGGGTGAATTTTGGATTGCGTACCGATTTGTTCAATTGGTACTACGATTTCTGATAGGAGACCTATCTTCCGCCGTTTTTTTCCTTTTGGGCCTTAATTTTTGCCTTTAGGCGCTCCTCCATACTGCGTTTGTCAATGGGACCGCGAGCCTTGGCGATTTCCTGGTACACGGTGCGCAGCAATTTTTCCCGTGAAATAAATCCGTCGCCATACCCTTTTCTATCGTAAACTTCGGTAAGATCGGTCATTTTTGCAACCTCATCTTCCGATTTTTCGTTTCTGTACAAATAGTCCACTTTTTTCTCCACCGTTTCCAGTAATTCCAACAGTTCGCTTACGTCTTCTTTGGTGGCGAGCGGGCCGTGGCCAGGAATGATCTTGGTTCGGTCTGTAACCGTTTGCAATATGGTCGCGAGGCCCTGCTTATAGCCTTCCAGCGAGCCCCCATTTGCTGCATCGATAAAGGGATAGGTTTCGTGAACAAATGCATCGCCGGTGTGCAGCACATCGCTTCCCTTAAAATGAATCATGGCGTCCCCATCGGTATGGGCATCACGCACGTAAAAGATTCGAATTTCCTCTCCGTTGTAATGAAAGGACATATCTTGGGTAAATGTAATGAGTGGGAGCGTTCCCTCTTCGAGTTTGCCGTCGGTTTCGGCCCTTTTCTTTCCGTCGAGCTCCAAACGCCTGCGTACATTGGTATGGCTAACAATAACGGCGCCTTTTTGTGCCAATGCCGGATTGCCCCCTATATGGTCACCGTGGTGGTGGGTGTTAATGACGAATTCTATGGGTTTATCGGTAAGGGCATTTATCTCATCCAAAATAAATGGGATGGCTTCGGCAAACTGGTCGTCGATCATAAACACTCCATCTTCGCCTATGCTAAGGCCAATGTTTCCGCCTGTGGCCCGTATCATATGAACGTTCTTCTGAACGTTACTTCTGCGAATGTTATATTGCTTGCCAGCCGTGTCGTCTTGAGCAAAACCTAAAGGTGCACAGGCCACCATCGCTAAGGCCAAAAAAAACTTTTTCATAAATCCATATTTGTTTTACGTGGGCTGAAAATAGAAAAAAATCAAATAATTGGCTAACATTCTAACCTATTTATTGCGAAAGATTAGATGGTAACGTATCTTTGCAGCCGCAATGAACTGCCCCTAGTTAAGGTATTTGTTAAATTGAGAAACTTGACCGTATCCCGTTCACATTCTGTTCCTTCAGCGCTCATTGGCAATTTCGCCGAGATCACGAAAATGCGCTTGTCGGTAAGTGTCGTGTTCTCCTCTGTAGCTGGGTATTTATTAGGCGCGGTGACCATAGATTATCTAACGCTGTTGTTGTTGTGTATAGGCGGCTATTGTATGGTGGGCGCATCCAATGTTTACAATCAAATAATAGAGCGCGATTTAGATGCGCTCATGGAACGTACCAAGAATAGACCTATACCGGCCGGACGCATGTCGGTGCCGTTCGCATTTGTCTTGGCCAGCATCCTCACTCTAACAGGTTTGGTTTTATTGTATACCATCAACCCGAAAACGGCCATGTTCGGAGCGATATCCATTTTCATGTACGTTAGTCTTTACACCCCACTTAAGACAAAGACGCCATTGGCGGTATTTGTAGGGGCCTTTCCCGGGGCTATTCCATTTATGTTGGGTTGGGTAGCGGCAACCAACGATTTCGGTATTGAGCCGGGCACGTTATTTATGATTCAATTTTTTTGGCAATTTCCTCATTTCTGGGCCATAGGGTGGTTCTTGTACGACGACTACAAGAAGGCCGGTTTCTATATGCTTCCCAATGGCAAACGCGATAAAGGTACGGCCATCCAGGTGGTGCTATACAGTATTTGGACAGTATTGGCGTCGCTTATACCCGTTCTCGGGGTGACGGGAGGGTTGTATCTCACGCCTTACTCTGGCGCGATCATCGCTTTGTTGGGCGCAGTGCTGGTATACTATTCGCTTAGGCTTTACAAACAGCAAACGTCACAGGCCGCCAGAAAATTAATGCTTATTAGCGTAAGCTACATTACGCTGTTGCAAGTAGTATATGTGCTAGATAAATTTATTCGATAATGGATTATTCCCAAGAAATTCAGGAGCAAAAAAACAGACGTGCCAAGAAAAATATGCTCTGGTTCGGAATTATTAGCCTCTCTATGAGCTTTGCGGGGCTTACCAGTGCCTATGTGGTAAGCAAGGAGCGCCCCGATTGGCTTACCGATTTTGAAATTCCGCAGGCATTTTATATAAGCTTGATTGTTATTCTACTAAGCAGTCTCACCTTTCATCTTGCAAAGCGTTCGGTACAGCAAGCCAAACGCCAGGCGGGCACGGTATTTCTGGTGGCTACGCTGGTGTTGGGATCGGTTTTCGTCTGGCTTCAATTTATGGGGTTCTCGCAAATTATTGCCAATGGCTATTTCTTTACGGGAAGCGAAAGCACCATAACCACATCGTTCATCTATTTGGTAGTACTGCTGCACTTAGCCCACGTCTTTGCTGGCCTAATTGCACTATTGGTGGTAATTTATAATCATTATAAACAGAAATACGAAAACGGTAAAACCCTTGGAATAGAACTGGCTGCCACCTTTTGGCACTTCGTAGATGTACTGTGGGTCTACCTGTTTTTGTTTTTCTATTTCGTTAGATAAAAATTATACGTATTTTTGAACCCTTACTAAAACCAATGACTCTTTATGGAAGCTACTGTTGTTAAAACAGGTACCGAAGGACAAATCTGGGGAGGTGGTAACCAGCCCTTGAATGCCAGCTACGGCAAAATGATGATGTGGTTTTTCATCGTTTCCGATGCGCTTACATTCTCAGGTTTTCTTGCCTCTTACGGATTTTCGAGATTTAAGTTTATCGATGCTTGGCCCATAGCCGATGAAGTGTTTACCCACTTCCCTTTCTTGCACGGCGTAAATGCGCCCATGTACTATGTGGCATTGATGACTTTTATTCTCATCTTCTCTTCTGTTACCATGGTACTGGCTGTAGATGCGGGCCATAAAATGCAGAAGAACAAAGTAGCACTGTATATGTTCCTTACTATCATTGGTGGAGCTGTTTTCGTAGGCTCACAGGCTTGGGAATGGGCTACCTTCATTAAAGGAGATTATGGAGCGGTAGAAACCAAGGGCGGAAAGATTCTTCAATTTTTAAATACCGATGGGGAGCGCGTTGCACTTGCAGAGTTTGCGCAAAAACTGCCTACGGCACGCGACGTACATTCAGAAAGTGACGGTGTCTGGTTTGAGGCAGAACCTACCCAGACGACTTTTACTTTCGAAGAAGTTAAAGCCGGATTTTTGGCGAACGATAATCTTTTGGTGCGTACCCAATATCTCAACGAGAATGGCGAACCCACGGTTCTTTCCCGAGAAGCTTCGGTTGCCAAATTGGTGAACGACGGTACTATGGTAGTAGAAGGGGCCAACCTTCGGCATAATGAGTATGGACATCCCCTATTTGCAGATTTCTTCTTCTTCATAACAGGGTTTCACGGGTTTCACGTATTCTCTGGGGTAATTATCAACATTATTATCTTTTTCAATGTAGTTATTGGCACCTACGAGCGTCGCAATAGTTACGAGATGGTTGAAAAAGTAGGGCTTTACTGGCACTTTGTAGATTTGGTTTGGGTATTTGTATTTACATTCTTTTACCTGGTATAAGACAGCAAAACGAAAACAATGGCACACGATCATAAATTAGCTATTTTTAGAGGGACTCTTAAATTTAAGTCCAACGTACAGAAAATATGGGGGGTCTTCATCCTGCTCTCCATCGTAACCATCGTCGAGGTAGTTTTGGGAATCATCAAACCGCCGGTGTTGACGGAAAATAATTTTCTGGCAATGAAGTTGCTCAATTGGATCTTTATCATCTTGACGTTGGTGAAGGCATACTATATCACGTGGGACTTTATGCATATGCGCGACGAGAAATCATCGCTGCGCAGGTCGGTGGTGTGGACCGGCGTGTTCCTTATTTGCTACCTTGTGCTTATTCTGCTTATAGAAGGAGATTATATCTACGAGGTGTATAAGGAAAATTACATCAAGTTCAATTTCTAGAACATATCGAATTCAGTTTTAAAGGCCCTATTGTACAGGGCTTTTTTTATGCCAGTATCTTAAAAATTAACGGTTAAAGATTGTCCAAGTTTCTTTTGGGGCGTATTTTTGCATTCCAATTGCGGCTATGGAAAAATTCAAGAAATACCTGGTGCTGGGCATTCTGTTCTTTTTGCCCATTTCAGTATATATTTTCTTTGCTTCTGGGAAAGATAACTTCGCGCGCCTACCCGTGCTAACCCCGTCGGTTATGGAGCTCGAGGGGGCTACAACATTAGAGGGGGAACCCGTGTTGCTGAAAGATAACATAACAATTTTGGGTTTTTTTGGAGAGGATCCTATGCAGCAAAAGGTAAGCGCCTTTAATTTAGCACATAAAATCTATAAGAAAAACCACGGGTTCGAAGATTTCCAACTCGTAGTGCTCATTCCCGAGGAAGCTACTGAAACCGCCCGGGAGTTAAAGGCGACGATCGCACAGATCGCAGATACAGAAAAATGGAAATTTGCCGTCACTAGTTCCGAAACTATTGCTGCTGTATTCCGCTCGCTGGAGACACAGTACGAACTGCAGCCAGATCTTAGTTCAGATTATGTGTTTATAATCGATAAGGGTAGAAATTTGCGTGGTCGCGATGATGATGAAGATGCAGGCGTGCTGTACGGTTTCAAGGCGCAGGATATTGCTGAAGTGAACAATAAAATGAGCGACGACGTAAAGGTGCTACTAGCTGAATACCGACTCGCCTTGAAAAAGTACAAGGCCGATCGTAAGATTTGAGGTATGAAAAAAAATGCATACATAGGCATTACCGCCGTAATCTTGCTGTTTGGGATTATTTTTATCCCAGACATCGTAGACCGTATAAAGAATGGAGAAGTAGTGCAACTTGACCGAATGAGCAACAACAGGGCGAATTACAATACACAGGATATTGCTACAACCGAAGCGCTTGAGACCTTTGGCCAAGTACCGCCGTTTTCATTCGTCAATCAAGACCGAGATACGATTACCAATTCTTATTATACCGGTAAAGTATATGTCGTGGAATTCTTTTTTACCACATGCCCGAGCATATGTCCCGTGATGAATACCAATATGCAGAAGGTGCAACAGGCTTTTCATGGCGATGATCGCGTGGGCATTGCATCCATAAGTATCGATCCTACCTACGACACTCCGCAAGTGCTCAAGGAATATGCAAATTCCTACGACGCTACGCATCCACACTGGCATTTCTTAACTGGCGACAAAGAGGCGATAATGCAATTATCCAATGAAGGATTTAAACTCTATGCGGCGCAAAGCGAACAAGCTGAAGGCGGTTTTGAGCATTCTGGTATGTTTGCGTTAATAGATCAGGAAGGGCATATACGGTCCAGAAAGGACGAAAACGGAAACCCTATTTTCTACTATAACGGTCTCGAAGAAGAAGGTGTCGACCAATTGATTGAAGATATCAAAAAATTGCTGTAACTATGAAGGATGCTGTTTCAGGAAGTTCTAATAAATACACGCTTTGGATTTGGTTGCTCTCCATCGCCGTACCCCTTGTGGTAGCGGTGCTATTTACCGTGCGTATTCCCAACGTGGCGCCCTTGAGCTTTCTTCCCCCGGTGTATGCGACCATCAATGGAATTACTGCCGTACTGTTGGTGCTTGCCGTAATCCAGATTAAGCGCGGAAATAGATTTGGCCACGAGCTGCTCATGAAATCATGTATTGTGCTTTCTGCATTGTTCTTGGTAATGTATGTGGCTTACCATATGACGTCCGACTCAACCCCATATGGCGGTGTTGGGCCCATTCGATATTTGTATTTTTTTATTCTTATCTCCCACATTTTGCTCTCCATAGTCATCATTCCCTTGGTGCTCTTTACCTATGTTAGGGCTATTTCTGGGCGTTTTTACAAGCATCGAAAGTTGGCGCGCATAACGTTTCCGCTGTGGCTTTACGTTGCTGTAACTGGGGTAATCGTCTATATAATGATATCCCCGTATTATTGATTGATCTCTAGGTTCAAAAATGAAAAGAAATTTCTTCCTTATTTGCTTGTTCTTTTTTCTGGCCATAGTGCCAGCAGAGGCTCAGTGTGCGATGTGTCGGGCCGTGCTAGAATCTGAAGATGGCGGGCAAGCGGCCAAGGGCATTAACAATGGTATTGTTTATTTGATGATATTTCCTTACTTGCTCATTGGTGGCGTGGGATATCTGATCTACCGTAGCCGAAAAAAAGGCCCTAAAGTTACTGATTGACATTTCTCTCTTTCCAAATGTAACATTTGCCAAAAAAACCAGTCTTATGGTAAAGACTTTCGTTCGGTACAGGGCGTAGGTCCCATATTGATCCCCTTCGCTAAGTTTAATACCCATGCAAGGAAAATGTTCCATCGTACTATGATACAAATTAAAAATCTTCATAAGTCCTATCATATGGGGAGTAATTCGCTCCATGTGTTGAAAGGCATTAATTTTACGGTAGCTGAAGGAGAGATGGTCTCCATCATGGGCTCTTCGGGCTCTGGTAAATCAACGCTGCTGAATATTCTTGGAATGCTCGATGAGGCGGATGAAGGCACTTATATTTTAGATGGAAAGGAAATCAAGAATCTCAACGAGCGCATTGCTGCCAAATACCGAAACCAATTTCTGGGCTTTATCTTTCAGTCCTTCAATCTAATAAATTACAAAACTGCGCTCGACAATGTCGCTATGCCACTCTACTATCAAGGCGTTAAACGTAGCGAACGTACCGAGAAGGCGATGCATTACCTGGAAAAAGTGGGCTTGGCACCTTGGGCCGACCACCATCCCAATGAGCTGTCTGGTGGTCAAAAACAACGCGTCGCCATAGCAAGGGCGCTCGCCAGCGACCCTAAAGTGCTATTGGCCGATGAGCCTACTGGAGCATTGGATACCACCACCTCGTATGAGGTTATGGAAATTATCCAGCAAATAAATGACGAGGGCAAGACTATTCTGGTAGTTACCCACGAAGACGATATAGCCCACATGACCAAGCGCATCGTGAATCTGAAGGATGGCGTTATCATTGACGATTCGCCGGTAACCCAAGTCAGGGCCTCCCAAGCGAAAGCTAAACAAGTGCATCATGTTTAACATCGAACGTTGGCAGGAAATATTTGAAACCATCCGCAAAAACAAGTTGCGAACCTTCCTTACCGGGCTTTCGGTGGCGTCGGGTATTTTCATTTTGGTAATATTGTTAGCCATAGGCCAAGGAATGGAAAATGGTGTTTCCCAAGAGTTTGAAGAAGATGCCGCTAACCGCATTAGTGTATGGACCGGTGTAACCTCGGAAAGCTACAAGGGACTCAATCCTGGCCGCCGTATCGAGATGGACAATGCAGATTACGAGCGCACCGAACAAAAGAATGAAGATGAGTTAGAATACAAATCGGGTGTCTATAGCCTTTGGGGACAATTAACTTCCTACAAGGGCGAGTCTGGCAGCTACCGTATAGAGGGTGTTCGAGGCGATTACCAATTCTTGGAAAACGAAACCCTCACGGCCGGGCGGTATATCAACCAGATGGATTTAGATAATTATGAAAAGGTGGCCGTTATCGGGCAACGGGTGTATCTCGATTTGTTCAAGGGCAAGCAGGCGGTGGGGGAGCACGTTGAAATTACAGGCATAAAATTCAAGGTAGTGGGCGTATATACCGACCCGGGGGGAGAGCGCGAGGAGACGCGTATTTTTATCCCCCTTACAACAGCCCAACGTGTTTTCAACGCAGGCGATAAGTTACGGTCTATGGTGTTTACCCTACAACCAGAAGCTAAATTCGAAGATGCTTTGGCAGCTTCGGAAGCCTTTACGGCGCAGCTCGAGGCAGATTTAAAGCAACGCTACACCGTGGCCCCAACCGATGAACGTGCCATAAACATCAACAATTCACTAGAAAATGCCAAACGCTTTTATGATTTGATGAATATGATACGCCTGTTTTTCTGGGGTGTTGGTATCTGCACCATCATTGCAGGTGTGGTGGGCGTTAGTAATATTATGTTGATTATCGTAAAGGAGCGCACCAAGGAAATTGGCATAAGAAAAGCCATTGGGGCGCAACCACTTTCAATAATCGGCATGATTTTACACGAATCGATTTTCGTAACCGCTATCGCTGGTTTCTTCGGATTAATTTTTAGCCTCTTCTTGCTGGAATTGGTGGGCCCGCTCATTGAGACAGATTATATTTTGAACCCTTCGGTAGATTTTGGCGTCGCCATCACCACTGTCATTATCCTTATCGTTGCAGGTGCCGTTGCTGGGTTTTTCCCGGCCTATCGCGCCTCCAATATCAAACCCATTGTAGCCTTGAGAGATGAGTAAGTTATTCAGCAGAGATAGTTGGGCAGAAATTATCGAGGCGCTAAGCTCCAATTGGTTCCGAACCTTGTTGACGGCCTTCGGTGTTATGTGGGGCATATTTATCCTCGTTATTTTGCTGGCAGCGGGCAACGGATTGGAAAACGGGGTAAAGCAAGGTTTTGATGGGATGGCTACAAACTCCATGTTCATGTGGGCACAAACCGCTTCAAAACCCTATAAGGGCCTTCCCAAGGGAAGGCGTTATAACTTTAAGGTGGGCGACGTAGAGGCTATTAAGCAGAATGTCCCCAACCTTCGTTTTGTCTCTCCCAGAAATCAACTGGGAGGTTTCCGCGGGGCCAATAATGTAGTGCGAGGGTTAAAAACCGGGGCCTATAATGTATATGGCGATTATCCCGAAATTATAGAACAGCAACCCATGGACATTACTTCGGGACGGTTCTTGAACTATTCAGACATTTTCGAAAAACGAAAAGTGGCGATTATAGGCGACGGGGTTCGTAAGGGATTGTACGATCCCGGAGAAGAGGTGGTGGGCTCCTACATCAAGATCAACGGGGTCAACTTTTTGGTTATTGGGACCTATAAGAAAAAATCGAACAACGAGGGTGATGCCGAGGAGGCTCAAAAAGAAGTCTACGTACCCTTTACAGCCTTTTCGCAGGCTTTTAATATGGGTGAAATTGTAGGGTGGATGGCTATTACGGCCGAAGACGGCTCGTCGATCACCCAGCTGAAGGAACAAGTGTTCGATGTGGTGAAGGCCCGACATAGCATTCATCCCACCGACGACCGTGCCGTGGGCAGCTTCGATTTATACGAAGAATTTAGTAAAATCAATGGCCTTTTTATAGCCCTTAACTTTGTAGCCTATTTTGTGGGCATCCTTGTTTTGCTTTCCGGGATTATTGGTATTAGTAACATCATGCTTATCGTAGTGAAGGAGCGCACCAAGGAAATTGGTATTCGCCGGGCGCTCGGTGCCACCCCGTGGAGCATCCGTTCCCAGATATTGTTGGAATCGATTTTTCTTACCATTATTTCAGGGATGGCAGGTATTGTCCTGGCTTCCGCAGTACTGGCACTTGTCAACAGTCTAATGGAGGGCATGGATACAAGCGAGATGATGTTTTTAAACCCTTCCGTGAACATCGGTGTAGTGCTGGTGGCACTGGCCATTTTAATTATTTCGGGTTTGTTGGCGGGTCTTATTCCGGCGCAGACCGCTATAAAAGTAAAACCGGTAGACGCCCTTAGAACAGAATAACAGTAACATATTGAAATTATAAACATGAAAAAAACAGGTACCATCATCATATTAATAGTTATCGTGCTGCTATTTTCAGTGTCTATGTTTTGGCTCTGGTCAAAAAATGCTGAAGATCCTACAGTTTACACCACAGAAACTCCCGCTACGGGCAGCATCGTGAAGAAAACCGTTGCCACGGGCAGTATTGTTCCGAAGGAAGAAGTGTTAATAAAGCCGAATATTTCAGGGATTATCGATGAAATATTCGTCGAGGCCGGCGAATTGGTCAAAGCGGGCGACCTTATCGCTCAGGTAAAGGTGGTGCCTAACGTATCGTCGTTAACTAGCGCAAAAAATAACATCAATAGTGCCCGCACACAGGTAGAAACGGCGCGGTTGGCTTTTCAGAATCAAGAAAGCATCTATAATAGGCAAAAGGAACTATTTGAAAAAGGAGTTATTTCTGCAAACGAATTCGACAATGCCCAACTGGCTTACGACCAGGCCCAGCAACGTTTTAAGCAAGAGCAGGTGAACTTAACGGGAGCATTGCAAAATTACGATATCATCAAAACTGGAACCACTACAGGCTTGGGCGCCTCGGCAAATACCGAAATACGGGCTACCGTCTCGGGCATGGTGCTCGATGTGCCGGTGAAGGTAGGCAACCAGGTTATCGAAGCCAACAACTTTAACGATGGTACCACAATAGCCACCTTAGCCGACGTTGATAAGATGATTTTCGAAGGAAAGGTAGACGAGAGCGAGGTAGGGAAAATCAAGGAGAATCTTCCACTGGAAATTACCGTGGGCGCCATCGAGAATAAAAAGTTCGATGCGGTACTGGATTATATCGCGCCTAAGGGCGTAACCGAAAACGGAGCCATTCAATTTGAGATAAAGGGCTCGTTGAAAAAACAGGATTCCACCACATTTATTCGCGCGGGCTTAAGTGCCAATGCCAGCATCATTCTGGCGCGGGCCGATAGTGTTCTTACCATTAATGAGGCACTGGTGCAATACGATCCCAAAACCCAGAAACCTTTTGTAGAGGTGCAGGTAGGCGACCAGCAGTTTGAGCGTCGCGATGTGGAACTGGGCGTTAGCGACGGTATCAAGGTTGAGGTAATTAAGGGAATTTCTGAGAACGACCAAATAAAGGTGTGGAACCAAATAAAGGCCGCTCCCAATTTCAACCGCGGATAACTGCCATAAATTAGGGCAATCCTGTAACACATTCATCAATCATAAGACATATGTACCGTATGAAAAACTTAGCAACCTTTCTATTGCTCATACTCACCGTATTTTCGGTGCAAGGGCAAAATAAAAAATGGACCTTAAAGGAATGCGTGGCACACGCCCTTGAAAATAACATTCGGGTGCGGCAGAGCGAGCTCGATGTAGAGTTGGTAGAGGCCGACAAATTGCAGGCCATTGGCAATTTTATCCCTTCCCTTAACGGAAATGCTACCTATTCTACCAATACCGGTGCGAACATTAACCCGGTTACCAACGCATTTGAGAATGAAACGTTCTCCTCGTTTACTACTGGGTTCAACTCGAATCTTACCCTTTTTGACGGTTTGCGAAACCTTAGAGAGTTGCAACGGGCTAAGTTGGCCAAATTGGCGAGCCAATACCAGCTCGATCAAATTAAGGACGACATATCGTTGTTGGTGGCCAATTCCTATTTGCAGGTGTTGCTGAACAAAGCCAACCTAGAGGTTGCCACAGCGCAAAATATCGTGACCTTAGAACAGATTGAACGCACCCAGAATTTGGTCGATGCGGGTACCTTGCCCCGTGGCGACCTTTTAGAGATACAGGCGACCAATGCTGTGGAAAAACAACGAATCGCGGAAGCCGAAAACGCCGTAACCATTTCTTTGATAAGCTTAGCCCAGTTGTTGTTGATAGACGATTATGCTTCCTTCGACATTGCCGAGGAAGGATATGATATTATTGGCGATGAAATCTTGCAGCAGCCTGTAGCCGAAGTAATCGACGCCGCGCAGGAAAACCGCAACGAGGTAAAAATTGCAGAACAAAATGTAGAACTGGCTCTTAAGGATTTGCAATTGGCACGAGGAGCCTATTATCCTACCCTCACGGCCTTCTTTGGGTACAATACCCGTTTTGCGGACAATGATTTTTTGGATCGCAACTTTACCGATCAACTTTGGCAGAATGATGGTATTGGTTATGGTCTTCAGTTAAACGTTCCCATTTTAAACGGTTTTAATGTGCGCAGCAATGTAATGCGCAACAAGATCAATCTAGAACGGAATAAATTCCAACTCGAACAGGCCAAGTTAGATCTGGAAAGCAATGTGTACCAAGCTTATGTAGATGCAAAAGGCGCCCTTAAAGCGTATGAGGCAGCCGTCGTGGCGATGGAATCTCAGGAATTGGCCTATGAGTACGCCAAGGAGCGCTACGATGTGGGGCTCACCAATGCCTTTGATTTCAGTCAGTCTAAATTGCAATATGACAACGCAAAAATCGAGGTGAACAGAACGAAATTCGATTTCATTTTCAAATTAAAAGTACTGGAGCTATACTTCGGCGTCGCTCCAGCCGATCTAAAGTTTTAACTATGAAGAAAAAAACAATTGTCTGGATAATAGTGGCTGCAGTCGTATTGGTCGTGCTATTGATCGCTGGTAAGAAAATGGGATGGTTCGGCAATACGGTTGATGGCAAGGAGGTACAGATTTCTGAAATTCAACCCATAGATATTATTGAGACGGTAGCGGCAACCGGTAAGATACAGCCAGAGGTTGAGGTGAGCCTTTCTTCAGAAGTATCGGGAGAAATTATCGAATTGCCGGTAAAAGAAGGACAGCAGGTTGAAAAAGGCGATTTGCTGGTGCGTATCAATCCAGATTTAATTCAGGCAGACCTAAGCCGTTCGCAGGCAGGGCTCCAAAATGTAAGGGCGCTGTTGGCCCAAGCCGAAGCTACCTTGAAAAACGCCGAGCTGAACTTTACCCGGAACAAGGCCCTTTTCGAGAAAGGGGTTATATCCAAGGCGGAATGGGACGCTACCGTGGCCGATTATGAAACGGCCCAAGCCAATGTAAAGGCCGCGTACTATAACGTGCAGAGCGCCAGTGCCAATGTAAAGCAGTCGCGCGATAACCTATCCAGAACGACGATTTACGCCCCTATGAGCGGGACCGTTTCAAAACTGCCTGTAGAATTGGGGGAACGCGTGGTCGGAACCGCACAAATGACCGGTACCGAAATTATGCGTGTGGCAGATCTTTCCAATATGGAAGTTGAGGTGGACGTGAATGAGAACGATATTGTCAAGGTAAGTCTTGGAGATTCTACGAGGGTAGAGGTAGATGCCTATCTAGACCGCGAGTTCAAGGGAATCGTTACCGAGATTGCCAACTCTGCCGAAAATGCGGCATCTGCAGACCAAGTTACCAACTTTAAGGTAAAGGTGCGCATCGTACCACAATCGTATGCCGATCTTACCGAAGGAAAGCCCGCGCATTATTCGCCCTTTCGACCAGGTATGACCGCTACTGTCGATATCATTACGAACAGGAAGAAAGATGTAGTTGGCGTGCCCATTAGCGCGATTGTCGTAAAAAGTGATACCACAGGGCGAAAAATGCCTGCGGATGCCGGACTGGCCGACGAGCGCTTTGAGGCGGTATTTCTGAAAAAAGGCGACGAGGCGGTGCTACAAGTAGTAGAAACCGGTATACAAGATAACACAAATATTGAAATTACCAAAGGAATATCGGTAGGGGATGTGGTCATTACAGGTCCCTACAATACAGTTACCAAATCGCTCAAACAAGGCGATAAGGTTGCGGTAGAAGCCGAAAAAATCAAAGAGGAAGAATAGAATTTTATGGCTTATATCTTATGTATCGAAACGGCAACAACCAATTGCTCGGTAGCGCTTTCAAATAATGGAAGCGTTATCGCTTTTAGGGAAGATAATAGCGATGGATACTCTCATGCGGAGCGCCTGCACGTCTTTATCGAGGAGGTTTTGAACGATGCCGGAATCGATACTACTAAACTTGACGCCGTAGCGGTGAGCAAGGGGCCAGGATCCTATACGGGATTGCGTATAGGTGTTTCGGCCGCAAAGGGACTCTGTTATGCATTGAACATCCCGTTGCTTGCGGTTTCGACCTTGCAATCCTTGGCGGCTCAGGCGCAAACTGATGCAGATTTTATCGTGCCGATGCTTGATGCTAGGCGTATGGAGGTCTACTCGGCTGTATTTACAGCCCAATTAGAAAAGGTTCGTGACACTCAGGCAGAGTTGCTCGATGAAAAATCAATCTCTAGTTGGTTGGAAAAGGGGACGGTTCATTTTATCGGTAATGGAGTTTCCAAGTTCCGTTCCATCTGCGACCATCCCAATGCTCAGTTCAACGAACGTGCATTGCCTTCGGCCAAAGAAATGGTCGCTCTGGCATTTTCCAAGTACAAAGCAGGCGACACAGAAGATGTGGCCTATTTTGAGCCATTCTATCTAAAAGATTTTCTTATTAAATAAAAAACCGCCAAATTTGGCGGTCTTTACTCTTATTCAAATAGATACTCAAATATTATTCAATACCATTAGATTCGCGGTCGTAATACATTATAAGCCGCTTTAGGTGGTCTTCCTTTCGAATATCTATAGAATTTTCCTTTGCATAGTCTTTCATCATATTTCTATTTTCTCCAAATACCTTCATCATTCTATTCTGGTTAGAGGGCAACTCATAGAATTTCCCTTGCTTGTCCACTAGATAATATACAGGTTCATCATCAAATTTTGCCGGAACGGGCCGTGTAATAGAAGTGGTTGCAGGTTTGGCAGGGGTAAAGTCCTTAATGTGCTTTTTGTATAAATCAAGATTTTGACCTTCAAAAAGAACCTGAAAATACCCACCATCTTCAACCCCACCTTGATACGGTACAAATACAAATATATCATCAAGGATTTTTACGAAAATATCGGGAGACTTGGTGAGCACCCTGGCATCTTCGTCTGAAGCTGCGATGGTCTTCTTAATTTCCATTTCATCGGCTACTGCATTGTACCGAAGGGCTACATCAGATACGTAAACCTCATCACCCTTATAAACAGTACCTGGCAGGTACGATGGGTTATTGTACGGTGTGCCAGAATAACTTTCTGTATCGGTAAAATCGATGTCGCGATCATTCCGTTTAATGTACTCGTCCATTTGCAATAAATCACTCTGAAACTGCCTGTCCCAGAATTGGCCTAACATTATTGCTGGCGTAAGGATCAATGCCGATAAGGTAATAATAAATAATTTCATATTGTTGAGTTTAAAATGTATTCTGTATTAAGCAAAAACATTGCCAAAGTACAAAATTTAAATTTAAACATACTAGAGACGGTTATAATATTTGATAAGTTTCAAGTAATTATAATCTTTATTAATGTTTAAATCATTATCCCTAACGAACTGTTTAACCTCCTTTTTGTGAGCGTCAAGCAATTTTAATCTCTTGCCCCTGCTATTAGGTACTGGCTCCAGTTGCCCCCCAGCAAGAACAATGTATAATTCTTCTGCGTCCTTAAAGGCCGGCGCAATATCTCGAGTCATTGTATTAATTGATTTTTTCCCCTCAATGAATTCTTTCTTTTGCTTTTTATACAAGCTCGCATTCACATCTTCGTGCATCACCAAATAGTATCCCGTTGGAACATCTTCGCTAGTGCCTTCTAAATATACGTACGTATCATTCAATATCTTAACATAAATATCTTTGTCTCGAACTAATACGTTCACGGAATTATCCGAACTGTTTTCTTTTTGAATTTCAATTTCATCACGCAATGCATTATATCGTAATTGTACATTACTAGCCAGTAAAGCTCCGTCATTAAAAACATTCCCTCTTTGGAAGGTGGCGTCTACATATGGAGTTCCCACTATTTCGTTCGATATTGGTTTTGTATACGGCTTGGGTTGGGTAAATTCTTTCCAGTCCATGGTATTGTCTACCGACTGCGCATATGAAAAGACCGAAAATAAGGTTATTGTAATTACTAAGGTGAATGCTTTAAATGGTTTCATGTAAAAAATTTTAAATAAGAAAGGGGCGAATATAGCCAAACAATTCTTGTCATTATGTTAAAAAGTTTTTAATTATTCTGAAAAAGATGTACATCTCGTTGCGGGAACGGTATTACGATTCCGGCGGCTTCCAGTCGTCGCTTGCCTTCTTCCAAAATGGTCCATCTTAAATTCCAGAAGTCTTCGTTCTTGGCCCAGTATCGCAGCGATAGATTTACCGAGCTATCGGCAAGCTCACTTACTACCACCATGGGCTGTTTGTCTTCGAGCTGAAGGACGGTTTCCTGCTCGTTGGTAAGTTGCAAAAGAATCTCCTTTGCCTCCTTTATACTACTATCATAAGCTATGCCAAAAGTCAATGCTTCACGGCGAATGCCTTCTTCAGTATAATTTATAATCGTATCGTTACTAAGTTTTCCATTGGGAATTATGGCCAGCTGGTTGCCAAATGTCGTGAGCTTGGTATTGAAAATGGAAATTTCCTTTACCGTGCCATCCACGCCTTGGGCCGAAATGAAATCACCCACCCTAAAGGGTTTGATGAGCAAAATGAGCACGCCGCCCGCAAAATTGGCCAGCGATCCCTGTAGGGCCAGGCCAATGGCGAGCCCTGCCGCACCAATTATAGCCACCAGAGAAGCAGATTCGACGCCCAGTTGCGTGACTACCAATACGAACAAAAGGATTTTTAAACCCCAATTAACGATACTTTGGGCAAAATTTTCCAAGGTGAGATCGTATTCCTTTTTTTCGAAGAACTTCTTTACAAAACGATTGATGATCTTGATTATCCATAGACCCGCCAAAAGAATTACGATGGCGGCCAGAAGATCTGGCAGGAAATCGATTAACTTTTGTCCGTACTCTTCTACATAGGTTTCAAGATTGCTGAATTTGTCCATAGTTTATTTAAATAAGTATATTGATTCAATAGCTTTTTCTGTTTCTCTAACGGGCAGTTTGCAGGTATTGTTCATACAAACGTAAATGAACGTTTCCCCGTCCACATACCTGCCTTCCGTAAGATAATGATCGCTTGGTGCCGTGCTACCCGCAAACAAGGTGTTGGGCAGGTAGTATTGCCCTAACGATTTAATTTTGTGTTGGGCCTGCGGGCCCACCGCCACCACTTCGTAGAAATTGAACTGATAGTTGGCCAGCAGGTCTAGCCAATTCGAGAACCCCTTTGGGTACTGTTCTATTTCTGGCAGCACATTTTTCAACATTTGTCGTGCTGTGGTTCCAAACGCTGGCACATCATAATAGTGGGATAGCTTAAACAGGCTCTTCGCCAGTATTGAATTAGACGCAGGAATTACATTGTCCCTATATTCCACACTTCTGGCAATTAGCGCAGGATCTTCTAAAGAGGTAAAATGGAACATCCCCGATTCGGCATCATAAAAATCCCTTTTGGCAACTTCAGCAAGTTCCTTGGCTCGTTCAAGCCATTCGTGTTCCAACGTTACTTCGTAGAGTGCGATAAAGGCGTCGATAACTGCGGCATAATCTTCCAAATACCCGTTAATGGTGCTTTTCCCCCCTTTATAGGAATGGTAGAGCGTACCATTATCTTGAAGCTGGTATTTTTTGATAAAGTTTGCATTGGCAAGGGCGGCCTCTAAGTATTCTTTTTTCTGAAATGCCCTGTATGCGTCCACATATGCGGTAAGCATCAGCGCATTCCAAGAGGTGAGTGACTTATCGTCCAACCGTGGTTTTGG
>CAZXDP010000034.1:0-27711 GCA_964639255.1 uncultured Flavobacteriaceae bacterium
GAGTTGTCTCATGAATCGTGAATACTTTCTGTAAGTTAAATTTGTGCGTCTATAGATTGTACGTAAATAGCCTACAAAAGGTTACAGCAAAGAAGCATTTTTTTAGGATTTGTTTAACAATTGAATCAAACCCCTTGATTAAAAAGACTTTACAGTTCGTGTTATTCGTTCTTTAAAGAGTCGCTTTGGCGTGGTTGGTAGATGACACTATCTATCCATTTCCTGTTTTGTGTAGTATGGGTGGTACTGTCACTGCCCTTAAAATAATGATAGAATGTTTTTACGTTTGATGAATCTGCTGGGTTTTGGACGGAGTCTACGGTAGAAGGAATTTCACCAGTCTTTGGTGTTGGTATGTTGGTCACAATAATGTCCTTTTTTGAACCACCCTCATTTTTCAGTATCTGTCGAGATGTCATCCTTGTTTGGTCTTCTGAATTTGGTTCTTTGTCGATAGGGTCGACATTCTTTCTATTTTCATCTTCTTCCCCAACAGTGTGCTGCTTCGTTTTTCTTGGAGCGTCATGGGTATTCTGCTTGGTAATGGGCGCCACCTTTTCAGTTTGAGGAGAAGTTTCGCGTTGTGGAGGTAAGTCAGAATTTTGTTCTGAGGATTCCATGGGCGTATCCATTATAAAGAATGTAAGAAAAAGCAGTACAATGGCAGCTCCCGTAAAGCTCCAAAGCAGCCGCCGCCTTCTTTTTGACGCCACATTGAGTTGGTACTCAACGTGCTCCCAAACATCTTGGGGAGGACTTTTGCGCATCCCCTCCAATTTCTCTTGCACCACGGTGCCTATATCTTTTTTAGTTTTCATAGCTTGTAAGTTTATAAGTTGCGTAGAGCGCTGTTATTTTTTGCCGCAACAGTAATTTGGCTCTGTGGTAATTAGATTTTGAGGTACTTTCTGAAATATCCAAAAGTTTGGCCACTTCCCTGTGGGAGAAACCATCTAATTGGTAGAGGTTGAAAACCAATCGGTATTGGTCTGGCAATTCTTGAATGGTTCGCAACAAAATATCCAGGGGCAGCGCTGCCTTCTCGGGCTCCAGTGTGGTGTCGTTATCGGCCACTTCAGGGGCGGGGAGGACCACTTCCTTTTTAGACTTGTATTTGGAAATTGCCTTATAAATGGCGATGCGTTTCATCCACCCCTCCAGCGACCCCTCGCCCCTGTACGTCTTAATCTTCTGAAATATGGTAAGAAAGGTGTCTTGTAGGTTGTCTTCGGCCTCGGCTTCAGTTCTACAATATTTCAGGGAAACGAAATACAAGGTATCCTTGTACCGGTTGTACAGCTCCGCTTGGGCTTTCCGGTCATTTTTCCTACAGCGCTTTAAAAGTGCGTTTAGTTTCAATTAGCAAAAGTTATAGGTATAGATGCGCTAATATACCAATGCATCTGTTATTACTCGCAATCTATGGCTTCCAACGTAAAGGTTGAAATGTAAAGCAAATCTCCACTGTCCGCAGCTTCCATACGGTAATAAAGTGTCTGCGGGTTCTCCTTGTTTGTGTAAATTGAATCGGTTATGGCCTGTATATTGTTAATGGCATCTTCTTCCGACTCAAAAAAGGAATAGGTGGTATGTTTCAAATCGTGATAACCTGCTGCCAAGCAAACCAAGTATTCGTTGAGCTGAAATTGCGCCATTCCCGGAGCATCGTCCAGCTCGCATTTCTGGAAGATGAGATCTTTACACGACAGCTCACAATTTCGGGTTAAGGTGTACCTTGTGTCGCCGTTTTCAATACCCATACTATCGTTGGTTCGGTAATCGAGCAACCAGTCGAGGTTCCAATCAATACCAACGGTTTCCTCATCGTTAAGGTAGATGTTAATATGCAATTGCTCGCCTATGTAAAATGTATTCCAACTACCCAAATAGACCGAATCGTCTAATAAAAAACGAGTTACACCAGTTTTTCTAATCTTAAACCGAGCCCCGTGATACGGGTCGTTGGGATTCTGAAGGTTTTCCACCGTCCAATAGCAGGTGTCTTGGCAAAGCGCCCCTTCGCATTGCTGTTGCTGCTCGTCCAAAAGGCACTGGTCCAGTATGGCCTTGAGCTCTTCATTAGACCGTATTTCTACTTCCTCGCCATTTTCGAAAGTTCCCATGATGGGATAGCTAAGGCTTATACGTTCTCCTTCCTTAAGGCCGCCTAGGAATTTACTGAATTCCCAATCGGTCGCGATACTTTCAGAACGCACGTAATTGCCAGCCTCATCAAAGACGAAGATGGTAAACCAGTAATTGAACTCTATGCAATTTATAACTCCTTCTTGATTTATTTCTGGAATGGTCGTGATAAGGTCGTACAACTCGTTATCCATAACATCCTCATTTACGATCAATGCTTCCGGAGGAGTTTTTTCACAACGGCTGAAGGTGGCTAGTACGATAAAATAGATAAATGCGGCTAATTTCTTCATAGTTTCATGCTTATGTCTATTCAGTAGTATAAAACCTTCTGAAAAGTTGCGTGCCCTAGAAGCATAAAATGAAAAAACCGCCTTGGCACAAAAGCCAAGACGGTTCCGTTCTTCAGAAATTTTAAAAGTTAAACCCTTACGTGGCCATCGCCATACACATAGTATTTATTGGTTACTAGCTGTTTTAGGCCCAGAGGCCCGCGATGGTGTAGCTTATCTGTGCTAATGGCAAGTTCTGCGCCTACGCCCATTTGGCCGCCATCGGTAAACCGGGTGGAGGCATTGTGGTACACGGCGGCGCTATCTACTTGTTCCATAAATTGGTGCGCTACAGAGTTATTTTCCGTCATAATGCTGCTGGAGTGGCCACCGCTATAGGTATTTATCTTCTGTATGGCTTCTTCGAGCGAATCGACTGCACCTACGGCGATTTTTAGAGCAAGAAACTCCTCGAACCACGTATTCGTATCTGGAATAAGTTCTTCTTCGTGGAGCACATTTTTTACCGCTTCATCCACCAACAAACGCACATCCAATTGCTTCAATACATCCCTAAGTTCTTCCAATTTGTCGTGATAATTGGGGATGTTTTTATCGATTAACACTTTGTCCAGCGCATTGCAACCAGAAATCTTGTCGGTTTTGGCGTTGATGATAACACGTAAGGATTTTTCCCAATCGGCCTCACTATGCACGTAGAGGAAATTATTCCCTCTTCCGCTTACCAATACCGCACACCTGGCGTGTTCCTTTACGAATTGGATAAGGCGCTCACCGCCCCTAGGCACGATGAGGTCTAGCGGTTCGCTCGGGTTACGTAAGAAGGCCTGTGTTTCGTCCCGGTTCATTTCGAGCATCGTAATCCATTGTGCGTCCAAATTATTACGGGAAAGGGCCTCGTGCCATAGCGCTACCAGTTGTTTGTTGCTGTGATATGCCTCCTTGCCGCCCTTCAGCAATATTTTATTGTTGGCTTTAAAGGCCAATACGGCAGCCTCGATGGTTACATCGGGGCGCGATTCATAAATAATCATGATAGTGCCAAAAGGTGCGGTTTTATTGGTGATTTCCAGTCCGCTATCCAATGTTTCCTTCGATATCACCTTGTTCACGGGATCCTCTTGCTCACGTACTTCGGCAATGGCCGTTATCATACCATCAATTTTCGCTTCGTTTACCACCAGGCGATCGAATAAGGCTTGGTCATCGCGTTGAAAGGCTTCCAAATCTTTCTTATTAGCCTTGAGTATATCTTCCCGATGTGAATCGAGAAGCTCCATCATTGTATCTAGTACTTTGTTCTTTTTTTGCTCGTTCAATACTTCCATCTTCCTATTCATTTTCATTTTAAAGTTGTTATGCGTAAAATTTTGTTCCTACTTCCTTGCCGTGCATTAAATCGACGATGACATTCTCGCGTTTTCCGTTAGCTATGTAGGTGGGAATGTTCTTTCGCGCCGTATCCTTGGCAATTTTTAGTTTCGACCGCATGCCACCGCGACCTTCGCCTTCGGCCTTTTCATTTTTTTGTACATATTGTTCCACGGCTTGATCGGTATGCACCTTGCTCAATTTTTTTGAACCGTCTGCCTCGGGATGTCCTGTGTAAAGACCATCGGTATCGGTAAGTAGGATAAGCGCATCGGCTTGTATCAATTCAGCTACCAAGCTGGCGAGTTCGTCGTTGTCGCTGAACATGGACATTTTAAGGGACACAGCGTCGTCTTCATTGGCTATGGGAACGATCCCTTCGGAAAGCAGTCCCTCGTAGCAATTTATCATATTCTCACGGTGCTTGCCTGGCGAAAAGTCGCGCTTTGTAGCCAAAACCTGGGCGCATCGCATGCCATAGTCGTGAAATAGGCTATAGTAATGGCGCATCATTCGGGGTTGTCCTACTGCGGAAAATATCTGCCTGCGGGTGGAGGGGTCCTCGAAGGAACAATCGCCCAGAATTTCCTTGCCGGCAATGGCTGAACCCGACGATACCAATACCGGAATTACGTCATTTTCATAAAGTACCGCTATTTGGCGTACCAGCTCGTTGAGAATGGGACCTACAATTCGGTTGTCCTTGTTGGTCATTACGTTGGTCCCTACCTTAATAACCACTCGTTGTTTGCTCATAATGGTGTTTTGAATGCTGTATTCTTCTACTGTTTTGTTAATATCCTTTTTATTTTCCCAGCTCCGTAGCCCTGTTGAATGCGGCGTACGCAGCTTCCTTTATTAATTCCTTAATGTTGTTGTCCTCCATAGAGTCAAGCGCTGCCCGCGTCGTTCCGCCTTTCGAGGCAACGCGGTCCATCCACGTGTTGGGCGAGAGATCTGATTCGTTGAATAGCGCTACGGCGCCTTCAAATGTTTGCGAGACCAGCACGCGCGAATCGTTCGCCGAAAATCCCATTTTGAGGGCTGCTTCCATCATCGATTGCATAAAATAAAACACATAGGCGGGCCCGCTACCGCTAATTCCCGTCGAGGCATTTATAAATCGTTCGTTTTCCACGTGTATGGCCTCGCCCGTGGTATCGAGCAGGTTGCGGACCATAAGTAGTTCTACGCGGCTTACCTCGGGGGCCTCGGTAAAGGAGGTCACGCCCTTGCCTACCTTGGCCGGTAAATTGGGCATGGTGCGTACCACCTTTTTTACCCCTAAACCTTGCTGTATGGTCTCGATGGTAATACCTGCCATAAGCGATATAAATATTTGATCTTGATTTACCTGCGGCTTCATTTCCGCAAATAAATCGTCGCTATGGAAAGGCTTTACCGCGATGAACACCACATCGGCCTGAGGCAAGGCATCTTCCAATTTTTCATACACATCGAAATGGGGAATCTTGCTAAGCGTAAGCGTTTTTTTTGGCGATGCATCGTAGATCATCAAATTTCTTCGGTTAAGGAAGGGGGACTTCGCCATTCCCTCGGCATAGGTAAGCCCCATGTTTCCCGCTCCTACTACAAGTACTTTCATAACTGTTTCTATTGTTTAGGCTGTTAGGGTGCAAGGACCATGCGAGACTCTGGTTCAAGTAAAATATTCATAGGCAGAAATGAAAAACTTTAAAAGAAACTCAACTATACTGGGCCATTGCGACGTTATTTTAAGGATAATTTAAATAATTAGACTTTTGGACTTAGGTGCAGTTATGGCAGTTATTGGCAGAAAACCCCTGTTTTCTGAAATAATGGCATAAAAAAACGCCTTCGTTTCCGAAGGCGTTTTTGCAATATCAATTTCACTTAGAGGAATTAATCCCTTTTGCGGTCGCGGTCACGGTTACGATTATCGCGTCCGCGGTTGTCACGGCGATCTCTATCGCGATTTCCGCCGCCACTGCTCTTGCGCTCTTGGTACCCTTCGGGTTTTGGCAGAAGCGCTTTGCGCGATACCTTTTCCTTCTTAGTACGTGGGTCGAGTCCGAAGTATTTCACATCGATTACATCGCCAAGGTTCACAACGTCGGTTACATTGTCCGTGCGATCCCAAGCAAGTTCAGAGATGTGAAGCAACACTTCATTGCCGGGGGCATCTAAATATTCTACCACTGCGCCAAAGTCTAATAGCTTTATGACTTTTACTTCATAAACACTACCTACCTCTGGCTTAAAGGTGATAGAATCGATTTTTGCAAGTACCTTATCGATACCGGCTTGGTCTGTTCCCAGAATTTCAACGATACCTTCTTCTGTAATCGGGTCTTCGTTAATTACAATGGTAGTCTTGGTTTCTTTTTGAAGCTCTTGAATTACCTTTCCACCTGGTCCAATCAACGCACCAATGTACTCGTTAGGGATGGTAACGGTAACCATTTTTGGAGCGTGTGGTTTCACATCTGGATTCGGCTCTGCAATGGTCTCGGTGAGTTTGTCCAAAATGTGCAGGCGTCCTGCGGCCGCTTGCTTTAACGCTTTTACCAAGATTTCATAAGAGAGGCCCTTAACTTTAATGTCCATTTGGCAAGCGGTGATACCGTCGGCCGTACCAGTTACCTTAAAGTCCATATCGCCCAAGTGATCTTCATCGCCCAAGATGTCGCTCAATACGGCGTACTTTCCAGAGTCACCGTCTGAGATCAATCCCATTGCGATTCCAGAAACTGGTTTTTTTAATTGTACCCCTGCATCCATGAGCGCCATGGTACCACTGCACACGGTTGCCATCGAAGATGAACCGTTGCTTTCCAGTACTTCGGAAACTACTCGAACGGTATAGGGGCAATCCTCTGGAATCATTCCTTTCAGGGCACGCTGTGCCAAGTTTCCGTGGCCAATCTCACGTCTTGAGGTTCCGCGTATAGGGCGAGCCTCACCGGTAGAGAATGGTGGAAAGTTGTAATGCAGGTAAAAAGTCTCTTCTCCTTCAAACGAAGGCATATCGATTTGGTTTGCCTCGCGTGAGGTTCCTAGGGTAACGGTGGCCAATGCCTGAGTTTCACCCCTAGTAAAGATAGCCGAGCCGTGCGTGGAGGGCAGGTAATCTACCTCACACCAAATGGGACGAATCTCATCGGTCTTACGACCGTCTAGGCGAATGCCTTCGTTGAGTACCAAATCACGTATGGCGGCCTTTTCGGCCTTGGCAACGTATTTTGAAATTAGATCGCCAAATTCCTCTAGCTGCTCTTCATTATATTCCGCACGAACATCTTCCTTTATCTGCATAAAGGCACTGCCACGATCGTGCTTAGAAGAAGCGCTCTTGGCCACATCGTAAACCCGGTTATAGACCTTTTCGCGAATCTCTTTCTCTAGCGTTTCATTTTCGTGAGCTGTTTCGTATTCGCGGGTTTCTTTTTTACCACCTACTTTTTCAACCAAGCGAAGTTGTGCCTCGCATTGTTTCTTGATGTGCTCGTGGGCAAATTTAATGGCCTCGACCATATCTTCTTCTGAAATTTCCTTCATTTCGCCCTCTACCATCATCACAGAGTCCATAGAGGCGCCTATGATCATATCGATGTCCGATTCCTCTAACTGAGCGCGGGTAGGGTTGATTACGAAATCGCCATCAATTCGTCCCACACGGGCTTCAGAAATTGCACATTCAAAAGGGAAGTCTGATAGCTGGATGGCCGCAGATGCAGCAAGGCCTGCCATTGCATCGGGCATTACCTCTTCATCGTGCGACATCAACTGGATCATCACTTGGGTTTCACTGTGGTAGTCTTTTGGGAATAACGGGCGCAATACGCGGTCTACCAAGCGCATGGTTAAAATCTCGCCATCGCTGGGCCTTGCCTCTCTCTTAAAGAATCCGCCAGGATAGCGGCCCGAGGCGGCAAATTTTTCGCGGTAATCTACCGTAAGAGGAAGAAAGTCTACGTCGCTTTGCTTGTAGTTCGATACTACCGTACACAATAGCATACATTTACCAGATTGCACAACTACCGAGCCGTGGGCCTGTTTCGCCAATTTCCCCGTTTCAATGGTGATCTCACGGCCGTCGCCAAGGTCGATCACCTCTTTAAATACTTCAGGTTTCATATAAATTTGTTTTTCATTGTTGCATTCCCAAGCGTTTGCCAGTAGGCAGTTACTGTGGAAATAAATTATTTTGGTCATAGCCCGATTCTCAGGCTAGGTGTTGTTGTGTTGTTGTGGTGCTGACCAATGAAAAACTAAGTGTAGCTTTTTCTATGTGCCTTGTCCCTGTGGGCAAGGATTCCAGGAATTTCAGTTTTCTGGGAACTGCTAAGTTACGTTCAAAACTATTTCAAAAAACACAAAAAAGGGGCTTAAACAGCCCCTTTTTCTATATTATTACTTACGTAATCCTAACTCTTTAACGATGGCACGGTATCTCATGATGTCTTTCTTCATAAGATAATCTAATAGCGACCTACGCTTACCAACCAATTTCACCAAAGACCGCTCTGTGTTGAAATCTTTGTGGTTTTCCTTTAAGTGTTTTGAAAGGTGCTCGATGCGATAGGTGAACAACGCAATTTGCCCTTCTGTAGACCCGGTGTCGGTTTCCGATTTACCGTGCTTTTTGAAAATTTCCTGTTTTTTTTCTGTAGTCAAATACATGCCAATATTGTTAAAATGATTTTTATGTACTGAGTGCCTCCTTGGCAATCAATCGGCAAAAGTAGTAAATTTTGTTGGAAAAAATTGCAAATTCGATTTTTAAATATATGAAATTAAACTTTCTGACGTTATATTTGTCATAACCCAAACCTTTAATAAACTACTTATGAAACCATTTTCATTTTCTTTTGGTGTTTTAGTAGCCATTGGCGGGCTGCTATTTTTAGGCAGTTGCTCTGAAAACGACGATAGTACACCACCCGCGGAAGTAAACTTTTCTGCCGAGAATACAGCGAGGGCGGCACAAACCGATAATATTATCGAGTCGACGTTCGATATTATGGAAAACGGCTATGTAGAGAACAGCGGCTCGAGGGCTCCTGGACAAGCGTCGCTTTTTCCTGAGTGTACTTTAATTACGGTACAACCTAATGGTGATGGCGGTACGATTACCCTAGATTTTGGAGATTCGTGCGAATTGCGAAACGGCGCCGTGGTAAGCGGGAAGGTACTATTGGAGTACGGTCCTATAGAAAACGCTACACGTACCATTGAATACGTATATCAAGATTTTACCTATAACAGCCACGGAGTTACCGGCGGAGGGACTATTTTGCGCGAACTTTCCAACAAGAATGGAAATCCGCAATCCACCGTTTCAGGATCTATCGTAGTGGCCTTTGCAAACAGCACTGTTACCGCTACCCGTACTGGAGTTCGGGTTGCCGAATGGACCGTTGGGGTAGATACCGGTACATGGGCAGACAATGTATATGAGATTACCGGGAATTGGAATACACAACTCTCTAACGGTTTTGAACGCAGCGGGGAGGTGACCGAGGCGTTAATACGCAAGTTGTCATGCCCTTGGCTGGTAAGTGGCGCATTGCAGGTAGAGCAGGAGAACCTTACCGCGGTGATCGATTTCGGTGAAGGCGAATGCGATGCACAAGCTACCATTACTATCAACGGGCAGCCATATCCAATAATATTGTAATTTTATTAAATGAACCCCATAAAAAAACCCGCTCCTGGAGCGGGTTTTTTGTTAAGCTGACTTTTCTCGAAGTGGTCTGTTCAACACAAGATCGAGATATAGGTTTACTTTTCGTTTTAAATCTTTTCTATGGGTTATGAAATCCAAGAAGCCGTGCTCCAATAGGAACTCGGATGTTTGGAAGCCATCTGGCAGTTCCTTACCGGTGGTGTCGCGAACCACTCGCGGCCCAGCAAAGCCAATCAAGGCACCAGGTTCGCCAATGTTAATATCGCCCAACATCGCGAACGAAGCGGTAGTCCCTCCCGTTGTGGGATCGGTACACAATGATATATACGGAATCTTGGCATCGGCTAGTTGAGCCAACTTGGCGCTCGTCTTGGCCAATTGCATCAATGAGAAAGCGGCCTCCATCATCCTGGCGCCACCACTTTTCGAGATCAACAGAAAAGGGATTTTCTTTTTTAGTGAGTAGTCTGCCGCACGGGCGATTTTCTCGCCAACAACGCTACCCATAGACCCGCCAATAAAACTGAAATCCATACACGCCACCACAAGGTCTTTACCCATAGACTTTCCTACAGCCGTACGAACGGCATCGTTAAGACCCGTTTTGTCCTGCGCCTCCTTCAGCCTGTCCACATATTTTTTCTTGTCCTCGAAATTGAGGGGATCTTTAGAAGAAAGCCCCTTGTCAAGTTCCTTGAACTTGTTATCGTCGAAGAGTATTTCGAAATACTCTTTGCTGCCTACGCGCACGTGGTATCCGTCTTCGGGACTTACGTAGTAGTTCTTTTCCAATTCTTCGGAATCTACAATTTTGCCAGTAGGAGATTTATACCACAGTCCCTTGGGTACATCTTTTTTCTGTTCCGTGGGCGTCTGTATTCCTTTTTTTGTTCGTTTAAACCAAGACATATTGAGGAGATTGTTTAGTTACAGGGTATTTACATTGTTTAAGTCTTCAAACGCTTTTTCCAAGCGCTTTCTGAAAGTGATTTCGCCCTCGCGGAGCCATTTTCTGGGATCGTAGTGTTTCTTGTTGGGAACATCGTCTCCCTCTGGATTTCCAATTTGCGTGCGAAGATAGTCTATCTTCGAGGTCATATAATCGCGAATGCCCTCGTTGAAGGCAAATTGCAGGTCGGTGTCGATGTTCATCTTTATAACACCGTACCCTATGGCCTCTCGAATTTCGGCTACGCTGGAACCGCTTCCACCGTGAAAGACAAAATCGATGGGATTGCTTCCGGTATTAAATTTTTTCTGAACATATTCCTGGGAATTTTTCAAGATTTCGGGCCGTAGCTGGACGTTCCCTGGCTTGTAAACGCCGTGCACGTTCCCAAATGCCGCAGCTACCGTAAACTGATCACTCACCTTCATCAACTCTTCATAAGCATAGGCAACCTCTTCGGGTTGGGTATACAAGCGGGATGAATCTACACCTGTATTGTCTACTCCGTCTTCCTCTCCACCGGTAATGCCCAATTCTATTTCGAGGGTCATCCCCATCTTGGCCATACGCTCTAGGTATTTTTTGGAGATTTCGATATTCTCTTCGATAGGTTCTTCTGAAAGGTCGAGCATATGTGAGCTATAGAGCGGCTTACCATACTGCTTATAAAAATCTTCGCCTGCTTCGAGCATTCCATCTACCCAAGGCAATAAATTTTTTGCGCAATGGTCTGTATGCAAAATAACAGTAGCGCCGTACAACTCGGCAAGTTCATGAATATGCTTTGCACCTGCTACGGCCCCAGCTATTGCAGCCTGTTGGTTATCGTTGGAAAGCCCCTTACCCGCATTAAAGTGCGCCCCACCGTTAGAAAACTGGATGATTACTGGAGCATTGAGCGCTGCTGCGGTTTCCATAACAGTATTGATACTGTTGGAGCCCACCACATTCACCGCTGGCATAGCAAACCCTTTTTCTTTGGCAAATTGATGTATTTTTTGAACTTCCCTGCCCGTTGCGACACCGGGCCGAATATCGTGACTCATAGCAAATTTGATTTAGCTAACAAAAATAAGAATTTTTACTGGTTTAGAAGGGGTAGTTAATACCAATGTTGTATACCGCATTGCGAAAGTTATAATCGGTAAACCATCGGTTTCCCTCGCTCAATGCTGGATTGTAAGTCTTGAAACCCACATCGAATCGCAATACTGCAAAACCAAAATCGTATCGAAGGCCTACACCCGTGGCAAGTGCGATTTCCCTTAAATCGGCGATGCCTTCAAAACGACTGGCCGGATCGTCTATATTGTCAAAAACGTTCCAGATGTTGCCAGCATCGGCAAAGAATGCGCCCTTAAAGGCTCCCAAAACGGTAAACCTGTATTCGGCATTGGCAGCGAGCTTTAAATTCGCTTCGTTAAACTCGCTGGTGCCCCCGCTGCTCCCCGGACCCAGGTCGTAAGCGCGCCAGCCGCGGTTATCGTTAGCACCTCCTGCAAAGTAACTTCGGGTAAATGGTATGCTATTACTGTTTCCATAGGGAATCGCAATACCGCCAAATGCACGAATAGCGAGTACATCGTCATCACCCAAATTCCAGTGTTTGATATAGTCTGCCTCGAACCTGGCATATTGCGAATATACCACGCCCAAGGTTTTGTAACTGCCATTAGCATTTTGTTCGAGACCGGCCAAATTTGCGATACCCGTGAGCAAGTTGCCGGCAGACTCTACCTTTAAGCGCAGGCGGGAGAAGTTGAGGTCGAAAATATTCTCTCGACTATCGCGCAGCCAAGTAAAATTGGTGGCAAAAATAAGGTTATCTTCAGTAAGGCGTTCCTTGCGCTCATCAATGTTGTCTACTATTTCGAAAGCTTCAGAGCCCTTTGGAATGGCCGGTATTTCGCCATTCAATACACTGTTGATAAAGGAATTGGCGCCGTCTGGTACCGTAAGCCGAATGATATCATTGCTGTTTACCGTATAATTATCTGGGTCGACACTGCCCGGGTTGGCACTTTCGGTATCTCTAGCGATATTATTGAGCTGTTCGAACGAGTTTTGGTAAACGTTGAAATAATTTCCAGTATTGAGATTGCGTACGTATTGTACATTCAGCAAATCGATTTGATAGGTTTTTGTTTTGGAAGGCTTCCATCGGTAATTAAATATGGCGTTTATGGTTTGCCTATCCAGTCCAATGTTGTTCTGTGCATTGGCTCCCAAGCTAATGCTGGTACTCGGCGACATGTATTTGGGTATGATCTTATCGGTATTTAGTGGAAACAGGATGCGCGGAAACGAGAGCTTGAGCTCACCGCCTATTTCGGAAATATTAAAAAAACTCTCATCGTCTGCTGCATCTTTGGAAGAACCTACACTCCCGCTGCCCGAAATCTCCAATATCTCGGCTCCTCGAAAAACGTTCCGAATCAAGAAGCTGGAACTAAACCCAATACCGAATTGTTGTATGGTAGAAGTATAGGCATCGAAGTCTGCTCCCAGCGTAAATTTTTTCTGCGGGGTTAAAAGTACAGTGGCTATGAGCCCAGTGCCTGTTGTATCGCTGGGATCTTCGGCATAGCTAATGGATGGATACTTGAAGATTCGAAGATCGCTAATCTGGTTGTAGGTAAGCGATCGGTCTACGTCCTTAAAAATCGTATTGGGAGTAATTGAAATTGCATCGGTGATGGCCTTGGGGTCAAATTTCATCGCATCGTAACTGTACAACTTATACCCTTTAAAGGTGGTCGAATCTGAAAAAGTTTCGTTTCTGTTCGCCAAAGAATAATCTGTCACGATGCGTACTTCGTTTACCCTATGAATCTTAAAAGGTTCCCGATACGTACTGTCGTTAACGGTTACCTCCCTGTCTGGAATATCATATCGTACATTTACCCTGTGATTGGTGTTTACAGTATCGGCATCAAAGGTGATATAGTCCTGCTCGAAGTGGTAGAGGCCGGCGTTGCGAAATTGAATGGTAAGCCGGTCCCGTTCGTTATTGAAATCGGCGGCGGTATATTGTTGTCCTGACTTCAGAAAAGAACTACGCTTGCTTAGCTGAAATAACGAATCGACCACCGGGGAGCTAATGTTTGTGGTGATCGAATCTAAAATATACGGTTTTGCGAGCGAAACCGAGTACGTCACCGAGGCGCGTTTCTCCTTATCCTCATTAGGTGTAATGGTATAGCCGACCTTATTGTTGAACCAGCCAAAGCTGAAATAGTACTGCCGCAACCGGTCTGCAGATTTCTGCGCCTTAGCTTCGGCAACGATAACAGGCGCATCTCCTGTTCGCTGTAACCATTCGTTGAAGTTTACGTAGCTGCTATCTAAGGCAATAACCTGTTTTCGGGATAGGAAATTGACGAGGCGTTGTTCCCGTTTGGGAGTTTTTTGCAGCCAATCGTCAAAACTTTCCTGTGGGGCAGGGTCGGCCAGGTTGAAAATATGAAGCCCCAAGGGGACGCCTATAAAAGGGATGCGAGGGTTTGGCTTTTGCACCAGTTGACTGTATACCCCGGCGTCGCTTATTTCCTCACCATTTACCACTATCGCATTTTCTGTGAGCAAGTATCTATCGTTGGGAACTCTTTTTACCGCATTACACGAAAACAGCAGCAAGGTTAGTACTAAAAATAGTAATATTTTTGTGAGGGTAGGGGTCAAGCGGCTTCGTGTTTAATCACTTCCAAAAATAGAATAATTTTGATAAGCAAGAGTCAAATAAAACTAATAACAAGCTTAGGGCAAAAAAAGTATCGCGACAAAACAGGCTTGTTTGTAGCCGAGGGCCCCAAGCTGGTTTCTGAACTCCTCCAAGCCGGTTTTTCTCCTCATAGCATCTTCACTTCAAACGCAACAACTTTCAATGGGCCCAAGCAACAAGAAATTTCCGAAGCGGAGTTAAAAAAGATAAGTTTCTTGAAAACGCCCCATATCATCTTGGGCGTTTTCCATAAACCCAACTTACCGGCACTTGAAACGAAAGGTCTAACCGTGGTACTCGACGGCATACAGGACCCGGGCAATTTGGGCACACTCATTAGACTCTGTGATTGGTTTGGAGTAAGCCAATTGGTCTGTTCCCCACATACGGTTGATTGTTACAATCCTAAAGTAGTGCAAGCCACTATGGGATCTATTGCACGTGTCGCAGTACATTACCTCGATTTGCAATTGTATTTGGAAAGGGTCTCATCGCCAATTTATGGAGCCTTTATGGATGGCTCGAATGTATATGCGCAGCACCTTCAAAGTGAGGCCGTTCTAATTCTAGGCAATGAGGGAAGGGGAGTTTCAACAGAAGTAGCGCGATTTATCGGCCATCGCATTTCCATCCCGCAGTTTGGGAACTCCCATGATACAGAAAGCTTGAACGTTGCCACCGCTGGGGCTATCTTATTGAGTGAGTTTAAGCGAACTACTGGAAGGTAAAGTTGATAAAGATACCGCGACTGGACATGCTGTCTATATTTCCCGTCCACGGACTGTTGGGGTCATCGTCTCGCACCAATTCGTCACTTAATGCAAATACTCCCCGTATAGACGGTGTAAACTTGAACCAATAGAGATAAAAATCGATACCGAAGCCCAGTTCATAATAAGAAGTGGTATTGGTCATCCTAAATTGTCCCTGTGAGTTATCCTGCGGATTGTCTTCGCTGCTGGAAAGATTGAGAGAGGTTGAAAGTCCGGCAACCACAAAGGGCTTAATATTGTTAAGGCGCTTCGTGGAAAACTTTACAAGCAGCGGAACGTGTATGTAAGTGGATTTTACTTCTCGAAGCGCATCTACCTCATTCTCAAAATTGGGGAATCGAAGATTTCGCTGGGTGAAATAGAGGCCCGGCTCTAGCCTAAGGTTGATATAGCGGCTTATGCGCAGATCGCCAACCAAGCCCACATTGAAACCTACTTGGCCATCTATCAAAATATCGGTGTTCTGGTCGCCAAGTTCATCGATGTAGTCAAAGTTAAAATCGTAGCTGTTAAAGCCCAGGAAGTACCCGTACGAAAAGAGGCGCTGGTCAAAATTCTCTAAATTGGCCAAGCGTTCCTTGCTAAATAGCTGCGCGTGTGCCGTCACGACGAACAGTAGTAAAATACTGGCTGAAATGAATCTTTTCATATAGATTTTGTAGCGGTATAAATAGTGGCTACCCCAAAAGTTTGTGGTTTGTGTTGCACTTCCTTAAACCCAATTTTGCGTAAAATATTGTTGAGGTTCTCTCCATAGGGAAAGAAGGAGGCACTCTCACTTAAATAACGATACGCAACCTTGTCCCTGGAAAATAGCTTGCCAATAAATGGGAGCACCCACTTCGTATAGGCATAATAGCCTTGTTTAAACGGAAATTTTGTAGGTACCGAAGTTTCTAAAATCACAAAGATTCCGTTGGGCTTTAACACTCGCAGAATTTCTGAAAGTCCCTTTTCAAGAGTTTCGAAATTACGAATTCCGAAGGAAACGGTAATCGCATCGAACGAATGGTCTTGAAACGGAAGCGCTTCGCTGTCGCCCTTTACAAATTCTATTTTCGCTCCAGCAGGGGTATCTTTCGTTTTTTTCCGTGCAACAGATAGCATTCCTTCAGAAAGATCGAGGCCAACGATTTTAAGGGAGTTGGTATGCTTGGCAAATTGTATGGCAAGGTCGCCTGTACCCGTGGCGATATCCAAAATGCTTTGCGGCTCGGTTTTGGCCACGAGGGCTATTACTTTCTTTCTCCAGGCCACATCGCTGCCTAGAGAGATCACGCGATTTAGTCCGTCGTACGTACCCGAAATGGTATCGAACATAGACTCAACCTGCTCTTTTTTGTTCTTTTCGGAATCCTTGTAAGGGGTTACTTTTTTTTCCATAGTGCGATGCCCGCAAAACTACGTATTTTTTGGGATACGCACTCCCGGGGTTCAAAATAGATTAACGGAAGGCCCGGCCTTGCATTATTTTAAATTTCAATACCTTTGCGGTACTATTTCTGTTCGTAATTTGCTATGAAAATTATAATTGCTGGCGCTGGAGAGGTGGGATTTCACTTAGCGAAACTTCTTTCTTTCGAATCTCAGGACATCACCTTAATCGATACCAACCGGGAATCGCTTGCCCACGCCGAGTCGAATCTGGATATTCGGGTGGTGCGCGGCGACGCCACCTCCATTAGTGTGCTTCGCGATTCGAGGGTAGATGAAACAGATTTGGTGATTGCGGTAACCTCGAGCGAGACCACCAACATCACCGTTTGCGTTTTGGCGAAGCAACTGGGAGCCAAGCGTACCATAGCACGTATTTCGAATACGGAGTTTATCGATAAAAAAGATGAGGTTGGATTTACGAAATTTGGTATTGATGAATTGATCTCTCCCGAATCGCTCGCGGCAAATGAAATTGAACTCTTGCTCAACCAGAGTGCGTTCAACGATACATACGAGTTTGAGGAGGGAGCCTTGACAATGATTGGGCTGTCGCTTTCCCGTACTACGGCATTCGTGGGGAAAACGGTGAAGGAGGTTGCCCGGCTCTTTCCGCAGCTGGAATACGTTCCCATTGCCATACAGCGCTACGGAACGCAATATACTCTTATACCTCGTGGCGATACCCAATTCAAGGAAGGCGACCAGGTATATTTCATAACCACCGAGCAGGGCGTCGAGGAAATTTACAAACTTACAGGAAAGGTTAGGCAGGAGGTAAAGAACGTAATGATTCTTGGGGGTAGCAAAATTGGTTATAAAACGGCCAGAGATTTATGTAAGAACAGTTTCAATGTAAAGCTTATTGAGAACAACCGCGAGAAGGCCTTTGAAATTGCCGATGACATCCCCAGTTGCTTGGTGATTAATGGGGACGGTCGCAATGTCGATTTGCTCAACGAAGAATCCATACAAGATATGGATGCGTTTATTTCGGTAACGGGCAATAGCGAAACCAATATCATGTCGTGCTTGGTCGCAAAATCGAAGGGGGTGCGCAAGGCTATAGCACTTGTGGAAAATATGGACTATTTTCAGCTTTCACATTCCATTGGCATCGATACGCTAATCAACAAAAAGCTTTTGGCGGCTAATAATATCTTCAGGTATGTACGAAAGGGGGAAGTAGTCGCCATGACGAAGCTGAACAACATGAATGCCGAAATTCTCGAATTTGTGGTAACGCCCACTTCCGAAGTTAGCGGTAAAATCATTAAAAATATCGATTTTCCACGATCGGCCGTTATTGGTGGTGTTATTCGCGATGAGGTGGGGATTATCGCCCTGGGTGATTTTAAGATAGCCCCAGGGGATAGGATTGTGGTATGCTGTCTTCCGCAGTCTATCAAAAAGGTTGAAAAACTGTTCGTGTAATGTCGACGCTCTCCACGCTAAACTTTAAGATTATCTTTCACTTAATGGGCCTTCTGTTTACTGTAAATGGAGGGTTTATGCTTTTGGCATCGGGCGTGGGTTTTTATTATGAAGACGGTACCGCGTTCGAATTGTTGTTCGCTGGCTTGGTTACTTTGGCAATTGGGGGCGCAACAATGCTCCTAACCCGTAATCATAGAAAGGAAATCAAAAAAAGAGAGGGTTATGTTATCGTAACCTTCGGTTGGATATTTATGTCGCTAAGCGGCTCCCTGCCCTATTTGTTTACGGGCGCCATACCCGGTATTACCAATGCCTTTTTCGAAACCATGAGCGGGTATACCACCACTGGGGCAACTATTTTAAGCGATATCGAGGTGCTCCCCAGAGGCATTTTATTTTGGCGCAGTATTACGCACTGGATTGGCGGTATGGGAATAATTGTTCTAGCGATAGCCATCTTGCCGCTTCTCGGCATTGGTGGAATGCAGCTTTTTGCAGCGGAAGCACCGGGGCCCGGAGGGGATAAATTGCACCCACGAATAACCGATACCGCAAAACGCTTATGGCTCATTTATGTTGGCTATACTGTGGCAGAAACAATACTGCTGAAACTTGCGGGGATGAATATGTTCGACGCGATTAACCATTCTCTGAGCACGCTGAGTACCGGAGGCTTCTCTACCAAAAATGCCAGCATTGCATTTTGGAACGACCGTCCTCTAATACAATACATTATAATGGTATTTATGTTCTTGGCCGGGACCAATTTCGTGCTTAGTTATTTCGCCTTTAAGAGAAAGTTCACGAAGATTTTTCGGGATGAGGAATTCAAGATGTACTATGTTCTCATTATTAGCCTTACCGTCATCGCTGCGCTGCTCATCTATTTCGAGGCAGACGTATCAACCTCCAGTATTGCGCATCCCATGGTGTGGGGGCCGCTGGAAAGTGCGTTTAGACATGCGCTTTTCCAGGTACTGGCCATCGTAACGACCACGGGTTTTGTGACGGCAGATTATACCCTGTGGACCCCGTTCCTTACGATCTTTTTCTTCGGGCTTATGTTCTTGGGAGGATCAGCTGGTTCCACATCCGGGGGTATTAAAATTGTGAGGCACCTCATTATGATTAAAAATGGTGTGTTGGAGTTTAAGCGCACCCTGCACCCTAACGCTATCTTACCAGTACGCTATAACAGCAAGGCCATTCAACAGCCTATTGTGTTTAATATATTGGCGTTTTTCATACTATATATGTTGGCTTTTATCATTGGTACCTTGGTGTTTTCGTGGATGGGGCTCGACTTTAGCACGGCGCTGGGGGGAGCTGCATCAAGTTTAGGAAACGTGGGCCCGGCACTGGGAGATTTAGGACCTGTGAACAACTACGGAAATTTGCCGGGCATGGCAAAATGGTGGGCTAGTTTCCTTATGCTCATAGGGCGATTGGAACTCTTTACCGTACTTATTTTACTTACTCCCTTTTTCTGGCGAAACAGATAGGGTTAGGGAACTATTTTTATTTTTGAGGCTAGTTGCTTGGCGCGTTTGGTAACCTCTTCAACATCCCCATCGAGTGAATCGTACGCCAAGACCACTCCCATACGCCGATAGGGTCGGGAGGTAGGTTTGCCGAAGATCCTGAAATCACTTTTTGGCTGCGAGGTCACTTCTTCCAAACCAGTATAGGTAGGTTGGTCTGAATTTTCAGAAGCTAAGAGAACCGCAGAGGCCCCTAATCGTTCCAAGGTAATTTCTGGGATTGGCAACCCCATAACTGCCCGCAAATGCAATTCAAATTCATTGAAATTCTGAGTGCCTGCCAAGGTGACCATGCCCGTATCATGCGGCCGGGGAGATAGTTCGGAAAAATAGACGCCTTCCTTGCTCACAAAAAACTCCACGCCCCACAGGCCAGCACCACCCAAGGCCTCGGTAACTTGCGCAGCCATGTGCTGTGCTGTTTCTATATGGGCCTTTTCCATAACCGCAGGCTGCCAACTTTCTTGGTAATCTCCGCGCTCCTGTCGATGCCCTATGGGTGGGCAAAACAAGGTGTCACTATTGCGTTGGGTAACCGTGAGCAAGGTGATTTCATAGTCAAAATTTACAAATGCCTCTACGATCACTTCAGCTACATCGCCCCGTGAGCCATCTTGGGCATAGTGCCACGCTTCGGAAATGTCGGTTTCAGTTGTTATGGTACTTTGGCCTTTACCGCTGGAGGACATAAGCGGCTTTACTACGCATGGCATTCCTATTTCGGCAATGGCATCTTTCAACTGTCGCTCGGAAGTGGCATAGCGATAGGCCGCGGTTTTCAGTCCAAGCTGCTTGGCGGCAAGGTCGCGAATCGCTTTTCGATTCATGGTATAATTGGCTGCCTTCGCCGAAGGCACAACAGTATAACCAGCTTGCTCATAATCGTAGAAGCGTTCGGTGCGTATGGCTTCTATTTCGGGAACGATATAGTCTGGACGGTGTTTGTCCACCACCGTATCGAGCGCCTTTCCGTCTAGCATATTGATCACTTCATATCCGTGAGCTACTTGCATTGCAGGCGCGTTGGCGTAACTGTCTACTGCAATCACTTTTTGTCCAAGTCGTTGGGCGGCAATGGTGAATTCCTTCCCCAATTCGCCGCTACCCAATAATAGAAATGTTGCCATGGACTTTAGTTTTCTGCTGAAAGCGCATTTTTAATGCGTTTCAATGCCTCCTGTATCTCTGCTTCAGAAGCCGCATAGGAAATGCGAATGCAATTGGGGTCGCCAAACGCCTCCCCTGTTACCGTTGCCACATTGGCATGTTCCAATAAATAGAGAGAAAAATCGGAAGCAGTATTAATTGGGGTGCCGTTTAAAGTCTTTCCGAAGAAAGAGGAGATGTCTGGGAACACATAAAAGGCGCCCTCGGGTTCGTTTGTTTTAATACCGGGAATCTCGGCAAGCAGGTCTAAAATCATTTTACGGCGACGCTTAAACGCCTCTACCATATATCCAATTTTACTTGGCGGTTCCTCTAGGGCGGCAATGGTGGCCCGTTGGGCGATACAGTTTGCCCCACTGGTAACTTGGCCCTGCATTTTGTTGCAGGCCCTGGCAATCCATTCAGGACCGCCTATATACCCAATTCGCCAGCCGGTCATGGCGTAGGCCTTGGAGACGCCATTTACCGTTACGGTACGATCGTACATATCTTCAAAGTGCGCCATAGAGGCGTGCGCTCCCGTAAAGTTGATATGCTCGTAAATTTCATCGCTTACCACGATGATATTAGGATATTTCACCAAAACATCGGCCAGTGCCCGAAGTTCCTCTCTGCTATATACCGAGCCGCTCGGATTGCAAGGTGAACTGTATACAATCATCTTAGTTTTTGGCGTGATGGCTGCTTCCAGCGATTGTGGCGTAATCTTGAAATCGCTTTCAATAGAGGTTTTAATTTCCTTCGGGATCCCACCAGCTACTTTTGCAATATCGGCATAACTAACCCAATATGGAGCGGGAAGCAACACCTCATCGCCCTCGTTAAGGAGCACCATCGCCAAATTGGCCAAGGATTGCTTTGCACCAGTCGACACTACGATTTGAGCTGGAGTATATGTAAGGTCATTGTCCCGCTTAAATTTTTTGATGATGGCTTTTTTCAAGTCGCCATATCCATCAACCGGCGTATAGCTATGATAATCGTCCTTAATAGCCTGTATGGCAGCTTCCTTTACAAATTCAGGTACCGTAAAATCGGGTTCACCTAGGCTAAGACCTATGATATCTTTTCCAGCTTCCTGAAGCTCCCTGGTCTTAGCGGCCATGGCCAAGGTAGCCGAGGTTGCCATTTGATTAATACGGTCTGAAAGTTTCGGATTCATAGTGTTTATGCAGTCATTGCGGGATTAAGTCCCATTTGCTTTAAATATCTAAAATGCGCCTTGATGGCCTTCCGGGTGGTTTTGTATTCGTTGTATGGCAAGTTGCACTCTTTGGCAGTTTGCTTAACAATCTGTGCGATTTTCGAATAATGGATATGACTAATATTTGGGAAAATATGATGTTCCACCTGGTGGTTAAGGCCACCGGTAAACCAATTTACCACCTTGTTTTTCGTAGAGAAATTTACGGTGGTGAACAATTGATGGATGGCCCAGGTGTTTTTCATCGTTCCGGTTTCGCTGGGCAGGGGCATTTCAGTATCCTCTACCACATGCGCCAATTGAAAGACAATGCTCAAAATAAGACCTGCGGTATAATGCATAATAAAAAAGCCCAGCAAAGTTTTCCACCAGGCAATATCGAGCACCAGAAGCGGTACAATGATCCAAATGGAAATGTAAATGGCCTTTGTGATTAAAAGTACGCTCCATTGCGTTACAGGCTTGGGCATTTTACCGTACGAAAGGTTTTTGCTAAGGTAGCGCTTGGTCTGTTTGAAATCGGCAGTGAGCATCCAGTTAAAGGTGAGCAGTCCATAGAGAAAGATGCTATAGTAGTGCTGGAACTTATGGAAGCGACGCCATTTAGCATGCTTTGAAAAACGAATAACGCGCCCCGCATCTAGGTCCTCATCGTGGCCGTGGATATTGGTATAGGTATGGTGTAGCACATTGTGCTGTACCTGCCAGTTGTAAACATTGCCCGCCAAGATGTAAATACTGCTGCCCAACATCTTGTTGATCCATTTTTTAGATGAGTACGACCCGTGGTTGGCGTCGTGCATAACATTCATCCCAACACCGGCCATCCCTATGCCCATAACGATGGTAAGCAACAGCTGGAGCCAACCCGGCAAATTCAATGTGAGCAACAGGAAATAGGGGCTCAAGTATAGGGAAAACATAATTACTGTCTTCAAATGTAGCTTCCAGTTGGCATTTTTGGAGATATTGTTGTCCTTAAAATAACCGTTGACGCGCTGGTTCAATATTCTGAAAAACTTGGCGGAATCGACTCGCGAAAACGTAATCTGTGTATTCTTCACTCGTGTAAAATTTAAGTGCAGGTTGCACTGAAGGAAAGTGCTAAAATACGCATCTTCCATCAAAAACCGATAAGGGTGTTCCCAAAGTTATGAAAGAAATCCTACTTTTGCGCCTCAGCATTTTTCCATGGAACTTATAACCCGCTACTTCCCGCATCTCACAGCGCAACAACTGGCTCAATTTGAAGCTTTGGAAGGCCTCTATCAAGATTGGAACCTAAAGATCAATGTAGTGTCCCGTAAAGATATAGATGAATTATACTTGCGCCACGTGCTTCATTCCCTTGGAATTGCGAAAGTACAGTCGTTTCTGCCCGGTGCACGTGTATTGGACGTGGGTACGGGCGGCGGATTTCCCGGAATACCCCTTGCGATACTTTTTCCCGAGACAAGTTTCCACTTGGTGGATAGCATTGGAAAAAAAATAAAGGTCGTTCAGGAAGTTTCCGAAGGGCTACAGCTTCAAAATATTCGAATAAGCAATGTTCGCGCCGAGACCCTTACCGATACGTACGATTTTATCGTGAGCCGCGCCGTGGCACAAATGGAGACCTTTGTGCGATGGGTGCGCGACAGGGTGGCCAAGAAAAGCAAGCATGAACTCAAAAACGGGATATTATATCTAAAAGGTGGCGATTTGGAGGAAGAGCTCGCTCCATTTCCAAAGGCAACTGTTTATCCGTTAACACAGTATTTCCAAGAGAATTTTTTTGATACGAAATCGGTTGTCCATCTTCCGTTAAAATTCAGGAAATAACCTTGTTTATCAAGAACCACTGCAAGCCAACGATGGTTTTCCCGTCTTGGCACGAAGTAGCCAAGTAGTTACGCAGTTCTTCCACGGGCATTCTCATAATTAAAATATCTTCGTTCTCAGATGCTTTTCCGCCGCCCTTCTGGGTTTGGTCGCTGTGGGTCACTTCGGCATAAAACAGGTGGCAGCGTTCGGTACATCCTCCCGGAGATACATAAAAGGTTGCGATAGGCTGTGCCTTGGCGATTGTGAACCCTGTTTCCTCCTTGGTTTCTCGCAGTACGCAGGATAGGGGCGATTCACCCTTCTCGAGTGAGCCCGCCGGGATTTCGGTGATCCATCCAATATCATGCTTGGTGGCGGGATATCGAAATTGCTTTGTGAGCACGATACAGCGCGAATCTTTTTCATATAATACGATGGCGACCGAATCGCCACGCTCGAACGCTAAGCGGGTTGTCTCGATTGTACCGCCGTTGAACGTATCGTAGCGAAGCTGGGCTTTTTTCATTTGATAATGGTCGTTGAAGACCACCTTTTCGTTTAGAACTTGATATTCCATACCAAAAGATATTAAAAAAGCACCTGTTTCCACAGGTGCTTTGCGTAAAATTTATGCAAAACTCTATCCTAAAAACGGATAGCGGTAATCGGTAGGCGATACAAAGGTCTCTTTTACCATACGCGGTGAAATCCAACGGTACAGGTTCAACTTGCTGCCTGCCTTATCGTTGGTGCCGCTGGCCCGAGCGCCTCCAAACGGTTGCTGGCCCACTACTGCACCCGTAGGTTTATCGTTAATATAAAAATTACCAGCCGCATTTTCCAAAAGCTGCACTGCTGTATCTAGCGCATACCGATCTTCGCTGAAAACCGCGCCCGTTAGCGCGTATTCGCTCGTGCCGTCCACGAGTTTCAGGGTTTCCTCCCAAGCGTCGTCTTCATAGACGTAAATCGTTACCACCGGACCAAAAAGTTCGGTGCACATCGTGGGGTACTGGGCATCTTCGGTTACGATGACGGTGGGCTCGATGAAGTATCCTTTGCTCTTGTCGTATCCGCCGCCCGCAACAATCTCGGCATTGCTATCCTTCTTTGCCTGATCGATATACTTTGCTAGTTTATCGAACGAGCCCTCGTGGATTACAGCGGTGATGAAATTTTCCATATTCTCTGGCGACCCCATTTTGAACGAATTGACGTCTGCAACCACATATTTTTTTACTTCTTCCCACATACTCTTCGGAATATAGCATCGGCTTGCGGCGCTACATTTTTGTCCCTGAAACTCGAATGCTCCTCTTGAAATCGCCGTGGCTACCTGCTTCGGGTTGGCCGAAGGATGGGCAATGATAAAATCTTTTCCGCCAGTTTCTCCAACGATACGTGGATAGGTTTTATAGGTATGTATGTTGTTGCCTATTTTTTTCCATATGTCCTTGAAGACGTTGGTAGATCCGGTAAAATGTATGCCGCTGAAGTCGGGACTGGCGAGAATCGTATCTGTGATCATCACCGGATCGCCCATGACCATATTGATCACACCCGCAGGAACACCTGCTTCCCGAAATACATCTAAAATTACCTTTGCCGAATACACCTGGCTGTCACTTGGCTTCCAAATAACCACATTGCCCATAAGTGCGGCACTGGCGGGCAAGTTCCCAGCAATAGCGGTAAAATTGAAAGGCGTTATGGCATACACGAAACCTTCCAATGGCCGGTATTCCAGTCTGTTCCAAGCAGCAGCGGTAGACTCGGGTTGCTCCGCATAAATCTCCGTCATATATTGCACATTAAAGCGCAGAAAATCTATAAGTTCACAGGCAGAATCTATTTCGGCTTGGTAGATGTTTTTGGATTGCGCGAGCATGGTTGCCGCATTTATTTTGGCACGATAGGGACCAGCGATTAGCTCTGCAGCGCGCAGGAAGATCGCTGCGCGGTTCTCCCAGGGTAAGGCGGCCCATTTTTTTCTTGCCTCGAGCGCCGTGGCAATGGCCTCCTCAATATGTTTTTTTTCTGCCTTATGGTATTTTCCCAGTTCGTGCTGGTGATCGTGCGGAGGCGACATCGTTGCCGTAGCTCCGGTTTCTACATCTTTACCATTTATATATAGTGGCACATTTACCGTGCTGGTATACAGTTCTCTGTACGCCTTTAAAACGCGGTCACGTTCTGGAGAGCCGGGTGCATAGTCTAAAACAGGTTCGTTCATAGCTACTGGCACGTCAAAAAATCCTTTGTCCATAGGTGGTTTTTATTTTATGGGTTTGTTTTTCAGAATGGCAAAGGTACAAATTTACATAGGGAAACCATGGCCCATTTAACGATACCTTACCATACGCAATGGCAAATTTTTTGTAAGTTTCGAGATTCAGTAAAACAGTTTGTGCATGTGCACCCTCACTTTTTTGCCTACGGGAACAGATCGATTTATAGCAACCTCGAATAGGGATGAAGCGCCTATGCGCAATACGATCCCACCACGACAGTACAGTGAACAAGGTGCCCAGCTAATTTTCCCCAAAGATGCATTTGCGGGGGGCACCTGGATAGGGGCAAGCGGTAGAAAGCGATTTGTTTGCCTTCTCAACGGGGGCTTTACGGCCCACGAGCGAAAAGATCAATACCGAATGAGCCGAGGCATAATAGTTACCGATTTACTTACCGCCACAGATGCGGTCGCCGCGATACAAGCATACGACTTCAAGGGGGTAGAGCCGTTTACACTCGTAATGGTCGACTGGCAGATGGGATGGAAATTGTTTCAATTGGTTTGGGATGAACAAAATGCCCACTTTGAAGAGAAACCGCTCCGGCCTTATATTTGGTCTTCGTCATTATTGTACAGCGAAACGATTAGAAAAAAAAGAGAACATTGGTTTGCTGAATTTTTGAATCGCTACCCTTCCCCTTCAGAAGGAGATCTGCTAACCTTTCACAAAACAGCAGGAGAGGGAAATGCCCAGAATGATGTCGTGATGGACCGCGGATTTGTAAAAACGAAGAGCATTACACAGGTGGTGGCCCAAGACTCATTCCATATGCGATATGAAGACCTACAACAACATACGGTAAGCGAAACATCGCTTATCTATTGAACCCATTTAATTCATGGCGAAGGTAGCGTGCAACTTGAAGTTCGGAATTTTTACCCGAAAGGGCTGTGCCGTTGCCAAATTTACCATTTGGTAAAATCCCTGCATACTCCCAATGGGCGATTCTAGCAGGCACCCGCTGCTGTAGGTATGGTGCCTCCCTGGCAAAATAACCGGCTTTTGGCCAATAACACCTTCGCCTTGTACTATTTCTGTACGGTTAAGGGAGTCTCGTATCTTCCAAAACCGCGAGGTAAGCTGTACGGCCGTTTTCCCCAAATTTTCAATGGTTATGGTATAGGCAAAGGCATATTGCTTCTTTTGGTTTGAGTAAAACGTGCCCTCAAACCGGGTTTGCACCGATATTTTAATGCCTTCTGTAACTTGTTGTACCATATGCTAATAGGTGGCCGCAGTAGCGGCAAAAAACAACAGCGCCGCCATAGTCGCGCTCAATCCAAAAATTATGTTTAAAAATACAAATTTTAAGATTGTTTTAAAACGACCTTGACCATAGAAATTCCGTAGGGCCTTGTAAAAATAAAAAGGAGCTATAAGGAGAAACAAAATACCCGAAAAAACACCATCGTTTAGCAGGGTGTCTGGCAAAAGGCAGATCAACAATGCCAAAAAGAGAAAACTGAAAATATGGAAAAGGAACACGACGTGCTCTACATACGTGTGCTTTTTCCTCGAATAAATGAGCCAAAAAAACAATGCAAATATAGGAGTGAAGAAAAATAGGAAAAAGGGAATTTTGGTCATTAGGTAATTGGCAAATTCATACGGATCGTCCTCAATTCTATCAATGGTTTTGTTTTTGTTGTACGCCCAACGGTTAAAGGCGGTATTTTTGTGGCCCATGCTATCTAAGGCTACAATGGCATCATCAATTTTATGGACCTCGTAAAACTTGTTGTACGTAAAAAATCGCTTGGCCACCCGGTCACCAAAAGGCATGGTGTCGAGTTCAGCTTCAGGGACCGGTGTATACAAGTTCTCTCCAGCGGCGTTTTCATCTAATCGTGTAAGGGTGTCGCCGTTAAATGCAATGGCTTTTTCTGTAAACCGAAGTGTGTCTTTTTT
>CAZXDP010000035.1:0-27552 GCA_964639255.1 uncultured Flavobacteriaceae bacterium
AACCGGCGACATTCAGCTTGGAAGGCTGACGCTCTACCAACTGAGCTACTCCCGCAATTTACTTGGCTCTTTAGAGCCTAAAAACAATATCTTAAAGAACTTGTGGAAACAATTCAGCTCGGATCCGCCTGAGGCGGACTACCAACTGAGCTACTCCCGCAATTTATTTGGCTCCTCAGAGCCTAAAACAATATTTTAAAGAACCTTCGGAAAAAATTCAGCTTGGATCCACCTAAGGCAGTCTACCAACCGAGCTTCTTCAGCCAGTTAACATTGTACCGCTTTCGATTTTGAAAAAGGAGTACAAAATTAATTATTTCAACGCTTTAAAGAGACCTAAAGAACGTTAAAATATTATGTGGGGAGAGCAGGATTCGAACCTGCGAAGGTAAAAACCAACAGATTTACAGTCTGTCCTCGTTGGCCGCTTGAGTATCTCCCCATTTTCAAAATTTCAAACAAGTCTTACAATTTGTCCAGCACCTAAATGTGGACCCCAAAACTTGACTTTTAATGAGCCGATGAAGGGACTCGAACCCCCGACCCCGAGATTACAAATCACGTGCTCTAGCCAGCTGAGCTACATCGGCTTTTCAGCCCATTTTTACGCCGAATTTTCAGCATAAAAAAGTCCGCTATTTCTAACGGACTGCAAATGTATATAAATTTCTTTTTTAAAAAAATATTTTCAAGAAATTTTCTTCAAGAATACGCTCTTTGTTTCTGTTTGCGCTTTTTGAGTTGCCGCTCTAACGCATGCACACAATTATCAGTTCCTTCCTCAAATGTCTTGGCATCTTTTTTTACTATCAAATCCCCGCCAGGGACACTTAGCAGCACCTCCACGGTTTTGTTTTGCTTCTCGCTCGTTTTCTGGACCTTCAGGAAAACATCGGCAAAGATAATTCGATCGTAGAATTGCTCTAACTTGGAAAGCCGTCTGTCAATGAAACTAATCAGCTTACCGTCGGCCACAAAATTTGGGGTTTGCACATTTACCTTCATACGCTACAATTTTAGGGTTGGTATTTATGTTTCGTTTCGCGGATGCGCTTTTTGGTACACCTGTTTTAGCTGTGCCACGCTGTTGTGCGTATACACTTGCGTGGAGGCCAAACTGGAATGCCCCAATAGCTCTTTCACCGCATTTAAGTGGGCCCCTTCGTTCAATAGGTGCGTTGCAAAAGAGTGGCGCAAGATGTGCGGACTCTTTTTCACTTTTGAAGAGACCTCACTAAAGTAATTATTTATAATTCGGTAGACAAGCGAATCGTAAATTTTAACGCCCTTCGCGGTGAGAAACAGATAGTTAGTATCTTTTATTGTGGGCAGATCGCTACGGAAATCCAAGTATATTCTAACGCTTTCCAAAACTGAAGGCAGCAATGGTATAAGCCGCTCCTTGTTGCGTTTGCCTAATACCTTTACATAGTTGCTGGAAACCACTAGGGAATCAAGCTGAAGCCCAATGAGCTCGGCCCTGCGCATGCCGGTGCTGTAAAACAGCTCCACCACCAACCTATCGCGAGCAGTCTCAAAATCGTCGATGGGCTGGTGTAAAAGCTCTATTACCGAAGCTATTTCTCGTTGTGAAAAGGGAACCTGAATCTTTTTTGAAGTTTTTAGCGATTTGTGTTTGGCCAGCGGATTCACTGAGATTTGCTTGGTCTTAAGCAAGTATTTAAAGTAGGTATTGAGGGACGAAATCTTCCTGTTGATACTCCTGTTCGAAACGCCCTGTTCTGCCAAGTGGACGATCCAGCTGCGCACAATGGGGTAATGTACGGTAGCGATTTCTTGATAGTCATAGTTCTCGGTAGCAAATTGCTGAAAGGCCTCTAGATCGCCCTTGTATGCCGTAACCGTATGCCTGCTGTACTGTTTTTCTAGGGCAAGGTACTCTACGAATTTTGAGAAGGGCATATCAACTAGGTTTAAGGATTGTAAAGGCCTCATAAAGATACGGCGAAACTAGAACAAAAAAAATCCGCCGGATAGATGCCGGCGGATGCTATTTTTCAATCATAGGAAGCAAATGGTTAAATCTCTTCCTGATCTCTTAGGTTTTGAATATACTGCGCTTTCTGGATTTCCTTTCTCCTTTTAACTGAAGGCTTTGTAAACGCCTGACGATCGCGCAATTGACGCATGGTTCCTGTACGATCAAACTTGCGCTTGAAACGCTTTAGGGCCCTATCGATATTTTCTCCGTCTTTAACTGGTATAATTAACATAGTGTCATCACCTCCTCTCTTTTGGAAGCGCAAAGGTATTACAATTTTTCAAAATGTAATTCTAAACATATATTTTTTTTGAATTACTTACGGAATAGGGCCGCCCGCCTGGTAAGATCGCCAATTAGCTTCTCTTCTTCCCTGCTTTCCAACAGTACGTTGTAGGTTTTCCAAAAAGCCTCGTTGTAAGGACGCTGCACGAAAATATCGGCAGACCAATCCTGTTCTAACGCCTCTTGAATTTTTTCAGGGTCTCGAACCACTTCGGTAAACAGCACTTCCTGCACGGTATAATAAAACTGCTCGTCGCGGTTGGCAGTTCCCTTGGGCGCATCTGAAGAGCGATCGCCCACCTGCACCAATTTTGGCGTTTCATAATATAGGTAGCTTGGGTACATGGCCCCTTCAAAATCCCGGTAGGTAAGTACTAGCTTGTGGTTTACCAACGTATCAAAAAGGCTTTTGCTCCTCCTGCGCTGCGCTTGCGAAGCCGCCACCAATTGGTATTCAATTCTTTTGAAGGCATACGTATCCCAATAAATATAGACCCACCCCTGTGGATGAAACCCCTCGTTGAAAATAGTCTTAGTGTCCAGGCCCACGAAATCGTCCCCTTCAGAAATGGCAAGTTTGTACAACTTGCGTCCATCTTCTACCAAAACAGTATCTAGGGTGAACTGATGTGTTTCCAGTATCGATTCGCCCAATAGGGGACTACTTCCATCGGCATTCCGAATCATATTCAGTTTTCCGAAAAACAATGTTTCCAGGCCGTTAACGCGATGATCGTTCCATTTTATGGCCTGGATCAAATCTGCAGTGGCAATGGTATCCCTATTTAGCTTTTTTGCAGAAATCTTAAAATCATCGTCCAAGAACCTTAAATAGGAAGCATAGGCGAAGAGGCTATCTACCTCTCGCAGATCATAGCTCTTCCGCATTTCGTCTACGTTTATTTTTAGGCGGGCTGTAGTGTCGAAGCCGGGATCATATACGGTAAGGGCACTTTCTATAAGCCATTTAAATTCCTTTTTATTGCGCTCCTTGTGCCGCAGGAACGCGCGCTGCAAGAACGGTTGCGACGGCATATTTTCGAGCAGTTCCTCGATGGCCCTAAGCATAATATCGTTGCCCGTTTTGGGTCGTGTCTCTGCGATGAGGAGCACCTCATCCAAGGCGGCAATATCTTCTTCAAGAAATATATCGGTACCACTCTCAAAATCTGAAAAGGCCGTTTTAAAGCTTTTATAACCAATAGAGGAAATTACCAAAGTATCGCTGCGATGCTCTTCGGGTACCGTGAGGAGGAACCTGCCGTCGGTATTGCTTACGGTTCCTATGGTGCTGTTTTCAATGTAGATACTGGCGTTGTCTATGGGCTGAAAGGTAGCAAAATCGACTACCTTTCCGGTAAGTTCCGTTTGCGCCTGCACAGCGTCAACTCCTGAGTATAAGGCAACAACGGAAATAAGCAACCAATAAAAGCAGCTTTTACCTTCCATAGCTCTAGGTAGCTGGTTTGTAGTCTTTACCGTCAATGACCATCTTGGCGATAATTTCCCTGAGAATCTCGGAGGTTCCACCACCAATGGGGCCTAACCTGCTATCGCGCAACAGCCGTGCCAGCGGATATTCCTCCATATACCCATAACCGCCCAGAAGTTGGAGGCAGTCGTACATGACTTCGTCGGCCACCTTGGTCGAAATAAGCTTGGACATCGTAGCCTCTTTTACCACATATTCCCCATCGTTAAGCCGCTTGGCGGTTTGGTAGTTAAAGGTCTTGCACACTTCTACCTCGCTGGTTAGCTGCGCTACTTTATGCCGAAGCGCCTGAAATTTGCTTATCGATTTGCCAAACGCAATCCGCTCCTTCATATATTGAATTGTATAATCTAGGGCGAATTCGCTACGGGCGTGGGCGTTAATTCCCATTATCAATCGCTCGAGGGCAAAATGTTGCATAATATAGGGAAAGCCCTTGTTTAGTTCTCCCAATAAATTTTCTGCAGGAATCTCAACATTGTCAAAAGCTATCTCGCCGGTATCACTTGCCCGCCAGCCCAATTTATCCAATTTGGTGGCGCTAATGCCTGGCGTATCACGATCTACCACAAAAATGCTTATTCCCTTATTTCCCAGCTCCGGGCTCGTCTTGGCGGCGACCACCAGGTAATCACTGTACACACCGTTGGTGATAAAGGTTTTAGAACCGTTGAGGATATAGCTATCGCCTTTCTTAACTGCCGTGCTCCGCATGCCCGAGACATCACTTCCGCCAAAAGGCTCGGTAATACAGAGGCAGCCTATCTTCTCGCCCGTAATGCTCGGCGCAAGGTATTTCTGCTTTTGCTCGTGGTTACCTTCCTTTTCCAAATGGGTCATCGCCAGATACGCGTGGGCCCACATGGCGGCGGCGAAGCCGCCCGAATTTACCTTCTGCAATTCCTCAAGAAAGATAACCGTATAGAAAAGATCGAGGTCCAACCCGCCGTACTTTTCGGGATAATTGAGGCCGAAATATCCCATCTCGCCAAATTTTTCCCAAATAAAACGTTCTATATGCCCGGTCTTTTCCCACTTCTCAATGTGCGGTACGACTTCCTTCTGCAAAAAATCCTGAAAACTTTTTCTGAAAAAATCGTGTTCTTCTGTAAAATACATACTGCTCATACACTGCTTTTTATATTTTTAAAATGCTTGAAAAGTGACATGTTTAGGTTGTGCCGCGACGGTTTCCGGCGGTGAGAGCGTAGCACTGGAAGTGCGTTACTCGACTGACAAATATAACTGAATTACCTTTAATTTACGCGGTGAAATGGCCTCTATTTTGGCAAGTTCATCCAAACTGTCAATGCGTTCGCGCAGGCGACGGAACTCCCAAATTTCCTTTGCCAGATCGAACGATACCCCCGGAATGGTGGCCAGGTCGCTAGCCGAGGCGGTATTGATATTGAGCTGCTGTATTGGCGCGGGCGTGTGCACCTTAAACCGCAACAATGCGCGCGTTATCACCTCGTCGCTTAGCCCATATACATTGTAAAGCTGCAATTCGTGCGAGAAGCCGCCCAGCTTATCACGGTACGCGATAATCCGCTGGCTCAGGGCAGGGCCAATTCCGTTGATTTCCTGTAGTTGCTCTAAGGTGGCTGCATTTAGGTCTATGATTTCTGAAGAAACCTGGCGGGAAGTGCGGTTTGCAAAACCGTTGCCTCGCCTTGTACGGGTTACCCAATCTGGAAACTTGAAGTAGGGAATTATACGATCCAGTACCGTATCGTGCACCCCCGTAATACGCTTGAAATCGGAAACCGAATTGATCCATTTTCCTTCTTGACGATAGGACTTTAGCCTATCAAATTCTTCGGTAGTTAGTCCCAAGGTGTATGCCTTGTAGTCGGATATAAAATTGGGATTGAAGGGATATATTTTCGGTTTGTTTTCTTCTTCGCGCAAACGCCTAATTGAATCGATTTCGGCTTGCAGTGCCAAGATCTCTTCCGATGAAATATCGAGCGCCGGTTCCCTGTTGAAATCTACAAATAAGTATGTAATGAGCAACCCGGTGCACACTAAAAGTAAAAACAAAATCCCACCTCGTTGGCTCGAAACGACCTCGAAATGGGATTTAAATTTTGCCATGGCACCACAGTTTTAAAAACTGGGGAGTTCTTAAGCAATTCTTTTTTTTAAGATGACTTACATATGTTTTGTTAGATCTTCTGCGCCTTCTTCCAGGGCATTCTCTTTTTTATTGATAGCGCGCATATATTTATTGAGCTCCTTTCGTACCACGGGAGTGAGTAGCACCACACCAATAATATTGGGCACCACCATTGCAAAGATCATCGCATCACTGAAATCGATTACCGAACCGAGGCTAATACTGGCCCCTACCACTACGAAAAACAGGAAAAGCACTTTATAAACCAAGTCGGTAATCTTACCTTTTCCAAAGAGATATTTCCACCCTTGCATACCGTAGTATGACCAAGAGATCATCGTCGAGAAGGCAAATAGGATTACGGCAATGGTAAGCACTATGGAAAAATGTGGAATTACCGTGTCGAAGGCAGTAGCTGTTAGCTCAACACCTTCGGTAATTTCGGTGCCGTATTCCATAAAGGCAGCATCGTAGTTGGTGATGATAATTACAAGTGCGGTCATGGTGCAAATTACCACAGTATCAACAAAGGGCTCCAACAAAGCTACGATACCTTCGCTGGCAGGGTATTTCGTACGTACGGCAGAGTGCGCAATAGCAGCACTACCAACACCTGCCTCATTAGAAAATGCCCCTCGGCGTATCCCCTGTATCATAACACCAATAAGCCCCCCAGCAATGCCCAAACCAGAGAATGCACCTTCAAAAATAAGCGCGAAGGCATTGTCTATGAGCGTAAAATTAGCGCCCAAAATAACCAAAGCGGCCAGAACGTAGATACCTGCCATAAAGGGTACGATTTTTTCGGTCACCGAGGCGATTCGCTTGATACCGCCAATGATTACGACGGCTACCAATGCAGCCATTCCTATTCCGAAGAACATACCAGCGTTCGCATTCTCAAACTCGAATAGCTTTACGAACTGGGCAGCTGCCTGATTGGCCTGGAACATATTTCCCCCGCCAAAGGAACCTCCAATTACGAAAATGGCAAAAAGCACTGCGAGCACTTTCCCGAAACCTGCCGCGCCTTTTTCGCGGAGTCCTTTCGTTAAATAGTACATAGGACCTCCGTACACAGTCCCGTCTGGGCCCACATCGCGGTACTTTACCCCTAAGGTACACTCGGCAAACTTAGAGGCCATTCCTAGCAGACCTGCCAAGATCATCCAGAAAGTTGCCCCGGGCCCACCAATGGAAAGGGCTACGGCAACCCCGGCAATATTCCCTAAACCAACGGTCGCGGAAAGTGCGGCGGTCAATGCCTGAAAATGGGTCACCTCCCCTTCTGCGCTGTCGTCACGAAGGGTTTCAATGATATTTTCGCCCTCATTGGGCGTTGGGTCACCATACAGCGTATCGGCGCCGTGCTTCTCGATGTCTTCATACTTACCGCGCACCACCTTAATGGCCGTCCAAAAGCCGGTAAAATTGATCAATTTGAAATAGATGGTAAAATAGGTTGCTCCTCCAATAAGTACAAGTAACACCCAGGGAATTTGAAATTCTTCTGAAAAGGGAATCTCGTAGAAAATCATTCGCACGAACCATCCCGTATAGTCGCTAAAGGCAGCGTCTATTTTTTCGGAAGTGCTCACTTCTTGAGCGAATGTTAGTAAGGGGGTGAAAATTGTAAGTAGGGAGAGAAGAAGTTTCTTCATTGTAGCGTTTTCATTAATTAGTACAGGTCTCAAATTTTCAAAGCAGCAAGATGCTAAAAAAAAATAGCGAATTCAAATTTTTGGGGGTATAATTGTTAACGATTCCTTAAACTCCATACACCTGCTTTAGGTGCTCTATTTGGTTGGGACGGCCTATCAAAATAAGCTTTGAGTTTTTCTGAAGTTTCATAGACGGTTCTGGATTAACGATATAATTCCCTTCGGGAGTTCGATAGCCAATCACGGAGCAACCCGTTTTTTTTCTGATGTCCAAATCTAAGATGGCACGTTCTACGCCATCTGGGCAGATTTTCTCAAACGGCACCTGCTCTACGTTGATACTATCGATCTCTCCAGACACGCTCAGGTTATCCAAAAATTCGACCAGATCTGGGGTAACGACCAAATTCGCCATGTGGTCCCCGCCAATCTTGTCGGGCATAATCACATTATCGGCCCCAGCCAATTTCAATTTCTGGTAGCTGGTCTCTTCAGTGGCACGACTTATTATTTTCAACTTTGGATTTATTTGCCGTGCAGAGAGCACTACAAAAAGGTTATCTGCATCGCTGGGCAGGGCACAGATAAGGGTTGAGGCGCGCTCCATACCGGCACGAACGAGTACCTCATCTTCATTGGCATTGCCGTGTACAAACAACAGTTCTTCTTCAGAAAATCGCTCCATCACTTCCTCGTCCTTTTCTACGATCACAAAGTCTTTTTTATAATCTCGAAGTTTTTGCGCGGCCTGCTTGCCGTTGCGGCCATAGCCGCATACAATGACATGGTTTTCCAGGGAGTCGATGATTTTTTGCACTTTTCGCTGTTTTAAATTTCCAATATTGCTCTTGCTCAGCAAGTATTCGGTAATGACCGAGATGGCGTATCCCACGATAAAAATACTGGAAACAATTAATATGGAGGTAAAAATCTTCTCATTGGGGCTCATGGGCTTTACCGCGCCGTAGCCCACCGTGGTTATGGTTATCACCGTCATATAGACGCTATCTACCCAGCTGTATTCTGAATAAAACCGATACCCAAGCACCCCCGCCATAAATACGGCAAAGAGCAATACCAGGGCGCCCGTGATTTTTGATTGCAGCAACCGGTTCATAGATCGAAAACGGAGGTTCGTTTTGTGTAGACCAAATCCTTGAGCTTCAACCAGAATGCCAAGGTTAGGTAAATGGCAAAGCCGACGCCCAAGGTAGCAAAGGATACGTAAATGAAGAATAGCCGTACGCTCTTTGCCCGCATCCCCAGCCTATCAGCCAGACGCGAACTTACGTAAAATCCGTGGCGCTCAAAGTAATGGCGTATTTTGTATACCGATTGTAACATATACGCAAATTACTATTTTTTGTTCTATTTTGGGCCTTGCGCCAAAATGGAATTGCCAATGGCACACCGCAAGCACTGTACCTTATCGCAATAGTCATATTTTAACTGCAACAGGGCTTGCGATTGCTGGGCATTTTTCACCGGCACGCTCAAGGTCGCGAACTTGCGGATTACCCGGTTATCTTCTGCCGGCAATTTCTGTACCAGCTCTAACAGCGTATGCGTTTCATCCCTTCCTTGAAGCGCCGCAAAGCTAAATCGAAGCGGGATGAGCGTATTCAAAATGAGCAAATTGACAAAAGCCTTTGTAAGTTGTTTTTTCCTAATCGAAGACGACACTCCAAAAGCATAATGACGTGTCCAGTACGCACTGGCCTCTACAGAGAATAACTCGTAAAATTCGTGCAATTGGTTTGCGCTCATTACTTCGGAAAACAAAGAGTGCCTCGAAGCGTATAACTGCGCCAGCTGCGAGAGCCGAATGGTCGGAAAACTGGAAGGCCGCAGCCGAAAAAACTTGAGTGGAATCGTAGCCGGGCTGTCAATCGAAAATTTGTGCTTCAGGTATTGGTATTCTTTCTGCAACAACAGGTAATAGTCATCTCCTTGCGAGGCATCCAGCAACTGTGCCTGCCCCATAAGAAGGGCCTCCAACTGTTGCGGGTGTTGGGCGCATTTTTTCACTACGGAAAAGGGAAGCGATTGGGCGATGCTCAAAAAAGCCTCCCCATTTACCTTGAGTCCGAAGTTCTTGCAAAGCAATTGAAACAGCAGCGCTTCCCAATTGTTACCAAGCCCTTCCAGCTGCTGGGCCAATGCTTGCGATTTCCGCTCTAATCGTTCAACATACAAGCGCTCCAACCAGTGGTCTCGTACAAAGTCATCTATGCGTGGCAGCTGCTCTTCGCAGGGTATCCAGCATTTCGATTGGGAAAACAACTTGCGATAGGTGCTTAGAATAGCATTCGGTACCAGAGGTTGCAGGGCAAGTGTGGGAATGGGCGTATCGTCATTTCTGGAAATATCTGTGTCGTGTTCCCAAACCACATGCAGGATAACCGATTGGTAAGCATCGTCTTCTTGATGCCCATGGGCGAACCAGTGCGATGCCTTGATGTGAACCTCGACATTGCCTGCCCAACGCTGCCCATCGATAAGCAATTGGGCGTTGAAAAAGTCTGGACCCGCGTTGTGGTTATGCTGGCCAGGCGCAAGGACCGTTAATCGCTGGGCGTTCGTTGTCGTTAAATTCCCCGTGTTGAATTTCTGAAATTTCCACAGGTAATGCAGAAAATCCTCTTTCATTTGAATGCTTGTTAGGGGGAGTGTAATTGGCCATAGACTATTCCGAAGCTTCCTTCCGCTTTTTAACCGTGGGATCTTCGGGATGAATATCTGTAAATAAAATTCGATTCCATTTGTAGAGCCGTCGCGATAATTGCAAGTACCTAAAAATGCCCACCGCCAGAAACACGACGCAAACTATCAACGCCACGTACCCTAACCACCTTAGATTCTCGAAATCTTCCAAGCCCAGCAATGCCAATCCGCCCAACAAAAGGTACAGCGACGCCTTAATATACGCCATCAAAGTACGTTCGTTTGCCAACTTGGTGCGCTCTAATGCCAATATTTCCCGCGCATTCGCCGGTAGCGGTTTGGTGCGAAGGTACTTGAACAATTTCTGGGCGGGACGTCTCATTGGTTCCCCTAAAATAGAAAAAACCCGTTCCATTTGCAACGGAACGGGTTGTAAATACATTTTAAAACAGTTCGTTATTCAATAAAGCCCTGGGCGCGCATCCATTCGTCATTGTACATCTTACCTACATAACGGCTTCCGTGATCGTGAAATAGCACCACAATTACATCGTTCTCTTTAAAATGTTCCTTTAGTTGCAGCAAACCTTTCATAGCGGCCCCGGCCGAGTTGCCCAAGAACATTCCCTCTTCCTTGGCGAGTTTTTGGGTGTATATAGCGGCATCCTTATCGGTTACTTTCGTGAAACCATCGATGATATCAAAATTTACGTTCTTGGGGAGGATGTCCTCGCCAATACCTTCGGTAATGTAGGGATAGATTTCATTCTCATCGAAAATACCGGTCTCGTGGTATTTTTTGAAAACGCTTCCATAGGTATCGATGCCCCAAATCTTAACGTTCGGATTCTGTTCCTTCAGGTACTTGCCTACCCCGCTTATGGTACCGCCGGTACCCACGCCTACCACAAAATGGGTCACCTTGCCGTCGGTTTGTTTCCAAATTTCGGGGCCCGTACTTTCGTAATGGGCCTTGGCATTGCTCAGGTTGTCGTATTGATTTACATACCAGCTATTGGGGGTTTCCTCGGCCAAGCGTTTGGAGGTGGAGTAATACGAACGGGGGTCGTCTGGAGCTACATCGGTAGGACATACTACCACTTCGCTACCCACAGCGCGAAGAATGTCCATCTTTTCCTTGCTCTGCTTGTCGCTAATAACGCACACCATTTTATAGCCTTTTACAATGGCCGCGAGTGCCAATCCCATTCCTGTATTGCCACTAGTACCCTCAATGATGGTACCGCCCGGCTTTAGGCGGCCGTCTGCCTCGGCATCTTCGATCATTTTTACCGCCATACGGTCCTTCACCGAGTTGCCGGGGTTAAAGGTCTCGTACTTGGCCAAGACCAGACCGGGGATCTCTGCCGCCAATTTGTTTATCTTCACCAAGGGCGTATTGCCGATGGTTTCCAAAATATTCTTTGCGTATTCCATAGTTTTAAACTGTACTATTCCGAGGTGTTTTTCTTCGGAAAATTGACCGCGCAAAGGTACGAAATGGAACAGGAACCGCTAGCCGAATAGGGACTATATTTTTATCCCGGCACCAAGTTGGAACGCATATACATCGCGTAACTTAAACTGTGGCGAATCGTTGTTGTAGCTTTCAAAGAGATCGGTTTGTGCAAGCAGGCCCAATCGAAGGCTTAAGAAATCGGTAAATTGATGCGCCAATCCTGCACTGGCTTGAATTCCGAAGGAAAAACCTAGATTCGTGTCATCTACATCCACATTCTCGGCGACCTGTTCGAGGGTAGCGAGAAACAGATACGAAGCATAGGGCCCAGCTTGCACGTATAGTTTTGTGGCGCTGGTTACCGTTGCGCTTAGCTCCACAAGTATGGGAAGCTTAGCATAATTGTTAGCAAGAAAGGTGTTCGAACCTTCCAAATCTAGATCGGCCCGAACACGCTGCAGTTCCAAAGCAGCGATCAAGGAAAGGTTGTCCCCTAGTGGCAACTGCCTACCTAAGGCGCCGCCCGCCACTTGTGCGATAGTTTTAAATGTATTTTCTACCTCTAGGGTGGCATTCCCAAAATAGGAAGTAACGAACCATTCGCTTGTATTATAGGCTTCCTCTGGTTGTTGTGAGTAGGATGGGACCATCATTAGGGCACATAAGCCGATGAAGCATAGCTGTTTCATAGTATTAGATAATATAAACGAATCACCTAAAATTAGATTAAAAACTAATACAGAATACCGTGGTTGAAAAAAAAAACCTACTCAAAACGAATGGCCTTCACTGGGGAGATCTTGGCGACGATGTAGGAGGGAATTAGCAGCATAAAAAGGCAGAGCAAAAAGGTGCCCACGTTTAGCAAGACAATGTACCCAAGGTCCAAGTATACCGGTGCCTCAGTCACATAATAGGTATCGGGGTTGAGGGGGAACAGCTTAAAGTATTTTTGCGCCAGCAGCAGTCCCAGCCCAATAAGGTTGCCCCAAAACAACCCTACCGCAATAAGATAGGTGGCATTGTACAGAAACACCTTGCGCACGCTCCAATCACTGCTTCCCAGCGCTTTTAAAATGCCAATCATTTGGGTACGTTCCAGGATAAGCACCAACAGGGCGGTAATCATATTAATACCGGCCACCAAGATCATTATACCTATAATGAGTGCGATGTTGAAGTCGAACAAATCGAGCCACTCAAAGATGGAACCGTACTTCTGCCGAATGGTTTGGGTATCTAGGGTGCTATCGGTAGCATTGTAAACCGCGGCCCCCGTATAAGGGAGCTCATCAAAATCTTCAACGAACACTTCAAAGGCGCCTACCTGGTCGTCTGCCCAACGGTTCAACCGGCGAATGTGGCGAATATCGGCAAGCACATATTGCTCGTCAAACTGTTGGAAGCCGCTATTGTAAATGCCAACAATTCGAAATCCGAGATTACGGGTGTCAAGATTCTCGGCTTCCTTCAGGAAAAAGGTGACCATTCTATCGCCCACTTCCAATTTGAGCCTGTTGGCAAGGTATTCTGAAATAAGCACCTCATCATTCAGTTCTCCCAAGTAATTGGGGAGGCGGCCCCGTAAGAGGTATTCCTCAAAGGCACTCCAGCGGTAATCGGCACCCACACCCTTCACCACCACACCCTCAAAATCGGTTTCAGTTCGAATAACACCTCCCTTCAGAGCCGTAACCTGTATGTGCTCGATGCCTTCCACACCCTTGAATTGCGGATAAAATTCCTGATTCATGGAAATGGGAATCTGCGAATCGTTGCTGAAGTTGGTATCGAAATTGGAAATGATGATATCGCCGTTGAATGCCGATACCTTTTCGCGAATCTTTTTTTGAAGGCCAATGCCCGTGGCAATGCTAACCAACATCATAATTATTCCCAACGCAATTGCAGTAATGGCGATTTTTATAATCGGTGCCGAAATACTACTTTTATAATCCTTGGAGGCAATAATGCGCCGAGCGATGAAAAATTCGAAATTCACAACAATACGATGCGGTTAAACAATTTCAAAAATACAATATTCGTAGCGGTCTTGGTCTGTTTTTCCTGCGGAAGTCAAAATTCTGATCAAAACGGTGCCCCCGACCCACAAACGGTCATCCACGACACGGTACCAATAGACAAATTCCTCGACGAACCGATACTGCTTGGCATTGCGCAACCTCAGGTCTATATGCCCCTTTTGCATGGAAAGCGCGTTGGCGTGGTCGCCAACCAAACCTCGGTGATGATCGATGAGATCGCCTATGTAGATGAAAAAGGTGAAGACCAGAAGCGGGTAGTTGCCCAGCACTTGGTAGACTTGCTACGGGATAATGGAATAAATGTAGCGAAGGTGTTCGCACCAGAGCATGGCTTCAGGGGTACCGCCGATGCCGGCGAACAGGTGCGCGATGGCGTGGATCCTAAAACCGGTATTCCCATTCTTTCATTATACGGCAGTAATAAAAAGCCTTCCAAGGAGCAATTGGAGGGAATCGACATTCTGGTATTCGACATACAAGATGTTGGAGCCCGTTTTTACACATATATCTCCACGCTGCATTATGTAATGGAAGCTGCTGCCGAACAGGGCATCCCACTGCTGGTGCTCGACCGTCCAAATCCGAACGGGCATTACATGGATGGTCCACTATTACAACCCGAGCATTCCAGTTTTGTGGGAATGCACCCCGTTCCCGTGGTGCACGGGATGACCATTGGCGAATACGCACAGATGATCAATGGCGAAGGTTGGTTGAAAAATGAGGTGAAGGCAGACCTTACCGTAGTAGCTATGGAGCATTATGCTCGCGATATGGAATATTCCTTGCCGGTGAAACCGTCGCCCAACTTACCCAATAGCACTGCGGTAAATCTGTATCCCAGCCTATGCTTTTTTGAAGGCACCCCCATAAGTGCCGGGCGCGGCACCGCTATGCAATTCCAGATCTTTGGTGCGCCCACTCTCCCACCGGCACAGTATCCTTTTACCTTTACCCCCCAATCCAATGAAGGCGCGCAACACCCTAAATTTAAGGGACAGGAATGCTACGGAATGGACCTGCGGCCTCAACCCCGCTTGAATATGCTGAACCTAGAATGGCTTATAGAGGCCTACGTTGCCGCTGGAAAGCCTTCGGATTTCTTTACGGACTTCTTCACCAAATTAGCGGGTACCGAAACCCTTCAACAACAAATAGAACGAGGATATACGTATCGGGAAATTAGAAAATCGTGGCTGCAAGGTTTAGCACGATTTGCAGCGCAACGAAAACCTTATCTTCTCTACGAATAATTCAGCTTCTTCGACTTGGAGCATCGTTAGGTACAATTCCTGCTAATTTGGCCACCATAGTCGAAAACGAATTTGAAAGCGCTAAGAAATTCGCTTCTTCATCGCCTCTACAATATTAAAGGCGGCAGGGCAAATAGCGACATTTTGTAGGGTTAAATTGGAAATTTGCTGAAATTTCTTTCTATCGGTATGCGGAAATTCGCGACAGGCCTTTGGCCGAACTTCATAGATACTGCAATAATTATCGGCCCCCAAAAAGGCACACGGTACCTCTTGCAGCACATAGTCGTTATCTTCATCAATGCGCAAATAGGTTTCGATAAATTGCTGCGGCTTCATCCTTAAGTGCTTTGAGATTCGCTCAATATCCTTATCGGTGAACAGTGGGCCCGTGGTCTTACAGCAATTGGCGCAGCGCAAGCAGTCGGTTTGCTCAAATTCCGAATTGTGCAGTTCTTGCATTAAGGCATCCAAATGCTTGGGCGGCTTCTTCTTCAGCTTGGCAAAAAACTTCTTGTTTTCGTTATGTGTATCTTTGGCCCGTTGGGGGAGGTGCCTAAGGATTTCTTCCATAGCGCAAAATTACACTTAATGGACGATATACTGGGTACAGCATTGCTCGATTATTTCCACGGAAACTATTCCGAGGATATCATAACCGAGACCAATATTAGCGAGGCAGATGTATTGCCCCTTCCCTATTTCTTTAGAACATATTCTGAAATGCCCCGCTTGGAAAAACTTGCGCTACACCGCTGCGAAGGCCGCGTTTTGGATATTGGCTGCGGGGCCGGTAGCCACGCCCTATATCTCCAAGAAAGAGGATGCCAAGTTACAGCCATCGATAAAAGCGCAGGGGCTGTGCAGGTAGCACGCCAACGCGGCGTGCGCGATGCGCGGGTAATGGGTATGGCCAACTTAGATGAAACCGATTTTGAGACGGTGCTGCTATTGATGAACGGAACGGGTATTTTCCAAACGGTAGAGGCCGTACCTGCGGCCCTGAAGAAGTTGCGCGCCCTACTATCGCCCACAGGAAAAGTGCTAATAGACTCCAGCGATTTGCGGTACATGTACGATCAAGAAGAAGACGGGAGCTTGTGGGTGCCTGCTGACCGTTACTATGGCGAACTCGAGTTTACTATGGCCTATAAAGGTTCGGTATCGCCGTCATTTCCTTGGCTCTATCTCGACAAAAGTCTTTTTTCCGAACTATGCTTAGAAAATGGCTTTTCATTAAAAGTGATGCTCGAAACCGAGGACCATGAGTACCTTGCCCAACTAACGCTCACGCCTTGAGCGTCAAAACATTTGGCAAAAAAAAGCGTTAAAAAACCACTGGGCGTTTTTCGAATGGCCCGAGAAAAGGTATGTTTGTCACACCAATTTTGTCTGTATGCGCAATTTTTCTCAACGACTGCTAATTTTACTATTGGTCACCCTGGCCACGGTATCCTGTAAAAATGATGACGATGCAAATGCCGAAGACCCCAAGGCGGAGAACCGTAGGGGCCTTGGAACCTCTGCCGAGGAACTGTTGAGCGACGATATCTATACTAGTTTAACAGTAGAGTTCGTCTATTCCAACGGTTTTAGGCCACAGCAAAGAACTTTCGATACTTTTCGACCTTTTTTGGAGCGTCTGCTGAACAAGCCCGACGGTATTTCCTTTGTGGAAACGGTCATCGAGCGACCTGGTGGAGCGCCTTATTCTACGCAGGAGATAAGGGATATAGAAGATGAATATAGAACTCGATATACCGAAGGTGACAATATTGCGGTTTTTGTCTTTTTTGCAGATGGCGGGGCTACTACAGACACAAATACTTCGGTAACCTTAGGCACAGCTTATCAAAACACTTCGATGGTAGTTTATCAAGAGACCCTGCAAAATCTTAATGGCACCTCTAACGGACCCGATTTATTTCTATTGGAGGCAACCACGCTTCGCCACGAATTTGGCCATATTTTAGGACTGGTAAACATTCTGGACGACGACATCCATACCTTGCACGAAGATCCAGATAACAATCGCCATTGCATCGTGGAAGATTGCCTAATGTATTTTGAAAGCACTGTGCCAGGCAATATTCCTGTGCCTATGAAGGGCGATATCCCGGTATTGGACCCGCTATGTTTGGCCGATCTTCAGGCGAAGGGAGGAAAATAAAACCCCTATTAAAGACCAAATACTTTTTTACCGTTTACAAAGGTAGCGAGCACCTTCGTATTGGGAATGCTATCTTCAGCTATGGTCATTATATCTCGATCCAATACCGTAAAATCGGCAAACTTACCGGCTTCGAGGCTTCCTTTTTTCGATTCCTCAAAATTGGAGTACGCTGCCCAAATAGTCATACCGCGAAGGGTTTCTTCCCGAGAAAGTGCATCCTCCTTCTGAAATCCACCCTCGGGATATTTTTTGAGGTCCTTCCGCGCCACCGCGGCGTAAAAGGTATGCATCGGGTTTACCTTTTCCACTGGAAAATCGGTGCCCAATACAACAATGCCCGCCTTATCTAACAACGTCTTGTATGCATAAGCCCCTTTCATACGCTCTTCGCCCACGCGCTCTTGGGCCCAATACATATCGCTAGTGGCATGGGTGGGCTGTACCGATGGTATGATATTCTTTGAAAACCGATCGAAATCTGCTGGACTCACAATTTGCGCGTGCTCTACCTTCCACCGGGCATCGGTTTTACCTTTCAATACTTCTTGGTACACTCGTAATACCGAAACATTGGCCGAGTCGCCAATGGCGTGGGTATTCATTTGAAAGCCCGCCGCAACAATGCGCTTCGCCAGAGCCCTTAAACTATCTTCATCGGTTATCATAGCGCCATAGTGGTGGGCCTTATCGCTGTAAGGCGCTCGCAAAGCCGCACCCCTAGAGCCTAAGGCACCATCGCCATATACTTTTACAGACCGCACCGTAAGGTAGTCGGTTTCGATCATTCCGTTCGATAGGTAATAATCTATATCTTCGGGTTTTCGGGTACTTACCATGGCATAGAGCCGAATTGCCAAATCGCCCGATTGTTGCATCGCAGCTATCTTTTCGATAATATCGCGTTCCAGTCCGGCGTCGTTAATGGTGGTGAGGCCGTTCTCAAAGCAAATCTTTTGGGCATCGAGCAGCGCCTGCTCCACGAAGCTTTCGTCTGGCTCTGGTAAGGCGTCGTACACCAATCGCATAGGGGTGTCGATTAAAATACCGCTGGGCTTTCCATCTTCCAACAACACCTCACCGCCTTCCATTTTGGTGCTCGCGGTAATTCCTGCCAATTCCAGCGCCTTGCTGTTAACCAATAAGGCATGGCCATCGATACGCGTAAGGGCGACGGGAATATTGGGAAACATGGAATCCAATTCCTTTTTGGTTGGAAATTCCTTCGTCTCCCAGTCGTTCTGGTCCCAGCCCCGACCGGTAATTACATTGGGAGAACGCTCGTCGTAAAACGCCTGTACCCTATCTAGAACTTCAGCATAGCTCTGGGTAGCCACCAAATCGACCTGCTGAAGGGTAACACCAAGATTGTAGAAATGGGCATGGGCATCGAACAGCCCGGGAACAATAGTTTTTCCGTTCGCATCGAAAGTATCTTTCAAATCGTACTTCAGCTCCAGTTCGGGTTTGAGGCCTACTTCCAAAATCTTGCCATCCTTCACCACGAAAGCATCTACTTTATCGAACGTTTCGTTAACGGTGTAGATGGTCGCGTTCTTTACGAGCAGATCGGCAGGAATTTTATCGGGGGCACACGAAAATATGGTAAGACCAATGAGGAAAAAAAGGAAAGGTGATTTCATAGATGTGAATCTTTTGGGCAAAAATAGGAAATACCCCCGACTTAACCCCTACTTCGATTCACTTCCAAGCCAAAGGCGATAAATACGTTCCAACTGTTGTGCAAAATATGGAAGGCTCATATTGCGCCCTTCTCGAAGGTATTCCCTTCCATCGAAAAACACCAGCACCGTTGGGACCGAAAACACCCCAAAACGGCTTGCCCATTGAGGATGTTCTTCACTGGTAATCTCGAACAGCTGAATCTCGGGAAACCGTTGCGATACCATACTGGCTAATTTCGGCTTGAGGGCAGCACATACCGAGCAGTAACGCCCTGAAAAATAAAGGAGCACAGGGGCCCCCGATACAAAAGCATCTTGTCCCTCATCTATGGCGTCCAGTTTCTGCATTTGGTGGTTACCAATCGAATTTATACGTTGCGCCCAACAACCCTTGAATACCCAACACCGGATAGTTTACCCATTTTTCATAATTGTCGGCCAACAGGTTACTTCCCTTTAAAAAGAAGTTGAGGCGTTCATTTACCCTATAACCTACGTGAGCGTTAGCATCCAAATATCCGTCTAAGGTGACGACTCGCTGCGTGGGACCTGAAAAAGGCGTGTTGTCTTGCAGCAAGTCCTTGCGCTCGCCAACATAAAAAAGTGACGCGCCCCCATATATTTTTTCTGTAACGCTGAAGTTTGAAAATAACGAAGCTGTAAGCTCTGGAAGGTTCCACGCTTCCGGCTGTCCAGTAGTGTCATAATTAAAATATTCTGCCTTAAGACCTATTGAAAACGAATCGCCCGCCGCAACATTCAATTCCCCAAAAAGCGATAGGGTGTTGATGTCGGCATAAACAATTCCGAACGAATTTCCATAGGCAAAAGGCTGTAGTGTTGCTTCCATCCCGTTATACGGGTTGTTCTGAAAAAGGGCCCTACCGTCGTCCTTTCCGTAGGACGCGCGGAAATTATAACCAACTGCATTGGTGATTTTCCCCTTCACTCCGCCAAATCCTTCATAGAGTCGGCTGGTTGGGGAGATGAAGAGCGTAGGCGAAACGAATGGGTTTTCCTCCTTGAAATCATAATAGCTATTTTGATCGAGACCACCGTCGGCCCCAGCATAGGCAATTAAAAATTCATCGACCACTCGGTAGGAGGCCGTAATTTTAGGGTAAATGAAGAAATCGGTCTCACTGTTCTCCAAATCGAGTCCTGCGTAGGCGGCAACTCCCAGCGATAGCGATAGAGCATCATTAAAATATACAAGAGCGGGAGACACGCCGGCATTGAGCAAACTGTAATCGATGCTTTGTGAACTATTGTATCCCTGGTCGAAACCGCCTGTGAGGTAATCGAAATCGGCATCGAGGGTAAGGGTAAAATCAGTCAATGGAAATTCGAACTCTGGCTGAATGCGCGCGTTAAATTCCGATGAGGAGAAGGCATCGCCCGTATATCTCAACGATGCGTTCACATTCTCGAAGAAAGAGTCTTCGGTACTTATATTGCCGCCAAGATACCCACCGTAATAGCTCTGCTGAGGATCGATGCTAAATACGATAGGATTGGGCACATCATCGAATTGACGCGGCAACCCGTACCAGTTAAAAATTTGGTGGTGGGCGCCTGCTTCTAGATGGTACGAAGCGTATCGCTGCCTACTGGTATAGTGCGCATCTAGTTGGGTATCGTAATATTTTGTTTCCAGCCGCACTCCTTCCACATCGCCTTGGGCCGAGTTGTGCCGAAGGAAAAAGCCAGCGTTATCGGTACGGCTCACTTCAAAGTTGCTATAGAGCTCCCCGAGAATGCTGGTATAGTTACCAAAACCGAGCGTGGCGTAATTATCGTACAATTTTTGTGGCTTGGCCCGCTCTACCGTTTCGGCTTTGCCTTTGGCTGGCGTAAAGGTTGAGGCAACGGGTACTGAGAATATCTGATATTCCACTTGCTTTTTTTGTACCGTGACAGAATCGTTGAGCACAGGGGTTTCCTTAACCTTAAAGGCATCGCTAATGGTGGGCGTATAGGGTTTTACTACGTTTACCACCTCGGTCCCTAGGTCTTCGTCGCCTTTTTCTTGCCCATAAGCACTTGAGAACAAAGCGAGGCAGGCAATGCAAAAAACACTGCTACGATTTAGAAAAATTCCCATGTTACCTGCCATGCGATTCCCTACTTTGAGTATAAAATGAATTGCGCTTTTGTAACAGATCGTTGCTCTATACATAAAAAAAGGTTGTTTAAAAATAATTTGAATTTTGAAAGGGTTGCTGAGCGCAGGGTTGTCCTTAAGGCTCAATTTCCATCGGTTTCCACCGAAGCATTGGTTTTGGCCTCAGATTGCTTTATTCTGTTCAACTCGGACCTGGCTTCTTCCACAACATCTGGATAATCGCCAAAATTCTTAATGACGCTCTCCAGAATATAGGTTGCCTGATAAGCGTCCCCAAGTGCGTAGAAATTCTTGGCCATAAGCACCAATCCTTTGGCACCATACAGTTTAAAGCCCGAAAAATCTTTGGCCAATTGTTGCACAGCGGTATTGGAGGCTTCATACTGGGCATCTTGATGCTTAAAAAAGGCATCATAATACAGCGCCTCGGCAGCAAGAAGTCCAGTCGCGATTTTGCGGACTTCAATATAGGCCTCGCGAGCTTTAGATTCATCACCGGTTTGCATTGCAGATCGGGCCACGATAACCTGAGCGTCGCTTTTTATGCTATTCTCTATTTTGGGGTTCTGAAGCACCTTCTCGGCATAGGTGACCGCTTCGGTATAGTTTTTCAATTCATAGGCAGCTTTCATACTGTTGCTTTGCGCAAAAATGATATTCTGAGGAAAATCGGCTTCTGCCTCCAACCGTTTTAAGTAAACTAGGGCGTTGAGATACTCTTTTTTCGCAAGATAGAGTTCAGAAATACGCGCCAGCGCCTGTTCGGTAAACTCACTTCGCTCCTTGGATACCACATACTCATAATGGGGAATGGCCTTTGCCGACGCATCGCTTGCAAAATACAACTGGCCTAGATAGAAATGCGCCTTGAGCGCGTGCATACCATTGGGAAACTGTTTTAGATAATCTTCAAAACGCGAAATGGCCTGTGCCGATTTATTTTCGAGGTACGGCTGCTCGGCAGCTTGATAGGCAGCATCGTCCAGTTCTCCACCAGCCACCTCGACATACTCGAGACCGCTCACCCAGTTACCATATTCGTTAACCCTACCTTGATCTATGTAGATAATTTTAGCCGAAGCGACTGCCTGCAATGCTTCTGTAGTGGCGGGAAAATCTTGTGCTACCCGTTTAAATATGGCAAGAGCGTCGTTACTGCGGCCCGTGTTGTCGTAAATAAGGGCTTTTTTCAGTAAAGCTCGCGATACAAAGCTACTTTTGGGCAACTCGCGAACCAACTGGTCGTAAATAGCAATGGCTTCCTTGTTTTTTTCTTGTGCCACAAAGGTATTCCCCAATTCATAGAGGGCGTCATCGCGATACACCGAAGACGGATATTTTGAAACGAACGCTTGAAGTCCCTCAATTTTCTGCGGAATTCGATCTACAAAACCATAGCTAATCGCTTTTTGAAATGCTGCGTAATCGGTATCGGTTGTGCCTAATTCCAGCGCTGTGTTATAATGTTCCATGGCAGGCCAATATTGGCTGGTCACAAAATAACTATCGCCCAGGCGGAGGTAAGCATCTTTTTTGCGCGCACCCTCAGCACTGCCCGACGATACATATCTTTGGAAGTGATTGATGGCCTCCTCATAATTTTTCAGTTTAAAATGTACATAACCCACGTTGTATTGGCTGTTGCCTAATTCTGGGGTGCTCTTCGAACCCGGTAGCTGCAAGAACTGTCGGTACCCAATAAGCGCTTGGTCAAACTGGTTGCGCTGGTAATCGCTCTCTGCCTTCCAGAATGTAGCGCGAGCTGTGTAATATGGGTCTCGCGGCTCACGTAGTGATTTTTCAAAAAGCGCCACGGCCTCTTGGTAGTTCCCTTCTTGGTACAGTTCTACCCCACGGAAAAAAGCCACCTTTTGATACGCCAATTTGTTCTCGAAACGTTTGTTGTTCTCGAGAAGCTCCATGGCAGCTTGATAGTTCTTGGAGGTTATGTATGAATCGATGAGCAGATCCTGAAGAGCCTCATTGTTTTTGTTGTTGGGATACTTTTCTATAAATGAAAGAAGCACTTGGGGCGCACTTTGGTAACTGTTGCCAATCTCATAGCTAAGTTTTGCGTAGTTCAACCAAGCATCCTCTTGGATTTCCGCTGAAAAATCCATTTCAGATGCATTTTTGAACGCATTGAGCGCCTGTTGCTTTTGTTCCAGCTTCAAATAACTTTCCGCAAGATGGTAATAGGCGTTTTGCGCCACGGCATTGCGACCGTCTATAATCTTGTTGAATTCGTTGATGGCGTTCTGGAAATCGCCTTGCTTGTAATACGCATAACCCAGTTGGTAATAATCGGTATTGTTCCATCGGCCCCGCTGTCCTTTGTATTCTTTCAAATAGGGTATGGCTTCGCTGTACTGCCCTAAGTTGAAATGGCATTCCCCGATAATCTTGGCCAATTCACTTCGTTCCCGCGGATTGCCCTTATCATATTGTTCGATGCCCATCGCGATGGCTTTTTCAAAATTGCCCAGCTTGAAATTCATATCGGCTTGGTAATAGGAAAGTCCTTCCGCATAGCGCTCATCATCGGCAATTTCGGCAAACTGCTCGTTCGCCTTTTGATAGTCATCGCCTTCATAGGCAATAAATCCTAGATAATACTTGGCCTGCGAGCCGTATTTCTGTGAATTGGAAACCCGGTTGAAATATTTCTTCGCCTCGTTATATCGCTTGTTGGCAAAATAGGCATACCCATTGTTGAAATTAAAGCGTTCCATTTCATTTCGACCCAAGCTGCTCTCGTCTACATTATCGTACCATTTACGGGCATAGGCGTATTTTCCATTTTCGAAATAGTAATTTGCCACATTGATGTAGGCCTCATTTCTCCGAATGCTGGTAGGGTACTCCTCCACAAATTCCTCCATTAACCTATCGGCATCCTGCTGGTTCAATCGAACGGCGCAATTGGCGATGTAATAGGCGCAATCACCCTCTATGGTCTCTTCGTTCGTGGTTTTCTTCACCTTTGCAAATAGGCGCTGCGCCGCCAAGAACTGTTGGTTGTTGTAAAGTTCAATGGCTTTGTTGTAGTCTAGTAAGCTATTGGTGTGGACGGCGGTTTGCTGGGCGGTAGCTGTGGTAGCGAAAAACAGGAAAAGAAGGCAGGTCGCAAGGTTTATGCGCATAGGAATGAGATTTTTTGAAAGACAAAATTACAATGTTTATCTTTCTTGTTAACGTTGGTTTTGGCCCGGAAGTATGTTTTTAAGAAAGCTTTGGCAAGCTCTCGAAAATTTCAGTTATTTTTAAAATCTCAACGGCTTAAACCCAAAAATCTATGAAATACATCGCATTTTTCGCATGCCTTTTAATGGCCACCACGCAATATGCCCAGCGCAACCCCTTCAAGACACTCACTGAACATAATGGGAAGATTGGTATTGGCACCGAACGGCCCGACGAACTGCTTACTGTAAAGGGAAAAATCCATACCCAGGAAGTGCTGGTAGACCTTATGGGGGCCGTTGCGCCAGATTATGTCTTTGAATCGTACTACGAAGGACAATCGCCCGAAAACCGTACCTATACGCTGCTTACCCTATCCCAACTGGAGCAATTTGTAAAAACCCATCATCATTTGCCGAAGGTACCGTCGGCGGCCGCGCTTGCGAAAGATGGCCTCTCGCTGAAGCAAATGAATATGTTGCTTCTCGAGAAAATAGAGGAGCTAACCCTATATACCCTTCAGCAGCAAAAGGAAATCGATGAGTTAAATGAAAAACTTTCGCAGCTTGACAATTAATCCTACTTTTGAAGGCAAATTGGGCTCGCTTTTCCTTACAGGCAAAAAGCTGGAGAATTTGCCGTTGTGTCGAGACCGAATGTAATGAATCGATAATTATCCGTATATGTCGCAACCCGTATTGTATTTAAAGGAGGCTTCTATTTTTCAGCGTGAGAACTTGATCTTGTCCGATGTTTCCGTGACGGTTGAAAAAGGAGAGTTCGTCTATTTAATTGGTAAGACCGGAACAGGAAAGAGCAGCTTTATGAAAACCCTCTACGGCGATTTGCCCTTACAGCAGGGCGAGGGCGAAATTGTAGGATTCAACCTGGCAACGCTAAAGGAAAACGACATTCCATTTTTAAGGCGGAAGCTTGGCGTGGTTTTTCAGGACTTCCAATTGCTCAACGACCGCACCGTGAGGGATAATCTTTGGTTTGTACTTACCGCTACGGGGTGGAAGGACAAGAAGGCCATGGACGATAAGATAAACAGCGTCTTGGACAAGGTAGGAATGAAAACCAAGGCCTTTAAGTACCCCTACCAACTATCTGGCGGGGAGCAGCAGCGCGTGGCTATTGCCCGCGCCCTGTTGAACGATCCCGAACTTATTTTGGCCGATGAGCCTACTGGCAACTTAGACCCACAGACCAGCGTGGAAGTGATGGAAGTGCTTCAGGAAATCAATAAAAATGGCAATACCATTCTTATGGCCACCCACGATTATGCGCTATTGCTCAAATATCCCTCTAAGACCTTGAAGTGCGACGAAAATCAGATATTCGAGGTGGTTCAAAAAACTGTATAAGGATTGGGCACCATAACCGTACCGCAAAAGCAACATACTATTTTGAAAATGCTCCAGAAACATGGCGGAGCCGTCCTTTTTTACCTCCTGGGTGTACTATATATTATACTATATATGCCCTACGGATTTGAAGGTACCGATACGGGCTACATCTTCGGCACATCTTGGAATATTTACAACGGCCAGTTACCGCATCGCGATTTTATTTACACACGACCGGCCATTCCAGCCTATGTTCATACTATATTCTTATTTATTTCAGAAACTTACGGATATCTACTAGATCGTTCTTTCTTTTTTGTACAAGTGTTTTTGTATAGCTATCTCGGTGCGCGATTGGTAGCAGAGAAATTCCGGCTCAAGTCTACCAACATCATGTACTTCCTTGCTATTTTAGGGGCGCTTTTCTCCATTCACAACTACCCTCCCATGGGCTGGAACACTATAGATGGTATCTTTTTTTGCATCATCGCCATGTATCTAATAGTTCGAGAAACCGCTTCAATTGGAGCCGTTGCCGTGGGGACTTTTTACTTGGTTTTGGGCGTATTCTCAAAGCAATCGTTCTATTTTATGCCTGTGTTTATATTCGCATACCTGCTGTTTAACAAGGCATATCGAAAAACCCTGTGGTTCTGTGCTTTCAGCTTGTTTTTTCTAGCGTGCTATATCGGGTTCAAATATGCTACGGGGACCCTACTGCCGTTTTGGGAACAAACTTTCGTAAGGACGCCTACTTCGGGCCTGGTCAATTCTGGAATTAAAGCGTATTACCTCGCCTTGAAATTTAACATTATCTGGGTATTGGGAATTTGTTTAGCTCTCTTTGTCCTATCCAAGTGGGTTTCACGTAATGTAGGATTTCTATTGGTACACGGTGCACTTGCGGCCTTTATGCTTTGGGTGTTTTTACACGATGCCAATTCGTGGACTAAAATTCCGTATGTATTTCAGTTTTTATTTTTGGCAAGCGCGCTGTTGTGTGTTTGGCGGCTACGAAACCAACGGGAATATGCCTTGCTCCTGTTGCTGCTAGGTTTGAGTTGGAGTGCGGCTATAAGCAACGGGTACCGTACGCCCATCCATTTTTCGCTGCCGTTTATCGTCTGCCTGTACCTGTATTTTTTCCCTTCGGAAGAAAAAACCGTGTCCCCACAGGTAGCTTGGCCCGTTATGCTATTATACCTTGGTGTTTTCTTTGTAGGCTACCAAACCTTGTATCGAGATTCGGAACGAAGCCAGCTCACCTATCCGATGGGCGAAGTATTTCCACAGCTGCGCTTTATAAAGAGCGACCGCGAAACATTCGAAAAATACAGCGAGCTGAAAGAACTCGCCAGGCTCCACCCCGATTTTACCGTGGTGCCTTCGGTAACCCTCGCGCATTATCTTACCGGGACGATTAATCCTATTGGAACCGATTGGCCCCACGATGTTGAAATAAATTACCAAGGACAACAACTTATACGGCAGCTCGAAGAGCAACAAATTATCGTATTTATTGAAACGAGCGAATTCTCCAGCAAAGAGCTGGAAGATTACCAAATGAAAAAGCATATCGAAGAACACTGGACGTTGCTTAACCGTTACGAATATTTTGATGTGTACTCCCCCACCCAACCTCCTACCCGATATGCAGGAAACCTTTGAGGCCACATACCACCAAATAGAGAAAGACCATTTTTGGTTCAAGGCCAGGCGACAGTACATACGGCAGTTGCTGGCCGACCAGTCCTGCCAAGCTACGGTACTCGATATTGGTTGTTCCAGTGGTATCCTGCTGAGCGAGCTACAGGAAAACGGATTCCCCCCTTCACAATTGTATGGGGTAGATATAAGTGAACGTGCTATTGCCAAGTGCCATGAAAAAGGCTTGAAGAACACCTTCCAAATGGATGCCCAAAAAATTGTACTTGAAAAGCGGTTTGATATCATTATCGCTTCAGATTGCCTAGAGCATTTGCCCGATGATGAAGAGGCACTACAGAATTGGTACAACCTATTGAAACCCGGCGGACTCATACTCGTATTTGTGCCTGCTT
>CAZXDP010000036.1:0-27333 GCA_964639255.1 uncultured Flavobacteriaceae bacterium
TCATCTTCCGCGGTGCCCAGGTAATCAACAATACCTATTCGCGCTCTAAAAACTATCTAACCTTGGACAAGGGAGAAATGGATGGTATTTCCATCGATATGGGGGTGTTGGCCTCTAATGGAATTGTTGGCATCGTTAATAATACATCGGCGCGATACGCTACTGTACAATCTATCTTGAATACTGAAAGCCAAATTAACGTAAAGCTGAAAAAATCGAATCATTTTGGCAGTTTGGTTTGGAACACGAAAGATCCCAACCTAGCGCAACTGGTAGATGTTAATAGGCTAGCGCCCGTTCAGTTTGGGGATACCATAGTCACGGGCGGAAAATCTACCATTTTTCCAGAAGGGATTCTTGTAGGAACGGTCATGAAGTACGAATTGGGCGAAAACGATAGTTATAATATTGATGTGAAGCTCTTTAACGATATGACCAGTTTAGACCACGTCTATGTTATAGAGAATCTGGATGTCAATGAAATAAGGTCACTGGAAAAAGAGGTATATCATGCAGAACAGTGATCTCCTGCTCAACTTGGTTCGTTTTTTGCTGCTCGTATCTGTGCAGGTTTTGGTGTTGAACCACATCAATTTTCTGGGGTACGTGAATCCGTATCTGTATGTGTTGTTCATTTTGGTATTTCCGCTAAATGGCAATAAAACACTGTTGCTCTTCCTCAGCTTTTTATTGGGGCTCACCATCGATATTTTTTCGAATTCGGGAGGGGTTCACGCGGCCGCCAGCGTCACCATCGCATACCTTCGGCCATTGGTGCTGAAATTTGCCTTTGGCGTTAGTTATGAATACAATATGGTAAAAATTAACAAGGTGCCTGCCAATGAGCGACTTACCTATATTTTGGTATTGGTTTTTTTACACCATTTGGTATTGTTTTCTTTGGAAATTTTCAGTTTTTCACATATATTATTGATACTGAAATCTACCCTGTTATCGTGTATTTTCAGTACGATTTTAATTTTTTGCACGTTGCTGCTTTTTAGTAGGAAGAATTAATGAGAAAAGTATTGTTATTGGGTATTGTATTGATCACTGGTGTCGTGTTCGCCGGCCGGCTTTTCTATTTGCAAATTTTAGATACATCCTTTCAGAAGCTATCCCAGAACAACGCAGTTAAAATCTTATACGATTACCCCCAACGCGGCTACCTGTTTGATAGGAATGGAAAGTTGCTCGTATCCAATCAGCCATCCTACGATGTTATGGTGATTCCTCGGGAAGTGAAACCGTTGGATACTCTGGAGTTTTGCAATTTGTTGAAAATCTCAAAGGGTCGCTTCGATACCATCATGCAAAAGGCCAAGGTCTACTCACCCCGGCTACCTTCCGTAGTGTTACCGCAGCTTACCAAAGCTGAGTACGCCTACCTTTCTGAAAAAATGTACAAATATGACGGTTTCTACATCCAAAAACGTTCGCTCCGCGATTACCAAATAGATCACTCGGCAAATGTATTGGGTTACATTGCAGAAGCCAGTCCGCGCATCATAGAGGAGAATCCCTATTACCAGATGGGCGAATTGATAGGGATGCAGGGCGTTGAAAAACAGTATGAGGAAGAACTGCGAGGGGTGAAAGGCGTAAAATATATCCAAAAAGATCGCTTTAATCGTGATATCGGTCCGTATAAGGACGGCGTTTTCGACACCCTCCCCCAGCGCGGCAAAGACCTCACCCTTACCATCGATGCCGATTTACAGAAATATGGCGAACAGCTTATGGTAAACAAGCGTGGCGGTATCGTAGCTCTAGAGCCGAGTACAGGCGAAATATTGGCACTGGTTACAGCGCCCAATTACGACCCCGCGCTCTTGGTAGGCCGCGACCGTTCTAAGAATTTTACCGAACTGTATTACGACTCTATAGCAAAGCCGTTGTTCGACCGTGGGCTCCAAGGCGAATACCCACCGGGCTCGCCCTTTAAAACGCTAACGGGCCTCATTGGCTTGCAAGAAGAGGTTATCGACACCCGCGAAACCGTATCCTGTTACGGTGGATATGTATACGGACGAGGAAGAAAGCTGGGATGCCACAGCCACCCCAGTCCTCTGGCGATGGAGAGTGGCATTGCAAATTCCTGCAACGCTTATTTTTGTACGGTCTATCGGCGTACTATCGAAAAATACCCAACACCCCAAGAAGGAATTGATACCTGGCACCGCCACTTAAAGAGTTTTGGCCTTGGCGATTATTTGGGGTATGACCTTCCCGTGGGTAAAAAGGGCCTCATTCCCACCAGTGAATTTTACAATAAATGGTATCCCGAACAGAATTGGTACGCCACGGCCACAATCTCGAACGCAATTGGGCAAGGGGAAGTTTTAATGACGCCTATGCAAATGGCGAATTTTACCGCTGCCATTGCCAATAGAGGGTATTACTATAAGCCCCATATTATAAAGAAAATTGAGGGGGAGCCGTCCATACCAGACGAATATACCCGTAAGAACATTACTACTGTGCACCCGAAGCATTTTGAACCTGTTATAGAGGGAATGCACGACGTATACCGTTATGGTACGGCTTTCAGTCTTAAAGTACCCGATATTGAAATCTGCGGAAAAACAGGAACGGCAGAAAACTACATACGAATAGACGGCGAACGCATGCAGCTTACCGACCATTCAATTTTTGTAGCCTTTGCGCCTAAAGATGATCCAAAGATTGCCATAGCAGTTTTTGTGGAAAATGGCTATTGGGGCTCGCGCTGGGCCGGTAGAATGGCCAGTTTATTGATTGAAAAATACATCAAGGGTGAAATTACCCGTACCGATATGGAAAACTTCGTGCTCAATGGCAGCTTGGAAGAAGAATACGCCAAGCCCTACAGTGGCGAACCCTTCAAAATAAACCGGTAATGGACATAGGCAAAAGCAGCGGTAAGTTAGACTGGCTTACTATTTTTCTTTTTATTGCCCTGGTGGGTATAGGATGGATCAACATTTATTCGGCCTCGCTTAGCGATTCGGCGGCAGATTTTTTTGATATGGGCCAAATCTATACCAAGCAGCTTTTTTTTATCGTACTCAGTATACTGCTCGTCATATTTATCTTAGCCATTGAGGCTAAGTTTTACGAACGGTTTTCCAGTATTATCTACTTGGTTTCCATTCTCTCCCTGGCTGGACTTTTTGTCTTCGGAAAGACCATATCGGGCGCGACCTCTTGGTATGCCTTGGGAAGTTTTAGCCTGCAGCCCAGCGAATTTGCCAAAGCTGCCACTGCGTTAGCGCTCGCAAAATATGTAAGCGATATTCAAATAAACCTCAAGGAATTTAAGCACCAACTAGGTGCATTTCTTATTATCGCCGTACCTGCAATTTTAATCATACCACAGCCAGATCCCGGCAGCGCGTTGGTCTATGCGGCCTTTATTTTTCCGTTGTACAGGGAAGGACTGCACTTTGTATATCTATTGCTCGGGTTCTTCGCAGCCGCCTTATTCGTTTCAACGTTGGCCTTCGGCGTAGTTTGGGTTACCTTGGGAGTAGTGCTTATTGCCGGGGTACTCTTTTTCAGAAATAGGAAAAAGAGGCCCAGTCTTTTTAAATACATCGTCATTGTCTCGGCCTGTATTGGGTTTGCCTTTTCAGTAAACTACATTTTCAACAATCTTTTTGAACAACGCCATCGCGACCGATTCAACATCGTGCTAGGAAAGGAGGTTGATGCCAAGGGTATTGGCTATAATACCAACCAGAGTGAAATTGCCATTGGTAGTGGTGGATGGATTGGAAAGGGTTGGACGCAAGGCACCCAAACCAAGGGAAATTTTGTACCCGAACAGCATACCGACTATATTTTTAGCACCGTTGGGGAAGAATGGGGATTTGTGGGCAGTTTTATCGTTATAAGCCTTTTTGTAGGTCTTATTGCGCGGTTGGTAATTATGGCCGAGCGACAAAAAAATCAGTTCTCCCGCGTGTACGGTTATGGAGTGGCTTCCATACTTTTTCTGCACTTTTTCGTAAATGTAGGGATGGTAACAGGGCTCTTCCCCACGGTAGGGATTCCGCTGCCGTTTTTCAGCTACGGGGGCTCGGGTTTATGGGGCTTCACAATTTTACTCTTCATCTTCATACGGCTCGATGCCGCTAATTCATACTATGGCCGATCGTAGCACATTGCTACTTCCAAAAATGCAACGGAACTTCGCGCTCCAACTTTTCTTCCAATGCTTCTGAAAGGTTCGGAAAAAAATCGATACCCGTAAGCGCTTCCACGCTATCGATAGGCACCGCAAAGTTGAAGTAGGAATCGCTAGAAGCCTGATTCGGAATTAAAAAGGCTATGGCGGTATAGCTCCCTTCATTTTCAGTAAGTATAATCTTATAAAAAGCTTTCGGAACGGTGACGCGTTCGTATCCGATAGCCGTATCGCGCTGCCTCAGTGTCCCACCTGTAACCACATATACCCCATTGAATGCTTTAGACCAGCGGCGCACTTTCTGTTCCAAACGATTCCATATACCGCTATTGAAGTCGTGGTCTTGCGGACTGATGTTGCTGGTAAGAAATGTTTCGTGGTATGCGTCGAATGAAAATCTTCTATCACCCGAGGGGCATAAATGGCCGCGGTCGTAGCCGCTTCGCTTGTAATTTCTCCAATCGGCAGATTTTGTAGGAACTTTACGGTCTTCCACAAAAAAGGGTCGTTCAAACTCATTGTTCGATAGGTGACTTGGCAGTAGGGAATACGCTACCCATTCGGCCTGTTCGTGATCTTCAGCGTAGGAAAGCGCAAAGGTGCCGTGTTCGACAATCTCACCTGTAGTGGAGGTGGGCCAAAAACTGTTGTCGTAACGGCCCAAAGCCATCTGTATGGCGTCGGTATTTGGATAATCCTCGGTGTACCGGTCGACGTATTTCTCTGCAAAATAGATTCCGACAGTTACCACAACTACAGCAGCTACGTAAACGTATTTTCTCGACATAACTTAATTATTTATGATGCCTTCACATCCAACGCATCCCTAAGTGCATTCCCGATTAACATAAAAGCCGTTACCAAGCTCATTATTGCCACACCAGGAATGATAGCCAGGTATGGTTTTCCCAAGATAATATAGGCATAGTGGTCTTTAATGATGCCGCCCCAACTCGGCGTGGGAGGTTGAGCACCAATGCCGAGGAAACTTAGACCGCTTTCTATGAGAATGGCTGCCGCAAAATTGGCCGCCGAAATAATTATGACCGGCGCCATGGTATTGGGTAAAATGTGTTTGGTAACGATGCGCCAGTCGGTATAGCCCAACGCCCGCGCTGCGGTTACGTATTGCATCTGCTTTACACCCATCACCTGCCCGCGCACCACCCGCGCTACCTCCACCCACATGGTAAGGCCAACGGCAATGAATACCTGCCAAAATCCTTTGCCCAATGCGAGCGTAATAGCTATTACCAAGAGCAATGTGGGAATGGACCAAGTGACGTTAATAAGCCACATAATGGCCGCATCAATTTTACCGCCAAAGTAGCCCCCTACCGCTCCCAACGATATGCCTATAACCAAACTGATGAAAACCGCAACAAACCCAATGGAAAGGGAGATTCGTATTCCCACCAGCATACGGCTAAGCAGGTCGCGACCATATTTATCGGTTCCCAATACAAAGGTTTGCGTTTTGATGTATTTGGAAGGTATTTCTGAAATGGCTGAAGCTTCGGGAAACTGGGAGATTCTGTAGCTTTTGGCGAGCCCCTGTGCGCCGTCCTCTGCATAAAGTCGCACTTCCAAGATCGAATCTTTAACGGAATAACTGGAAATGGGTACCTCTGTGGCTGTGTTTTGCTTTCCGAAGAAAAATGCCGCTACTGCATTTTTGGAGGGTACATCGAGAGTATTGGGCACAGTTACCATAGGCACCGAAAATCCGGGCGGCTTGCTATGAATAGACAGATGCATCTGGTTGGCATTCTCAGAGCTATCTGGAGCCAAGGCATAAGCAAATATGGCAACTAGCACGCAAATTCCCAAAAAGCATAAACTAAAAACGCCCCAAAAGTTCTTTTTGAACTTTTGAAGCGCTATTCCTGTTAATGAGGTTGCTCGATCCACCTCACAAATGTATGGGAAAATTAATTTTTAATATTCGCCATTTTCCCTTTTTTAATGTTGTTGAGCTTAAGGTCCTCCAGTACATGAATTGCCTCTTCTACATAGATGTCCTGACTAAGATTTTTATGCCAACGCTTCCGTTTTTCGCGTAGCGTTGTATCTTGTTTCATGAGCGCAATTTCATTGGGAAGCGATCTATAACTCAATTTATTGTCGTACTCTTCGATAGCGTCGAATTTTTTGGTTTCCTGCTTGCGCTTCTCGATTTCAGCTACATAGGCATCAAAATTAAGGGACACATTCATCTCATCACGACGCGCCTTAATATAGCGAGCGTTCTCTTCAATCAATGCGAGCTGCTGGCTCTGGGCCATACGCTCCTTGCTTTTTTGTATGGTCTCCTCAAAGTCAATATAGCCATCCCACACTTCGTATTCGGCAGGGCTAATTTTATCATACGGCAACGGATTGTCATAATCGCGTTCGCCAACATCGATGTAGCTGTAGCGATCTGGCATCACCACGTCGCTCTTTACACCTTCCAATTGGGTAGATCCACCGTTAACCCGATAGAATTTTTGAGTTGTCAATTTAAGGGCGCCCATATCGCCTAGATCATTTTTGCGCAACCATTGGTTTAGGTCGATTAGGTTCTGTACCGTGCCTTTCCCATAAGTCTGCTCGCTACCAATAATGATGGCACGTTTGTAATCTTGCATTGCGGCGGCAAGGATCTCAGAGGCAGAGGCAGAGAGTTCATTCACCAAAATTACCAAGGGCCCGTCCCATACCACTTCATCATCGCGATCTTCAAGCACCTCTTTTTTATTGCCACTGCTAGCTACCTGAACAACTGGTCCCTCTTCAATGAAAAGTCCGGCAATATCTACAGCGGTACGTAGCGAACCACCGCCATTACCACGCAAATCGAGCACCAAGCCCTCCATGCCTTCCTTTTTCAAGCGAATAATCTCGTCTTTTATATCACTGGCCGCATTGCGTTGTTTGTAGTTTTCCATATCGAAGTAAAACTGCGGAAGATTAATAAACCCAAATGTTCTATCATCCTTTTCGATGACAGTAGATTTGGCATAGGTCTCTTCGAGCTCTACCACATCGCGGGTAATAGTTTCCTCTTCAATAGTACCATCTACGCGCTTTACGGTTAAGGTAACTCTGGTCCCCTTTGGACCTTTTATGAGCTTTACGGCATCATCGATACGCATTCCCACCACACTTACCGGCTTCTCTTCATCTACCTGCTTTACTTTCAAAATTTGGTCGCCAACTTCAATGTGCTCACCGCGCCAGGCAGGACCGCCGCTAATGACCTCAACAACATTGATGTAGTCATTCTTTTTTTGAAGCCGTGCCCCTATACCCTCAAGCTTACCGCTCATTCGTTGGTCGAAACGGTCGCGATCTGGCGGGGCAAAATAATTGGTATGCGGGTCGAACTCCTCGACGATAGTAGTGAGATAGATGGCAAAATAATCTTTGCGCTCCAAATCGTGGGTGAAATCAAAAAATTCGTTCAAACTCGTAAGGGTGCTCTTGCGTGCCTTTTCCTCCAGCGCTGCCAAGGATTGCCTTTCATAACCTTCCTCGTTCTCTAATTTTGATTTCTCCTCTTCGTAATAATCATAGTACGTCCCCAGTGTTGAAAACTTGAGTTGCTGGCGCCAACGTTGCCGCAGTTCCTCTTTTGAACTGGCAAAGTCCAGCTTATCATAATCCACATTAATCATTTCATCTTCTGAAAAATCGAAAGGTTCTTCCAATACGGTTGGATACATCTTTTCAACTTCCGCCTGTCTTTTTATGTAGCGGTTGTATACCAAATCGAAGAAAGCAAGTTCCTTTTCCTGAATCTGGTCGTCTATTTCAGTTTTATATTTGCTGAATTCTTCAATATCTGATGCTAAAAAATACCGCTTTAAGGGATCTAGGCCATTTATAAAATCGTTGTATACACCTTCAGAAAACGTATCGTCCATTTCGGCAGGGTTGTAATGGCCTTTTTGTAGGACGTAGGTAATTAAGTCTATGAGGAGCTTGTCCTTGTCGGGATCGTTAAAATCCTTCGTCGTAAAACTGCAAGATGCAGCCGCTACAAATACCGCAAGGAACACTATTTTCAAATTCTTTTTCATAATGCGCATATCTTCATCTAATTTTTTGGTCTTCTAAAGTATACAAAAAACCGTGCCAAGAGCCCATAATGATACTAATTTTTTGTTAAACCGAAAACCATTTGACAGGTTAATCTAAGGACGTTTCCTTAGATGGAACGTTACAATTTCAAATTGAAAAACTTGACGGGTCCAAAGTTTTAACGTCGGCTTATAAATTGTATTTTAGCTTTCTAATTGAAAAAAGCTATGGCAAAGAAGAAACCGCTTATCTTAGTGACGAATGATGACGGAATAACCGCTCCTGGCATTCGTGCCCTCATCGAAGTAATGAATACTATTGGTGAGGTGTATGTTGTTGCGCCCGATTCGCCACAAAGTGCCACGGGACACGCCATTACTATAAACGACACCCTATACTGCGACAAGGTGAATGTGCACGATGAGGCCTTGCAGAAAGAATATAGCTGTAGCGGCACACCGGTAGATTCGGTAAAACTTGCCGTGAATGAAATACTAAAACGAAAACCAGATCTCTGCGTAAGCGGCGTAAATCACGGCAGCAATTCTTCTATTAACGTGATATATAGCGGCACTATGAGCGCAGCCGTCGAGGCGGGTACCTTGGGCATTCCAGCAATTGGGTTTTCGTTATTGGACTATTCATGGGATGCTAATTTTGAGCCTTGCAAACCCTATATCGAGCAGCTGGCGAAGCAATGCCTAAAAAACGGTTTGCCAAAGGGCGTAGTCCTAAATGTGAACATTCCTAAATTGCCCAAGGACAAGCTCAAGGGGATAAAAGTATGCCGACAGGCAAACGCACATTGGGAAGAGAATTTCGATAAACGAGTGAATCCTTTAGGGAGGGAATATTACTGGCTCACCGGCGAATTCGTGAACGAGGACAAGGGTGAGGATACTGATGAATGGGCACTCGCGAACGGATATGTTTCGGTCGTGCCAGTTCAATTCGACCTTACGGCGCACCACGCCATAAAAGATATTAATTCGTGGGATTTAGAATGAAGCGAACGCAACGGGAGGTAGCCATTGGTTTTTTAATAGGGATAATCGCAAATGCCACGGGCACCTACCTCTACCTGTTCTTTTTTTCGAGGTATCCTTTGGAAGAGAGCCTTGCGCTCGCGCTCGAGGAAGATATTATGGGCAGCTTGATCGCTTTGGGCGCGCTGCTCAATTTGGGCGCATTTTTTATATTTCTGAAGAAAAAACAATACTACCGCGCCCGCGGTGTGGTGCTGGCCACTGTGCTAGCGGCACTGCTGGTATTGGTTAGCAAATTTTATTAGGGACGCCTATGAAATACTACATCATTGCGGGAGAAGCCTCTGGCGATTTGCACGGCGCAAACCTCATTAAATCCCTGAAAAAGGTAGATCCACAAGCCGTTGTACGCGCCTGGGGCGGCGATTTAATGGAAGCTGCCGGGGCCGATGTTGTAAAGCATTATCGCGATCTCGCTTTTATGGGATTTGTAGAGGTACTGTTCAATTTGCGCACCATTTTCAGGAACATCTCATTTTGCAAGGCGGATATAGAGGCGTTTCGGCCAGATGTAATTGTCTTTATTGACTATCCCGGCTTTAACCTTCGCATCGCCAAATGGGCCAAGAGAGAGGGATACTCGACGCATTACTATATTTCGCCACAGCTGTGGGCGTGGAAGGAAAACCGAATAAAGGCAGTGAAACGTGATGTGGATGCTATGTATGTTATCCTCCCCTTCGAAAAGGAGTTCTATGAAAACAAACACGATTTTCCTGTACATTTTGTAGGCCACCCCCTATTGGATGCCATTTCCGAAAGGCCCCAAAAAGATATTTTTGAATTTAGAAAGCAGCACGGCCTAAACGATAAGCCCATTATCGCATTGCTTCCCGGAAGCCGCAAACAGGAAATATCAAAAATGCTTTCGGTGATGCTGGACATCGTAGACGATTTCCCCGACTATCAATTTGTCATTGCAGGCGCTCCCAGTCAAGAAGCAGAGTTTTACAAGCCTTTTATACAAAAGGAGCAAGTGCACCTGCTATTGGACAAAACGTACGACCTGCTTAGTCTCTCTACAGCAGCCTTGGTGACCTCTGGCACCGCTACTTTAGAGACTGCGCTTTTTAAGGTTCCACAGGTAGTTTGCTATAAGGGGAGCCGTATTTCGTATGAAATTGCAAAACGGGTTATTCATCTTAAATACATTTCGCTTGTCAACTTGATTCTCGATAAGGAAGTCGTTACCGAATTGATACAAACTGAATTTACCGCCGACCGACTTCGGGAGGAGCTGCAAAAAATACTTGACCCATACCATAGGGCAAAACTCTTTTTAGATTATTACGATCTAGAAAAAAAATTGGGCGGAAAAGGTGCCAGCGATACAACCGCACATCTTATTTATGAAGCCATAGGCTTAAATTTAAAAAAATCCGTTATTTTTAGGGAACAGAAGTAAGTACTCGCCTCATGAAACATATTGTACTGCTAGGTTTTTTGGTATGCATGCTCGCATCCTGCGGAAGCTCGAAAGTCCGTTACAATACAGCAAATCGTACCAAAGGTACGGTAAGCAAGTCGCACAATGCAAATTCCTCTAAGGCTACCAAAATTGTAAATTATGCGAAGGGATTTGAGGGCACGCGGTACAAATTTGGCGGCACCAACGAGAAAGGTATGGACTGTTCTGGCTTGGTATATACGGCCTTCAACCAAGAAGATATATGGTTGCCAAGAATTTCTAGAGATATGGCTCGAGAAGGGCAACGCATCCCGCTACGGCAAACCAGTATTGGCGATCTACTTTTTTTCCAGACCAACAAAAGCAGCCGCGTTATCAATCACGTAGGATTGGTTGTGGAGACAGAACGCGGAGCTATTAAATTTATACATTCTACCTCCTCACGGGGGGTCATTATATCCTCATTGGAGGAACGCTACTGGAACGACGCTTTTGTGGAAGCCAGACGTATTATGTAAACCTATTTCTATTTTACTCCCCTACTGAACAACACTGAAAAAGTGTATAGGGGATGACATTCATCAATTTTATAATAGTTCGTTTCGCGCTGTTGGTTGCCCTGGGCATCTTGGCTGCGCATTTTTTCCCGGTTTCTTTTTCGGTAGTACCTCTATTGATTTCCCTTTGCTTTCTGCTAATCGTACTTTGGTATACCTCCCTATCATACTGGCAGGCATCGGCTTGGTTCGGTCTAATAGCCTATTTCTCCTTTTTCTTTGTGGGCTATGGCAGCTACCAATTGCGTATGCCGAATTTCCAACCTACTCATTATTCGCATACTCTGGAAAGCAACGGACCGATACTGATACAAGCTAAGATTACAGGCAAGCTTAAACCCGACCATTACAACCAAAAATATATCGCCAAAGTCTTTCACTATAACGATAAGGCCACTACGGGCACTATCATCCTATATGTCACAAAGGAAAGCGGCTTAGCCGAATTTGAAATAGATGATGTGCTTTTGATTTCTGCGGAAATAACAGAACTTCCTAAGGCCTTGAACCCCCACCAATTTGACTATTCGGAATATCTTAGGGGGTTAGAGGTGCACCATCAAGTACGCATATCTGAGAAGGATTTACTGCAACACCATACGGGACGAACAACCCTTCGTGGTTTTGCCGAAGGCGTAAGAAACCATTGTATTGCCGCTCTAAAACAAACTCCATTGCAAGTAGAAGAGCGCGCTATTGTACAGGCTCTTGTACTAGGGCAGCGCAATGAAATAGACCAGTCACTATATAGCCAATATGCCGCAGCGGGTGCTGTACACATCTTAGCGGTGAGCGGCCTGCATGTGGGAATCCTGTTTGTGATGTTCCAATACCTTACCCGATCGCTTAGGCGACTGAAATACGGCCGCCACCTGCAGGCGCTTTTGGTGATCGTCGCCCTCTACGCTTTTGCGCTACTGGCAGGGTTGTCACCGTCTGTGGTGCGGGCCGCGACAATGTTTTCCCTTTTCGTCTTCGCGCAATCGCTACGTAGGGAAACCAACAGCATGAACACGCTCTTCATTTCATTCTTGGCATTATTGATACTGAATCCGCTATGGCTGTTTCACGTAGGTTTCCAAATGAGCTATCTGGCTGTATTTTTCATTTTATGGGTGCAGCCTATTTTTTACAAACTGTGGAAACCTAAAGCGTGGCTACCTAAAAAGGCTTGGGGCATCGCAAGCGTAACCTTGGCGGCACAGCTAGGGGTGATCCCCGTTAGCCTTTATTATTTCCACCAACTTCCAGGTTTGTTTCTGCTTACAAATCTAGTAGTGCTCCCCTTTATCGGCGTATTGTTAGTGGCAGGACTTATTATTCTCATTTTGGCATTATTACAATCCCTCCCAGACTTTCTGGCAATTACCTATAATTATTTAGTCACGGGATTAAATGCATTTATTGGTTGGGTGGCCTCTCAAGATGCATTTTTGTTTTCTGAAATTCCCTTTAACGTATGGAATGTGCTCGCAGCCTACGCAATCATCGTGGGTGTCATTTTATTTTGGCAGCGCCGAACATTGGCCACCCTAGGCTTTACCCTCGCGGGAGTGCTTATATTGCTGTCGGGTTTGGTATATAACAAACTCGAAAACAGCCGGGAGGCCCTGGTGATTTTCCATAAATCGCGCACAAGTCTTATGGCCGTAAGGGAAAACGGCACCTTAAGGTTGTTTCATCGAGATACGGTACCCAAAGCGTGGGAAAGCACGTATCCCGTGGCAGCCTATCTTTTGGAGACAGGAAACCCCGAGGTGCAACAAGAACCCTTGCCTGATGTATTTCAGTATAAAGAAAAAACAATAGTGGTTGTCGATAGCGCAGGTATATACCCCACCTCCCGAACGGTGGATATTGTTTTGCTAACACAGAGTCCGCGCGTAAATCTCGACAGGCTTATCGCGACGCTCAACCCTTCCCTAATCATTGCCGACGGGAACAACTACCGTAGTTACGTGACGCGCTGGCGAGAAACATGCCAAAAGAAAAAGCTCCCTTTTCACCATACGGGTACCAAGGGAGCCTTCATCATCGAGCAGTGAAACACTTAACTAAAAACCCTACTCTTTGAAAGTGCCTTTAAAATTTTCCTGATATTCTTCCCACGCTTCCATGGTCGTGAGCTTCTTATAATCGTCGTTGGCTATCATCTTCAAATAAATTTCAAGTTGCTTGGGAGTTCTATATCCAGGAATAGTTTGGATAAGGTCTCCGTTTTCCTTGAAAAATACCACATTGGGATAAGCGTTTATCTTCAATGCATGCGCAAACAAATGTTGTGAATTGCGTCCCTTTCGTCCGGGTTGGTAATTGGGGTTGGTATAGGTGAAGTCTTGATAGGTAACTTCTTCAGTCCCTTCAGCATTGAATTTCACCGGATAAAAATTCTCATTGATAAACTTTGCCACTTGGGCATTTCCGAAGGTATTTTTATCTAGAAGTTTACAGGGGCCGCACCACGTGGTATACACATCCATGAGGATTTTCTTGGGAGCTTTCTTTTGTGCTGCCAAGGCATCGTTCATAGTCATCCATTGTATTTCTTGAGCGGTGCCCACTACCCCAACCAACAGCATTACATAAAGTAGAATGGGTTTCATAATATAGAAAATTGTTTGTTTGTTATTGAACAAAAAACGTTCCATACTGTGGGAACGTTTTTTGTCACTATTTGTTGTACAGAAGGTTAACGAATACCGTGCATCATTTGAATTAGCTTTTTGTTCAAAATGAGCATGATAATTCCGGCACCTACTGGAACTAGTGTAAATATCAAGAAGAAAGTGGTCATGCCATAGTTTTCCACAATAGGATCGATATAGCTACCCGTCCAACCTGCGGTAAGGTTTGCAATGAAGTTCGCTACGAACCAGACCCCAAACATTAAACCAACTAGCTTAAGCGGAGCCAACTTGCTCACATAGCTCAAACCTACCGGCGATACACAAAGCTCCCCAAGGGTATGGAACAGATAGGCCAGAATTAAGAATATCATACTTACCGAAGCAGTTTTGGCTCCTTGCGGAATTTCTGTAGCACCGTAGGCCAAAATAGCGAATCCAAGCCCGAGCAGGATGAGGCCGATGGCAAATTTTATGGGTCCTGACGGATTGAATTTACTTTCCCAAATTTTTGAGAACATGGGTGCAAAGGCAATGATAAAGAATGAATTCAAGATTCCAAACCAGGAGGCAGGTACTTCGGCGGTCTCGGCCACGAATTCACGCTGCAACATCCAGATTACAATTCCCCAAATAATAACGAAACTTGAGCCCAGCATCACATTCGAAATAGGATGTTTTGAAAAGGTACGCTTAAAGAGCAGGAACAGCACCCAAGTAATGATCAACATGGGCACGACGGTTAATAGGGTGTTGAAAATTTTGAAGGTTATCGCCCCATCCCCTATCAAGGTTCGGTCGGTATAGTCGTTGGCAAAAATAGTCATAGAGCCCCCAGCTTGCTCAAATGCCCACCAGAAGAATATGGTAAAAAAGGCAAAGACCCCAATAACGATGAGCCTATCGCGGGTAACCTTAGAGCGCTGTGCCTCATCGATAGTATCTTCGATCGCCTCTTGGGTTTTCTCAGCAGAGTTTTCAATTGCATTGTCGTAGTCTTGGGTCTTTCTTGGAGAGAGCCCAATACGCCCAAAGATGCTCTGGGCGAAGTAAAATTGCAACATTCCGAAGAACATGAAAATTCCGGCAAGACCGAAACCATAGTGCCAACCCACCTTTTCACCAATGTAACCGCAAAGTAAAATACCCAAGAAAGCACCGGCATTGATACCCATATAAAAAATGGTATATCCTGCGTCCTTTTCCTTTCCTTGATTTTTATACAGCTGTCCTACCATGGAAGAAATATTCGGTTTAAAGAGACCATTTCCAATAATTAGCAAACCGAGACCGGCATAGAAGAAGGGATCTGAAAATACTTCCAGCGCCATAGAGGCGTGTCCTAACGTCATAAGTACAGCCCCGAGCACCACAGCCTTTCGGTAACCCATAATTTTATCGGCAATTAGGCCGCCGAATATGGGGGTGATGTAAACCAGGCCTGTATACCATCCGTAAAGTAAGAGTGCCTCAGAGCGTTCCCAGCCCCAGCCTTCATCCATAATGGATGCCACAAGGAAGAGAACGAGCAAGGCCCGCATTCCGTAATAGGAAAACCGTTCCCACATTTCGGTAAAGAAGAGTACAAATAGCCCCGATGGGTGGCCCAATACAGTTCTTTGGTTTAATTCTGAACCGCCATATTTAAATTCCATACAAGTAAGTGTTAGTTAAGGTTGATATCTAGTTTTTTGCTTCGGAAGGCAACGCTATTGTAGGTCCCAGGGTTTCCTTCACAAAATCGGTCATTTTATTATAAAGGTGCAGCCTAGTGTTACCGCCATAGATTCCGTGGTTTTTATCGGGGTAGATGGCCCAATCGAACGGCTTGTTGGCCTGTACTAGAGCCTCAATGAGGCGCATGGTGTTTTGAACGTGCACATTGTCGTCTGCACTGCCGTGCACCAGTAGGAAGTCGCCCGTCAATTTCTCAACATGGTTAATAGGCGAATTTTGGTCATAACCCTCTGGATTCTCCTGTGGTGTAGTCATATATCGTTCGGTATAGATCGTATCGTAAAAACGCCAACTGGTCACCGGCGCCACGGCGATGGCCATAGAGAACACGTCATTCCCCTGAAACAGACAATTGGAAGACATAAATCCACCATAGCTCCAGCCCCAAATCCCAATGCGGTTGGCATCGATATATGGTTGGGCTCCCAATTGTCTCGCAGCGGCTATTTGGTCTTGTACCTCATACTTACCCAATTGCTTTTGGGTCATTTTCTTAAAATCACGGCCTTTTAGGCCCGTACCGCGGCCGTCTACACAGGCTACAATAAATCCATCTTGTACCAAAAGTTGGTGCCAGTAATCGTTCGCGCCGCCCCACCGGTTAGCCACTTGTTGCGAACCCGGACCGGAATATTGGTACATAAGCAATGGATATGTTTTAGTTGGGTCGAAATCGAGGGGTTTCACTAGATACATATTAAGTTCCTCACCATTAACGGTTATGCTAGAGAATTCCTTAGGGGATATCTTGTACGACTTCAATTTCTGCTGTAGAAGTTCATTGTTCTTTATCGCTCGAATTTCTTTGCCGGTCTTAGCCTCGTGGAGCGTAAATTCGTAAGGAGTTTCGGCGCTGGAGTAAGTATTGATGAAGTACGTATAATCTGCGCTAAAATCGGCACTGTTGGTACCCGTTCGCTGGCTCAGTCGTACTTTGTTCTTCCCGCTGCGCAGAATGCTGTAAACGTCGCGGTTTATACTTCCGTTCTCGCTGCTCTGGTAATAAATTCGACCTGTATTTTGGTCGAAACCATAATAGTTGGTCACTTCCCAAGGACCTTCGGTAACTTGATTGATAAGTTTCCCGGTCTTGTCGTAATGGTAAATATGATTCCAGCCGCTTTTTTCGCTGGTCCAGATAAAACTGTTGTCATTCAAAAAGGTTAGATCGTCTGTAACATCAAGATAGGCATCGTCTGTTTCCTGAAGTATTAATTGTACCGTATTGGCGGTAGCATCCACAAATACAAGATCTATTACATTCTGGTGCCTGTTGGTGAGTTGGGCGCTTAATACGTTCTCGTCTTGTGTCCACTGTATACGCGGTATGTAGTAACTATTGTAGCCAGACAGATTGACGGTGTTGGTAGCCTTGGTGGCCACATCGTAAATATGCATTGACACTTTCGCATTGGGATCGCCGGCCTTGGGGTACTTGAATACCTGCTGACTAGGATACAGAGCCTCGCCATAAATATCCATTGAGAAACGGGGCACTTCTATTTCGTCAAATTTTATGAAAGCCAATTTATCGCCTGCGGCATTCCAATCGAATGCGCGAACAAAAGCAAATTCCTCCTCATACACCCAATCTGTGATGCCGTTTATGATGCTATTCTTCTTTCCGTCGAAAGTGATTTGCGTGGTCTCACCAGCATCAAGATCTTTAATGTACAAGTTGTTTTCATAACCGTACGCAACCTTGGAGCCGTCTGGACTGAAGGTAGGCTCCTGTATTTGCTTTTCTGACACCAATTCCAGCGATTTTTTCTTAGTATCGTATACGTAGAAGGTGCCTAGCGAGGAACGCCTATAAATTTGCTTTAGCTGCGTAGAGAGCAAGAGCTTCTCCTCATCTTTGCTAAAATCGTAGGAGATAATGTAATTGATTCCGGGAAGGTCCTTGGTGTTCAAAAGGGTTCGCACCTTCTTTCCGCTTTTGTAATCGTATACATCTATGGTCGATGCGTTATCTGGGCGGCTATAATTCAATACAGAATATTCCTTTCCGTTTTTTAACGACCTGAGAACGTCGAGGCCCTCGGTACGAAAGGTACCGTTCCATATTTCTTCTAAGGTAATTTCTTTTTGCTGCGCTGTAAGTATTGTCGTGAAAGAAAGAAACAATACTAGGATGGGGAATAGAACTCGCTTGTCCAAAGTGTTAAAATTTTGTTTCGCCAAGTTTACTAAATTTTAACGAAAAACGGGATAGTTTTTCTGTTAAATACGCTCAATTTGTCGACCAGCGACACCTTTGCCAAAATAACATAAACCGTATCTTTGCAAATCAATACGTATGCCCATGGTTTCTCCCGTTAGCGGATTTTCGAAGAAAAGCAAGTCAGAAAAAATACAATGGTTGGCCAGCACCTACCTCACCCCATACCCCAACGCGGTTGATATCCTCAAACAATATTGGAACACAGATGAGGCACTGCAGCAACTTCACGACGATTTTATCGAGAATACGCTTAGCAATTACTACCTGCCATTCGGCATTGCTCCCAATTTCCTTATAAATGGAACGTTGTACGCGTTGCCCATGGTGATAGAAGAAAGCTCGGTGGTGGCGGCGGCCAGCAATGCCGCCAAGTTTTGGCTTGAGCGGGGCGGATTTACTGCCGAGGTGATCAACACCCAGAAAAACGGACAGGTTCACGTAGACTTCTTCGGAAATAAGAACGATCTCTTCGAATTTTTCAATGCGATACGCCCTAAGTTGATCGAAGCGATCGAGCCTATTCAGAAAAATATGAAAAAACGAGGTGGCGGCCTGCTCGATCTCTATTTAAAAGACAGCACCGAAATCTTGGCAGGGTATTACCAATTGCATTGTACGTTCCAGACCCTAGACGCCATGGGGGCCAATTTTATCAATAGCTGTCTGGAAGCCATTGCCCATACTTTTGAAACCGAAGCAAAGGACTACCCAGCGTTTGGCAATGGAAGGCCTCAACCCACGGTGGTTATGAGTATTTTGAGCAACTATGTGCCAGAGTGCTTGGTACGGGCATCGGTGCAGTGTTCAGTTACGCAGTTGGAACAAAAGGAAATTTCGGGAAGCGTTTTTGCCGAAAAATTTGTGAGGGCCGTAGCCATTGCCAATGCAGAGCCCAGACGTGCCGTTACGCACAATAAAGGTATCATGAACGGGGTAGATGCCCTTGTTCTTGCTACAGGCAATGATTTTCGCGCTATAGAAGCCGGGGTACACGCCTACGCGGCACGATCTGGACGGTACGGGAGCTTAACCCAGGCCAGCCTTCACGAAGATATCTTTACCTTTTCGATAGAACTCCCATTGGCGCTAGGTACGGTGGGTGGCCTCACCAGCTTGCATCCCTTAGTAAAGCTGGCATTTCAGATTTTGAAAAATCCGAATGCCGAACAGCTCATGAAAATTATTGCCGTAGCGGGCCTGGCACAGAATTTTGCTGCCTTGCGCTCGTTGGTAACCACGGGCATCCAGAAAGGGCATATGAAAATGCACCTTATGAATATCTTGAACCAGATGGGCGCCGACGCTTCCGAAAAGGATAAAGCGGTGGCGTATTTTACGGAACATACTGTTTCTCACAGTGCGGTTACGGAATTTATGGAGAACTTAAGAACCTAACTTTTGAATACCACCTTCCATAGTCATGGAAAATTGCTCCTCTCGGGCGAATATGTTGTGCTGGACGGTGCCACAGCGCTCGCCTTTCCCACTAAAAAAGGCCAGTCGTTATCGGTAATGCCTTTTGAAGGAAATGAATTGCTCTGGAATAGTTTTGATCACAATAACCAATGCTGGTTTAGCGCAACGCTATCGCTTAAGAAACTCGCCATTTTAGATACCGACAAACCAAGTATTGCTTCAACCTTACTAAAAATACTTAGGGAAGCGAAACGTATAAACCCTACATTTTTAAATGGCACAGCCGGTTTGCAGGTAGTAACAGAATTGGATTTTCCCAGGGATTGGGGATTGGGCACCTCCTCTACCCTCATCAACAATATTGCCCAATGGGCCAAAGTGGATGCCTTTCAGCTCTTGGACAGAAGCTTTGGTGGCAGCGGTTATGATATTGCCGCTGCACAGGCGAAGGGGCCACTATTGTTTCGAAGAAACGGAGACCAAACTCCCCACCATAGCGCTGTATCCTGTACATGGAGTTTTACTGAATCCCTGTTTTTCGTGCATCTGAACAAAAAACAAGACAGCAAGGAAGGTATTGCCCGCTACCGACAAACGGAATACGACCCATCGGTAGTGTCGCGCATTACTGAAATTTCAAAGCTGTTGCCCTTTTGCGCATCCCTAGCTGACTTCGCAAAACTGCTCGATGAGCACGAACGGCTTCTTTCAACTTTACTAAGACTTCCTACGGTGAAAGAGCGACTATTTCCCAACTATCCGAATACCATTAAAAGCTTGGGAGCCTGGGGCGGCGATTTCATTTTAGCCTTGGGTGATGACACGCACCAAGCGTATTTTAAAGAGAAGGGGTACCCCACCATCGTCCCATTCAGCAGTATGGTGCGAACATAAAAAGCCTCCGTACGGGAGGCTTTTCATTCATATATAAAATATTTTATTTAAAATAGATCGGCTCTATTATCCTCAATATCGGCAGCATTTTTTAAGGCATTGAACACTCCCGTGTTAATACCACTCGCGGCTTGTTGGTTCAGCTGGTTCGCGTACGAAGCGTAATTGTCTAGGGCTGGAGCTTCATTTACCGAAAGCACCTTTACCATATACACCCCGCTGTTACCATCAATTAGGCCTGTCGTTTCGCCTGCTTTCTTACCGAAGGCTGCACCTACCACCTTAGGCTCACGACCCGCTCCGGGAAGCGTGGGGGCAGCCATTGTAATTGCAGATGCGTTCTGTACGCTTACGTTTTGGTTAGAAGCTATTTCTTGTAGGGTTGAACCTGTAATGGAAGCGCGAATTTTCTCGGCCTTTTTCTCCTTGCGCAAAATTGGGGTTACTTGAGCCGAAGCCTCAGCGATACTCATTAGGCCCTCAGGGCTCTTACGGGTTAACTGTACAATGGCATAACCTCCAGGAACCGTAAAACGCTTTAAGTCGCCCACTTCTGTCTCCTCGTTGAAAGCCCAATTTATTACTTGACGGTTATCACCAATACCTGGTATGTTGGCATCCAATCTTCCAATCTTATTCACCGGTTTCAAAGATAAATCTTGTTCTTTGGCCACTTCGGCAAAATCGCCGTTCATAGCAGCCACTTCAAAATTAGAAGCCTGTGAGAATACATCGTTCAACGTTTTTTCAGAAGGTTGGATCTCTTTGGTGATGGTCGCCGTTTTTATCGCCTTCTGAAGGTTTTTCTGATCTTCGATCTTTACCACGTGGAACCCAAAATCGGTTTCAACTACGTCCACTGTACCAACGCTGTTTCCGAAGATAAAATCGTCGTAAGGAGCTACCATCGCACCAGGTCCAAAATATCCCAACTCACCACCATTGTCTTTATTGGTATTGTCTTCTGAAAATTCGCCGGCCAACGCCTCAAATTTAGATTTGTCGTTTTTAATAACGGTTAAGAGGCTATCGGCCAACTGCTCTGCCTGTTCCTTGGTTCGGCCTACATCTTGAGGGGCACGGAAACTGCCGTCGTACCGTATCAATATATGCTTAGAATTTACCGAATCGTACTTTTGCGACACGTCGGTAATCTTGGTAATGTTAAAGGTATTGTCGATTCTGTAAGGACCATAAATATCACCTTCACCCAAGGCGATCAAAGTATCTGCAACACTGGCAGGCAGTTCGTTCTTCAGCATCCATCGGTCTACGTAATTTCGGTCTGAATAGGCATTGATCAAGGCCTCATAATCTGTAGTAGTGCGCAAACCCTTTACGGTGTCGTTGGTTTGGGTACGCGAATTGTATTCCACGCGATTGTCCAATAGCGCTACGATACTTTGTTCTGCTGCTTCGATATCGGAAGCCGAAGGCTCTTCAGTAAAGGAAACGTACTGGATGTCCACCTGCGGATCTACTTTGAATTGATCTTCGTGATCCCTTATGTATTTCTCAATTTCACTATCGGAAACGGACACCTCTTCATCTGGTATGCTGCTATAGGGCACCTGGACAAATTCGAGATTTACCTTGTCGTTTTCGAAGCGGTACTGTTGCTCGCCTTCGGCCAAGGTTGTGCGCAATCCTGCCTGTACCAAGTTGAAATACATATTTTGAAGCACTTGCTGTTCGGTGTTCTTTTCAAACTCCAACCATTGTTGGTATAATTGTGGCGATGAGCTTTTAACAGTTGCGATGTATTCCTGTAATGCGGCCTCGTCGAACATCCCCGCCTCGTTCTGGAACTGCGGATTGCTAGCCAAGGAATTGCGCAGGGCATCTTTTACCTGTGCGCTCTCTGCGGTAAGGCCCAATTTATTAAACTGCTCCTCTAGCAGCACACGACGCAACTCACGCTGCCAAACAATATTCATAGCTTGTGCCGTTGAACCGTTAGGGCCCAAGTTTTGCTGGGTAGCATCAACTTGCTGCATAAAGTCCAATCGGGAAATTTCGGTACCGTTAATGATAGCAGCTGTCTCTTGACCTGTTACCGAACTTCCGCCCTTGGTAAGTATATCGCTCAAAATAAACGCGAAGAGTGCCAACGCTATAATAAGAATTAGGAAAATACCTCTTTTTCTAATACTGTTTAAAATTGCCATGTGTCCTTAAAATTAGTAGGGGGCGAAAATACCATTTTCCCACCATTTATAAAAAACTTAGTTTGAAAAAATTAGCGAAATGCAAAAATCCTAATCATCTGGCAGTAGTTTCACCTCTACCAGTTCAATTTTGGTATTTGAAACCTCGAGTATATGGAAGCTATAGCCTTCGAAGTCTACGGTTTCGCCTTTCTGCGGAATGCCCTCGGTATGGTTTACGATCATTCCACCCAAGGTTTCATAATTTTCGCTTTCGGGAAAGTCGAATTTATAGGTTTCATTAAGGTAGTCAACCTCGTGCCGGGCACTAAATTTGTAATGGTCTTCGGCGAGCGCCTCCTCAATAAGCTCTATGGAATCGTGCTCGTCCTCAATTTCACCGAACAGCTCCTCGATAATATCCTCTACGGTCATAATGCCAGAGGTGCCGCCATATTCATCAATTACCACGGCGATACTCTTTCGCTTGCGACTCAGTATATTGAGCACGTCCTTGGCGAGCATGGTCTCAGGCACGAATACCACCGGTATGAGCACCTTCTTTATTTCCGAGGGTTTTTTGAATAGCTCGAAGGAGTGCACGTACCCCAAGATATCGTCAATATTTTCACGATATACGAGTATTTTGGAGAGGCCCGTCTCTGTAAAAATCTTCCCGAGCTCTTTCGGTGTGGTGTGGATGTCTACCGCGACGACCTCAGTACGTGGTATCATGACTTCACGCGACTTCACTTCAGAAAAATCGAGCGCGTTCTGGAAAATCTGAATTTCAGAATCTACCTCCTCTTGCGTATCTACCGTTTCCATCTGTTCGCTTATGTAGTTGCCCAATTCCAGTTTACTGAAACTAAGCTGGACGGTATCGCCCTTTGTTTTAAAGAATAGTTTTAGCACCAAATCGGAAATCCAGATCACAAATTCTGAAATTACCGAAAAGAGCATATAGAACACATACGCCGGAGCCGCAAAAAATTTTACGAGGCTATTGGCATATATCTGGAAGAACACCTTTGGGAGAAACTCTGCAGTTAGCAAAATGATGAGCGTAGAGATTATCGTTTGCACTAAAATGCCGCTAAAGCCTGTTAGGGAAATGTACCGCATGAGCAAATCGCCCATAAAAAACCCATACACCACGAGCGCAATGTTGTTCCCCACCAACATGGTAGCGATAAACTTAGAAGGACGTTTGGTAATTTTCTTAAGGATGCCCGCTAGGAAGTTATTCTGCTTTTTCTCTATCTCGATATGTATCTTGTTGGAGGAAACATATGCGATCTCCATTCCCGAAAAGAACGCCGACAACAGGAGCATAAGCACAATTATAAGGATACTGTAATCCATGGATAGTTATTTGCAGCTACTTTTTCTGGCCCTTTTCCAGCTTTTTCCTAAAATTTCTTTTAAAGAAAAACATAAATAGGGCCACTACCGTAAAAAAGGCGAACAGATAGGCGCGTTGGCGATCGGCCTCCCAGTTGGTAACGACCAGGTATATCGAAAACGCGGCCATTGCCAGATACACATATTCAAACAGTCGGTATATTTTATTTCCCATCGGTGGTATCCTTTTTCTCTATTATTTGTACGCTCTCATTTTGCCGCGAAATAAAGGTAGTAAAATCTTGACTCGAGTCAAAACCTACATCGCCTTCATTAGAAGAGCCATCTTTAAATGTAATTTCGTACGGTTTATCTGTAAAAATCCAATTATTATCTTGGTCCCAGTACAATTGATCTGAACGTAGCACCACACTGTCGCTGGTGACAATCACCACGCTATCGCGGAGATCGACCAAGTTGGCATCGTCGTAAATTATACCATATTTAGAAGTAACCGTGTTTTTTTTGCCTTCGTCCCAAAACACGACTGAAACTCCCTTTGGAAACTCCCGGTAGGCATACTCATAATTGGAGAAATCAAGTACGCGAGGAGTTTTCATAATGCTCATTACCGCACCGCTATCTGTATATTTCATTTCTACTTCCCGGCCTTCGGCGATGGGGGCGTTGTCTGCAAGATTGAGCCGTTGAATGTTTTGGTAATTACCCTCACAAGCAAAAAGCGCGATTGCAGCAAATGCTGCAACCACGCTTTTCATACTATGTTTAAAAAAGGTCATTCTTACAAATTAGGCACTCGTACGCTACCTCCTACCCAACAGTTGCCGAAGGAAATAGTCTTGCCTTGCATACCAGCGCTAAAGATATCACTTTTAGAGGGAGCACGTTGTCTATAGCTTTCGGCTGCGGCACGGGCGTTCGACGCAATGGTGGCATCTACCCTTGCGGCCTTCTCGGCCATTTCGGCGGCCTTCCAATAGATGGCGCGCTTTTCAAAAGGTGTGGTTCCACATCCGCTGGCGCTGCTTCCTATCATATTCGCAATTTTAAGGTATGCACGGCCCATAGAAGGTTTTTGGTCGATGGCCTTTTGATAATAAGTTCTTGCTTGCCCGTAACTACCCTTATCCTTAAAGTTCTCGGCTATACGGTAATATACATCGGCCTTCGCATTGGGATCGGTTTCAAGTTCTGCAGCTTGGTTGTAATAATCCAAGGCCTCTCCTCGTCTACCTTCGCGGTCTGCCAGTCTACCCAAGTAGTAAGCAGATTTTGCGGAAGGCTCCAAGTTGTGCAGTTGCTGCACCATTTTGAAAAACAACGGGGTCTCACATTCTTTGGCATTAAGACGACCGGCGGCGGTTTTCAACCAGTTCACATCTTCCATTCGATTGGGAAGCTCTTTTTCGTACAATTGGATTAAGTTGGGGCAATCGGCCAATATCCCCAATTTTCCATTTACGCTTCCCTTTACCTTACCATAGGCCTCCAAGTTGGTTTCGTAGGCACTCATGTATTTCTTTTCCTTAGCAGAAAGATCGGTACCGGCATCTTGCTTTTCCATAAGCGGAGTAAGCTTTTCAGCAAGTCCGTTCTCTTCTCTCTCAATCTTTTGAATGATTACATCATAAAGGTCAAACACTTCCTGGATGTCCATTTTGCCTTCATCGTATAAATCTACTGCCAACGAAAAATAGGTGTAGATGCTTTTTGGGCTTGTGAAATTCTCAGGATCTTTCTTAAAAGCCTCGTCGAAGGCATTAAATTGGTCCATTTTCGTGCCAATGCTGTTATCGTACTTCACCTGGGCGATGTCTGAAAGAACGTCCCCTTCCTTCGTTTTTGCTGGAAAGTATTGCATGCGAAGTTGGTATGCCTTAATAAGATCATCTACCTTGTCCTTTTGGCCCTGCTCAATAAAATGCTTGAACATACGCTCGGCATATTGGTAGGTCGCCAAACTGAACTTCGGGCATTCTGTAATTACCTTATCATAATGTGGTAAGGCAGCATCATAGTTCTTTACCTTGGCTGGTTCAACAAACAGGGAGAGGGTCGTGTGGCACTCATTGGCCTGGGCCATTACCTTGGTCCCCAAACCGAATGTCATCAACATCGCAATTAAAATAACTTTCGTCTTCATCGTGTTAGTGTTTATGGTGTTATTCATAATATCTTTTTTCAAACCATCGATCGTTAAGTGATAGGCTTATAAAGGCGTTGAAGAAATTCTCCTCAACAAGGCCGGCATTTTTGGTGCCGCGTATTCCATACTCAAAACCGACGTTAATATTCGAGAATAATCTCGCTACAGGTAACCCAACTCCAAAAGATATGCCAAACTCATTGATGTCTTCCCCGTTGATGTTTAGCCCAGTCTCCTCAAACCGAAATCCGGCGCGGTAATTCACTCGTTTCCAGTAGCTGCCAATGGCATTGTAATTGGGTATGATGAAACCGCCGATACGGTATTTTGAGGCATCGGTAAACTGCACATTTTCGATGGAAAAGGTGCGGTTGGTAAAATTACTCGTTTTCTGGTCTGTATATTCTGCCCCAATAAACCAAGTTTTAGGCTTCCCTATTCCTAAACCTATAGTGTATTGAGAGGGAAAGGTAAAATCGGTATCGCTCACTGGAATGTCGCGCACATCGATAGCGCTCAACGTACCGCTGGGATTCAAGCGCACCGTGGCCACTTCGCGGGCATTTTCGGCAGTAAAATCGGTTTCAGGGGTATAGCTAACAGAAGATTGGAGCTCCAACTGATTGCTTACCATGGTTCGGTATTGCGCTCCAAAGGTATAGCTAAAACCAAGCAGATCGCTTCGGTTGAGTTCCCTAGAGCCAAATTGGATATCCTCAACGAAAGTGGTGGCGATATTTTCGATATTTCCGAAGTTGTAATTGGCCTCCACACCAACATTCAATCCGGGCAAGACAGTATATCCCAGGGTTAAAAATGCCTTGTTGAGTCCACCCTCGCCCGTGTACTGCGTAACACTAGCGCCATTTTCCGATTCTAACTGATAGCCTACGGCAGTATAAGGAATTAAGCCGAAACTTACCCCGAATTTATCGATAGGGATACCCATGGCAATATAGTCCAATGAAGTGGTAGAAGCTTTTTGATTCTCGTCAACCGTGCTTTGATCTACATATTTATGACTGGCGCCCAAGGCGTAGGTTACCAAACCAAGCTCGGCGATGCCGGCCGGATTCTGTAAATTTAGATGTATACTGTCTGAAAAGACACTTATCCCCCCCATTGTCCTGTTTTCTGCAGTTCCCTTGAATTTCAAGGTGCCAATTCCGTAGAAGGAATACGGCGAGGTAGTTCCTTCCTGCGCCATGGCCACCACCGAAATAACCAAAAAAACCACTACTAAATGTCGCTTCAACATGTATGTTTATTATGTTCTAGAATGAAGTTTAAGCCCTCCAAAAGAAAATTTGAGTTGGCAAAGATGTCATTTTTTAGCCTATCTCGCAAAAAATGCGCATCGCCACCTGTTAAAATAACTGTTAAATTGGGATATTGTTTTTTATAGGCATCGATAAATCCATCGATTTCATAGGCCATTCCGTTAAAAACCCCACTGTGTATAGCCGTTGCGGTAGCATTTCCCAATAGCGATTTTGGCGCTCCGGCATCAAGCAGGGGCAACTTGGAGGTAAAGGT
>CAZXDP010000037.1:0-26263 GCA_964639255.1 uncultured Flavobacteriaceae bacterium
TAGTTTTTAGAGCGCGAATAGGTATTGTTGATTACCTGGGCACCGCGGAAGATGAATTTTGAAGGCACCAAAGCGCTGTCTGCAGCGGGAATGGAGCTGTTTTCTCTTAGGGTCTCTAACTGCTTTCGAAGCCGCATGTTCTCTTGGGCCAGCCGTTCGTTTTCCTTTTCCAGCCCAAAATAATGGGTTACATCGGTACGCACCGAATAAATGCTGCCCGTTACTACGTTCGCAGAACTTATATATTTTGTACTGTGGAAGGTATGCGTTTGAATGGTAAAAAAAACCGAAACGATAAATAAGATTGCAAACAACAGGAAATTTTTATTCCTTATAAAGAAAAAGATAATCTGTTGCATGTGCCGCTATTTCTTATTTTATCAAGACACTCTTGTACTTGTTGATATTTTTAAGACAGATGCCCGTACCGCGCACCACGGCACGTAAGGGATCTTCAGCGATGTATACCGGCAAGTCGGTTTTTTGCGACAGGCGCTTGTCCAGACCACGAAGCATAGAGCCCCCGCCGGCGAGATAGATACCCGTATTGTAAATATCGGCTGCCAGTTCTGGAGGCGTTTGCGACAAGGTTTCCATCACGGCATCCTCGATTCGCAAAATAGATTTGTCCAGTGCCTTGGCAATTTCCCGGTAAGAGGTTTGAACTTGCTTTGGCTTCCCTGTTAGCAGGTCGCGGCCCTGCACGTCCATTTCATCGGGTGGAAGTTCCAAGTCTTCGGTAGCTGCACCTATTTGAATCTTAATTTTTTCCGCGGTGCGCTCGCCCACATATAGGTTGTGCTGGGTGCGCATGTAGTACACGATATCGTTAGTGAATACGTCGCCAGCGATCTTTATAGATTTATCGCAAACAATTCCGCCAAGGGCAATTACGGCGATCTCGGTGGTACCGCCTCCAATATCGACGACCATGTTACCTTTAGGCTGCATAATGTCTACCCCAATACCAATGGCCGCAGCCATGGGCTCGTGAATCAAGTACACTTCTTTGCCATTTACACGTTCGGCGCTTTCCTTTACCGCCCGCATTTCAACCTCGGTAATACCGCTGGGAATACAAACTACCATGCGAAGGGAAGGCGTTAGCCATTTTTTCTTTAGGGCAGGAATATCCTTAATGAACATACTGATCATCTTTTCACTGGCGTCGAAATCGGCTATTACACCGTCTTTTAAGGGACGGATGGTTTTGATATTCTCGTGGGTCTTGCCCTGCATCATGCTCGCTTCTCGCCCTACGGCAATAATTTTTCCGGTGGTGCGGTCGCGCGCAACGATAGACGGGGCATCTACGACCACCTTGTCGTTGTGTATAATAAGGGTGTTGGCGGTCCCTAGGTCGATGGCTATTTCTTCAGTTAAGAAATCAAAAAATCCCATAAGCGGTTTGTAGGTGTTGGGTTAAACGTGACAAGTTGCTGCTATTCACAAATGTAACAAAATTTAATGCTTAAAATGACGGATACCCGTAAATACCATAGCCATTTCATGGTCGTTGCAATAAGCGATACTCGAGGCATCTTTTATAGATCCCCCCGGCTGTATTACGGCCTTGATCCCAGCGTTATCGGCTATTTCCACACAGTCTGGGAAAGGGAAAAACGCATCGCTTGCCATTACTGCGCCCTCAAGGTTAAATTCAAAACCCTGTGCCTTTTCAATGGCCTGTCGCAGCGCATCTACCCGCGATGTCTGGCCCGTTCCGCTTGCGCACAGTTGCTTATTTTTGGCCAACACAATAGTGTTGCTCTTGGTATGCTTGCAGATTTTTGATGCAAACAACAAATCTTCTAACTCCCGTTCAGAAGGTTTATTGTTGGTAACATAGGTTATATCCCCAGTACTATCGGTTTTAGCGTCGCGATCTTGCACTAATAGCCCGTTTAAACAAGTTCGTACCATGGTTTGGGGCAGTTCAACTTGCTTTTGCACCAATAAAATACGGTTCTTCTTTCCCTTTAAAATTTCTAGGCCATCTTCGGAATAGGAGGGAGCAATAACCACTTCGCAGAAAAGCTCATGAATTTCCTGGGCCGTTTGGGAATCGATTTGGGTGTTGCTTATAAGAATGCCGCCAAAGGCCGAAACAGGATCACCTGCCAAGGCAGCTTTGTAAGCTTCAAGTACCGTATCGCGCTGGGCGAGACCGCAGGCGTTATTATGCTTTAGGATGGCAAAGGTGGGAGGCTCTCCTTGAAACTCGTTCATAAGCAGAACTGCCGCATCTACATCGAGTAGGTTGTTGTAGCTTAACTCTTTCCCGTGAAGGGTGTCGAACATCGCGTCAAAATCTCCAAAGAAAAAACCTTTTTGGTGCGGATTCTCACCGTACCGCAACGATTTACCTTTCGTTTCTGAAATTTTCAGGGCCGAAAGCGCTCGGTCTTGGTTGAAATAATTGAATATAGCCGCATCGTAATGAGACGATATGTTGAATGCTTTGGCCGCAAAACGTTTGCGCTGCGCAAGGGAAATAGCGCCATCGTTTTCAGAAAGTATCTCCAGCACCTCGGCGTAGTCTTCCATAGAGGCCACGCAGAGCGTATCACGAAAGTTCTTGGCGGCCGCCCGAATGAGGGATATACCTCCAATATCGATTTTTTCAATAATATCGGTTTCCGAAGCGCCCGAAGCCACCGTTTTTTCAAAAGGATATAAATCTACAATAACCAAATCGAGTTGTGGAATGTTGTATTGGGTCATTTCCCGTTGATCGCCCTCGTGCTCCCTTCGGTTCAGAATGCCCCCAAAAACCTTTGGGTGCAATGTTTTCACCCGTCCGCCCAAGATGGAGGGATACTCGGTAATGGATTCGACAGGAATCACCGAAATGCCCAAATCGGTAATAAATTTTTCGGTCCCGCCGGTGGAATAAAGGGTTACACCAAGCGCGTCCAGTTTTTGTACCAGGGGCGCGAGACCCTCTTTGTGAAATACCGAAACAAGTGCCGATGTAATTTTTGTAGTTTCGCTCATGGGTAGGAAATTAAGCGGCAAAAATACATAAATAGGTAGACAATCTGTAACATAAGAAGACAGAAAACGTCTTATCTTTAATTTCAAAATAGAATTGACTGTACCGCCTTATGATCGTCTATCTTCGAGTCCTGAAAGAGAGTTTCAACTTTGCCTTAAATGCTTTGAGGAACAACAAATTGCGAACTTTTTTATCGCTAGTGGGCGTTACCATTGGTATCTTTTCCATCATAGCGGTGCTGGCGGCGGTCGATTCGCTCAAAAAGGAAATTGAGGGTAGTATTAGCTCGTTGGACATCAATACCATCGTACTATCCCATTTTTCCTTTGGCCCTACCGATATTCCCCGATGGAAGCGCGAGCAGTTTCCCATGGTAACGTACGAAGAATACCAGCATTTGGAACGTACAGTGCCCGGCTTGGCGTACGCTACCTATACCATCAACGTTCCCAATGAGTCCATAAAATATGGTGACAATCAAGTTTCTAATGTGCCTATTGGGGCCGTAACGAGCGATTACTACTACATAGAGGCATTGCAGTTGGATACCGGACGCTTTTTCAATGAGGCAGAATCGAACAGTGGTTCGAATGTGGTTGTGCTGGGGCATCAAATAGCCGAAGAGCTATTTCAGGGCAGCAAACAGGCCATAGGGAAGAAAGTGCGTATTTATGGTCGCAAATTTACCGTTATTGGAGTGTTGGAAAAGGAAGGCGCGGGGCTCTTTGGCGGGTCTAAGGATACTTCCGTCTGGATGCCGGTTAATTTCGTGCGAAGACTCTACGGCGATAGCAACAAAAATACCTTTCCGCAAATCGTCATCAAGCCAGAGGACGATGTGGACAAGGCAGAGTTCATTGCCCTTCTAGAGCAAAAATTGCGTTTAAAACGAGGGTTGAAGCCTGGCGATGTAAACACCTTCTTTGTAAATGAACTTCAGGGATTTGCAGATTTTATCGATAATATTACCTCCCAAATGAACCTCATTGGCCTTGTAATTAGTGGCTTTTCCTTACTGGTGGGTGGTTTCGGCATTGCCAATATTATGTTCGTAAGCGTTAAGGAACGAACCAACCTCATAGGAATACAAAAATCATTAGGGGCGAAAAATCGCTTTATCCTGCTTCAGTTTTTGTTTGAAGCGGTTATCTTGGCCATAGTGGGAGGCTTAATCGGGTTATTTTTGGTTTTTGTGGTATCGCTGATTGCCTCACAGTTCACTGGCGATTTTGAATTTGTACTTTCGCCCTGGAATATGTTTTTGGGTACGGCTATTTCAGCAGTTATCGGCTTGATATCGGGAATTTTACCGGCCATCTCGGCCTCGAAGCTCGACCCCGTGGAGGCGATACGTACGGGAATGTAATATAGTTTCGGGTTAGATTCTGCTATGGACGAACCATCGTCAATCCGAGCGAAAACACCTCTTGGAATGTAAGCGGTTACAAGATTTTAGCCACTTCTTCGTTTATCCACTCCAGAAAGCGCTCGTCTTCTACCGAAAAGGGATCTTCGGTGTGCGAATCGATGTCTATTTGGCCGATATTGGTTCCGTCTTTAAATAAAGGAATCACAATTTCTGCCTTTACGTACATGCTACAGGCAATGTAGTTGTTCTGCGCCTTAACGTCGGGCACTACAAAGTTTTGGTTGCTCTCGGCTACTTGGCCGCAAATTCCTTTTCCGAAGGGTATTTCGATATGGTCTGTTGGTTCGCCCGCAAAGCTTTTTAGGTGCAAGGTACGGGTTTCGTGGTTGGCAAAATAGAAGCCCACCCAATCGTAATAGCCAATGGAGCTTTGTAGCAATTCGCAAACTTCGGTAAGACGCTGGTCTACAGTTTCGTTTGTGTTTGCTAAAATTGTCGTTACTTTGGGCTTCAGACTTTCAAATGGCATCGCAGTTTTTTTTGGTAAAAGTATTTGAAAGTTAACATATAGCAGAAATTAAATTACTGTTTTTTTGTTAAATCCTAAGTCATAGCGTGAAACAACTACTGCTTAAATACAAAAGTGTCGTTCGGTTCGTGCTGTTGTTTTTGGGTACCTATTTGGTGCTGAGCTTTTTGTATGCGCAGTATTTAAGCATTTCCCAAGCGTCTAGCAATTCGCCAGATTATGTTACCTATGCGGTAGCGCGCCAAACCAGCGCTGTGCTCAACGTATTGGGGTATCAAGCTACTATTGAGCCAAAGGATAACCTACCGGTTTTGAAATTAAACGTAGAGGGTGTATACTTGGCCCAAATTATTGAGGGATGCAACGCGCTTAGTGTCATCATTTTATTTATAGCGTTTGTGGTGGCCTTCGCCGCGGGGTTTAAGAAAACTATAATGTTTTTGTTGGCAGGTTCGGTACTTATTTATGGGATCAATATTCTGCGAATCGTTATCCTCTCTATAGCCCTGTATGAATACCCACAGTATGAAGAAATACTTCACGGGGTGGTGTTTCCCGCAATTATCTACGGTATCGTGTTTCTGTTATGGGTGCTATGGGTGCGCCAATTGAAACCTGAAATACCCCAAGCACATGCCTAACGTGGTGCGTTTTTTCCTTTTGGGCATAGGAGTCCTGCTGTTGTTGGCGGTGCGGGGTTTCGAAGAGCAGCTGTTTTACGATCCCCTGCTCGAATTTTATAAGGTAGATCATCAATCGCAATCGATTCCTCCCTTGGAAATGGGCCGCTTTTTTTTGAACCTGTTTTGGCGCTATGGCCTCAATACGGCGCTATCGTTGGGGATTATTGCTTTGGTATTCCAAAATAGAGCGATAGTAAAGGTAGCGGCTCTTCTCTATGCCTTTCTCGGTGTGGTTTTGTTCTTGCTCGTAGCTGGATTGCTCTTGGTTCCCAATGACCACGTGATGGCTCTTTTTTATGTTAGAAGGTTCCTCATACATCCCGTACTGTTGCTTATTCTGTTACCCGCTTTTTATTTTCAGCGGAAAACGAGTCGCTAATTTTTGTATCTTTGCGGAAACCTAATTTGAAGAAATACATATGAAAAAGATTGCCATTTTCGCCCCGCTTTTTGCCTTGGTGCTAACCGTATCGTGCGCCGATGACAAGAAAAAAACCGAACCCGAAGTGAAAACCGTCGATACTACAGAAGCCATGGCCGAGGAAACCGCTATGGCATCCGATATCGATTTTAAGGAAGATGCGATGGGCGCAATTTTCAATCAGTATATAGATCTTAAAACCGCCCTAGTCAACACCGATGCCACCACGGCCTCCGCTGCTGCTTCCAATTTAATGACAGCCTTCGCCAATGTGGGTGTGGATGCTGCACCTATGAAGGCTGCCCAAAATATCGTAGAAAGTTCCAACATCGAAGAACAGCGCACAGCCTTTGTGGCCGTAACTACTGAAGTGGAAAAAATGTTGGAGGGCGCTTTAGATTCCGGTACCATCTACAAGCAATATTGTCCTATGGCGTTCGATAATACCGGGGCCTATTGGCTAAGCGAGAGTAAGGAAATTCGCAATCCTTATTTTGGCGATAAAATGCTGAAATGTGGGCGCATCGATGCCAAAATTGAGTAGAACAGAGTTTATTTGAGCTCGTTTTTAGTAGTTTTGCAACTATGCGAAAAGTGATGTCCATACTGCTATCCTTTTTACTGCTGCTTAGCAGCAGCGGCTTGGCCTATAGCCAGCATTTTTGCGGGGGTATGGAAATAACTTCCTCGATTACCTTGGGTGAAAAATCACTCTCTTGCCGTATGGAAGTTCCTGCTTCCGCCTGCGATTTGCCTACCAATTCGGACGGTGATTGCTGCGATGATGAACATACTGCCGTAAAAACAGACGATAGTTTTTCGAAAGTATCCTTTCACATTACTTTTCAAAAACCATTTAGCGCTGTAACCCCGGCTACCTACTTTTCTACGAGGTCTCTGGCAACTGCGGCCTTACCCAATCATTGGGCATTTTACAGCCCGCCCCCCATACAGAAAAATCTTCCTGTATTGTATCAAGTTTTCCTAATCTGATATTCAAATTAACGCTTGCCGATTAAGTACAACCTTTCGTAAATGGGGAGTACGCATTTGTAAATTTGAATTACAGACCATGAAAAATACGTATGCTATTACCGGCATGACCTGCACCGGATGCCAGGCATCTATTCAGAAGGCCATCAAGGAAATTGAATCAGTATCGGATGTTACGGTATCACTCGAAACAGGTGAAGCCATCGTTTACAGCGATGCGCCCATTCCGCTGGATGTGCTTCGAACCCACTTGCCGTCAAAATATGGGATTGCCCATAAAAATGCACAAAGCAACGAGGCGAATGACGCTGCAGCAGTCCAAAATTCGAAATTGAATCAGCTAAAACCCTTATTTCTTATATTCTTATACATTAGTGTTGCGAGCGTATTGCTGCACTGGCAGGAATGGGACGCACAAGCAGCGATGCTCGATTTTATGGGCCTGTTCTTTGTCGTTTTCAGCTTCTTTAAATTATTGGACCTACAGGGATTTCAGCAATCTTTCCAAATGTACGATCCATTGGCGAAAGTCTTGCCTCAATACGGTTGGGTATATCCCTTTATCGAAACAGCTCTCGGACTTTCTTTCCTGATGCGATTTCAAATAGTTGCCGCACTTGTTCTTACAGTTGTCTTGTTAACAATAACCACTGTTGGCGTCACTAGATCACTCCTAAGCAGGAGCAAAATTCGTTGCGCTTGTTTGGGCACGGCGCTAAACCTCCCGATGACGGAGGCTACATTTATCGAGAACGCTATAATGATAGGAATGGCAATCGCCATGATCCTTACCTTACTCTAGCACTAATGAAATACTATATTCTCTTTTTAGTTTGCACACTTCCCATTTTGGGAAATGCACAAATAACAATAGACGGCACCATCTATGATGGAGCCAGTACTGGTGATAATACGCCACTGCCCGGAGCGAATGTTTATTGGCAAGGTACGAGCGTTGGCGCAGTTACCAATTTTGATGGAGAGTTCAGCCTGCCGCTTTCCGAAGAAAGCAAACAACTAATAGTGAGCTATGTGGGTTACAAAACCGATACGTTAACGGTAGTTGGCACGCAGAAAATAACTCATACTTTACAGCCTACTGGCAATTTAGATGAGATTACGGTTTCGGCACGAAAGGAAGCGATGTCGCGCTCCTTTTTGCAAGCACAAAACGTAATAAACGTAAGCAGTGACGAGTTGCTAAAGGCCGCCTGTTGCAACCTTTCAGAAAGTTTTGAGACAAATCCATCCATCGATGTAAATTTTGCCGATGCCGTTACAGGCAATCGTCAAATTAAGATGCTGGGGCTTACAAGTCCGTACATCCTCATCACCACCGAGAACGTTCCTGCCATTCGTGGGGCAGCACAGGCCTATGGGCTTAGTTTTATTCCTGGAACGTGGGTGGAGAGCATACAGATTACCAAAGGCGCAGGTAGCGTGATAAACGGTTTTGAGAGTATCGCCGGACAAATAAATACCGAATTCCAAAAGCCCACCAAAGACGACAAACTTTTTGTGAACGGTTACGCCGGAATGAACGCCCGTCTTGAACTCAATACCCATGCCAATGTCGAGCTTTCTGAAAAATGGGCCACGGGGCTCTATGCTCACGGGAATATGCGGCGGGAAAAGTTCGATATGAACGACGATGGTTTTCTGGATACCCCCCTGGCCGAGCAAATAAACATAATGAACCGTTGGCAATACACCGATACCGAAAAAGGGTGGGTAAGTTTTTTGAATTTTCGATTCTTGAACGATGAGAAACAAACCGGGGAAGTAAATTTCAACCCTGAAACAGATTTCTTTACCAAGAATGCCTGGGGTAGTGAGATCGATACGCGCCGTATCGATGTGTCAGGAAAACTGGGCTATGTCAACCCCGACCTTCCGTGGCGAAGCGCAGGGCTTCAGCTCGCGTATAGCAACCACAACCAAAATTCCTATTTCGGGTTGCGGCCCTACGCTATTAATCACCAAAGTGTCTTTGCAAGCGCAATGTACAACTCGTTAATTGGCGATTCGCGGCATACTTTTACCTCTGGAATTGCCTTTGCGCACGACACCTATGACGAGCGCGTGGAGGGAGCCGATTTTGGCCGTTCAGAAAATTCAATAGGTGGGTTTTTTGAATATGCCTACGATGATCTGGAAAATCTAACCCTAACCGCGGGGATGCGGATAGATTTCCACAACTTGCTGGGGACCTTCCTAACGCCACGTTTGCATGGGCGTTACACGCTATGGGAAAAGGGCGTATTGCGCTTTTCTGCCGGCCGCGGCAAGCGAAGTGCCAATATTTTTGCTGAAAACCAAAGCCTTTTCGCTTCTTCCAGATCAATCGAACTTTTAAACGAGGATGGGCCTATTTATGGATTGGAACCCGAAATTGCCTGGAACTACGGTCTATCGTTTTTACAGGGCTTTACACTTTTTGGGCGCAAGGGTGAGGTGGCAATCGATTATTACCTTACCGATTTTGAAAATCAGGTGGTGGTCGATTGGGAAGATCCTACCGCCATTCGGTTCTATAATTTAGAAGGAGAGAGTTTCGCCAACAGCTTTCAGGCAGAATTAAGTTTCAATCTGTTCGAGCGTTTCGACATACGCGCTGCCTATAAATATTACGATGTACAAACCGATTTTCTTTCAGGTAGAAAAATGCATCCGCTTACGCCAGACCATCGTTTCTTCGGAAACCTTGCTTACGAAACGAAGCTGTCTGAGAAGCAGTCGCAATGGAAATTCGATGCAACCTATAACTGGCTTTCTTCGCAACGGTTCCCTTCCACTGAAACAAACCCCGAAATTTATCAGTTAGGGGAAGAATCGCCCAGTGTGGGAACAATCAACGCGCAGATAACGAGAGTGTTTTCACCGGCGTTCGAAATATACGTTGGTGGGGAAAACATAGGTAATTTTACGCAGAACGATCCTATTGTAGCAGCCAACGATCCTTTTGGGCCCTTTTTTGACACTAATTACGTTTATGGCCCCATCTTTGGAAGCATGTACTACGCCGGTTTCCGGTATCGATTGAACTAAACTTAAAATCTAATATCTTTATACTATGAAACGTTTAATTCTTATTTGTTTTGCCCTTTTACTGGGCGGCTTTGCGCAAGCACAGAACAAAAATGCGAAAGTTGCCTTTCAGGTAGATGGAGTTTGCGGTATGTGCCAAGAACGTATTGAGAAAGCTGCCATTCGTACCAAAGGAGTTAAAAGTGCCAGTTGGAATGTGCATACCCACTATTTGAGTATTATCTATGACGAGCGAAAAGCCACGCTAGAGGATATTCACCAAAGTATAGCCGATGTAGGTCACGACACTGAGTTGATAACCGCGACGGAAGAGGCTTACAACAGCGTGCATCCGTGCTGCCGGTACCGCGACGAGGACGTGAAGAAAGACCACGAGGAAAAAGACGGCAATTAGCAAAAGGGTAGTCCCATACTGATTGTTGGGAAGATTAAGATTTTCACAATAGTTTTTGCCATTTCTTTGGGATTTCGGTAGGTAAAGATTTCCTATTTTCAGTTTGAATCTTAAAACCGAATATCATGAAGAAGGTACTCTTTAGCATGGCAGCCCTATTTTTAATGGGTTGTGCTTCTACCATAGATCGAGCCGTGGTTAATGCCATTTCGGCTCCAAAATCTGAATTGAAGGCTGGTAGTATTTCTATGCAAATGCCGAACGATCCACATATGTTGATGACACGGCATCAACCGGCCCAACCTGGAGATCAGGCTCGCGCCGATAGCTTGGCAGCAGCGGTTGAAAGGGGTATTGAACGGTTTAAAGATCTTAAGGTGGCCCAAGCCGAAGGGTATCAGTTCTTTCCGCCCAATCCGCCGCAACATTTGCAAATCGTACATTTGGTACATCGTAAGTATTCTGAAGATGAAGTTGACGGTTTCAATGCCAACAAACCTGGCTCCCTGCTCTATGAACGTTCTGGGGATGGATGGCGTTTGGTGGGCGCTATGATTACCGCTCCGGTAGATGCGACTCCGCAACAGTTAGACGATAGGGCGCCGCTTTCGGTAACTCAATGGCACCTGCACCAAGATATTTGTGTTCCGAAACCCATATGGGACGAGCAAGCGTGGGCCCGAACGGGCACTGACGGTAAACCCCTTTTTGGACCCGAAGGTACCATAGCTAGCAAAGCGGAATGCAAAGAGGCCAACGGTAGGTTTATGCCGGTAGTTTTTGGGTGGATGACCCACGCCTATGTTTTTGCTCCCAATCCGTCAGATCTTTGGAACCAGCACTATGGCCATGGAAATGGCCACGGACATTGATTCTTATGTATTTTTTATGCTTGAAAAAATTAACAAAAAAATTGAAGAAAATCTAACGCCTCGGTGTTTAGAGTATCAATTTAAGAAGTACATTTACACTATTCTTAAATAAGGATAATTATGGCAACACCAAAGTCGAACAACAAGCCTTCAGCTTCAAAAGCACAGCCTAAACAGGCTGCCAAGAAGGCTCCACAGACTGCTTCAAAGAAGAAGTAATTTGTGCCAGGTCTATTTCGTATAGACCCTCTATTTCGAACCCATCAAAAAACGAACCCGTTGTCTAATTAGGCAACGGGTTTTTTATGTTTTATGGGCCTGATTTTAAAATTTCCTTGGGAAAGGTTTTCCCTGGTAATGGCTATCTTTTTTACTTAATAACCTTAAAACTATGAAATTATGAAAAATAAAAGCTTAATGAACGCCTTGGGCAATTGCATTACCCACTGTAATTACTGTGCCGACGCCTGTTTAGAGGAAGAGAACCTGAAAATGATGGTTTCTTGCATACGGTTAGACCGTGTCTGCGCCGAAGTGTGCAGTACCTTACACCAAATTCTTGCAACGCGTTACGACGATGTAGACGATTTGGTTCGATACTGCATGAAAGTATGTGAGGCCTGTGCACAAGAGTGCGAAAAACATGAACATGACCATTGTGAAGAATGCGCCAAGGCCTGTAGAGACTGCGCCGAAGCATGCCGCGCGTATCTTGCATAAAAAAAACCGCTGGGATGTTTCATCCCAGCGGTTTTTATAAACTATTACGAATGTTTGTTACATCATTCCTGGCATTCCGCCGCCCATAGGAGGCATTCCTCCACCGGCATTCTCTTCCTTGATATCTACCAAGGCGCATTCGGTGGTGAGGATCATACCCGCTACCGAAGCAGCATTCTCTAATGCAATTCGTGTTACCTTCTTAGGATCGATGATACCTTCCTTCAGCATATCTACATACTTCTCATTTTTAGCGTCGTATCCGTAGTTCTGCTTGCCTTCCAATACCTTGTTGATTACTACTGAACCTTCTCCGCCGGCGTTCTCAACGATAGTACGTAAGGGTGATTCTATGGCTTTGGAAATAATCTTGATACCGGTAGACTCGTCTAACGTCTCGGTAGTTAATTTTTCCAATTTAGATTGTGCCCGTACAAAGGCCACACCGCCTCCGGCCACGATACCTTCCTCTACGGCGGCTCGTGTGGCGTGAAGGGCATCGTCTACGCGATCTTTCTTCTCCTTCATTTCCACTTCAGAAGCAGCTCCTACATAAAGTACAGCTACACCTCCCGCCAGCTTGGCAAGTCGCTCTTGCAGCTTTTCCTTGTCATAATCGCTGGTGGTGGTTTCAATCTGTGCTTTGATTTGGTTTACGCGCGCCTTGATATCGCTCTTGTTACCAGCACCGTTCACTACGGTAGTGTTATCTTTGTCGATAGTCACTGTCTCTGCAGAACCGAGCATATCCACGGTCGCATTTTCCAAGGTGAATCCGCGCTCTTCAGAAATAACGGTTCCGCCGGTTAGCACGGCGATATCTTCTAGCATAGCCTTACGACGGTCTCCAAATCCAGGAGCTTTTACAGCTGCGATTTTAAGACTTCCGCGAAGTTTGTTCACCACAAGGGTGGCAAGTGCTTCTCCCTCCACATCTTCTGCAATAATCAATAATGATTTTCCTTGCTGGGCCACGGGCTCAAGCACGGGCAGCAAATCCTTCATATTGCTTATTTTCTTATCGTAAAGCAAGATCATTGGATTCTCCAACTCGGTTTGCATTTTCTCGCTATCGGTTACGAAGTAAGGGGAGAGGTACCCACGGTCAAATTGCATTCCTTCTACCACATCTACATAGGTCTCAGTTCCCTTGGCCTCTTCAACGGTGATAACACCTTCTTTTCCTACCTTATCGAAAGCCTTTGCGATAAGCTCGCCAATTTGGTCGTCGTTGTTGGCAGAAATAGATGCTACCTGCTTGATTTTATCGCTAGAATTGCCCACTTTGGTAGCCTGTTTCTCAAGGTCCTTAACAATGGCCTCGACAGCCTTGTCGATACCTTTTTTAAGATCCATTGGATTTGCACCGGCAGCCACGTTTTTCAATCCTTCTTTTACGATGGCCTGCGCTAATACGGTGGCGGTAGTGGTACCGTCACCAGCAAGGTCATTGGTCTTGGAGGCAACTTCCTTCACCATTTGGGCACCCATATTTTCGAGGGCGTCTTCAAGCTCAATTTCTTTAGCTACCGATACGCCGTCCTTAGTTACTTGGGGAGCGCCAAACGACTTGCTGATAATTACGTTACGGCCTTTTGGGCCCAAGGTTACTTTTACTGCATTTGCAAGCGCATCGACACCGCGCTTGATCGCGTCGCGTGCTTCTACGTCAAATTTTATGTCTTTTGCCATTTTTTTTAGCTTTTTTGCTTTATGCGAAAGGCCTTAGAACCTTTGCATAGAGCGGTTAATGTTTTTTTTTTTTTTTTGAATAATGGAATAAAAAAATTCCTATTTCACCAAGGTGAACGGAATTTAGATAATTGCGAGAATATCGTCTTCGCGCATAATGAGGTAGTCTTTACCTTCAAACTTAAGCTCGGTGCCGGAGTATTTTCCGTAGAGGACGGTATCGCCCTTTTTTACGGTCATTTCGTGGTCTTTCTTTCCTTTGCCCACGGCTACCACGGTTCCCTGCTGCGGTTTTTCCTTTGCCGAATCTGGAATAATGATACCGCTAGCGGTCTTGGTCTCGGCCTTTTGCGGCTCGACCAGCACTCTGTCTGAAAGTGGTTGGATTTTTACTGCCATTTTCAATCTATTTTTAGTTGTTATTATTGTTTAAAACGTTCGGTTGGCATGTAGGCAGAAAGTGTGCCATGGGCGGAAACCTGACAACGTTGGGAATTAAAAATGCCAGCTTGTCAGAAGCTGGCAATGGCTTTGGAATATTTGTCGGGATCGCCCTCACCGTTCGTTATGGCAGTGGTGCCTTTTTTTATTTATTAAAATTTAATTTCATTAAAAATCCTAAAGAAAAATAGGACATAAAGTTATTTATATTAGAATGCAGTTGAATGCCAAAATTAATTTTTCGTTGCACAGGAAAAATTAATTGACACTGCAGTGGAAAACCGACCAGTTTCTCTTTTTTGAGATTCTTGTTAGCCAAAACATATCCTGCGCCACCGTACACCTCAAGTAACATTTTTTCAGATATTGAAAAGCTACGGCCATACAATAAATCATATTCTTGGATGTTATCTGGCTCGCTACTCCCAAATGCAAGTTCGAACTCTCGAGCACCACTAACAAAAGCTTTAAAAATATTGTTTTCGATAGAAACGCTTGTACCTAAGCTAATTTGTAAACCAAGATTTTCATCTATATACGGTACTCCTGCCGAAAAGGTAATGTCTTTGAAAGTCAAATCCCTTTTGTCTTGTCCGAATCCGTTAATAGTAGAGAAGAGAAGTCCTAATGCTATTACGTAAATCTTTCTATTTATTTTTTGCATACTAATTTCTCTGATATTTTGCCAACACTGGTAACTCCTTTAAAAATATAACTCCCAGAAGCCCATTGTGATACATCTATGCTTTCTATCCCGTTTTTGTTTTCGTGGTTATAAATCAACCTTCCCAACATATTATAAATGGCTATTTCAACCAGAGGTTCTGTACTTTTAATATATATAAAATTATTGGCAGGTACCGGATATAGCTTAAGTGCAATAGGTTTGTTAAAATCGAATGCACTTAAGATACATTTTTCGGAAAAAGAAATCGTCTGCGTTGTCTGGCTCTGTATAAAGTTGGCTAGTGCGTTATTGATATCGTCTATACACACTTCCTCTAAAAGTGGCAGATCCTCAAAATTGCTACTGGAAGTACCACCACTAATATTAAAATCGTCATTATTGTCATTTTTTAGGTTTAAATAGGTAAGGGAGGGATTGTTCTTAAGATCTAATTGACGCAAGTCTGGATTGCTACTGGCATCCAGAGATTGCAATAATGCATTTCTTAAATCTAAAAATACCAACATAGGGTTGTTGCTAATATCTAAAGACTCCAAAGGATTGTCTCCAAGTAATAATCTTATCAAATTGGTATTGTAGCTTACATTGATTGACGAGAGTTGGTTAACTTGAATATATAAAAATTGTAAATTAGGATTGTTGCTTACGTCCAAAGTGGCCAAATTAGAGAAATTTGCTTGTAATAAGATTAAATCGGGACAGTTGGACACATTAATAGCCGTAAGGTTGGTGTTGCTAAAGCTAATTGTCCTTAATACAGTATTTTTGTTTAGATTAACTTGCTCTAAGGGGGTCGAGTTTATCGTAATGTCTCTCAACTGTGTATTCGCAGAAAAGTTTGCCGTTGTAAAAAAGTTAAAACTTCCATTAAAGCCTGTTATGCCAATAAATGCCTCTAGACCCGTTAGGTCCTCAATACCTGTAGTAGCTCCAGATACGCCGCTTACATCAATGGTTTCGTTAAATACACTCGCCTCGCTTACCTGTATTTCGTTATCATTGTTAGTATCTATGGTAGGGGAGTGATTTAACAGCCTATCTTTAAATATCGGGTCGGGAATAGTTACATTTTGCGCTAAACCGGCTAATGGTAAAAGAGCGGTGTAAAGAGAGAATAAAAAAAAATGGGAAAAATGTATTACGCATAGCTCCTGATGATTATTTTAAATTTAGGACATTCAACCCAATAGTTAAATGGGCAGTAAGACCTTTTTTTTAATTTTCTTGGGGAGCTAACTTTCGTAAAGAAATATAAAAAAAAGCAGCTGGCAAAATTGAATACAAAAAAACCAACCCGTACAAGGCTGGTTTTTAAATTCTATTTAAAGCGTAAACTTAGTTCCCGTCTGTATTTTCGGTATCGGTAGAAGGAAGCTCCACGGCAGGTACGGCACTTTCATCGAATGCTTTCGATTCGGTCGTGGCGTAGTCTCCCATAATAGAAATATTAGACAGCAAGATAAGCGCCAATAACACGGTAGCCAAAGTCCAGGTACTTTTATCCAAGAAGTCAGTAGTTTTCTGTACCCCGCCCAACTGCTGGGTTCCGCCGCCACCAAAGGAAGACGACAATCCGCCGCCCTTGGGGTTCTGCACCATAATCACCACTACCAACAGGAAGGCCACAAATATGATCAATCCCAAGAAAATTACTGTATATGTGTTCATTGTTCTGTATTTATAATTTTTTCGATTGCCCGAATTTGGTCTGCAAAGAAACCACTTTTTTCGGGATTTTTCAAAATTAATATTTTATATGCCTGGATGGCCTTTTTATAGTTTTTCTGTTGCAGGTACACCTTCGCCAAGGTCTCGGTCATCAAGGCTTCGGGCGTTTGCAGAAACGGCTTGGCAAGGTCTTCACGCTGCCCTATAGGCTCCTGCGGTTGTATCTTCGGCTTTTCCTGGATAAAGCGTTCAATTAGTTCGAACTTGCGCTGCTTGGCCTCGTCGTCTTGTTGGTGTTCCTGTTCCGAAGGTTCGGTAGCGCCTCTATCGATAGGCTTGGCACGGGTAAGCTTCAACCATTCGCTAAAGGAGTGCGTATCGTTTTTCTGAAAGGCCAACGGCTCGTCTATGCCCAAGGCCTCCTCGGGATTGCGGGTTTTCTCTTTTTCTTCTGAAACCAATTTTTTTTGGTCGCTGCCATCTCCAGATGTAGGCTGCGCCAGAGAGGCTACCGATTCTGCCTTGCGCTGAAAGAGCTCGGGACTTAATATGGCCTCGGCCTTCTTTAATTCTGCCTTTAGCTGCCTATCTATTTCCTGCGCGGTTTGCTGGCTCACATTTTCTGCCTCTACCTCAATATCGTTCACCGAGGCATCGTGCTGTTGTATATGCTGGGCAATCTCGTTTTGTGCAAAACTTTCAGAAGTGATAAAGTCGAACAGAACATCGCGGTCTGTGGTATAAGCGGCTGTTTTCTTTAGCGCATCGTTGTACCGAAAGCTGTCATGGCTCTTTAAGATTTTCAGCTGAAGCGCTCGGGCACTCTGGAAATAGGGATAAGTGTCGATTACCGACGCCAGCGGCGAAAGGTGCTCCCTACCTGCGTGGTGTGGGTGTGCCAGAAGATATGTATAGGTTTCGGTATTCAAGATAGGTTACCAGTTTGCCAATGAGGCGTTAAAAATATCTTGCGTGATGCGCTCAAAGATTACGCTAAGGGCCTCATCCAATCGTGCTCCCGTAAGTTGTGCGGCACCTGGGTAATCAAAATAAAACGAAAAGCGCTTCTCAAAATCCTTTTCGGGTACGTTCGTGTTGTAAAAACGAACATTAACGCTCATCGTCAATCGGTTTTCGGCCGCGGTGCTTTGTGCCGTGGCAGTTATAGGTGCAATATAGTACTCCACGATTTCACCTTCGTATACCAAATCGCCATTCGCCGTTACTAGGTCCAAACTTGTTTGGTTGAGCAATAAATCTTGAAGGGCGATGGTAAAATCGCGCGCTATGCCAGGCTCTACGATAGGAGCTTGATTCTCAAAATAATTTACCTGAAACGTTTCCGTAACCGAATAATCAATATCGGCGCCCGTAAATGAATAGTACTTGCAGCTATGCAGCGATACGCCCAGGAAAGCGGTTAGCAAAACAATGGCAATTTTTTTCATGACAGGGTCGCTTACAGGTTGTATTGTTTGATTTTTCGGTACAGGGTACGCTCGCTAATGCCCAGTTCCTCGGCGGCATCCTTACGCTTGCCACCGTATTTTTCAAGCGATTTTTTTATGAGCTCCAGTTCCTTTTGCTGCAATGAAAGATTTTCCTCTTCTTCTATCTCTTCGGCAAAATCGTACTTGTCTTTTGGGGGTGCAGGCGATTTTTCTGGAATGCTAAGCACTTCCACATCGGCATTGGAAAGGGTTTCGTCTTCCTCTACGATCGCGGCAAGTTGCTCTTGGTGGTCGTTGTCTTCAGCATAAATTTTATTGATGAGCGAAGAGTTTTCCTCTCGCACCTTGGAAGCGTTCCCACTTTTGATAAGTTCGAGGGTCAACTTCTTAAGGTCGTTTACATCGCGTTGCATATCGAAAAGAACTTTGTACAGAATCTCCCGCTCACTGCCAAAACTGCTATCTTCCTTTTTCTGGTTGATCACCGCCGGGAGGTTGCTTCCCATATCGGGCAGATAGCTTTTAAGGGTTTCGTACGATATTTCCCGATCTTGCTCCAACACCGAAACCTGTTCGGCTATATTGCGCAGCTGCCGAATGTTACCGCCCCAGCGATATTTTAACAGCAGGGCCACGGCGTTATCGTCGAGCCTTACGGTGGGCATTTTGTATTTCTGGGCAAAATCTGATGCAAATTTCCTAAACAGCAAATGGATGTCCTCGCTTCGCTCCCGCAGGGGCGGCAAATGAATTTCCACGGTGCTAAGGCGGTAATAGAGATCTTCCCGAAAGCGTTCCTTTTTAATGGCTTCTGCCATATTCACATTGGTGGCGGCCACAATGCGTACATTCGTTTTCTGTATTTTTGAGGATCCCACTTTAAGGAATTCTCCGTTTTCAAGAACCCGCAGTAGCCGAACCTGAGTGGGCAGCGGCAATTCGCCTACCTCGTCGAGAAAAATGGTACCGCCGTCTGCTACTTCAAAATAGCCGCTCCGGGTTTGGGTCGCTCCAGTAAAGGCCCCTTTTTCGTGGCCGAATAGTTCACTATCTATGGTTCCCTCTGGGATGGCCCCGCAGTTCACGGCGATGTATTTGCCGTGCTTTCGGTGGGAAAGCGAATGGATGATCTTGGGAATACTCTCCTTACCCACGCCGCTTTCGCCCGTAACCAACACCGAAATATCGGTGGGGGCTACCTGTATGGCTTTTTCAATGGCACGATTCAGCTTTGGGTCGTTGCCTATTATTCCGAAACGCTGTTTTGTGGCTTGAACGCTTTCCATTTTCTGCTAGTTATTATCTGAATAGCCAACCGCTTCCCCAATGAGGGTGGCGGTGGTACAATCGTTTATTTTCACCATAACAAAATCACCTATCTCGTAGTCCTCCTTCGGAAAAACGACTACGGTGTTCTGCTGTGTGCGTCCGCTCCACTCCTTGTCACTCTTTCGGCTTTCTTTTTCAATAAGTACCTCTACGGTCTTGCCCAAGAACTGTTGGGTTCGGTAGGCACTGTGCTGTTGCTGAAGATTCACTATCTCGGTAAGCCTTCTTTTTTTGACAGCTTCGGGCACATCGTCTTCCAATTTGCGCGCGGCCATCGTGCCGGGCCTTTCAGAATACATAAACATAAAGCCGAAGTCATATTTTACGTATTCCATAAGGCTCAAGGTATCTTGGTGGTCTTCTTCGGTTTCGGTGGGGAAGCCAGAGATCATATCTTGTGAAATGCCGCAATCGGGTAGAATTTCCCGTACTTTATCAATAAGCACCATATATTCCTCCCGGGTGTGCTGGCGGTTCATTTCCTTCAATATTCTAGTGCTGCCGCTCTGTACGGGCAAGTGTATATAATTGCAAATGTTACGGTGCCGCGCCATACTGTGCAGTACGTCTTCCGTCATATCCTGCGGATTGCTCGTGGAAAAACGGATGCGCATCTTGGGTTGCGCAATGGCTACCATATCTAGCAGCTGGGCAAAATCGGTAGCCGTGGCTTTTTGCATATCGGTAGCATTCTTAAAGTCTTTTTTGAGTCCGCCACCATACCATAAATAGCTATCCACATTCTGTCCGAGCAGGGTAATTTCCTTGTAGCCTTTCTTGGCCAAATCGTTCACCTCCTCCAAAATACTTTGGGGGTCCCGACTGCGTTCGCGACCACGGGTAAAGGGCACTACGCAAAAGGTGCACATATTATCGCAGCCTCGGGTAATGCTTACGAAGGCAGTTACCCCATTACCGCCCAAGCGCACGGGTGCCACGTCGCCGTAAGTTTCTTCCTTGCTCAAGATAACGTTAACGGCATCCCGGCCTTCTTCTACTTCCTGAAGCAGATTGGGCAAGTCTTTGTAGGCATCGGGTCCCACCACCATATCGACAATTTTTTCCTCTTCCAAAAACTTGCTCTTAAGGCGCTCTGCCATACAACCTAGTACGCCTACTTTCATTTTCGGATTTACGCGCTTCACGGCGTTGTACTTTTCTAGGCGCTTGCGAACGGTTTGCTCGGCCTTGTCACGAATGGAGCAGGTATTCACTAATACCAAATCTGCTTCCTCTAGCCGTTGTGTTGTGTTGTAGCCTTCATTGGCCAGGATGGACGCCACGATCTCGCTATCGCTAAAGTTCATTTGGCAGCCGTAGCTTTCAATATAAAGTTTACGTGCGTTTTGGAGTTTGGGCTCCAGTACCAGCGCCGCCCCTTGCTTTGTTTCGTCAATAATCTTCTCTTCCATACTATATCTATGCAATGGTAACATATGGTATACCAAAGTAATTTGCAAAGATACAATTTTAATAAAGCTTGTGCCATAATGGCAGATTTCTTTTTCTTACATTTACGTTCTTAACTGCTAACCCTATCATAATGGAACATCCCATATTTCAGCGTATCGCAAACGCACCCCGGCCCGATTTTGGAGAAATACTAAGTAAGAGCTTCGAGCTATTCAAAAAAGTATGGGTGCAAGGTCTGGTTCATATTTTGTTGACGTTTGTCGTGACCATCCCGCTCATCATCTTGGTGTATGCTCCCTTGGTACCGGGCATCATTGAATCCGAAACTTCATGCGGCGGCGAGTTCAATCCCTTTGAGATGTATCCGCCAGGCACTATTATTCTTTACGTTTTGTTCTTTTTTCTGCTGCTTATGGTGATTCAAGTAATAGCCTACGCAATCAATGCCCACTTTTTCTTGGTCCTGAAACAAGAAGATATGGGAACACCGCTGGAAACAGGAGGCTATTTTGTGTTTTTGAAGCAACACTTCGGCAAACTGTTCGTACTCTCGCTCGCTGCTTTGGGAATCGCCATCCTCGCAACGCTGCTTTGTTATCTTCCGCTCATCTATGTTTCGGTGCCGTTGCAGCTTTTGGCGGTTATCTTTGCCTTTAATCCGAATATGAGCGTTTTAGACATTATAAAGGCGAGCTTCAAACTGGGACACCGCTATTGGCTCATCATTTTTGGACTCATCGTCGTAATGGGCCTCATCGCCCAGTTGGGCGTGTTACTGTGCTTCGTGGGGGTGTTCGTAACAGCTTCTCTGGTGTATTTGCCTATTTACTATGCGTATAAGGATACCGTTGGGTTCGATGATACTGGGTGGCAGGCCCCCCAAGACGTAGTCTAAACCGCTATCCCGTCTTTAAAAAACCGAACGTAAAACGTTGAATTTACGCAGGTTAAGTTGTTAACGGAAGCCTAAATACGGTCCTATAAATTTTGTTGTGAAAAAAATCACATACTTTTGTAGACCAAAAATTTGACTATGGCAAAGAATTTAGTGATTGTAGAGTCGCCCGCAAAGGCTAAGACCATCGAGAAATTCCTCGGGAAGGATTTCAAGGTCGCTTCCAGCTTTGGGCATATAGCCGATCTCCCCTCGAAGGAGCTGGGGGTAGATACCGAAGGCGATTTTACACCTAAATATATAGTGCCCAGTGATAAGAAAAGTCTGGTTCGCGATCTGAAAAAATTGGCGAAGAATGCAGATACCGTATGGCTAGCCAGCGATGAGGACCGTGAGGGGGAGGCTATAGCGTGGCACCTTGCTGAAGAACTCGATCTGAAGGACGAGAATACCAAGCGAATCGTTTTTCATGAAATTACCAAGACGGCCATCTTGCGCGCCATAGAAAATCCCCGTAAAATAGATTACAACTTGGTGAACGCCCAGCAGGCCAGAAGAGTTCTCGATCGCTTGGTGGGTTACGAGCTTTCTCCTGTTTTGTGGCGTAAGGTAAAGGGAGGGCTGTCGGCAGGACGCGTACAAAGTGTTGCCGTTCGACTAATCGTTGAGCGAGAGCGCGATATCGAGGCCTTTACGGCCGAAGCTTCCTTTCGCGTAGATGCCGAATTCATAACCGAAGACGGTAGTTCGTTCAAGGCGAAACTTCCCAAAAATTTTGAAACAGAGGAAGAGGCGCGTCAATTTCTTCAAAAGAACTTGGGAGCTTCCTACAAGATTGCCGAGCTTACCAAAAAACCAGCCAAGAAATCGCCAGCAGCGCCATTTACCACCTCTACCTTGCAACAGGAAGCTGCCCGTAAGCTCTATTTTTCGGTCGGAAAAACAATGACCATCGCGCAGCGACTTTATGAAGCGGGACTCATTACCTATATGCGTACCGATAGTGTAAATTTAAGCACCGACGCACGCACGGCGGCGAAAAAGGAAATTGAGCGCAGCTATGGTAGTAAATACAGCAAGTCCCGCACTTACAAGGGCAAATCGAAAGGTGCCCAAGAGGCCCACGAAGCCATTCGCCCTACCGAGATGTCGCGCCACGCAATTGAAGGAGATCGTGACCAGTCGCGGCTGTACGATCTAATCTGGAAGCGCACCATCGCCTCCCAGATGAGCGATGCCGAACTAGAACGTACCAATGTGAAGATTGATGTGCTTTCCAAGGATTCTGTTGAGGAGCAATTTACCGCCAACGGAGAGATGATAAAATTTGACGGTTTCCTGAAAGTCTACCTAGAAGGAACTGATTTTGAGGAAGAAGAACAAGACGGTATGCTGCCCAACCTTACCATTGGCGATTCACTTACCAAGAAATCCATTACCGCTACCCAGCGCTTTACCCGCGCACCCTATCGCTATACCGAAGCATCACTGGTAAAGCAGTTAGAGGAACTTGGCATTGGTAGGCCCTCTACCTACGCCCCTACCATTTCCACCATTATAAGCCGGAACTATGTCGAAAAAGGTACGGTAGAAGGAACTGAGCGCAGTTACACCCAATTGGTGCTCGAGGATACGTCTATCATCGATAAAACCCTTACGGAAACTGTTGGTAGCGACAAGGGGAAATTGGTCCCTACCGATATTGGGATGATCGTGAACGATTTTCTGGTAGATCACTTCGGAAATATTCTGGACTACAACTTTACCGCCAAAGTGGAAGAAGATTTCGACGATATTGCTGAAGGCAAGGAGGAGTGGACCCAGATGATGAAGGATTTTTACCGAAAGTTCCATCCTCACGTAGAAGATGTGCAGGAAAACGCCGATCGTGAAAGCGGTGAGCGTATTCTGGGAGAGGACCCCGAGACAGGAAAGACCGTATTGGTACGATTGGGCAAATACGGCCCAATGGCTCAAATTGGTGCTCCAGACGATGAAGAGAAAAAATTTGCCAGTTTGCGTCCAGACCAGCAACTGCACCTCGTTACCTTCGAGGAGGTAATGGATCTTTTTAAATTACCCAAAGACCTGGGCGTATACGATGGGGAAGAAGTGGAAGTGAACAACGGTCGCTATGGCCCTTATGTTCGTTGGGGTAAAAAGTTTATTTCCCTGCCCAAGGGAATGGACCCGCTCGATGTAGATATGCCACTGGCCAAAAAATTGATCGAAGAAAAGAAAAAGGCAGATGCGCCTATCTATAGCTACGAGGATAAGCCCGTAACGAAGGGCGTGGGGCGCTTCGGACCGTTTATTAAATGGGACGGGATGTTTATCAACGTTAGTAAGAAGTATGATTTCGATTTCCTTTCCGAAGAAGATATTGAAAAGCTTATTGAAGACAAAAAACAAAAGGAACGCGATAAGCTGGTGAACGAATGGCCCGAAGAAAACATCCGTATCGAGAAGGCGCGATGGGGAAGATTCCACCTTATCAAGGGAAAATCGAAGGTAGAGCTTCCTAAGGGCACCGCAGCACAGGAGATAACGCTGGAAGAGGCGAAGGATCTCTTGGAAAAGAAGACCTCCAAGAAAGCACCCGCTAAGTCTAAAAAGGTCCGTAAGAAAAAAACGACTGCCAAGAAGAAATAATGAACGAATTTCTTACCCCTGTTTCCCAGAACGCGGTAGCACATCGCGAAGTACTTCCAGAGGGTGTTTTAGGGAAGCACATTCAGTTACACACTAAAAAGGAAGGAATCCCAGATTTGGACAACGCTAAGTTTGCCTTGATGGGAGTTTTGGAAAACAGGAACGATATAAACTATATGGGCGAAGAGGTGTCGCTGGATGCGTATCGAAAGGCCTTCTATTCGCTCTATCCCGGCAATTGGTCTGGCGCCATAGTCGATTTGGGAGATATTACTAAGGGGGAAACCGTAAAGGACACTTATTTTGCTCTTCGCACAGTGGTTTCGGCAGTGTTGCACAAGAAGGTGATTCCCATCATTCTTGGAGGGAGCCAAGATTTGCTTTATGCCCAGTATAGGGCGTACGATCAACGCGGGGCGATGGTAAACCTAGTGAATGTTGATACGAAGTTCGATTTGGGAGATGCCGAGAAACCCATTAGCAATATTTCGTACGTGGGAAAGATAATTGTAGAGGAACCATACAATTTGTTTAACTATAGCACGTTGGGATACCAATCGTATTTCAATCCGCCAGCCGAAATCGGCCTAATGGAAAAGCTGTTTTTCGATGCTTATAGACTGGGGGAGGTTACCGCCGATATTACTTTGGTCGAACCCATATTGAGGGATGCCGATATTGTTTCGGTAGATGTTTCTGCAATAAAAAGCGCAGAAATGAGTTATAAGGGCAGCGCGAGCCCCAATGGCTTCGACGGCCGAGAAATTTGTGCCATTGCCCGCTACGCAGGCATTAGCAACAGGGTGAGCTCTTTTGGCGTTTATGAATTGAAGGAAATGAAGGGTGGCCCAAGTGGGGCGATGTTGGTGGCGCAGATGCTGTGGTATTTCATCGAGGGGGTGAATTTTCGGGTTAAGGACGATGATTTCAACAATGAAACGCTATATACCACCTATAAGGTACCCGTTCATGATGATGTGCTGGTCTTCAAGAAAAGCAATAAGACTGGGCGATGGTGGATTGAGTTACCTTTTATATCAACTGTTAATAATAAATTAAAAAGACGTACGTTATTACCTTGCACTTATGGCGAATATTTGAGTGCGACCCAACAGGAACTTCCGGAGCGATGGTTAAAAGCACGCCGGAAAAATGAAGTATAACCTAACAAACTATGTAAAACTCGACTCAAGGGATTTTTAATTTTTTTGTTGCTTATTTGAAAATTTATAAATAGGTTTACGCCCTTGAATCTCGGAAACTTAACCTAATTACCTATGAAGAAGCTTATTGCATTAAGTGCGATTGTTACCTTTTTGTACAGTTGTAACTCGGGCGACCGGGGGGAGCTGGTCGGGGCAGAAGGTAGGAAGTGGCATCCCGAAAAACCGTACGGAATGACCTTAATCCCAGGTGGTTCTTTCATCATGGGTAAATCAGACGACGATCTCGTGGCCGTGAACGATGCGCCCACCAAAACCGTTACGGTTCGTTCCTTTTATATGGACGAGACCGAAATCACCAATTCAGAGTACCGGCAGTTCGTTAACTGGGTGCGCGACTCTACCGTTCGTTTGCGCTTGGCTATCATTGCCGATGAATTTGGCCTAACTCCAGGCGATGGGGGAACTGGCGAATATGCTTTTGTGGACCAAGAGGACGAGGAAATGACGCCTTGGGAGCAATACAACTACGACAATTACTATGGAATGGGTGAAGACTATTACGCCGGCCGCAAAATAAACCGAGACATCGACCTCATCTGGGATACTTCTGAATATCCCGATGAATACTACGCCGAAGTGATGGACACCATGTACATCCCTGCCGAAGAAGCGTATAACGGGCAGCGTACCATCGATGTGAATAAGCTGAAGTTCCAGTATACGTATATGGACATTCAGGCCGCTGCCAGGGCTACTGGCAAAAATAGAAAGGACTTCATCAAGAAGGAAGAAGTGATGATTTATCCTGATACCACGGTATGGATCAAGGATTTCAATTATT
>CAZXDP010000038.1:0-25922 GCA_964639255.1 uncultured Flavobacteriaceae bacterium
TTCGCTTCACTCCAATCGTCGCCGTGCCCACCCTCATAAATGGTAAGGCTGTGTGTAATCATCGTATCGCTCAAGACATCTTTCAAGGTCTGTCCGTTGCTTAAGGGTACTAACGGGTCGCTTGCTCCATAGAATAAAATGCTAGGACTGCTCTGCGATGTTACACGATGCGCCGGACTAACCGCTTCAGCATAATTGGTTCCGGAAGGATATGCATTTTCATCTACGGCTGCTTGAAGGAAAAACTGGAAGTTCGGGTTCTGCGAATAAAATGGATCGGTAAAATCGGTTGGGCCTACAATATCTGCCACAAATTTTACTTGGTCGTCGGTATCATAAACATAATCGTACATAAGGCTTAGGTGAGCACCAGCGCTCACGCCAATAAGTCCAAATTCGGGGACTATATGAAGCGATTCACGCTCTTGGGTCAACTTTTTAATCGCTTTTTGTAGGTCCAGAAATTGATTTGGGAAGGCGGGTTGGGTGGCAGTGGCCAATACATAGTTTATATTGACGATAGCGTATTCTGGGTGGGAATCCTGCAACATCGGGATGTACGATTCCATGTCGGCCTTATCACCCTCTATCCAACCGCCACCGTGTACCAGCACTAATACCTTGGTTTTTTCAGGAGTGCGTCCTGCAGGCAAATACAAGTCGTAAACTTGTTGAGGGTTGCTCCCATAGGAAACATTTCGTTGTACGCTCGCTTCCAAAGGCGACTCAACGGTAGGAGTGGTAGGGGTTTCTTCAGAAGTGCACCCTATTAGTAACAAACATAAAAACGACAAACAAAGGGGATGAATCCATCTCATCGAACAACTTTTTTAGTCAAACGTTCTAATTTCCCTTTTATGTTAACAATACGTTATTTTAACCTATTTTGAATGCATTTTCCCTATTTTTAAAAGAAAAAGCTATGATACAAGAAGGCACAAAAGTAAGTTGGAAATGGGGTAACGGTACCGCCACTGGTACGGTGAAGTCATCCTTTACCAAAGAAGTAACCCGAACCATAGATGGTAATGAGGTAACACGAAAAGGGGAAGAAGGCAATAAGGCGCTCTATATTGAACAAGAGGATGGCGACCACGTTCTAAAACTTGAAAGCGAAGTGGAGCGGGCAGAATAATATTTTATGCTGCAGTAGGGAACTTCATAAAAACATTTTTCTATGGCTGAATTAATACGATTGTACGAGGAAAATCCCAACCCTAAAGATGTAAAACGGGTGGTAGATATCATTAAGGATGGGGGCTTGGTAATCTACCCAAGTGATACGGTATATGCCCTTGGGTGCGACATTAACAATAACCGAGCCTTAGAGCGTGTAGCGCTTTTAAAGGGGGTTAAACTCGAAAAAGCCAATTTTTCATTTGTTTGCGAAGACCTTAGCAACCTAAGCGATTATGTTCGGCAAATAGATTCGGCCACTTTTAAAATTCTAAAGCGCGCCTTGCCAGGGCCCTATACCTTTATACTTCCGGGCAACAATAACTTGCCTACGGTGTTTAAGAAAAAGAAGGAAGTGGGCATACGGGTTCCAGATAACAACATAACGCGTGCAATAGTGCAGAAGTTGGGCAATCCCATAATTTCCACTTCTATAAAGGACGATGACGAAGTAATAGAATATACTACCGATCCCGAACTGATATACGAAAAATGGGAAAAGCTCGTCGACGTTGTTGTAGATGGTGGTTACGGTGACAATGTGCCCTCAACGGTTATCGATCTTACAGGCCCTGAACCTGTTTTGGTACGCGAAGGCAAAGGCAGCCTTGATATTTAATGATGTTGCTGTGGAAATATTCAAACAATTTTAACGTGTTAGTCGCATCATTGAATTAGAATAAAAAGGAGCTTTGTAAAACCACGGAAAAACTGCTTTGCGACGTAAGCTCGCAATACGATTCGATTATTGTTGCATTCTATTTTTTTCAAATTCTGAAAGATGCATTCTTGTTTTTTCGTTCAATTTTTTTCTGAAAAAGGCTGTCCATCCCAATAACACTCCCCGAAGGCCCAAGGCTTTTCTAGACCACCGGTACAAACTGAACTTATCTACGTGGTTTATAATTTTACCTTCCTTAAACTGAAAATGCGCGTTGATTACATTGTGCACTTTGCGGTTTTTTTTACCAAAGGTGTAGTAGGCTTCCCAGCGCGCGGTGCCTCGATCGTCATCGTATTCGATGGATGAGGTTTTAATGCTAAATTCTTTGTCACGTTGGGAATCGCACAGCATTCGCCACATGTTTTTCGCCTGCTCGCCACGAAGTACGCCAAAGGCGGGATCTTCAAATGTGATGTCGTTGTGGTACCATTCTACCATACGCTCTGCGTCGAGCGCCGCAAAGGCTTCATAAAATTTTTTGATGATACTACCATTGGTTTCCATAGACTGATTGATCTGTAGGGTAAGGTATAAAAAAAAAGCCCGACATATCGTGTCGGGCTTCTGCAACTTGATTAAAAGTCTAACCTAGTTTATTTTTGGGTCCTTTAGACCTTCTTCGATCATATTGTAAAACTGATCTAATTTTGGAAGCACAACAATTCGAGTTCTACGATTCTTAGAACGTCCATCGGCATTGTCGTTGCTAGCTACAGGAACGTACTCGCTACGTCCACCAGCGGTCATCCTTGCAGGAGATACACCGTATTCGTTCTGTAACAATCGCACAACCGAAGTGGCACGCATAACGCTCAAATCCCAGTTGTCCTTTAGACATCCTGTGCTAATGGGCACCGTATCTGTATGTCCTTCAACCAAAAATTCGAAATCAGGCTTATTGTTAACCACTTTTGCTACTTTACCAAGCACTTCCCTGGCACGAGAGGTAATCTGGTAGCTACCGCTGTTGAACAATAATTTGTCTGATATGTTTACATACACCACGCCTTTTTCTACGCTAATCTCGATATCCTCATCATCCATAGGCCCAACAGCACCCTTAAGGCTCTGTACTAAAGCAAGGTTTACAGAGTCACGACGGGTAACAGCGTCTTGTAACTTGCGTATGGTAAGGTCTTTTTCTTTCAGGCTTTCCAAGGAACGCTCTAGGTTCTCGGCTCCTTTCTTGGTAAGATCGGTAAAATCGCCTATCTCTTTAATTAAACTGGCACTTGTTTCATTCAAGGACCTTACTTGACTCTTCAAAGATTGATTTTCTGAAGTAAGAGCTGATTTCTCATTAAGACAGTCATTCAATTTTACAGTAGCTGTGTTCAGCAGATCCTGGGTCTGTTCCTGTTTTTCCTGCAGCTCGGCATATTTCTTTTTGGAAACGCAAGAGCTCATAAATAATAGGCCCGAAAGTGCGGCCAGCATTACTATTTTTTTCATATTGGTTTTGTTTAAAATGGTTTAAAATCTTGTTTTTGAAACTGGTTCTAAGCAATCAAATTATAAACCAAAATTATTAAAAGGCAGTGCGCGACGGCAACTATTAACATTATTTTATGTAAAAATTAGGAGAGGTCGTTAAAATAGCGTTTGCGTTGAATAAAGTAGTACCATACAATGCTGGTAACCCTCTTGTATTCAATGGTTTTTGATTGTTTTTTGCGTTTTTTCCAAAAGGCTCGCAGCATGGTATAAAAGTGTAGATGGGCCTTTAAAATAGCCCTTGCATGAGACGGCTTACCGGCAGAAATAAATTGAAATGCAGCGAGACCATCTAAAAACAGCCGCGCTATAATGTTGGGCACCACTTTACGGGTTGGCGCATTTTTAATCATGATCAATAACGAATTCCGAAAATTATAATACGTTTTTTTGGGGTGGGCCTTCTTTAGCGTGGCGCCACCCACATGGAATACGGTACTCTCTGGTAGGCACCATACTTCGCCACCGGTTGACTGTAATCGCCAGCAGAGATCTATTTCCTCTTGATGCGCAAATAGGTCTGCATCGAATCCGCCCACATCCCAAAAGGCGACGCGCCGTACAAATAGGCAGGCGCCACTCGCCCAAAAAATGGGGATGGCCTTATCGTATTGCCCACGATCTTCTTCAATCGTTTCAAAAATCCTTCCACGGCAAAACGGGTACCCAAGGCCGTCTAGAAAGCCTCCAGCAGCCCCTGCATACTCGAAATGGTTTCTGCGATGGTAATCCTTTATTTTGGGCTGTGCCGCCACGATTTCTGGATGGGCTTTAAAAGCAGCGATTATGGGAGCTAACCAATTAGGGGTCACCTCCACATCGCTATTCAGCAGTACATAAACATCTTCTTTTACCTGGCTCAAGGCATCATTGTAACCTTTTGCGTAGCCGGCATTTTCGGTGTTTTGTAGAATCGAAATTTGCGGATACCTATTCTGTACGAAAGCCACAGATCCGTCGGTGGAATTGTTGTCGGCCATATAAAGCGCCGCATTCCCAGAATGTTCCACCACAGAGGGCAAAAACGTTTCTAGCAATTGCACGCCATTCCAGTTCAATATGACAACGGCTACAGTCATATTATGGTTGGCGGGTTTGGTTCGGGCCGTTGGGAAGTTGCTCAAGAAAGATATAGCGCTCGTTCTGGTAATCCATTTGGCAAAAATAGTGCGAAATTCCGTTGGTAACCATTAGGTATTGGGCTTGGGTGTTAAGGTTGTAGCGGGCAATTTGGTCGAAAGTTTGTTGTGAAATAGCTATATGCGGTGCCTTACATTCCACGATAACTGTTACCTTTCCCGCCGTATCGAAGACCACGATATCATATCGTTTTACAGTATTGGCCAGCGCAATTTGACGTTCTACGGCGATAAGCGACCTTGAGTAGCCCTTGTTCAAAATGAGGTATTGTAAAGTGTGTTGTCGTACCCATTCTTCGGGCGTAAGGACAACAAATTTTTTTCTAACTTCATCAAAGATCAACGTTTTGTTTTCCTTACTTTTGAAACGAAACTGGTACGATGGAAATTGGAGTGCCTGCATCTACGTAAAAGTATACATCGTACCCTTACAAACCTATAAACCCTTCAAGTTTTTATGGCATCTACGAGCGCCAGATCTCTTATATCAAATTTGAAACAGGGCCATATCATGCCTCTTTATTTTTTGTGGGGCGAAGAGCCATACTATATCGACCTGATTTCTAATTACATTGAAAAAAATCTGCTTTCAGAAGAGGAAAAGGGCTTCAACCAAATGGTGCTCTATGGCCGCGATGTGACCGTAGACGATATCGTTGGTAATGCAAAGCGCTATCCCATGATGGCCGAACGGCAGGTAATCATCGTCAAGGAAGCTCAAGACTTGTCGCGCACTATAGAAGACCTTGCGCCCTATGCAGAGGAACCGCAGCCCTCGACCGTGCTCGTGCTTTGTTACAAGTACAAGAAGCTAGACGGACGCAAGGCACTATCTAAAGCACTGAAGAAGAACGGCGTAATCTTTGAAAGCAAAAAACTGTACGATAACCAAGTGGCCGGATGGATCCAGACGATGGTACCGGAAAAAGGTCTTGGCATAACCCCAAAGGCGTCTCAAATGCTTGCGGAATTTTTAGGAGCCGACTTGGGTAAAATTGTCAAAGAAATAGAGAAACTGGAAATCGTACTTCTTCCCGGCCAGCAAATCACCCCAGAACTGGTAGAGGAGAATATCGGCATTAGCAAGGACTTCAATAATTTTGAACTTCAGAAGGCAATAGGAAGTCGCAATCGTAAAAGGGCTTATGCCATTGCCCAGTACTTTGGGCAAAATTCAAAGAATCATCCCTTGCCCGTAACTATCGCGGTGCTGTTGTCGTTCTTCACTAAGGTATGGCAATACCACGCTCTTCCCAACACCGTAGATGCCGCTAAAAAGCTGGGCATAAATTCTTTCTTTATTCGGGATTACGAGGTGGCTGCCCGTAATTTTCAAATGAAACAGGTAAGCGCTGCCATTGCGGCAATTCGCGAAACCGATGTGAAGGGGAAAGGGGTTGGGGCCGCCAATATATCGCAAGCCGATTTGCTAAAGGAGCTTCTCTTTAAAATATTCCACAGTTAATTCCTATCTAGCGAAAAGCGTCCGGGCCCTACCAGGGCGATTACCGCAAAGCCCAAAAGGTACAATATGGCAAGTTCCTTTCTTGGCAAGGGATCGTTTGCGTGCACGATAAATGCCGCTACCGCCATGGTTATGATTACCGGAATGGCTGCCCATCGCGTCTTCCAGCCCAAAATGACAAGCAGTGGGCAAAGGGCCTCACCAATTACCGCCAAGATAAGGGATAATGTAGGACCCATGCCAATAGGATCGCCAAATTCGAGATTGCCTTGTAATAACTTTAAAAGTTTCGGGATGCCATGTGTTAGCATCATACCCGAGAAACCAAGGCGCAGCAACAATAATCCAAAATGGTAGGTTGAATTCATAAAAAATCTACTAGTTACATCGAATACGCTAAGCTACGGAAATTTTAGGAAGCGTCGGGGCTATCCTATAAACGTTTGCTTGGGGCCATTCACATTTCTTCACGGTAACGTAAAGTTTTGCTAAACTATGTCGTTTCGTTTCGTGCTACTTTAGCCATTCATTTGAACAAAACTCGTAAGCATGAAAAAAATTACATTATTAGTAACGCTTCTATGTAGCGCACTTACCTCGGCTCAAGAGGTGTTAATTACAGGTTACGTTGATGCTACCTGCTCCAACGCCGATGGCCGCGTGTTGGAATTGTATGTTAACGGCACGCTCGATTTAACAGGATGGAAGGTACAGCGCCAATCTAACGGAGGGGGGTTCACCACCGATATCGACCTATCAACCTTTGGTACCATCGCAAATGATTATATTTACCTAACGAACAATGCTGCTATTTTTACGGCGGAATTTAGCATTACGCAGAACATTTTGGAAACCGGCAGTATAAACTCGAACGGAGACGATGCGTTTCAAATTGTAGATGATCAAGATGCTGTTATAGACCGTTTTGGAGAAGAAAACGTCGATGGTACCGGAACGGCCTGGGAGCATACCGATAGTTTTTATCTTCGCAACGATTTCGAAGCAGCAAATGGAGGAAGCTTCAACCCTTCAAACTGGACCTTCGCAGCCTTGGATGCCTTGGATGGCGAAGGGCTTTGCAATGCGGCTAATGCCTATAGTACCTTGGTACCATTGGGGAGTTTTCAACCCACTGTATCGGTAGTGTCAGCAATAGAATTTGAGGAGGCGTATGCAGCGATTTCAGAAGACGGTACTGCCATCACTATTCAAATTGAGATTTCTGAAGCGCCCACAGCTACGGCTACGGTTGACGTAGCACTACGTCCTGTAGGCACGGCTCAAGAAGGAATCCATTTTACCTTTTCTACGGCGCAAACAGTTACCTTTCCTGCTGGGAGCACTGCGAATAGAAGCGTAACGATTCCTCTGATAGATAATCTAAGTGACGATCCCGATTTATTCTTCGTCGTAGAATTGGTCAATGCACAGGGCGCCTCTATAGGCGACGAGGATATATTTTCAGTATATATTCTAGATGACGATACAGAGGTACCTACTGGTAATACGGCACCTTTAGGGGTTGCCTATCTTTCCAGCTATTTGGTAGATAGCAACGGCACCGCCGAGATTACCGCCTACGATCCAGATACACAACGTCTGTTTGTAACCAATGAATCGCGTGTGGAGGTATTAGATTTTTCAGATCCGTCAAGCATCACTCCATTGGCGACCATTAATATAGCCGATTTTGGCGGTGAAGCCATACAGAGTATCGCGGTTAAAAACGGAATTGTAGCGGGCGCTGTTTCTGTAGACCCAAAAACCGACAATGGATTCGTTATACTTTCTGATGCCGATGGTAATAATCCCGTCCTGCTGCAAGTAGGAGCATTGCCCGATATGCTCACCTTCACACCGGACGGTTCAAAACTAGTAGTAGCCAATGAAGGTGAACCAAACGATGACTATACTGTAGATCCCTTAGGTTCTATTTCCATAATTGATGTGAGTGGGGGGCTCATGGCTATTGACCAGGGAGATGTAACTACGCTGGATTTCACCTCCTTTAATTCCCAAGAAGCAGCTTTAATTGCTGCAGGTGTTCGTATTTACGGTCCCGGGGCTAGTGTCGCACAAGATTTAGAGCCGGAATATATTGCTGTTTCGACCGATTCCCAAACGGCGTATGTTACCTTACAGGAAAACAATGCCTACGCAATAGTCGATCTAGTAGAAATGACCATAACCGATGTCTTGCCTTTCGGACTTAAAGACCATAGCTTACCTCAAAATTCCCTCGATGTATCCGATGAAACCGATTTTATCTTCAATGCTTCTTGGCCAGTGAAAGGAATGTATATGCCAGATGCGATTGCCTATTATGAAGTAAACGGAACAGCTTATGTGGTAACCGCTAATGAAGGCGATGCAAGAGAATACGATACCTACGAAGAAGAGCGAAAAATAGACGACTCAGATTACGTATTAGATCCTGCTGTATTTTCCGATATAGATATTCTCGAATTGGAGAGCAACCTAGGAGAAATAGCCGTAACAAATGCTTCTGGTGATATCAATATGGACGGACTTTTCGAGGAAATTCATATTTTTGGTGGGAGGTCCTTCAGTATATTTGAAGCCAATACGGCTACATTGCTCTACGATAGTGGAAATGACTTTGAGGTTATCACCGCGGCCGATCCTATATACGGCGCTATTTTTAACGCTAGCAATAGTAATAACAACTTAAAAAACCGAAGTGATAATAAGGGGCCAGAGCCTGAAGGCGTAATCGTGGAAGAAATCAACGGTTCCCACTACGCATTTGTACTTTTAGAGCGTATTGGGGGGATTATGATTTATGATGTAAGCAATCCCGCGAGCCCTCAGTTTTTACAGTATGTCAATAATCGAGATGCCACGCCAGGAGGGGACGAGATGGGAGATCTAGGTCCCGAAGGAATAGTGTATGTCCCCATTGAAGAGAGTCCTAATGGAAAAGCGCTCTTAGTAGTAGCGAACGAGGTAAGCGCCACCCTAAGCGTTTATACTATGGAAAATGTTATTCTCTCAACGCCAAGCATAACTTCTCCCAAAGACAGTTTTACGATGTATCCTAATCCGGCACAAAACACCCTTTATTTTGGTACCCCCGATACCTACACTCTCTACGATAATTTGGGAAGGCTTGTCGTAAAAAAAGCGAATGCCGCCACAATCGATATTACCTCTCTGTCATCGGGAATGTATTTTGTACAAAATACCGCAGGCACTGTTCAAAAATTGTTGGTAGATTAACAATTCCATAAAAACCCGTGTTCAAAAAACCATTCTCGAATTATCGAGGATGGTTTTTATTTTATCCCGTATTTTTGCACCGAAATTTCCGAAGTATGAAAAAACTGCGCGCTTGGATTTCTGCGGCTCGCTTACGAACGCTCCCGCTTTCCGCCTCAGGCATTATAACAGCAAGTGCCGCTGCGTTGGCTGCGAATCAATTTTCGGTTTCCATATTTATCCTAGCCATTCTAACAACCCTTGGATTCCAAGTGCTCTCCAATTTCGCTAACGATTATGGCGACGGTGTAAAGGGTACCGATACGGCGGGCAGGGTAGGACCTGCACGTGCCATGCAGAGCGGACTTCTCACAGCGCGTGAACTCAAGATAGGGATGGCAATAACCGCCATAGGCACCCTTGTGGTAGCGAGCCTACTTATTTTTATCTCCTTCGGGAAGGATAATTTTTTATTGTCCTTTCTGTTTTTCAACCTTGGAATCGCCGCCATTGTTGCGGCTATAACCTATACGGTGGGAAAACACGCCTATGGGTATAGGGCCCTGGGCGATGTGTTCGTTTTTTTATTTTTCGGACTCGTAGGCGTGGTAGGCTGCTATTTTCTTTATACGCAGCATTTGGGAGACTTTATTTGGCTTCCCGCTATGACCATCGGGCTATTAAGTGCTGCCGTGCTTAACCTTAACAATATGCGTGATAGAATTGCAGATGCCAAGGTGAACAAAAACACATTGGCAGTGGTTTTGGGCGAGAACGTAGTGAAAATATACCATGCGTTCTTAATCGTAGGAGCTTTTCTATCGGCGTTGTTCTATTTGCTGTTCACGCCTATGGGAGGCTTGCAATTTCTTCCCTTACTGGCTTTTCTGCCACTCTTCATAAACATCCGTAACGTTTATACAACTACAGCTCCTGCGCTTTTGGATCCCGAATTGAGAAAAGTGGCTCTCAGCACATTCTTGTTTTCATTGCTGCTATTTGCGGTTGTGTACTTTTCAAAGTATCTTTAAGGAAAAACAGCACAGATTATGAAAATAACTTTTTACGGTCAAAATACCCTTGCTATCGAAGTGGGCGGAAAGCATATTTTAGTAGATCCCTTTATTACGGGTAACGATCTTTCTAAGGATAAAGTAGACATCCACAACTTAAAAGCCGATTATATTTTGCTTACACACGCGCACCAAGATCATATCTTGGATGCCGAGGCAATTGCCAAAAATACCGGTGCCATGATTGTTAGCAATTATGAAATTGCAACCCATTATGAAGAGAAGGGGTTTGAGGTGCATCCTATGAACCACGGTGGCGGATGGCAGTTCGATTTTGGTTATGTAAAGTACGTGAACGCCATACATACCAGTTCCTTCCCAGATGGCAGCTATGGGGGCCAGCCCGGAGGATTCGTCATAAAGGGCGAGCACAAAAATATCTATATCGCAGGCGATACCGCATTGACAATGGATATGAAACTTATACCCTTGCACACCAAGTTAGACTTGGCGATTTTACCTATTGGCGATAACTTTACCATGGGTGTGGACGACGCCATTATGGCGAGCGATTTTGTAGAATGCGACAAGGTATTGGGAGTGCACTACGATACGTTTGGCTACATTGAAATAGACCACGAGGAAGCGAAAAGAAAATTTTACGATGCCGGTAAAGACCTCATGTTGCTCGATATTGGGGAGAGCATAGCGCTTTAGCAAATCATTTTATTCCACACGCTTGAAAGCTCGCTACCAGAAGCACATACTTCAATTTAAACGTCCCAGCGGAACCTCTAGGGGTGTCTTACAGCAAAAGGAAACTTGGTTCCTTATCCTTGAAAACCATCAAGGGAAGATAGGGTATGGCGAATGTGGTCTGTTGCGCGGACTTAGTATGGACGATGTGCCACAGTATGAGGAAAAGTTGAAATGGACCTGCCGGCACATCCATCTGGGCGAAAATGCCTTGTACGAGGCGCTCGCCGCGTTTCCCTCCATTCAAATCGGGGTGGAAATGGCCTTCCGTTCGTTAGAAGCTTCTGATTCCTTTCAACTATTCCCTTCTGAATTTTCCCACGGAAAGCAGGGCATACCCATCAACGGACTTATTTGGATGGGCGATAAAGCTTTTATGCGTCAGCAAATTTCAGAAAAGATCGCAGCCGGTTTCAATTGTATTAAGATGAAGATTGGCGCAATCGATTTTGATACTGAATGGGATTTGCTGAAGGCCATCCGTAACGAGTTTTCCCCAGCCGATATCGAACTTCGCGTCGATGCCAACGGCGCATTTTCACTTTCCGAGGCTACTGAAAAATTGAAGAGGTTATCTCAACTAAATCTGCACTCCATAGAACAACCCATAGCTCCAGGTCAATGGGAAGAAATGGCGTCGCTCTGCGCCAATACGCCCGTGCCCATCGCTTTGGATGAAGAGCTAATTGGTGTAGTTGCTTCCGAAGAAAAAAAGCGGCTGCTCGAGCAAATAAAACCTCAATATATTATTTTGAAGCCGAGCCTTATCGGCGGTTTTCGAGGAGGTGAGGAGTGGATACAATTGGCAAATTCCCAAGATATTGGTTGGTGGATTACTTCTGCCCTCGAAAGCAACATAGGTTTAAATGCTATTTCGCAATATACGTATATAAAAAATAGTAAATTGCCGCAAGGTTTGGGTACCGGCAGTCTCTATACCAATAATATTCCCTCGCCGTTAACGGTTCGGGACGGACGTATTTATTATAGCGACACAGAACCTTGGCAACTGGACGTCCTATCCTTTTCAAATTAACTTATATGTACATAAAACAAGCATTTCATTATTTGCACGATTGGTGGCGGTACGTCATTGGCGTCGTGGTCATTTTCTTGGCGTCGCAACTGGGCGCTATCCCATTCGCACTTATCGCCGGCTTTAAGTTGCTGAGCGAAGGCGGAGATTTAAACGCCTTGGAAGATCCGGCTAAATTAATGACAGTGTTAGATGCGAATCTTACCTTGTTCTTAATGCTCTTGAGCTTCGCCATTGGTCTGGTAGCGGTAGTTATAATTGTGAAATATTTACACAAACAACCATTTACCACCTTAACCACCTCCCGAAAAAGAACCGATTGGGGAAGAATTTGGTTTGCCTTTGGGCTTATCTCGATAGTAACCATTGTACTTACATTGATAGACTATTTTACCAATCCCGACGATTACATCGTGCAATTCCAATGGGGACCTTTTTTGATCTTGGCAGTGATTTCCGTGGTAATGATCCCTTTGCAGACCAGCTTTGAGGAATATTTATTTCGCGGCTACTTAATGCAAGGCTTGGGAACTATCGCCAAAAACCGTTGGGTGCCGCTTGTGGTCACTTCGGTGGTATTTGGTGGACTTCATTTTTTCAATCCTGAAGTAGAGAAACTGGGCAATATCATAATGGTCTATTATATTGGAACAGGTTTCCTGTTGGGCATAATTACCCTAATGGATGAAGGAATGGAACTTGCCCTGGGCTTCCACGCAGGCAATAATTTAATCGCAGCCTTATTGGTAACAGCAGATTGGACTGTCTTTCAAACCAATTCCATCTTTAAAGATATATCGAACCCAACTGCCGGGGTAGACGTATTGGTTCCCGTCTTGGTAATGTACCCTATTTTCATCGCAATTTTCGCTTGGCGTTATAAATGGAGCCATTGGAAGGAGAAACTATTGGGTACGGTGGAGGAGCCACCTGTAGCTACTGAAGAGGTTCCGGTAATCGAGTAACATGTATGCCACAGTCCACCTCACAACTGTTGCATGAAGCATTTACCTTCAACGGACTCGAATACGGGTCGGTCGAAGAGTTGTTACAGTTCGCCCAAAAATTACAAAAGGAGGGAGATGACTATGAAGTGCACATCGGTGAGTTTATAACGGAATGGTTGGGGCCCTCGCCCACGATGCTTGTCCATACGTCGGGCTCTACCGGCAAACCAAAAAAAATAGCCCTTTCGAAGGCATCGATGGTACAGAGCGCCAAGGCTACTGCTACTTATTTTAAACTGGGCGTAGGCACTTCCGCACTGCTATGCCTGCCTGCCAATTTTATTGCGGGAAAAATGATGCTGGCGCGCGCCATGGTACTGGGTTGGCAACTGCACGTGGTAGCGCCCGAAAGGGATGCTCTTACCCAATATGATAACGATTATGATTTTGTGGCCATGGTGCCCTATCAGGTACACCATTCGTTGCCAGCACTAAAAAAGGTGAAAAAGCTCATTATTGGGGGCGGCCCCATTACTGCTGCGTTGGAGGAGAAACTGCAACAGGTTCCCACAGAGGTTTTTGCTACCTATGGGATGACCGAGACGATTACACATATTGCGGTAAGGAGGCTTAACGGTATGGCCCGCACCAAAGAGTTTTCAGCATTACCCTCGGTTCGGTTTTTTACTGATGATCGCGGCTGCTTAGTGATTCACGCGCCAGGTATCGTGGAAGATAAAATTATAACAAACGACCTCGTGGAACTGCATTCGCCCACGTCCTTTACTTGGCTTGGCAGGTTCGACAATGTAATTAATAGCGGCGGTATCAAGGTATATCCAGAAACGGTGGAACAGGCGCTAGCGCCGTTTGTTTCGTTTCCCTTCATCGTAGCTTCTGAACCCGACGAAGCTCTGGGTGAGCGCATCATTTTGATATTGGAGAAAATGGATGATTCTGTTATCCCAAATTTTTCTGAAGCTTTTAGCGTCCTTCAACCTTACGAGAAGCCCAAGCGCATCTACACAGTTTCTCGCTTTCCGTATACCGAGACAGGCAAGGTAAAGCGTCACGATGTGATCAAAATGTTAAGGAAATACAAATAAAATTTCATTTTTCTGATGGATTAGTACCTTTAACCGTAAAATGATAACTCTTATGCGAATCTCTATTTTCCTCTTGTTATTCTGTTGTACCCTCAACGTACAATCGCAAATCTTACCCGAGCGCGACCGTGCCCAGCTAAAAGATGAAATTTTGGCCGACCGTTTCAACAACTTGTTACCGTCCCTAATGGATAGGGCAGATATCGATATGTGGTTGGTGATATCAAGGGAATATAACGAAGATCCCGTAATGCGTACGATGTTGCCCGCCCTTTGGCTTAACGCCCGCCGTCGCACGATTTTGGTGTTTTATAGAGATAAGGCAAATAATACCATTGAAAAATTGGCGGTTGCACGGTACGATGTAGGAGAGAATATTTCGTCGGCTTGGGACAAGGAAAAACAGCCCGATCAATGGGCGCGGCTTGTAGAGATTATCGAGGAGCGCGATCCCAAGAAAATTGGGATCAATACTTCAGAATACTTCGGAATTGCCGACGGTCTGGTAAAAACCGATTACGAAGCACTAAAGCAAGCGCTTCCGAAGAAGTATGAGGATCGATTGGTTTCCGCAGAAAAACTGGCCATTGGTTGGATAGAGACCCGAACCGAAAAAGAGATGGAACTGTATAATACCTTGGTATCCGTAACGCACGGCATCATCGATGAAGCTTTTTCATCGAAGGTGATTACACCGGGTGTTACCACTACCGATGATGTGGTTTGGTTTATGCGACAAAAAGTAACCGATATGGGCCTGGAAACTTGGTTTCACCCAACTGTCGACGTGCAACGCAGCAACGAAGCGCTTAAAAGCCATATAGAATCTTTTAGCAAGGCCAAGAAAGACGAGGTGATACAGCGTGGAGATTTGCTGCACTGCGATTTCGGTATCACATATATTGGCTTAAATACCGATTGCCAACAGCATGCCTATGTGCTTAAAGAAGGGGAGAACGATGTGCCTCAATTTCTACAGGACGCCTTCGAGAAGGGAAATCGCGTACAGGATATTTTGACCAGCAATTATAAAGCGGGCGATACCGGAAACGAAATTTTATTGGCTTCCCTAGCTGAGGCTAAGGAAGAGGGCCTACGGCCTTCCATTTATACCCATCCCTTGGGTACCTATGGCCATAGCGCCGGGCCCACTATAGGTATGTGGGATTCGCAAGGTGGGGTTCCCGTAAATGGCGACTATCCACTGTATCCCAACACCGTATACGCCATCGAGCTCAATACCACGGTGGCCATTCCAGAATGGGACAAAGATATTCGAATCATGCTTGAAGAGGCGGGCTATTATGGTGAAAATGGATTCCGCTACGTGAATGGTAGGCAGGATAAAATAAAGCCCATTAAGCCTTAGGTTGAGCAATACTATCACTATTGGCGGATTAATTTGATCATTTGTTGATGTCCTGTTTCGGGCAAGGTCAAGTATAGAAAATATAGTCCGCTGGGCAAACTTTCCAAATGCAGGGTCGCAGTGTTAGTATCGCCTTGTAACACTTCTACGCCTAGAACATTATAGATTCGGTAGGATATTGTGGTAAAGTTCCCCTCGAGGAATACCTGCCCTATGGTAGGATTGGGATAGGCCGTAACCGTCTGGGCACTAGTAACCGACGGGATATCCAATATTTCTTGAAATTCGTCTGCGCCACAGTCTACGGCCATAAACGTACGGTTTTCGCCGTCGATATCCACTTCCCCGGAGGCTGGAACAAAATTGGGGTTACCTGCGTCTATAGCCGGCGATGAGGCCTCCAAATGAAAATCGCCTTCTTGAGCATGAACGAACATCGGGTCTTGAAAAAGTGATTGTGTATCAAGATTGGTAGCTTGAACGTATTGCGAAAATCCATTGTAACCCACGCCATCATAAGTAAAAACCGAATTGATAGCGCCGGAAGGGGCATGGTACAGGTTATGGTTGAAGCTATTTCCCAGACCATTGTTAGTTTCATAATAAAATATCACCTTGTTGGCATTATCGGCGGCAAAAATATTGTTTTCCACAACTAAATCCTCGCAATAGGTTACCCAAAGCTCGCCCGTCCAGTTATTTCCCGTGTCATTCTTGAACGTGGTATTTCCGGTAATGCTCGCCCCCACTACGGCGCCAGAATTAGAAGGATAATCGTACCCGCCAATTTCAATTCCGGTTTCGCTGTTACCGTACACTACATTGTTTCTAACCGTAATATTGGAGGCCGTTTTCCCAATGTTCTCGCAGCCTACGCTTATGCCCAATTGTCCGTTATACGATTTATTGTTCTCTATGATGATATCTCGGGCGCCATCTACGTAAATGCCACCCGCAATTGCGACATTTGATGCAAAGTCGTGCACGGTATTACCGCGAATAATCCCATTTCTGGCTTGATCTTTAGTTGGATCGGGGCAGGTGCCAAAATGCCCCTCTGCGTGTATGCCTATGTTCGTGATATCGTGCACATAATTGCCCTCTACCAAAAAGCCATCCACATTACCGCTAAAGGATACACCTTCACTGTAACCCGTACGGCAATTAAAAACTTCGTTGTTGCGGAAGACAATATCGGTAACGGCTTGCGAGGCATTGGTGCCATAAACCAAAAATGGACTCGCGTTCTCACTATAAGTTACCGTCGCATTCGGATTGCTCGAAAAGTGAATTTCTGAAAATATGTTGCCGCTTACCGTAATGTTCGCGCAGCCCTCATAAATTACGAGTCCTTTGGCATATCTTTTCTGAATATTTCTAAAGCTGAACCCTTCAATTACGATATGGGAGACATTGCGAAGTTCCATGATGGCCGTGCCTTCTGAAACAGTCGAACCGCCACCGTCGATCACTACCTCATCTTGGTTATATGGCTTAAAGGTTATGGGATCTTCAGCAGTACCCGAATGGGTGTCCAGGATTAGATTTTCTTGGTAGGTGCCTCCCATTACATATACGGTGGTACCTTGGTTAGCAAGATTTACAGCTGCCTGTATAGTACGTAAGGGTTGCTGAACCGTTCCACTGTTGGAATCATTTCCGTTGGAACTTACGTAAAGAGACTGGGAAAAAGCGATGAAATTTGAACATACAAAAAGTATGCACAAACATAGCGTAGGTTTGGCTTTCATGGGGACCGGGGATTTGGGGCGTCAAACTTCCAGTTTTATATATCCTTTATAAAAAACTGTTTTTTAATTAGTTAGATTCAGTATGCAAACGTAGTAAAAAAACGTTTCGTATGCAAAATGCACACTTTTTTGAAATGCACGAAATCAAATCTTGAGAAGGTACATCTTTTCCACAAAACGTCTTCTCATAAATAAAAATAATAGTAATTTTAAAAAATATAAATAAAAATATATGCCTTTTTCTTCCGACTTTTGCTCTATCAAATTAATTACTATGGATAGAATAACAATTGCGAAAGGGGATGGAATAGGTCCCGAAATTATGTCGGCAGTGTTGGACATACTCAACGAGGCAGGCGCTCAACTTGTCTATGATGAGATTGAAATTGGCGAAAAATCGTATTTGGCCGGAAACTCATCGGGCATTTCGCCAGAGGCTTGGTCAACCTTACGAAACAATAAAGTTTTTCTAAAAGCGCCAATCACCACACCACAGGGCGGGGGCTATAAAAGCCTAAATGTTACCATACGCAAAACATTGGGCCTTTTCGCCAATGTTAGGCCTTGCAAGAGCTGGCATCCGTTTGTTACAACGCGGCATCCCGAGATGGACTTGGTTATCATTCGCGAAAATGAGGAGGACTTGTATGCGGGCATAGAGCACCAGCAAACCCACGAGGTGGTACAGTGCCTCAAGTTGATAAGCCGTCCCGGATGCGAGAAAATTGTGCGCTATGCCTTCGAATATGCAAAAAAATACGGTCGAAAGAAAGTAACTTGTTTTACCAAGGATAATATAATGAAGCAAACCGATGGTTTGTTCAAATCGGTTTTCTATGAAATCGCCAAAGAGTATCCAGAAATTGAAAACGAGCACTGGATCATTGACATTGGTGCTGCCAAAATAGCCGATACTCCAGAGCATTTCGATGTAGTAGTAATGCCCAACCTTTATGGGGACGTCGTGTCTGATATTGCCGCGCAGATCGCAGGTTCCGTTGGTCTGGCCGGTTCTGCGAATATTGGTGAAGGATTTGCAATGTTCGAGGCCATCCACGGTTCGGCCCCCGATATCGCAGGTAAAAACATCGCAAACCCCTCTGGATTGCTTCACGGCGCCATTTTGATGCTGCTACATTTAGGGCAGAGCAAGGTGGCGGAATCCATACAGAATGCGTGGGCAAAAACCTTGGAAGACGGGATTCATACAGCCGATATCTATCGTGAGGGCACGAGTGCGCAAAAGGTTTCAACCAAGGCTTTCGCCGAGGCTGTGAAAGCCAACTTGGGCAAAAAACCGAAAACGATGGCTGCCGCCAACTATGCCGATGCCGGACCTATGGTACTTCCCAAAATACCTAGAACACAATCGGTGAAAGAGCTTAAGGGCGTAGATGTTTTTGTGGATTGGAGTGGGGAGAAGGCTAACGAATTGGCCGAAATGCTCCAAAAAATCAATACCACTGCACTGAAATTAAATATGATTACAAATAGAGGGGTAAAGGTATGGCCAAATGGATTTGAGGAGACCTTTTGCACCGACCATTGGCGTTGCCGTTTTATAGGCGATACAGATGCAACCATTGCTGCAAGCCAAATCGTTGAGTTGTTACATCTTGCGAACGAAAACAATATCGATGTTATTAAAACCGAAAACCTCTATAATTTCAACGGAAAGCAAGCCTATTCATTAGGACAAGGACAGTAATTTGTTTCATAATTGTTAATTCCAAGTAAGGGAGGTTTTCCGAAAAAGAAAACCTCCCTTACGTTTGTATAACTCCTAGGTTAAATTTCTTCTCGATGGGGGCATGGTTCGCCGCCTCGATGCCCATAGAGATCCAAGTACGGGTCTCGAGTGGATCAATTACAGCATCTGTCCACAGGCGGGCCGCAGCGTAATATGGCGATATCTGTTCATCGTATCGCGCTTTGATCTTATCGTACAATTCTTTCTCTACTTCTGGGGTTATTTGCTTGCCCTGCTTTTTAAGCGAAGCCGTTTCAATTTGCAATAATACTTTTGCTGCACTATTACCGCTCATCACGGCCAGTTCGGCACTGGGCCACGCCGCGATAAGCCGCGGGTCATAGGCTTTGCCGCACATAGCATAGTTGCCGGCCCCATAGCTGTTCCCTATTACTATGGTAAACTTTGGGACAACGCTATTGCTAACCGCGTTTACCATTTTGGCACCGTCTTTAATGATACCGCCGTGCTCACTTTTGCTGCCCACCATAAACCCTGTCACATCTTGAAGAAAAACAAGTGGAATTTTCTTTTGGTTGCAATTGGCTATAAATCGCGTGGCCTTGTCGGCGCTATCGCTATAAATGACACCTCCAAATTGCATTTCCCCCTTTTTCGTCTTAACGAGTTTGCGCTGGTTGGCTACGATGCCTACCGCCCAACCGTCTATTCGAGCATAGCCGGTCAATATTGACTGGCCATAGCCAGCCTTGTACTCCTCAAAATCACTATCGTCTACTAACCGCTTTACAATCTCCAGCATATCGTATTGGTCTGCTCTCGATTTTGGCAGCAACCCATACAACTCCTTAGGATCCTCCTTAGGTTTTGCTGGTTTTTCCCGATTAAAGCCCGCTTTATCAAAATCGCCAATTTTCGATACAATGTTTTTTATAGTATCCAAAGCGTCTTTATCGTCTTCGGCCTTATAATCGGTAACCCCGCTAATTTCACAATGGGTGGTGGCACCTCCCAAGGTTTCGTTGTCGATGCTTTCACCAATGGCGGCTTTTACCAAATAGCTACCGGCCAAGAAAATACTTCCCGTTTTGTCCACGATAAGCGCTTCGTCGCTCATAATGGGCAAATAGGCGCCACCTGCCACGCAGCTGCCCATTACCGCAGCAATTTGCGTAATTCCCATACTGCTCATCACTGCATTGTTTCTGAAAATTCGCCCAAAATGCTCCTTGTCGGGGAATATTTCGTCTTGCATGGGTAAATATACTCCTGCACTGTCTACCAAATAGATAATGGGCAATTTGTTTTCTATTGAAATTTCTTGCGCCCTCAAGTTCTTCTTCGCCGTCATAGGGAACCAGGCCCCAGCCTTTACCGTAGCATCATTTGCTACCACTATACATTGTTTTCCTTGTACGTAGCCCATTTTTACCACCACGCCAGCGCTAGGCGCGCCACCGTGTTCTTTGTACATTCCCTCAGCAGCAAAAGCGCCTATTTCGATACTAGGTTTTTTAGGATCCAGAAGGTAGTCTATGCGCTCCCGTGCGGTCATTTTTCCCTTGGCGTGATGCTTCTCGATGCGTTTCTCGCCACCGCCGGCGTGCACTTTGGATAGTTTTTTCTTGAGGTCTGAAACGAGCAGTTTGTTGTGGTCTTCGTTTTTATTGAAGGTAAGGTCCATAGAAATAGTTGAATTTCCTTCAAAAATACGAAATGCACCTTATTAACAGGCCGTATGATGGTGGAAAAATAAGGTGTTGCTGAAATGCGTCTCCTTGTGAATTACATAAAATGAAAGGCAAATGTTGCTTGAAATATTTTCGGAAATACCGATATTTGCGAGATTACCGCGTTAGGGATTGAGGTTTTGTTGGAGCTCTCCCCGAACTGTGTTTGGGGAAGCGACTACCGAAAGCCCGGCTTTGCCTTTTTTTGGCAAAGCAACGCCGCAAAACTGATAGTATGATGAACAAGAACACTGTATTGGCTTGGGCCACCTTTATTATGATCGTAGTAGGGGTCGCGCTCATCGCGCTAGGCGCATTCCGGTACGATGATGTTGCCGGGTGGGGATTTGCCGCGGTGGGCATTGGTTTTTTCGCGATTGCATGGGTCTTTAATGCGTTAAAGGGTCGGGTATAATGCAGCCCGCAAATCAGTTCGAATGGAAAAAGCAACTCAGCAGCCATCTTAGGGGCGGCGAGGCATTTAAGCCGTTGGAGGTGCTACTGGAGGAAGTTTCGTTCGAAATGGTAGGGAAGCGACCGTATTCCTTGCCCTATTCTATTTACGAACTGGTATACCATATTGCATATGCGCAGCGGGATATTTTGAAATTCTGTGTGGAAACGGACTACAACGACCCAATATGGCCCGAGGATTACTGGCCTGTTAGCAAGGAGCCCGCTTCTAAAACCGACTGGGATACTTTGAAGCAAACATATTTTGAAGAACGCCAAAGGTTCGATGAGCTGTTGCACCAACGGAATCTTTTAGAGAGCGTTCCCACCAACACCAAAAAAACGTACCTTCGTGCGGCGCTGCTGGTAATAGAACACACAGCTTACCATACAGGGCAATTGGCAGTTTTGTTAAGGCTGCTGAACGAACTGGATGAATAACACAAATTATATTTTACTCTACTTATTATGTCTGACGATAAGAAAGTGATTTTTTCGATGTCTGGCGTCACTAAGACGTTTCAGAACGCCCAAACCCCCGTTTTAAAGAATATTTACCTTAGTTTTTTCTATGGTGCCAAAATTGGTATCCTTGGCTTAAACGGTAGCGGTAAATCTACCTTACTGAAAATTATTGCCGGGAAGGACAAAAATTACCAGGGCGATGTGGTATTTGCCCCTGGCTATACTGTAGGGCTCTTAGAGCAAGAACCCGAACTCGACGAGAGCAAGACGGTTATAGAGATAGTGAAGGAAGGTGTGCAGGATGTTGTAGATATCTTGGATGAGTATAACAAGATAAATGATATGTTCGGTTTGCCAGAAGTTTACGAGAATCCAGATAAAATGCAGGAGCTTATGGACAAACAGGCAAAACTGCAAGATAAAATCGATGCGACCAACGCGTGGGAGCTCGATACGAAATTGGAAATTGCCATGGATGCCCTACGTACGCCTGAAGGTGAGAAGCCCATAAGCGTCTTGTCTGGAGGGGAACGCAGGCGTGTGGCCCTGTGCCGGTTGCTCTTGCAAGAGCCGGATGTATTGTTGTTGGACGAACCTACCAACCACTTAGATGCAGAGAGTGTTCATTGGCTCGAGCATCATTTGGCACAGTACAAGGGTACGGTGATCGCCGTAACCCACGATCGCTACTTTTTGGACAATGTGGCAGGATGGATTTTGGAGTTGGACCGAGGCGAGGGCATTCCCTGGAAAGGGAATTATTCTTCGTGGTTGGAACAAAAGTCAAAGCGATTGGCACAAGAACAAAAACAGGCCAGCAAGCGACAAAAAACGTTGGAGCGCGAATTGGAATGGGTACGTATGGCACCTAAGGGCCGACAAGCAAAGCAAAAAGCCCGTTTGAACAATTACGATAAGTTGTTGAGCCAAGATCAGCGCCAGTTAGACGACAAGTTGGAAATCTATATTCCCAATGGCCCACGTTTGGGCACAAATGTTATTGAAGCCAATGGTGTAGCGAAGGCATACGGCGACAAGCTTCTGTACGAAGATTTAAATTTTAAACTGCCGCAAGCGGGCATTGTTGGGGTGATAGGGCCTAACGGCGCTGGAAAAACAACCATTTTCAGGATGATAATGGGCGAGGAAACTCCCGATAAGGGTAGCTTTGAGGTTGGGGATACCGCCAAAATCGCCTATGTGGACCAATCACATTCCAATATAGACCCGAATAAAACCATTTGGGAAAATTTTAGCGACGGACAAGAGTTGGTGATGATGGGAGGCAGGCAAGTAAACAGTCGTGCGTATTTAAGTCGTTTCAATTTTAGCGGCAGTGAGCAGAACAAGAAAGTGTCATCGCTTTCTGGCGGGGAACGAAACCGCTTGCACCTGGCTATGACCCTAAAGGAAGAGGGCAATGTGTTGTTACTAGATGAGCCAACCAACGATTTGGATGTAAATACGTTGCGAGCGCTCGAAGAGGGACTTGAAAACTTTGCGGGTTGTGCCGTTGTAATTAGCCACGACCGCTGGTTCCTCGATCGTATTTGCACCCACATTTTGGCTTTTGAAGGCAACAGCCAAGTATATTTCTTTGAGGGTAGTTTTAGTGACTATGAGGAGAATAAGAAAAAACGCTTGGGGGGCGATGTTATGCCGAAGCGCATTAAGTATAAGAAACTGATTCGATAATGGGCTTGCTACGAAATTTTGCTTGGTCGTTGCTCGTTATATCGTTGTTTTCCTGCGGAAGTGCCAAAAAGAATACCGTCACTACCGTTGGAGCGGAAGAGAGCTTGGCCTATCGAAGCCTGGGAAATGATGTAGCCACTATAGCCCTTACCTTATTTACGAACAACACGTTCCGATTAGAATTTAGGAGCTTAGGGAATGCTGCCGATGCGGAAGAAACTGCAAATATCGATGTTACCGGCACCTATGAGACGGACGGCCAATGGAAAGTCCTCCGTTTTATAGAGCCAGAATTTTCCGTGGAAGCGCTATTCGATCCACGGTTTAGCGATGGAAACGATTTTGAGCTTATCGATAGCACCACCGTGCGCATCCATACGGCACGGGAAACCATTCCCATTTGGGGCATTACGTGCCAAAAGGGAATGCCTTCAAGCCCTTAATCTGCTTTGTTAGAGTCTTCGTGCACCGATTTCAAAAAGGAAATCAAGCCGGGAAAAAAATGCTCTTGATCGTCGTATTGAACCAAATGACTGCCATTGGGGCAATATAGATAGCTGCCTTGTTGCACCTGGTTGGCTATAAACTCCATTTCTTCGGGGTTCATGGTATCGTACTGAGAGCCAATGGCAAGTGTAGGCACAGAAATCTCGGAAAGTCTGTTCTTTACGTTCCATCCTTTCAATATAGCATCGCCTTTTATACCAAATTCACTAGGGCCTTGCATCGTTACGTACACCTCGGGATTAAGATGGGCGAAGCCACGCTTCAGCGAATTGGGCCATTCCTCCATTGGCATGCGTATTACATGTTTTGGATAATAGTGGGTTACGATCAAATTTAGGTATTCTTCATTACTGTAATCTTCAGCTTCTTCATACGCCATAATTTTCTGCAGCACATCCTCTGGCAGTTGTGGTGCTAAAACCTCTTCGTTGTATTTCATATAATCGGGTATGGAGGGAACCATATTGCTTATGATTAATCCCTTTAAATTGTCCTGATATTTTAGGGCATATTCCATGGCCAATATGCCGCCCCACGATTGACCAAAAAGGTAAAAATTATCGTTGGTTAGCCCTAGGGCCTTGCGTACTTGTTCCACTTCCTCAACAAAACGATCTGTTTCCCAAAGGCTTTTGTCCTCGGGCTGGTCACTATAGTAACTCCCCAATTGGTCGTAGTAGTAATATTCTATGCCTTCCTGGGGAAGGTAGCCGTCGAAGCTCTCATAGATTTCGTGGGTCATTCCCGGGCCGCCGTGAAGTAGCAGGACTTTGATATCGGGATTATTACCTACCTGCTTGGTCCAAACATTGAAGGTGCCCTTAGGCGTTTCTATGGGAATCATTTTGATGCCGCCTGTAAATCGATCTTCAGCCTCGGTAAAGGTGTGGTATTGGCTAAGTGTTGGTTGAGAATTTTCTAACGATGTGGTCTGTACCTCATCAGACTTATCAGTATCCGGATTGTTGCAAGCAACCAAAGTAGCCAACAATGTACAAGAAAGAATAAATTTTTTCATAGCATATATCATTATGAATTAAGTAGAATGGTTAAATGTTGTCTTTATTGGTAACAAATGCGTACCCGCTCAATTGTTAACAAAATTGGTCATCACTGGACTTTCCAATGAAGCCTTGGCTTCGGCGATATTAATTTGTGCTAGGTGCATGATGGGTCTCCCCGAAGGTATTCAAAATTTTTTAATTGAGCTTCCGAAGTAATGATGTGACTCGTTCCGGCGGCCAGTACTATTTTTTGGTCGGAAATAGCCAATACATCACCATAGTAATGATCGGTGAGCAAAATTCCTTTGTGGGGTTTCAACGCTTTCAGAAAATCTTTCAAGGCTTCTATTTGAAGCGGGTCGAGCAGGGAAAACGGTTCATCGAGCATAAGAAAGGGGTGCGGCCCATTGGCAATGAGAACAGTTTCAAAAAATTTTCGCTCGCCGTGGGAGAGCTCACCTATCGATTTTTGTGCGATGCGGGCTATTTGCGGATGGTAAAATATCGCATCCTGTGCTTCTTCAGAAGAGGCATAAATGGGTATAATGTCCCGAACCTTTATCCGTTGGGGAAGAAAAGGATGTTGGGGTACGTAAGCGATAGATCGTTGCGAAATTACCAAAGAGGGACGAACGGAAATACCATTTATTTCCAACCGAAGGGAGGTGGCCCGAAGCGTACCGATGATCATTTTCAGTAATGTCGATTTCCCTGAACCATTACTTCCGAAGAGGCCTACCACTGTTCCTGTTTCAATCGAAAGGGACACATTTGTTAGCACTTTCTTCTTTCCGAAGTTTTTGGTTGCGTTAGAAACTTGGAGTACCGCCACGGAATAGTAAATAAAGGAGGGTGAATAAAAAAGACAGGGGCACGCCCAGCAAGCCGTTGATAAGGTAACTGCTGCCTATTAATCGCTTTTTGGTAATTCCCATATTATAATAGAAATAAAACTGTTCTTTTTTTAAGGCGTTGAATCCTAATAGTCCTAAAATAGGTGCCAGTGCGAAATGCAGTAGCATTCCCCACAATAGCCCAAAAAGTGCTAGGCATAGCGCTGTAAATGCAAAAACAAACGGAGCCATTTCCTTATAGAACTGCCAATAAGCCCTTACTTTCATCTTTTCAAATTATTGATGCCCTACGTGGCAACCGCAACCTC
>CAZXDP010000039.1:0-25668 GCA_964639255.1 uncultured Flavobacteriaceae bacterium
TATTGGGCGGCCATTCTTTCCTATACGAGTGCTACTGCCCTCGTGTTAATTTTGTATGCGATAGTGAGTTTTGCAAACGGAAAGTCGTTTGGTGTTTTCCTAACACAACATTTATACGCGGTAAGCAATTATACCTATTTACCGCAATTGCTCCTCTCCTATTCTGGCTACCTCTATGTAACAGTAATTATTTTGCTGCTAAGTGGTGTGGTTCTGATTACTTTATGGTTGAAGGAGGGTGCCAAGTGGGGTAAGCTCTTGTCTTTCCAAACCTTTTTCGGATTGCTCCTATTATTGACGTTGCTAGAAAATCGCTTTTTCGACCAGGATATGCTCAACCAGGCCATCGCGGTATGCAGTCCCATTTTTATTGCGACTGTGTTCTATGGCGTCTATTCGTTGGTCAAATCATCCATCTTTCCAGAAATACCACTTCCAACAATTTACAAAATCGTCTTTAGCTTATTGCTGGTGGGGTGGATTGTACTGCTTCAGAAGAACAATTATTGGAATTTACCAAGAGGAAATGAGATTACGACAGATATTGTACAAACCTACTCGCAAATAGAGGAGAATTACATGCCGTATTCCTACGCTGTGGTTAACCTCTCCAAACACATACCGCTTAGCACACATAGTCATTTTTTTATTCATTATGAGGTATTTGGCAGCAGCTACCTTGAAGTTGACAACACCTATGCCAATCGCAAAAAAGACAAACAGTTTTTAAAGGAAAACCCTCAATTAGTCCTTCCAAGCAGCACCTTTCTATTTCTTTATCCGCCTACCGTGCTCGATAAACTTGAACCTAGGGAAAAGGCCTTGGCAATGGAGCAAGCACAACATGGACTCGAGGTTTTAAAAAAACGGCAACGGGAAATAAGACTGTTTTACAAGAGCGCAAATCTAAAGGTTTATGAAATAATAAACCAACCGGGCGAAGCCACATACACCGATTTGCTGGCGCGAAAATTCAAGAATCGTGATACCAAATAACTACATAAAAAGATGCATACTATTGCTATTCATTTTGGGCAGTTGCGCGGTCGATGTACAGGAGCGAAGCGAATTCCCGTTTGTATTTGAAGGTACCAGTACCACCCCCCTGGTCCTGTACATAACCAACCCCGATAGCAAAAAGGATCGGGATTATACGTACCATGTTCGCAAAACCCTCAACTATAGCAAGATTCCCTTTCAGCAAACCAATGTGGCCACCTTTAACCAGATACCCAATATTGCAAATACCGCTAGAGTACTGGTACTTTTGGAAACGAAGCCATTAACGTCACAAGCTATGGAAGCCATCGTCTCATTTGTAGCAGGTGGAGGCACGTTGGTGTTATTGAATGTATCTGAAGATTTGAAGTTTGGTTATCTTGCCGGACTACGGGAAAATCCAACGTTTTCGGTAAATACGAAAGCTTCTGGCTTTCGGTTCCTGGGTAATTTTCTTCCTACCATGAAGGGAAAAGTATACCAATCGCCCAATATCCATTACGGATTGGAACGCGAAAGTTTTTCAGAAAAAGTGAACATTCTCGCTACATCGGCCGATAATCCTCTTTACCCTACCATTTTAGAACATAGAATTATGGAGGGCCGGGTCATCGTTTTCAACACAACTGTGGCGAGTCAAAAAAAAGATAGGGGTCTTTTTTTCGCTGCCATATTGAGGGGTTTACCGGCCGTGCCCTATCCTATCGCCAATACAGGAGTACTTTTTTTGGATGACTTCCCCGCTCCTGTTTACGACATTAAAAAAGAGCCTATTGCCAGCGAAATGAATTTGAGCATGTCCCGTTTTTATACCGATGTATGGTGGCCCGATATGGTCGCATTGGCGAAAGAACATAACTTAGCTTATACGGCCATGGTCTGTTTTGACTACCAAAACAAGACCTCCCCTCCCTTTCTTACCCAGGAATGGGAAATGAACCAAAGAAAAACTGCCAATTATGGGCAATTTACCACCGACTGGCTCATGGCCGAAGTGGTCGCCGAAGGACACGAATTGGCCCTGCACGGTTTAAACCACGTCTCACTGGTAAAGGAAAATTGGCCACGAGTGGAATTTATGGAAACCGCTATGAGCACCGCTTACAAAAAATGGAAAGCCGAACAGTATGGACCAATGCCGGTCTCTTACGTCCCTCCTTCCAATTATATTGACAGTTTAGGGTTAATAAGCATTGAAATGGCCGTTCCCTCGGTGAAATACATTTGCAGTACCTATGAAGGTATTACGCGCGAAGGAGGAAACAGGGAGTTCGATCCCGATCCCTACAATCAATTCTTCTTTGATTTCCCGCGCATATCGAGTGGCTATGTTTTCGATGGCTCAAAGGAGTACACCGTTCAATCTGCTTTTTTGTATACGGGCGTATGGTCGCACTTCATTCATCCAGACGACGTATATCAAATTATGGATGCGGCCAATGAGAGCAACCGTGGTGATTTCGACTATCGAAATCCCGGAAATTATGGCTGGCACAAGTCTGCCAACGGCAGTGCAGGAATGTTACCCCGTTTCGAGCACCATTTAAAAAATCTTCGGCAAACCTATCCGCTGTTACGATTTTTAAATACCCAACAAGCCGCTCAAGAAACCCAACGTTGGCGCTACCAACGATTTTTGCATTCCAGCAATGCAACTCACCATTTCGTGCAGCCTACATCGCCGCAAGATCAAAATACTACGTTTTGGATGGCCTACTTACCAAACGACCAATGGGAGACGCAGCGCAGGGAATGGAATTCCCAAGGCACGGCGTTTTCCAACACACCGTTCCAAGAGGGTCATCTCGCTATGTTCAAGTCGAACAGTGGTACGGTATCGCTGCCAAAGGTTATTCAATCTTCAAGTGACGCGGCGCTTGAACTTCTTGCGTTGCAACAACTTCGAAAATATACCGATGGCGAAATGGATTTTGCAACCGTACAAGAGGAAATTTCTTGGTTGGTTTCTGAAAATCGTACTCAAGAAGCGATACAGCTTCTGAAGAAAAACATAGCCAAATCAGACTATTCTTTGTTGGCCGAAATTCGGCAACTGGCGCAATACCTTGGCTATATAGACCGAGAATTTGATATCTGGCCCATTCTGGAAGCGGCCTATAATTCGCAACCAGAAAATCGTTCTGCCTTGATCGATCTTTCACTGGAGTTGGTTGCCAACAGTGATTATCCTTCCTTGGAAATTAGAAAACAATGGATGGAGCGGCAGCTAGAACAACTTCCGAACAATCGAGAATTATGGGCGGCGTATACGGCTTATTTTTCCGAAGAGATTGCAAACATAACCACAGAAAAACTGATCGAACTATACCTTGAAGTTACGTCTACAGAAACAAAAACCCGATACGCAATTATTTTGGCCAATAGAAATCCGCAAGCATTTTTAAGAACTATTAAGGATACTACAGCTTGCGAAGCGGCCCATTTAACTCCACTTTCCGCGACCATTGCATGGCTCTATGCTGAAATCGAGGCATACGAAAAAGCCATTGCCTGGGCCAAGTGCAGTAACGATATTGCCTTAGCCGATATGATGCAGTGGTACATCAAGCTAGGCAAACTTGAGAACATCAAATCCTTAGATTATGCCCTATATATCGAATACCTCCTCTATGAAGATATGCCGCGTGCCGTAAGGGAATTGATGTCGAGCACTGCGTGCGATGCTATATTGACACCACAGGCGACTGCCATAGCGTATGCATTTGCCAATAATTCGCTATATCGAAAGGCGTTGGAATGGTCACAATGCAGTAGTGAGATCACATTTTCTGAAAAGGCGTATTGGTACGTTCAATTGAATGCATTAGAAGCATTGGAAAGCGCCTATGCACAACATATTGCCAACCATCCGGGCGATTGGGATGCGACCTATGCTATGGCGCAATTGTACGCTCAAATGGGAAACATTGATAAGAGTTGGGAACTGGCAGCAACCCTTCCCTACTCCAATGAATATGCCCCTTTGCGAGCACTCTTAAATAAAGAGGTTCGCTACGTCGCAATGGAAACCAAAAAATACCTACTGAACGAATTTCCGGACTATTTTTACCCTAAAAATTACGTTCGGTTGAAACGAGAGTACAGAGAGCAAGAAGGCAATTACCTACGAGCTGGGACCGAGGTTATCGCCGATCGATTTCGGCCTAATTTCTTAGACAATGAACTGGCAGGAGGTGTTTCCTTTTCATCGCGGCATTATCACGAGTTTGGTTTTTCCCAAACGACAGCCCGTAGCCTAGAAGTGGATACCCTTAGCGAAGCCAACCGCACCCAAAATTTATACGGATTCGGTTATACGTTTCGAAGCAAAAATAGAGATGAGGCCATTAACTATTCTCTGGGAGGCCGCCTTGAGCGCAGCGATGCTAACGAGTACTTTTTCAGGCTGCGCGCCCAAGTGCATAAGGCCAAAGATAGTGTGTATGCCTCGTTTACGGCAGAGCATAGACCAGCTGTAACGGGACCTGCTTACACGCTTAACATCTACAACAGTATGCTGCTTGCGTATTATGAAAATTCCAAAGTGTGGAAGAACCATTTACTAACGGCGTCCTTCGTTGGAAACTATTATTCCGATGAGGTAGCCGACGCACAGTTAACAGGCATAATTACAAGATTGATTCGCGCAGGAACGTATTCGAAGTGGAAACCCTATGCCGAAGTGTACGGTATGTTGGGCAGTGAAGACCGAAGAGACGGCTTCCCTTATTGGACGATTGACAATCGGTTGTACGGTGGGTTGGGATTGGAATTTGCCTACAATAAGCCCGATACTAAATTTCAGTATCAATTGGGCGCTTCGGCTTTTGCCGATACATTTTCAGACTTTTTCCAAAGGTATCGAGGATCCATTGGCGGTGAAATGCTCCCCTACTTATACGGTTCTATTTCAGCAGAATTTTATACGCTGAGGGATTTCTATTCAAATAATATCACCTTCGGACTGCGGTATTATTTCAAGGCACAATAACGTCTCAGTTTTCATATAAAAGCAACCCAATTCGTTCGCATCTTCAAAAAGGGCAATTTGATTCTTTCTGAAGTCGGTATGCCCCATTCTCTATCTTCGGAAATCATCAAAAAACTATATCTTCGCAAGAAGGGGTTCTTTACGCTACGCGTACTACTTGTTAAAGTTTGATACCTATTGCGGTAATACCCTCACCCTTCACGAAATTTGATAACAGATTGAAAATGCAATAACGTTTGGAGACTCATCTTTGGATTTACATCATCATAGGGTTGTTTGGCACTGCCCTGCCTTGGCTAAAGAGTATTGAAAAGGTACAACTCATCAATGTTCCTATAATTGCTATTGCGTTGGGCGTTGTCATTTTCTCATTACCCATAGACCTTCCGGCACCCGATCCCATAAAACACGAAAAGATAATTTTAAAACTTTCCGAAATTGCGGTGATAATCAGTCTTATGGGAGCTGGTTTAAAAATAAACCAGAGTTTCTCGTTTAGGTCCTATCGTGTCCCACTGCTTTTGGTACTCATCACGATGATCGGGTGCATTGGTGCCTCTGCCCTTATGGGAAGCTGGTTTGGGCTCGTGCCTGCTTCGGCTTTGTTATTGGGAGCTGTCTTTGCGCCTACCGACCCAGTATTGGCGAGCGATGTTCAAGTAGAAATCGAAGAAGACGCAGACGAAGAACATCCAGTGCAATTTAATCTTACCGCCGAGGCGGGGCTCAACGATGGTATGGCTTTCCCATTTACATGGCTTGCTATTTGGGTGGCAATGCACGGATTTGATTATGAGAACTGGCTCGATATATGGATTTTGAAAGACGTGCTGTACCGTATCGTAGGAGGTTTGGCCTGCGGTTATCTTTGCGGAAGGGTCATTGCCTGGTTCTTCTTTTCTTTGCCGAAAAAATTCAGTATTTCTCCAGAACGACTTGGTTTTCTGGCGATCGCGACAACCTTTTTGATTTATGGCATCTCCGAGGCTGTAGAGGTTTATGGTTTCATTGCTGTTTTTGTTGCAGCGCTTACCATTCGGCATTATGAAAAACAGCATTCATTTCATAAGGAAATGCACGATGTTGTTCAGCAAGTGGAGCAGTTTTTAATTACCGTTATCTTACTTTTATTGGGAGGTTATCTAGCACATAACTGGTTGGACACCCTTACCCTTCATGTTTTGGGTATGGCTCTGATTTTTATTTTCGCCATTCGGCCCCTGTTTGGTATTATCCCCACCTTGAAAACCGATATGCCTTGGAAACAGCGATGGGCCGTCGCATTTTTAGGAATTAAGGGCGTGGGTTCGTTTTTCTATTTGGCATTCGCTCTCAATGAAACGGCATTCGAGCAAAAGGAATTGCTGTGGAGTATCGTAGCTTGTCTGGTTGTGGTTTCAGCTGTAGTACATCGTCTTGTAGGTGTTTACGTAAAGAAGAATATTCTGTAGCCTTTAGATTATCTATAAAAATCTAAAAGTTAGTTTTTGAAGAGTTTCTTTCTGCTTTCCCATTCCTAACTTTCTACCATTGTTCAATAATCTATATGTCCTTATCTATCAAAAAAAAAGATGCTTCTTACTAAAAGCATCTTAATGTTCACATTCAAAAACAGTTATGTTTTATTCGTTAAAGTAATGATTCAAGTTCTTTTCGGGTAAGTGATTTTGCATATATTTTCTGGTCTGGATCCATAATACCGGTATCCTTTAGCTCCCCTACATATACCGCGTCAAATCCTATATCTTCAATGAGCTGCTGAGTTACTTTTTTGCTTTCTTGGTCTTGCGCAGCAAACGGTATGGCCAATTTGTCAACGTCCCTAAAAGCACGATCCTTAAGATGCTGTGCATAGATCGTATTGAAGGCCTTAGCCGTTTTTGCGGTGTTGAACTTCATTGCGGTATACTCTGATGCATTTCGATTGCTATCGCGAACTTCTTGTGCCATTTCCCCATCCCGCTCGGGATATGGGTTCGTTGCATCGATGATGATGCGTCCGCCATATTCGCCAGCATACAACTCGCTTAAACGGTCTATCGCATTAAAGGGGACCGCCAGCAAATAGACATCGGCATTGGCTTCCCAGGCATTGTCCAAGCTCACGGCCTTGGCATTATCGCCTGCATTTTGAACTAGCTCATGCAGCTGTTCTGGATGGCGCGAGGTAAAAAGCACCTCGTGGCCAGCTTTGGCCCAATGGGTGCCTAAAGTGCCGCCAATATTACCGCTTCCAATAACTCCTATCTTCATAATCTTTTTGTTTTTAATTATTTCTTATATAATTCTTGAACTGCTTATTCTTCTTCTGAAGTATCGAGCAATTCATCTACCGAATTTCGAATTTCCTCCGTGCTTTTTCTATCGGTTTTGGACAAAGCGACATCGCCATCCTTTCTCGGTTTCAGCTTATCTGATGAACCGAAATTAGAGGATCGACGGTATTGATCTTGAAAATCGGCATGTTTTTTCTTATTGGTACTCATATTTTTTAATTTTTATAGTTATTGAGAGGTTCTATCTCACCTTGATAGGACATGGAATCACGCTGATTGCTATTGATGTCTATATAGGTTGTTTTATTCCCGAAGATGGTAAGCAGTACGTCGAATACCTCGTCATCTTCTTCCACCGTAAAATTGTATTTTATAGCATTTCTTGAGGCATCGATTTTCAACTTCTCCTCTTCCATAGGCCCATTGAAAATAATTCCAGTCTCATTGAAGTTAAAGCCCATTTGCCTAACTCCATAAAATGGCAACCTTGCCTCTGCTGTATCGCCTTGAATTGAAAATCCGTTAGGGATTTCGGCAATTACAAATCGATCTCCCTGCATAGGCATGGCCCAATCGGCACGAATGGAAAAATTTCTATTTTTAACCAAGGTATAGACCTCAGATTGTTCAATAGAATCTTCTCGGTTCAGCGTATCTGGGCCCGAGCCGCTTTTGCATCCAACAAATGTGGCTAGAACAATAAGTAGGGTGAAATAGGCCGTTCTCATATTTCTATTCTTGGAAATCGCCGTTAAAGGCAAATTCGTCCTGTGCTTTCCTGTTGCGTTCCGTATTCAATTCCTCTTCCTTTAAATCGTCATCCAAAATATCTGGATCGCCACCATAGTACCCGAAGGCTGCGGCAGTGGCCACGTGATAATTTTCTGGAAATTTAAATTCCTTCTTCGCTTTTTCATAATCGATTCCTGCCATTTGGTGTACGGCAATTCCCATATGCTGGGCTTGGGTAAGCACATTGCCCATAAATAAGCCCAAATCGTGCAGGGCGTGGAAATTTTCCTTTTCCCCGTCGTTTCTATCTTTTTTGAAAGCGCACGCCCATAATACTTGCGCATTACCGGCCCAACCTTGGTTAAAATCGTGGAGGCAATTAAAAATGCGCTCATAGGTTTTAGAGCCCTTCGCGCCCCAAATAATGCGCCAAGGCTGTAAATTATTGCTGCTAGGCGCCCATCTTCCCGCTTCCAAAAGCGTGCGAATTTGCGTTTCGCTTATCGGTGTATCTGCAAAAGCTCTTGGACTCCAACGGTTTTCCAGTATTTCTAAAATGTCGTATTCTGTAGGCGTTCTTTTTTCGATTGTATGTGTCTTTTCCATTCTTTTTCCCTTAAAGATAAGGAAGGGAGTTCCCAACAGAAAAGCCTTTAAAGAAGATTTAACGATTTTCTGAATAGCGACATCCTTTAAGAACGTTTCTGCGTTTTCTACAATTATGAAGCTAAGCGATCTTTGAAATCGTTAATAATGCCACCTTTGAGCAAAATTCTAATTTGCCGGTCGCTCAAACTGTGCTTCGTGGGAATTCTAATTGTTTTCCCAGTTTTCTTTGTAACCGTTACGGTAATATCTTCGCGATTTTCCACGTGTGTTCTCAGATTTTCAAATTGCACCATGTCGCCCTGTTCAATAGCGTCGTAGTCTTCAATATTAACAAACTCCAGCGGGAGAATGCCAAAATTAACCAAGTTCTGCCAAGCAATGCGCGCATAGCCCTTTGCGATAACCGCTACCTGTCCTAGAAATTTCGGCGCTAGGGCCGCGTGTTCCCGGCTGCTTCCTTGGGCGTAGTTATCGCCTGCCACCACAATATGCCCCCCGTGTTGTTCCTTGCTTTCCATCGCCCTGTCATAAAACGTGCCGTCTATAACGATATAGCTGTATTTGCTAATTTCGGGCAAATTGCTTCGGAACGGAAGCACCTCTGCACCAGCCTTCAGGATCTCATCTGTTGAGATATTATCGCCCATCTTTAACTGAACGGGAATATGATACGTGTTTTGCAACTCATCGATATGCGGAATGGACACGATATTCGGTCCTTTTTTCAGTTCTAATCCGTCGGTATCGTCGGGTGGCGGTATAAGCATATCGGTGTTGATAATTTGTAGCTCGGGGGCCTTATAGGTTGGATAATTCATAGAGTAAAGGTCTTCTAGGTCCCGCGGATCGGTAATTTTTCCCGTAAGGGCCGAGGCAGCAGCTGTTTCCGGACTGCACAAATACACCTGGTCGTCTTTGGTTCCGCTTCTATCGGGGAAATTTCTGGGCATGGTACGCAAGCTTATGGTATTGCTCGCGGGAGCCTGACCCATTCCTATACAACCCATGCAACCGCTTTGATGGAAGCGCGCCCCGGCGGTAATTAAGTTAGCAAATGCCTTTGTATCGATCATATTTTGGATAATTTGGCGGCTGGTAGGGTTGACATCGAAAGAAACATCGGGATGAACAGATTTCCCCTTTACGATGGCACCGGCAATCCAAAAATCTCGTAGGCCAGGGTTGGCGGACGAACCTATTACCACCTGACTTATCTTTCGGCCGGCTACCTCGCTAATGGGAACCACATTCCCCGGACTGGTGGGGAGAGCGATGAGCGGTACAAGATCGTCCAGTACAATTTCATCGTGTAGATCGTACTCGCAATTTGCATCGGCCACCAGTTCGCGCCAATCGTCCTCTCGATCTTGGCTCTTTAAAAAGCGTCTTGTTTCTTCATCACTAGGAAAAACAGTGGTTGTAGCACCTAACTCGGCTCCCATATTGGCAATGACATGACGGTCCATGGCGCTTAAATTTTTTAGGCCATCGCCGTAGTATTCTATAATTTTACCTACCCCGCCCTTAACATCGTGACGGCGCAACATTTCAAGGATGACATCCTTTGCGCTTACCCACTTCGGCAAATTGCCGGTTAACTTAACGCCCATGATTTTGGGCATCTTTACAAAATAGGGCTCTCCGGCGATAGCGGCAGCAACATCAAGGCCGCCCGTCCCAATAGCTAACATACCCAAGGAACCGGCCGCACAGGAATGGCTATCGCTTCCTACCAACGTTTTTCCGGGTTTTCCAAAACGCTCCATATGTACGGGATGGCTCACGCCATTTCCGGGCCTACTAAACCACAAGCCAAATTTTTGTGCCGCGCTGTGCAGAAATACGTGATCGTCTGCATTCTTATAATCGGTTTGGAGCAAGTTATGGTCTACGTACTGAACGGCTACCTCGGTCTTGGCGCGATCTAGGTTCATGGCCTCGAGTTCTAGCTGCACCAAGGTCCCTGTGGCATCTTGCAACAGGGCTTGGTCTATTCTTAGGCCAATTTCCTTGCCCGGTGTCATTTCACCTTCAAGAAGATGTTCTTTTATCAGTTTTTGCGTGACATTCAATCCCATAATTTCCATATTGTTTTCAGTAAGGTATTTAAATATCCTATTTTCTGAAATTGCTTTAACAATAAATTAAAGGTTTTGCAGTACAATTGAAATATCTTTAGGTGCCTTTTCAGAAGAGAAAATAGTTGCGATATTGGCACCTTCGGAAGGCGCTTTCACCTTTATACTTGTAGTGTTCATATGACCATCTGGATTATCTTTACCGCTGTCATTATTGTTTTCCTCGCACTCGACCTGGGTGTATTTAACCGAAACGCCCACGTAATAAAAACGAAGGAGGCGGCCTTATGGACTTCACTATGGGTAGGGATTGCCTTGGGTTTCTCTGGCGGAATCTATTGGCTCTTTTCCGAAGGTCTCATGGAAAACCCAACGGGCCTCACCCCCGAAAACGCATTGCTGAAATACATTACAGGATACCTTATAGAATTGTCGCTTAGTATTGACAATGTATTCGTGATTGCGGTAATTTTCAACTCCTTTAAAATTCCCGAAAAGTACCAACACCGTGTGTTGTTTTGGGGAATTTTGGGTGCAATTGTATTTAGGGCACTCATGATCTTGTTTGGCGTTACGCTCATCAACAAGGTAGATTGGATTATTTACGTGTTTGGGGCATTCCTGCTTTATACGGCTTACAAAATGTACAAGAGCGACGATACCGATTTTGACCCGAAGAATTCGGCTATGTACCGGTTTCTTCGAAAGTTGTTTCCTGTGACCCATAAAATGGAGGGTAGCAAGTTCTTTATTAGGCGCATGGGAATTCGAGCGGCGACGCCCCTCTTCGTCGCATTAATGGTGATTGAACTAACCGACATCCTCTTTGCTCTCGATAGCATTCCAGCCATACTGGCCATTACGGCCGATCCCTTTATCGTATTCAGTTCTAACATACTGGCGATTTTAGGGTTGCGTTCCATGTATTTCCTGATTTCAAGAATGCTGAAAAAATTCCGTTTTATCAATTACAGCCTTGTGGTGATCTTAGCCTTTGTAGGGTTAAAGATGATTTTTGCTCATCACGTGGAAATCCCCGAATGGCTCTCCCTGGGCATCATCGTTCTTTCCTTGGCAGGCGGTATTATCGCATCGATGGTAATTCCTGCGGAAGAGCCGCCGATAGCGCAAGATTAATTCACAAAGTATTATTAAAAACTTGCCTTCCTCTAACCCGAATTGTATATTTATTTTGAACTATAAATACAAATGCTATGAACATCAATTTTGAATATGACAACGTAAAGGCAAGCGAAGCATTAGAGAAATACACCACCGAACGTTTGGAAAAATTGCTCAACAAATACGATTTTATCGTAAAGGCCGATGTTTTTTTCAAGGTAGAGAATACTACGAGTGACGCTACGGGCAAGAAAACCGGAATCCGGTTAAGTGCTCCCGGACCGCGACTTTTTGCCGAGGAGAGCAAGGAAAATTTTAAAATGTCGGTCGCCGAAGTGGTCAACCAATTAGATCGTCAGCTTCAGAAGCGCAAGGAAAAAATGAGCGCATATTAAAAGGAACACTTTAGAAAACGACAATTTCAACACAATGGAAGATATGGCAGTACTCGCAAGGGACGAAAATGAACTTATTTTAATCTACAGCAGCAATACCCGTGTAGGCAAACATACATTGAGCTACCTACAAGGTACGAAGCACCGGATCAATACCATCGATATAGCCAAAACAAAGGTTACAGGGACACAATGGGCGGAAATCGCAGATGATTTGGGAGTGAAAATTGGTGATTTGGTAGACAAGCGCGTTTTAGATGAAAAAACCGATTATTCAAATTTCGATTCAGACGATTGGATTAAGGTTCTTCAAAATAACAATGAGGTTTTAACACAGCCAATCGCCATAAAGGGAAAGCGTGTGCAGCAAATTGAAAACCCGCCGAACATTATGGAATTTTTCGATGTGGATTCCGCAGGATTGAAAAAAACTATGCATACCGACGATCCTACCATAGAGCCCACTACGAACGGCGAAGACTTTAAATAACATTACTATAAACTCAAAAAAGCACGGCCTAAAGCCGTGCTTTTTTATTAAGTAGATTGAGTTTTCTGTCTTAATTCTCCACTCTAGCCAAGGGTTGTACTTTTTCTTTCATCCGCACATAAAGTCTAAATTGGGGTTGGGTTAAAATATCGTGCATCTCGGCACTTTCCTCCTCGCCCAAGCTTTGGAGCCTATTTAACATTTCACGACCTTCATACGCCTCTCGTATTTTGTCGTATCTCGGCAAGAACTCTGCGACCTTATTTTTGAAAAGCAATTCTTGCTTGGAACTTAAGGCCAACTCAGAGTTATACACTTCTGTTATGGCATCGGCACGGCCCTCGTACGAATCATAATCTTTTTGAAGAAAAGGATCTTGTGCAAATAAGTGAAAGCTTACCAATGCAAAAATTAGGGTGACTATAGGTTTCATATTATTTTTCTTTTCCTTTAAAATACTTATAAAATGGGTTGGGGCCAACTGGTTTAATATTCTTTAACGTGCGTATTAACAGCTGTTAACATCCGTTAATCCAGGAATTTATAATAGCCGCATTTTAAATAGGCGCCTTCGGGGAATGTCACCAGGTGGTCAATATCATGTTCGGTTCGTGCCTCGACCTTGTAAGACCGGCCCGATGCGTCCAGAACTTCTTCTACCTTCTGGAAGAATGCCGGTGCGACTACTCTTGCCGAGCAGGAAGCTAGCAGCAACAAGCCGTTTGTTGCGGTTAGTTTAGCTCCCAAAGCTGCTAACTGGGCGTATTTTTTAAGTGCAATGGAAATGTGTTGTTGGGAAGAGGCAAAAGTGGGAGGATCAATTATTACGATATCAAAGGTTTTACCCTTTTCAGTGAGAGATTTTAATTCCGCAAAGGCATCTCCCGCCAAGGTAGTATGTGCTCCCGTATACTGGTTAAGACTGGCATTTTCTTTGGCAACTTCCAGTGCCTGCTCACTTATATCGATGCTCAATACGCTCTTTGCGCCCCCTGCCAGAGCGTGTACCGAGAAGCCACCGGCATAGCAAAAAACATCGAGCACCGATTTTCCACGGGCCAGCTCACCCACTCGCTTGCGGTTGTGCCTGTGATCTAAAAAGTAACCTGTTTTGTGCCCGTGCACCACATTGGCTCGAAATCTAAGGCCGTGCTCCTTAAATTCTACCAATTCATCCGGTAAAGTACCAATTACCACCTGTCCGTCAACCAAGGAATGCCGCTTCGTTTCCTGCAAGGATCGGCTTAACCTAATAACAGCAGTATCTGCCTTTGTGACTTGTAAAATTTCGGGAAGAATCCACTGCAAATAAGGCAGCCAAATTTCCGAATATAATTTTATAACAGCCACGTGAGCATATACATCGACAATCAATCCAGGAAAACCATCATTCTCACCAAACAGGAGGCGGTAACTGTTGGTATCGGTAGTAAAAAGCTCTGTTCTAAGCGTATAAGCAGATTGTATTTTACTTCGAAAGAAATTTGCATCAATCGTAGCGGGGCCCCCGGAATGGATCATTTTTATGGAAATGGCGGAAGAGGGATCGTAAAGGCCAACCCCAACAACCGAATTGCTGCGCCTGCCAAAGATTATGGCCAGATCGCCAGGTTTGCCCTCAACGTTGATTTTTTCGATACTATCTGAAAAAACCCAAGGGTGTCCCGATTTCACCGATCGTTCTCCCTTTGCGGTTAGCTTCACTGCCAAGCGTTTGAGTTCGGAGTTTGAAAATACGCTAGGGTTTGAGAAGGCCACGAAAAATAGGTGAAATTGTTACGATGTCAATTTATTTTGGATAATCTCTATGGCATCATTCACGGTGCGCAGATTCTCCATATCATCATTTTCCAGTTCGATGTCAAATTCGTCCTCAACATCCAGCACCACATCTACCAAATGTGCCGAATTGATATTGAGCTCCTTGGTAAGATCTTTGGTGAGATCAACACAATCGGGATCTACATCTTCAGGAAGATACGTTTGGATAATGGGCAAAAGCTTAGCATAGATTCGCTCAGTAGTCATAGCATTCAATTTTTTCTAAAGATAATACAGGCATTGACATCGCCAAAGCCAAAACTCGCTTTTATAACCGTTTTCAGTGGAGTATGTCTTACTTTTCGAGGAATCTTAGCCAAATCAATTTTTTGGGCAATTGCGGGGTGCACATCATCACAGTTCACATTAGGGGCTACGAAATTATTGTAGAGCTGAAGCACCGCGGCAACACATTCCATACTTCCACTCGCCGCAAGGCCGTGTCCAATGCTACCCTTCAAGGAATTGATGAACGGAAAATTTGATTCGCATCGCTTCAATGCCTTGCACCAGTTGTCAATTTCTAAACTGTCTTTCGCGGTAGCGGTTAGGTGACCGTTAATGTAATCTATATCCGCGCTTGTACAATTGGCCTGTGCCAAAGCAGCCTTAATGCACTTTTGAACGGCGTAACTGTTGGGAGCGGTCATACTTCCCTCCTGCCGTTGCCCTCCACTGTTTACAGAGCCGCCAAGAATCTCGGCATAAATCGTGGCATTGCGTTGCAAGGCACTTTCCAACGATTCCAATACCAACGCGCCCGCTCCACTTGAAGGAACAAATCCGCTAGCCGATTGACTCATAGGTCGGGAGGCTTGGGTAGGGTTGTCGTTGTATTTGTAGCTCGTAACTTTAAGAGCGTCAAAGCCGCCCCAAACATAGGGTCCGTCGTCACTACAACTTCCGCAAAGCATTTGGGTTGCTTGCCCATTGGCTATACGCTCAAACCCTAGGAGCACAGCTTCGGTGCCTGTGGCACAAGCTGAGGAATTGGAAGTAACACAGTTGCCAGCACCCACCATTCCTCCCAAATAAGCGCTAACCCCGCTCGCCATAGTTTGTGCTACGGTAGTACTTCCAAGCCGCCTTACCTTGCCTTCGTCGACCTTGTAAATCGCCTCCCTAAATTTTTCGACCCCACTGGTGCCCGTTCCGAAAACGATGCCCAGTTCCCATAACGGTTCGCTTTCCTTACCGGCGATTTCTATTCCCGCATCGGCTAGGGCATCCATTCCGGCAATGATACCGTATAAAATACCGTTGCTGTTAAAGTTGCGCAGTTGCAGCTCAGTAAGGTAGGAGCGCTTCAATGTTTCTGAAATATTAGGTTTTCCCCCAATCTGGCACGAAAAATTGAGTTTTTCCAATTCAGGAAAAAAGCGAATGCCTGATGTTCCCAACTCAAGGGCCGATTTAAATTCGTGCTTTCCAATAGCGTTGGGAGCTACAATGCCCAACCCTGTAACCACCACGCGATGCCTCATAGTTTTCTTGATTTCTGAGTTACACCTTTTAAGGCCATTCCGCTTAAAGTACCACGGCAAATAACATTGCCTGCTAGGTCACTCATCCTGGCTCTCACTTTCAACTTGCCGAAGCGAAAGTATATCTTTTCAGCGTGAACCGTCACCGTTTCATTTGGATAAACCGGTTTTAAAAAATCTACTTCTGAACTGCTCAGTGCAAATCCTGATACGGCCGGAGTTTTGTTTTTGGTTAAAAAAATGCCGAGGCAGGCGAGGCCAATCTGTGCCATACATTCAATTAATATGACACCGGGGGTAACTGGATTATCGGGAAAATGGTGCGGATAAAAAAACGCTTTTTCCCTAAATGTAAAATTTCCGCTAACAGAAGTTTCAGAAATATGGAGCAGTTCATCCACAAATAGGAATTCGCCGCCATAGGGTAATTTAGTAAGAATTATATCTACGTTTTCCATACCTATCTAAGACTTTCACCGCCATCTACTTTGAGTACGGTTCCATTAATCCAAGCGGCTTCGGGAGTACATAAAAGCGCCACCGCGTTGCCGATGTCGCTAGGGATGGTACATCTACCCAGCGGATTCCGTTGTTCGGCCTGTTTTAGCAATAGTTCGCTATTGGGAATTGCCCGTAACGATTGAGTGTTGGTGGTTCCCGCTTGTATGCAATTGGTTCGAACTCCCAATGGGCCCCAGGCGACTGCCATTTGCCGCATAAGCGACTCTAAGGCGCTCTTGGCCATAGAAACAGCACCGTAACTGGGCCAGACACGAGCATTCCCTTCACTGGTAAAAGCGATGTTTCGGGCATCGGCCGAGAATAATTTGGCTTGTACAAGGTCTTTTGTCCAAGCATACCAACAGGTGGCCATGGCCTGTACCGTTAACAACAAATCCTCCTCGGTAAGTGTCGTATATGTCTCTCCTTGTAATGGTTTTACGTTTCCCTTGGCGATACTATGTACCAATACACCTACCTGCGACGGGGAAAATTCTTTTAGCACTTCGCGACGGGTTACCGCTTTTAGCGCGTCTTTATTAAAAGTACATATAGTGATGTCATACTTTTTCAAATGGGAAATTTTTTCCTGAAACTGTCTTACATCACTTCTTCTATCGCGATGCACAATACATAGGTTAAAACCTTTAGATGCCAGTTTCGAGGCGGTTGCCAGGCCTAGGCCGCTGCTACCTCCCAAAATGATTGCCCATTTACCTATATCCATACCATACTCAGTTTAAAATTCGAGCAATATGCGTTGTGCTGAAAAACCAGGGCCAAAGCTCAGCATAAGGCCCAACTCTCCCGGTAAGGTTTCCTTTTCCAAAAACCTTTCTAACACGTAAAGCACAGTAGCACTACTCATATTTCCATATTTTCTCAAAACCTCCTTCGTGTCTTCAATATTCTTGCCCATACCATCGAAAAGCGTTTCTACAGTAGCCACTATTTTTTTTCCTCCGGGATGGAAGATAAGATGCGCCAGCTGATCTAGGTCCTTACCATTTCGCTCTAAAAAAGGTTCTATGATATTAGGAAAATGGTCGGCTATTTTTTGTGGCACCTCCTTGTCCAATACCATTTGCAAACCTGTATTTACAAGCTGAAACCCCATCATATGCGTCGCGTCATAAAAGTGATACATGGCTTCATCCAAAAGAATGGGCCCTTCGCTATCTTCTTCTGAAGAAAGCAGCACACAGGCCGCCCCATCACCAAAAATGGCGGCACTCACGATATTTGCCATTGAGTAATCTTCTAATTGAAAGGTTGCAGTGGGCGATTCGAGGGCAACGACCGCGGCGCGTTTCCCCGGATTGGCTCTTAGAAAGTTTGCGGCATAGATCATCCCGGAAATTCCAGCTGCGCAGCCCATTTCGGTCACGGGAAGCCGAACAACATCTTTTCGTAATTTGAGATCGTTTATTAGATAAGCATCTACAGAGGGAATCATGATTCCCGTACAACTTACGGTAATGATAAAATCTATATCGCTAGGCTGCCATTTAGCCTTTTCAAGAGCCTTTAGTAATACCTGTCGCCCCAATTTCCTCACTTCACGACTGTAGATGGCATTGCGTTCTTCAAAAGAGGAATTCAGAAAAACGTCTGGAGCGTCCATTATGGAATAGCGTCTATCAACTCCGGCATTTTCAAACAGCTTGAGTACTTTGCGTTGAAAGCGCCTATCCTGGCCCGACACCCAGTTTTCAACAAAGGGTATGATTTCGGAGGTGTTTCTAGAAAACTCCGGAAGTTGCTTGGCAACAGTTGTAATTGTTATTGGCATAATTCTATGTCGCTATTTCATTCAATTTCTTTCAAGATCGTGCATCAAAAGCCATTGGTATCGGAATGCCCATTTCCATTTAATGGAATACTTGTGGTACGTTATCTGCTTGCAAAATTGAACCAATTCGTCTCTTTTAAAACCCCGCGCCACCGAAACAAGTCCGTCGTGCCGTGCCGTTTCTGTTTTTAAAAATAGGGCCGCAAACCATCGAAAAAGGCTAAAGGCCCACCAACTTCGGTGCAAATCGTTAACTACTACCCCAAGGGTTGTTTGCGGTATCAATCTATTGAGCAAATCCACGATGCGATGATTAGGGAAATGGTGCAAAAACAAGGTGCACAATGCGATATCGCAGGCTGGAATAGCTACTTCTGAAAATACATCAAATTCTTGAAAGGTAATGTTTTGATACTCAGAGCTACGTTTTCGGGCTTCTTTCAAAATATGGCTGTTTCCATCTATTCCTATTAATTGGAAAAGATATCCTTTACGCATTGCATAATCGGCGCACTTCCGAAGCATCTCTCCATCGCCACAGCCCAGATCGAGAATAGTAATTGTTCGTTGGGCACTAGTTTTTCGCAACAGTTCCTCGATTCCCTGCAATGTAACTCGGGTACCACCTAAGAAATGGTTTACCGTTTTCAAGTCGTACAGAAGTTGTTTCATTTCTGGCCCTTGCAGGTCGAAACCGTCCATAATTTCTACTTCTTTTGAGCGATATTTTGAAGCGAATCGTACCATTATGCGATTGCTTTACCGTGGGTTTGGGCGATTATCCTCGGCAAAAGTGACGGTACACGTTCTAGGGTTCTTAGCGCATATTGGGTGGCCGTTTCATTCAGCAATACTTTTTGAAGAATTGCCCCCGTTCGCATCCTACTTGAAAAAACCTTACGCCACGCTTTTCGGTAGGCTTTCTCAAGATGCGAGCGCGACCGCCCGGCCGCTTTATTGTCCAAATAACATTGCGAAAATAGCTGGGCGCCACGAATAGCCATTGCCATACCATTACCGCACAGCGGATGGATAAGGCCAGCGCTATCGCCAATCATAAATATGTGGTCTTTAACACTTTCTTTCTTTTGAAAGGAAATCTGACTTATGGTTTCTCGTTTTTCAAACAAAAGCTCAGCACGATCGAAAAAGCGCTTTAGGTGAATATTCTTGCTAAGTACTTGCTGTTCGAGAAGGGCGATGTCCTTTATCTTACGAAAAACTTCTAGACGGACCATGTAGCAAACATTTACCGAGCCGGTTTCGGTTTTTGAAAGTCCGCAATAGCCTCCATCGAACGTGTGGAGGGCTACTAAATCGTCGGGGAAATCGGCATTGTAATGGGCCTTTACCGCGAGCCAGGGTGCTGGTCGTTCCATAAATGATCTATTCAGCATCTTGTCGAGATTGCTACGCTTGCCGTGCGCACCGACTACGTAAGGGGCTGTATAGCGATTGCCGCATATAGTACTTATGTAAAAGTTTTCCTTATTGAATTCAATTTTGGCAACTGCTTTATGAAGAATATCGCACGTTTCTTGGGCCTTTTCAAACAAGATACGATCAAAAGCATATCGACTCAAGCCAAATCCGCCTAGAGGCAAGTTCCCTTGAACCAATCCTCCTTCTTTAGTGCTTATGCTAAGGCGGTCGATCTTCTTCGCACCAAAGTTAAAGGGGTCGATCCCCAAAGAATTGAGATATGGGATTACTTCGTTGGAAACATACTCACCGCAGACCTTATGGTTTGGATACTCATTTTTTTCCAACAGTAGGACGCGTATGCCTTGCTGTGATAGGTGTATAGCACTGCTTAGGCCGGCGAGCCCCCCTCCTACTATAATAACGTCATATTCCTTTTTTTGAGGCATTGGTTAAAGTTCGGATAAATTAGGCACAAAAAAAATCCTGCATCGAAATGTTTTGATGCAGGATTGTAATTACTAAGTTTAGGCGCTATTAATTTCCACCCTGGGCTTCCTGTTCGGCCTCACGAATCATCTGCTCATTGGGTACAATGGCGACATTAACGCGGCGATTCTTGGCCCTGCCTTCGGCAGTACTATTGTCTGCCACAGGACTCTGTTCGCCATACCAATTGGTTGTAAAGCGACCGGAACTAAGGCCCTTATCTTGTGTGAAATAGTTTGTAACAGCTTGTGCCCGCTGTTTGGAAAGGGTCATATTGTATTCATCTGATCCCGTACTGTCTGTATGACCCACTACTAGCACATCAGTATCTGGGTACTCTCGAAGCACTCCAGCGAGTTTATCTAGCGTTTGCTGGGAAGCCTGGTTGATATTGTATTTATTGGTATCGAAATAGACACCGCTGTTTTCATCGAACGTCACTACAATACCGTCGTCTACACGTTCTACCTGTGCCCCAGGTATCTCCTGTTCGATTTTTTGAGCTTGCTTGTCCATTTTATTTCCTATGATAGCTCCAGTGGCTCCACCAACAACACCACCAATAACGGCACCAATTTCACCATTGCCGCCCTTACCAACATTGTTGCCTAAGATAGCTCCAATTATAGCGCCACCTGTGGCCCCTATTACGGCTCCTTTTTGGCTCTTGTTGGCATTTTGTACGGCATCACAGCTGCCTAAGGAGGCAACAAAAGTAATGGCTAATGCAAAAATCGATACTTGTTTTAGTGTGTTTTTCATTGTTCGTTAATTTTTGTAAAGTTCATATTGATTTGGAAGGGACTTCCATTTAGGTCCACAGTTTGCTCCCAACGCATCGAATTATCGTTTAATTGCGATAGGCGCAGGCGAAATCCAACATCATTTTCAGACTTTCCGCGCTCGTTCGTAGGTTTTAGGAGAAAATCATATAATCCCGTGGTTGGATCAATCTCCTGTATCGTAAAAATGAAGTTTCGTTCTCCTGTAGGGCAATTGGGATCGTTGATAGTATAATTCCCGGTATTGTTGTTGGGAATGAAGCGCCAAGTACTACCCTCAAAGCACTCTTTCGAGGTATCGTTGAGCAAGCTTACATTAAACGTTCCAGATTCACTATATGTGATATTGGAAAGTTCCCAATAGCCTTTGATTATTTTTCTTGATTCCTGAACCGTTTTTGGCGTGCCACAAGAGAAAAATGCGGCCGCCAAAACAGTTAGTATGATGAGTTTCTTCATACGTGGTGTGTTTAGTGTTTAATTAGTAATATTTATCTTCTGAAAAGTCTGGATAGCAAAGAAAGTACAAGAAGTACTAAGAATATCCAGAAAATGATCATTGCGATATCGGTTGCACCTTCGGCGATGCCTCCAAATCCAAAAATTGCAGCAATGATTGCAATAACAAGAAAGATAATAATCCAGCGTACCATAATTTTATCGGTTTTAATGATTAGTATATCACTAAGGTACGCAACTAATATTCTCGCAAAAGAATGTTTATCTAATATTTAACAACAAGTGTTAAGGGTTTAATAAGCTAGCAATTCGCTCAAAACCTGCTTGAAACGCTGTCTAGGAAGGTATTGCTGTTCTAATTGCGGCGCAAAGGGAATAGGCGTTTCTAAGCTGGCCACTCTCCTCACCGGGGCGTCCAACTGCTCAAAGCAATGTTCAGAAATTAGCGCTGATATGTCTGAGGCAATCCCACCAAATAGCGAGTCCTCCTGAAGAATAATCACTTTGCCCGTTTTTCGTACCGAAGCGAAAATAGCCTCTACATCTAAGGGCGCTAGGGTCCTTAAATCTATCAAGTCGACCGAGGCTTCCATATCATCCAAGGTTTCCAATGCCCAGTGCACACCAGCTCCATAGGTAACGACCGTAAGTTCCTCACCTTCCCGAAGCAGTACAGCTTTTCCTATGGGTATTGTATAATAATCTGTAGGCACTTCTTGTCGAATGCTTCTATAGAGCGCCTTATGCTCAAAGAAAAGTACGGGGTTGGGATCTTCAATGGCTGTAGCGAGCAACCCTTTGGCATCGTAGGGAAAAGCAGGATACACTACTTTTAAGCCCGGAGTATGGGTAAACCAAGCCTCGTTCGTTTGACTGTGGAAGGGCCCCGCGGCCACCCCCGCCCCACATGGCATCCTAATAACTACGTCGGCCTTTTCGTTCCAACGGTAATGGCTTTTGGCAAGGTAATTCACAATTGGGTTGAAGCCCGATGTAACGAAATCTGCAAACTGCATTTCCACCACGCTCTTGAATCCGTTGATGGAAAGTCCCATCGCAGCCGATACGATGGCAGATTCACAGATTGGGGTATTTCGCACCCGATCTCTACCAAAGGCATCTACGAAACCCTCGGTAATCTTAAAAACCCCACCATACTCTGCGATATCTTGCCCCATGATCACTAAATTGTCGTGACGCTGCATGGCTTGTTTCAATCCTTGGGAAATGGCATCGATAAAACGAAGTTCTAATTTGTTTTCTGAAGGCTTAACTTCTTCATATACAAATTCTTTGTATACATCATTTAACTCATTTGTTTCATTAGCTTCAACAATCTCCTCGGAAAAGGCCATTTCCAGATGCTCGTTGATTTCTTGTAGCAGTTCTTTCTTGTACTGTTCCTCCATTTCCGCTGTAAGCAATTTCTCATTCCGAAGAAATTCAGCAAAATTTTCCAGAGGATCTTTTGCCGCCCATTCGTCCATAAGCGCCTGTGGAACATACTTTGTGCCACTAGCTTCCTCGTGGCCGCGCATCCTGAAGGTTTTGAACTCGAGCAACACCGGCCTTGGGTTCTCCCGCATATCGGCGACCAGAGCCCCTACTTTGGTGTACACTTCCAAGATATTATTGCCATCTATAACGTGGGCCTCCATCCCATAGCCTATACCTCGATCTGCTAGATGCTCACATCGGTACTGCTCTGAAGTTGGGGTCGAGAGTCCGTAGCCATTATTTTCTATGCAAAATAGCACCGGTAACTGCCATACCGAAGCCACGTTGAGCGCTTCGTGAATATCGCCCTCACTCGTGCCTCCCTCTCCCGTAAAAACCGCACAAACCTGTTTGTTTTGTTTTAGGAGATTGCCAAGGGCAATTCCATCGGCCACTCCAAACTGCGGCCCTAAATGTGAAATCATGCCCACGATTTTAAACTCCTGCGTGCCAAAATGGAAACTTCGGTCCCGGCCCTTGGTAAAACCGTTCGCCTTGCCTTGCCACTGCGAAAACAAGCGATACAAGGGAATATCTCGTACGGTAAACACCCCGAGGTTACGGTGCATTGGCAAAATGTACTCTTCCTTATCTAGAACCGTGGCAATCCCTACAGAGATAGCCTCCTGACCCATCCCGCTAAACCATTTTGAAATTTTGCCCTGTCGTAATAAAATGAGCATTTTCTCTTCGATCATCCTAGGTTTCAGCATACTTCGGTACAGAGAAATCAAGGTAGTATCGTCCAGATTGCTTCGGTCGTAATCGAAATGAACAGAGGGAATGGTTTCAGAACTCATGAGTGTAGATTAAGTACCCCAAATGTAGAAAAAAAGCCAATGAGCGCTATACAATCCTTTATTTTTTTAATCGCTGAAACGTCAAGTATTTGGTATATTTGCAGTTCGAAACATTACTGTAATGAACAATATACCTAGTGTGGATTTGGCCGATTTCCTGTCGGACGACCCCAAGAGAAAACAGAAGTTTGTCGATGAAATTGGATCGGCCTATGAGGAGATTGGATTTGTATCGCTTAAAAACCATTTTTTGAGCGATGATCTTGTCGACAATCTATACAAGGAGGTAAAAGCATTTTTTGCGCTTCCGCTAGAAACCAAGAAAAAATACGAGATTGAGGGACTTGGGGGCCAACGGGGATATGTTTCCTTCGGAAAAGAACACGCAAAGGGAAAAAAAGAAGGCGATTTGAAGGAATTTTGGCATTTTGGCCAAGAGCCTGATTCTAATGCCGGTTTGAAAGAAGAATATCCCGAAAATGTACAGGTTACCGAATTACCCGATTTTAACGCTACGGGAATGGAAGCCTACCGAATGCTCGAGAAAACAGGCATTTATGTGCTCAGGGCTCTTGCCCTCTACATTGGGTTAGACGAACGATACTTCGACAAATGGGCGACCAACGGAAACAGTATTTTACGCCCCATACACTATCCCCCCATTACCGAAGAACCAAAGGGTGCCGTACGAGCGGGCGCTCACGGGGACATCAATTTAATTACATTGCTTATGGGCGCCTCAACGGGTGGCCTGCAGGTACTTCGGAAGGATGGCGAATGGATAGACGCCGTACCCGAGGAAGATGAGCTCGTTATCAATGTGGGTGATATGTTAGAACGGCATACCAACAACAAATTGCGCTCTACCATCCATCGGGTAGTGAATCCGCCGCGAGAGGAATGGGACACACCTAGATACAGCATCCCGTTTTTTATGCATCCGCGCAGCGATATGAAGCTAAATTGCCTAGAAGAATGTATCGACGAGGAGCACCCAAAAGCATATCCCGATATTACCGCGGGCGAATTCCTGCACCAGCGCTTGGTGGAAATAGGACTTATAAAGAAATAAGTCCGTTCAAAGGAGTGGCGTAAAAACCGAATTACAATGTACTTTATAATTCAGAAAGATTGAATTCTCTAGAAGACCAGTTAAAAAATCTCTTTCCCGAGCACGAAATAGAACAACCTTCAGAGGCGGAAGAAACACCCACCGTTTGGCTGCAGGACGAACCCTTGATGTGCAAATACGAGAAGCGGCGTGGCAAGCCCCTAACCATTATCGAGGGGTACAACGGTGCGCAATCAGACTTCAAGCAGCTGGCCAAAGAACTGAAAACGATGTTGGGCGTAGGCGGCAGTTTCAAAAATGAACAGATTATTATTCAGGGAGATTACAGGAAAGAGATCATGGAATTGTTAAAGCGCAAAGGATTCGCGGTAAAACGAGTGGGTGGTTAAATACAGAATATCGTGAATTCAAAACACATACCGCCCAGCGAGCTGATACTTACCGAAAAAGGCCGTATATATCATTTGGACCTCGCCCCCGGCGAAATCGCCCATACCATTATCACCGTAGGCGACCCAGACCGGGTAGCACAGGTGAGCAAACGTTTCGATTCCTTGGAAGTGCAGCGTCAGCATCGTGAATTCCATACCCATACGGGATATTGCAACGGGAAACGCCTTAGCGTAATTTCTACGGGTATTGGTCCAGACAATATCGATATTGTCCTCAATGAATTGGATGCCTTGGTCAATATTGACTTTACATCACGCAGCGTAAAAAAATCGCTTACCACGCTTGAATTGGTACGCGTGGGAACTTCAGGAGCACTGCAGCCCGAAATTCCATTGGGAAGTTTTGTTGCTTCTGAAATAGGCTTGGGATTTGATAATTTAATTCACTTCTACGAAAACGACACT
>CAZXDP010000040.1:0-24037 GCA_964639255.1 uncultured Flavobacteriaceae bacterium
CAGCACGGCAACGATAGAAACCGCAAGCCTTTCCGAAGGACTTTACCTATTGCGTGCAACTACCCAAACAGGGACCCAACTAACTGAAAAATTGCTGATTCAATAATGGCTTCATGACGAAAAAGGGCAATCTGTACTTAATTCCCTGCACATTGGGAGACACCCCACCGCTTGAAGTATTGCCATTGCTGGTAAAGAAGGCAGTGGAGCATATAGACCATTACATTGTAGAGCATGAGAAATCGGCGAGGCGCTTTATCAAGGCTTTGGTGCCCCGTAAGTCGCAACCCAACTTGCACTTTCATCTCATCAACAAGTTTACGGATGTCTCAGAAATTCCTGCCATGCTCCAACCGTGCCACGATGGTATGGATATGGGCGTTATAAGTGACGCCGGTTGTCCCGGCATCGCCGATCCAGGGGCCGGGGTGGTATCGCAAGCTCACGAACAGGGCATTCGGGTAGTACCTTTGGTAGGACCCTCCTCGCTCCTACTGGCGATGATGGCAAGTGGTTTTAACGGGCAAAATTTTGCCTTTAATGGCTATCTGCCCATCGACAAAAGGGATCGCAAAGCTGAAATAAAGCGCTTGGAACGCCTTTCGGAAGAGTATTCACAATCGCAACTTTTTATCGAGACTCCCTATCGCAACAACCAGTTGCTGGAAAGCCTAATACAGACCTTGCATCCCCAAACGAAGCTATGTGTAGCTTGCGACATCACACTGCCCACAGAATATATCAAAACCTCGACCGCTGCGGAGTGGAGTCAAAACAAAATGGACCTAAATAAGAGGCCCACGTTGTTCATTATTCAAAAATAACTTTACTTGTACAATACCTTTGCGCGCTTGTTGGGCTTCACGTGAGATACATCATAGCCCGAAAATTTCTTGAGATAATATCGAATGGAAGTACCAAACGCATCATTAAAACCAATGGTACCGCCACTGCGAAGGTATTTTTTTACATTTCCGGCTCCGGCCAAATGCGCTGCCGCCAAAATACCAGATTCAGTCACTTTCACACCGTTAATTGTTTTACCCTTGTACCGTTTTATATCACGACGCAATATCCATTTGTTGCGTGAGGCATAGGCAGAAAATGCCGCTTCTTGTAATTTGGTATCTTCCAAGAACGAATCGGGATTATAAATGCCGATCATTCTAAGCGTTCCCGATGCAAATTGATACTTGCCTAAGTAACCAAATTGATTCACCGTCCAGTAATCACCGCGTGATTCCTTAAATCCAAGAGCTTCCTTGAAGCCCACATAGGTCTTTCCTAAAAATAATTGGTAGGCGGGGGCCAAAGGCTTTGCAAAATAACTTACCTCGCTTTCGTTGGGTACGTGATAACAAATTCCCTCATCTACCATTTTATAGGTGGAAAGATCAACCTTTTTTCCTTCGGAAAAACCTGTCGCAACTAAGATCGTAAATCCCAGAAGGGCAGAAATTCTTATAAAATTGGTTTTCATTTTTTACCTATAGGAGTACGAATTTTCACACTCATATTTCAGCGTGCAAATATACACTATTTTTTACAAATCTGATTTACAGTTTGTTAAATAGTGTTAAAATGAAAAAACCAGGACGTCAGCCTGGTTTTTCCAATAATTATAATGTCGCTTTGGCGTTGTTATCTGGGAGTATGGATGACACATCGTAGTCTGCGAATTTCTGCATATACGTTGTAATGGGAACGTTGTTCGCATCGGCGAAAACGTCTTGCCCATTCGTGTCCAGGAACTTCATTACATTTCCTGCACCTCCCAAATGGGCTGCGGCTATTAAGCCAGACTCGGTTACCTTGATACCGTTGATAATTTGGCCGTTGAATTCATCAATGTAATCCTTAAGCACCCACTTGTTTTTGGATATAAGCGCTTCGAACGCTTTTTCCTGTAACAAGGGAGAATTAAGGAACTTGTGTTTATTGTAAATTCCTACCCAATTAAGGGTAGTCCAGCCAAACTGGTATTTTCCCAAATAACCTAATCTGTTTACAGCCTTGTAATTTCCACTGCTTTCGGAAAAGCCGAGGTCTTCACTAAAGCCAAGGTACGACTTCCCAACAAAGGGAATATTTTGCTGGGGATTCATATTCACCTCGAACTCATAAGGAACATAAGAGGATGTTCCTATGATGTCCGTTGTAAATATAGAACTACTAACATCTTCTTCCGTACTGGAAGAAAATCCAGTAACCAAGAAAACGGTTACTATTAGTAGCACAGACAATTTCATAAAACGCTTTCTCATGTTTTACTTGGTTTTAATTATAATTATTGCGCCCAAGCTTCGTGCAAGGGCGAAATACTCTTTAAAACAGCAAACACAAATTCTTAGCAAACCTATGTTCGCCAGGGCTTTATGAAATTATTATGCCAAAGATCGTTTAAGTGTAATATCTTTTGTTGATTCATATCAACTTCACTATGAAATATACAGGTAGCAAGGGGCTTACGAAAGTATTTAACATACTTTAACCCGTGGTTTAAAAAAGGTTTAACGCTTGTTTTTCTAAGCTAAAACGGAAGGATTTTTGAAAAAAATAAACCTTATTTGAATCTTGAAAAGCTGTGGTAGTTATCGTTTTACGCCTTGACGGGATATCCACCGAACATATTCGGCTTTATTACGGTTGTGCTGGGCAAGGGTTTTTGCGAATTTATGGTAGCCGAAGTTTTCGATATCTGCCACAAAAAATAGATATTCATGGTTTTCAGGATTGAGAACCGCATCGATTGCCGAAATATCTGGCATCGCGATTAGTCCTGGAGGAATCCCAGCATATTTGTAGGTATTATAGGGCGAGTCCAACTCCAAATCGGCATAGAGCACCCGCTTGATGATTTGGTTAAAATCATTTTCGGCTTTTTTCTTGGCATAAATCACGGTAGGGTCTGCCTGCAGCAACATCCCCCGGCGCAACCTGTTAACATAGACCCCTGCGACCCTTGGCCGTTCCTCTGGTTTTGCCGTTTCTTTTTGCACAATGGCAGCCAAGGCCATTACCTCCTCGCGGGTTAGGTTGAGATTGTTCGCCTTCTTCTGTCTCGATTCGTTCCAGAACCGTTCGTATTCGGTCTTCATTCGGTCGCGAAAGGTTTTTGCACTGCTATTCCAGTACATTTCGTACGTGTTGGGAATGTACATAGCCAAAGCGGTTTCCTCGCTAAGGCCAACCGACTCTAAAAACGCAGTATCGCGCATGGCTTCGATCAAGGAAATACTATCGGCTTCGATTTGTTGCGCGACATGGCCCGCCAGATCTTCCAGCCGTTCCTGATTGTTGAATCTTATATCGATAGGAATATTTCGGCTACGTATGGTATTGATAAGCTCGTTGTTGTTCATTCCTTTGCGAATGATAAAATGCCCGGGCTTGATGTTGGCGGTATACCCCTTGCGCTGCGCAACCGCGGCAAAGGCACTAACATCTTCTAAAAGCGGTTCCAATTCATCAACGACTTGCTGGAAGGTAGCATTCGTAGGAATATAAACGTGGGCCTCGGCGTTGTTAAACGCCGTATTGGGTGAAAAAACCGTGTCATACACATACCAAGCGAATGCGCCCATGGCAATTAATCCCATAAGGGCCACCGCCCATAAAATTCTTTTTATGTACATCTTACAAAATTTTTTGATAGAACCATTCTTCTTTGAATCTCCCATCCGCAAAAATCCAATCGCGCTTGGTTCCCGTATGTTCGAAACCCTGCTTCTCGAACACTCGCACGCTGGCTTGATTACCTTCGGCGATATTAGCGTAGAGTTGATGCATGTTCAAATGCGTCTGGGCATGTTGACATAGCAACTGCAACGCTTGTTGGGCATATCCATTACCACGATGGGCCTCGGCAGCGATCAAAATTCCCACACCTGCCCTGCGGTGCTTTGGTTCAAAATCGAACAGATCAATTAGACCTATAGCGCCATCATCGCTTTTTTGTGCAATTACCAGTCGCAGCTGCTTCACCTCGTAAATATCGCGGTGGGCGTTCTCGAGATATTCCTGCAATATATGCCTTGAAAAAGGAGTGACGGTGTTGCTCACTTCCCAAAAGGATTCATTGTTCTCTACGGAATATAAAAAGGAAAGGTCGGAAGGTTCCAACGCCCGAAGGTGGATGTCTTGTCCTACTAGCATTTTCATATCCATTCCCCTTTAAAAACCATGACGGCGGGCCCCTCCAAATAGACTTCCGAATAGGCATTCTGTACCGGTATAAAGCGTACTACCAAATTTCCCCCAGGTGTCTCAAGCTTAATGGTTGTACTTTTTGTCCTGCCCGTATGAAAGGCAGCGATGGCCACCGCGGTAACGCCGGTTCCGCAAGAGAGGGTTTCATCTTCAACACCTCGCTCGTAAGTTCGTACGGCAAACGTATCTTCAGAAAGTTGCGCTGCAAAGTTGATATTAGCGCCCGCTGGTCCGTAGTGATCGTAGCGTATCTTGCGCCCTTGGGAATAGACATCGGTCTCTTCCACCTTGTTTACCCACTCGATATGATGGGGCGAACCTGTGTTCAGAAAAACTGAAGCGTCATCAACTTTCACCTCGGTTACATCGTTCATCTTCAAAGAAACAGAAGCTCCATCAACGTAGGCCTCGTGCATCCCGTCTACGGCTTCAAAACGCGCGCTATTCTTTACAATACCTAAATATTGGGCGAAGTGGGCCATACATCGACCGCCATTACCGCACATCGAGCTAATATTCCCATCTGCATTGTAATAGACCATGGTAAAATGGACAGTTTCATGGGGCTCAAGAAGCATGAGCCCATCGGCGCCTATGCCAAATTTTCGGTGACAAAGCCGTTTTATGAGTTTGGTATCATTTTTGGAAAAAGAGAGTTGACGATTGTCGATTACAACAAAGTCGTTTCCCGTTCCTTGGTATTTAAAGAAGCGCAGCGCCATAGGCGCAAAGGTATAAAAAGCAACTATGCCAAGCGGTTTCTTTAGGCTGTTAAATGGACGTTAAAGCTGAAACATTGTAAATGTATCATTGTCATTATTACGTTATGAGTTTAATTAAAAAAATATAAAATGAAGCAGACAGTCAGATTAATTGCAGTAGCGCTGATTGCCGGCGCGGTAAGTTTAGGCGGCTACAAATTGCTGGAGGATAAGGCAACTATAGCCGTGGTACAGCAGGCCGAAACCCCATCCTTCATTCCTGCCAACTTTACCAATGGCATTACTGAAAGTATCAATTTCGATTTTACCCAAGCAGCCGAGAAAACAGTAGATGCCGTAGTACACGTAAAGAATACCACCATTAGCAGGCAACCCACCAATATGATGGAATATTTCTATGGCGGCGGCCAACCGCGCGAAATGGTAGGTTCGGGGAGCGGCGTTATTATATCGCCAGATGGGTACATTGTAACCAATAACCACGTCATCGCCAACGCCAGCGAATTGCAAGTAACCCTTAATGATAACCGTATCTATGAGGCCGAATTAATTGGAACCGATCCGAAGACCGATATCGCGCTTATCAAAATCAGTTCCGATGATGAGTTGCCTTTCGTGCCCTTTGGGGACTCGAATGCCATAAAAATTGGCGAATGGGTGCTTGCTGTTGGGAATCCATTCAACCTTACCTCAACTGTTACGGCGGGTATTATTAGCGCCAAAGCACGGGATTTAAATGAATTTGACGCCAATCCGCAGTCATTCATACAAACCGATGCCGCGGTAAACCGTGGCAATAGCGGAGGCGCTTTGGTTAACATTCGTGGCGAGTTGATAGGAATCAATACCGCCATTACCTCTGAAACCGGCTCGTACGTAGGATATGCCTTTGCCGTTCCGTCCAACAATGCCCGTAAGGTGATTGAGGATATTATGGAATTTGGAAATGTACAACGTGGTATCTTAGGTATCACGGGAGGAACATTAAATAGCCGCTTAGCCGAACAATATGGACTTTCCCAGACCGAGGGCGTTTATGTCGCCGGTATTGAATTGGGAAGCGGTGCTGAGGAGGCTGGTATTCAAGAGGGAGATGTCATTAAAAAGCTAGATGGCTATAAGGTTGGAAAATTCTCAGATCTCGCCGGGTACCTCGGTTCTAAAAGACCGAACGATGTAGTGAATGTAACCGTGATTCGTAAAGGAAAGGAAAAGGTACTGCCCGTAACATTGGTGAAGTTGGAAACTTTCGAAATTGACGAGTTGGATCTTGAAATAAAAAACGCCAGTACGGCCGATTTGCGCAACCGAGGTGTAAAGAACGGGGTGGTCATAACGAAGCCACTTACCCAACAAATGGCGCGCTACAACCTTCAGGGGAGTATCATCACGATGATAAATGATGAGAAAATAAACAATATCGATGATGTAAAACGCATAATGAATCGACGTTCTACCGGCGATCCACTGAAAGTGACCTTTGTGGATACGCGTGGCGAATTGAACTCTTTCATCTTCAGATAAAAAAAGTATTTTTGGAATGAAATAGGCCCCTTGAAAATTTAAGTTTTCGAGGGGTATTTATTTTATGGTATTGGCTATAATTTACCGCCTTAAATAATTATTTTTGCACCAATTTAAAACCGCGTCCCTCTACAACCCCTTGGGACCCTAAACAACATAACCATGAGTTTTGATGACGTTTATGAAAAAGAACTGTCTTTTCAAACCGATCGCCGCAAGGCTTCCGTTGAGTTTATTAAAATTGTAAGCGACCTTTGGTACGATAAATCTATCGAATTGGTCTTGTTCAGGAATCAGCTTATCAATCGCAACGTAAGCGAGATTCTTAATTTGCACGAATATGCCGGAGAGTTTGTTCAGAAGCCCATTTCCATCTTCGATTCGGTAGAAATTGCCCAAGCCATCAAGGATTTGGACCTTCCGCCGGCAAAGCTCGACATTGGGAAACTAACGTACGAATACCATCTGGAAGACAATCAATATGATGATGCCCGCGCCTTTGTGAGCGATAAGCTGAAAGACGCGAAGGAAAAGCAGAACATCACGCCAAAAGACGTGGTCCTATATGGCTTTGGACGTATTGGAAGGTTGTTGGCGCGCGAACTTATGACCCGTACTGGCAAAGGGAGCCAAATGCGTCTTCGTGCTATTGTAACCCGTGGCGCCGTAGACCAAACTGTATTGGAAAAGCGCGCTTCGCTGCTTCAATACGATTCGGTTCACAGCGATTTTGCGGGTACCGTAAGTGTTGATTTAGATAACAATGCTTTAATTATAAATGGCACTACCGTACATATTATTTCAGCAAACAATCCGGAAGAAATCGATTATACGCAATACGGCATCAATGATGCCCTGGTAATCGATAATACCGGTGCCTTTCGCGATGATGTGGCTCTAAGCCGCCACCTTAAGGCGAAGGGCGTAGCCAAAGTACTGCTTACCGCTCCTGGCAAAAATGTGCCTAACATCGTACACGGGGTAAATCATACTGAGTACAATCCTGATACCATCGATATTTTCTCCGCAGCTTCGTGCACTACCAATGCCATTACCCCTATCCTAAAGGCCGTTGAAGATTCATTTGGTGTGAAGCAGGGCCATTTGGAAACCATCCACGCATACACTAACGACCAGAATTTAGTGGACAATATGCACAAGAAATACCGTCGTGGACGTGCGGCTGCCCTGAATATGGTAATCACCGAAACTGGTGCGGGCCAAGCTGTTTCCAAAGCATTGCCCTCCTTCGATGGAAAATTGACATCGAACGCCATTCGGGTACCGGTTCCCAATGGTTCCTTGGCTATCTTGAAGCTTGAGTTGGAAACGGAAACCTCTAAGAATGGAATCAATGCTGTTATGAAAAAATATGCCTTGGAAGGCGATTTGGTCGAGCAGATTAAGTACTCCTTGAACAACGAGCTCGTTTCTAGCGATATTGTAGGATCTTCTGCACCATCTATTTATGACAGTAATGCTACCTTAGTGGCCAACGACGGTAAAAATGTGGTGCTTTACGTGTGGTACGACAACGAATATGGCTATAGCCACCAAGTAATTCGATTGGCGAAGTATATCGCCAAGGTTAGAAGGTATACCTATTATTAGAAGCTAATTCTTTTTAGATGATTCAAAATCCCATTGTATTCCAATGGGATTTTTTTTATGAGTTAGTTAACTGATTTTTTTTCCAGTTTCGATCAAATTTGTGGGTATACTTAAAAAATGACAGCAAAAAAAAAGAGAAGGGGGTTTAAGAAAAAGCGGTATACCATACCTCTTATTATAGTAATCCTTCTCATCGCCTTTCGTTTATACCTTCCCGTATTGGTAAAAAACTACGTGAATAAAGTATTGGCAGAAATTCCAGGCTATTACGGCCAGGTGACCGATATCGACATCGCCCTTTATCGTGGTGCCTACATTATTAACGGACTTGACCTAAACAAGGTGACGGCTACCTCGCAAGTAGATTTCCTAGATTTCCCCAAAACCGATATTTCCATAGAATGGCGGTCGCTTTTCAAAGGCGAGATTGTGAGCGAAATCGTAATGCATAATCCAACGGTAACTTATGTTTTTGAAGACCAGCAACAACCCACAGAAGCAGATGCCGATGTCGATGACTGGACAAAAGCCCTGAAAGATTTGGTGCCCATAGCTATCAACAATTTTGAAGTTTACAATGGAAAAGTGGCCTTTATGGAACTTCAGGCCGATCCCAACATAGACCTTTATATAGATCAGCTCGACTTAAGGGCACAAAATCTTCGTAACGTGGTGGATAAGGAGAATGCACTGCCCTCGCCCATTACCGCCACCGGCGTTTCCCTAGGAGAGGGTAGCGTTAGTTTGGAAGGGAAGATGAACCTGCTGAAGGAAATTCCAGATATGGACATCGCCTTTGAACTGAAAGATGTAAATGCCACTGCTCTCAACGATTTTACCCGCCATTATGCTGGCCTCGATTTTGACCGGGGCACCGTGGGTCTCTATAGTGAAGTCGCCATAGCCAATGGTTACATGAAGGGGTATATGAAACCCTTGCTCACCGATACCAAACTTATTGGCAAGGATGATGGCTTCCTTGGCGTATTGTGGGAAGGGTTTGTGGGGCTGTTCAAATTTATCCTGAAGAACCAAGGTACCGATACCTTGGCGACGCGCGTGCCTTTGGAAGGCGATCTTAACAACGTACAGGCGGGCATCTTTCCTACCATCATCAATATCTTCAAAAATGCATGGATACAAGCATTTAAAGGGGAAGTAGATGATGATATCGATTATGAAGATGCTTTGAAAGACCCAAACCTCACCGATGAAGAACGGAAAGCAATCAAACAAAAACAACGCGAACAGCGCCGCGAGGACCGAAAGGCCCGCCGAGACACTACCACTTTTTTGGAGAGGGTCTTTGGCGGAGATGGCGATGAAGGCGATGCGGAGGACCCCACCGACGATGGCTGGTTCGGGGGCAACGAAGAGAAAAAGAAAGATTCCATCAACCAATAGGAAGATTTTGCAGGTGACCTAAAGCATTTACCGCAATTACCGTATTTTTGCGCTATGCGAATTGATATCATTACCGTCCTCCCCGAACTTTTGCAAAGCCCTTTTGAAGCCTCCATCTTGAAACGAGCTATAGACAAGGGATTGGTGGAAGTACATACCCACAACTTGAGAGATTACGCTACCAATAAATACAAGCAAATCGACGATTATCAGTATGGCGGCGGAGCGGGCATGGTGATGATGGTAGAACCCATAGACAAATGCGTTACCCAACTTACTGAGGAGCGGGAGTACGATGACATTATCTATATGACCCCAGACGGTACTACGCTCGACCAAGGTATTGCCAATGAACTCTCCACAAAGGGAAACCTCATCATATTATGCGGGCACTACAAAGGGGTCGACCAACGAGTTCGCGACCACATTATCACGCGCGAAATATCCATCGGTGATTTTGTTTTGAGCGGGGGCGAACTAGCCGCTGCAGTGCTGTGCGATTCGGTAATTAGGTTGCTTCCAGGCGTTCTCGGTAACGAAACCAGCGCATTAACCGACAGTTTTCAGGATAACCTGTTGGCGCCTCCCATCTACACCAGGCCGGCCGATTATAAAGGATGGAAGGTTCCCGAAATCTTAACCAGCGGCAACATACCCAAAATTGAAGAATGGCGCGAGAATGAAGCCATAAAGCGCACCCGGCAGCGTCGTCCCGATTTGCTTTCTTAAACTCATTCGTCTATTGCCCACTCCCTCTTAGATTCCTGACGAATTCCCACCGAAAAAATTTCAATGCGCTTCGGACACGAATGTAGGCCCTTTATCCTATACCTCTTGTCCCTGCGCTCCCCTTGCTTTAATTTAGGTTAACAGCCAAGATGGTGCTTCGGATACCAAAGCAGTGAATAGCCCCCTGTTGGGGAACCTGACGTAGTAACCGAATTATTTACGTATCTTTAATAAACTGACAACCAAAAGATTAATAATTATGAAAAGGCTATGGCTCTTCCAAGTTCAGAAAGTCATGCATAGCAATACGGCAGTGTATACTATGGGAAAAACCGCTCTTGGATTTTTCTCGGCAGAACCAAAGCTTCAAGGCCTTACCTGCCGTTGTTTCATAAAGAGCTTCCAACGTAGCATTTTACGTGTTTCTACGGAAGCAAAACTAGCAACCGAATTCGTAATTTCACGCACCATAACTTATTGAAATTGAATGCATCAAAAAATATAGAGACAGAGGTACTAAGCGTATACACCACTTGGTTGAATAGCTATCTTAATGGCGACGTGGAAACCTACAATGCCTTTCTAGATGAGGCGTTTCATTTTATCGGATCGACGGAAAATGAGGAGTTTCTCAATCGAGCGGAAACCACCCAATTCTTTGCGCAAACCAGCGACCAGCTTTCTGGAAAGACACAGTTGAAGAACGAGACGAAGATCGTAGAGCAGTTTGGCGAGTTGGTCTTTGTGACTCACCTATTCGATGCTTGGTTTCAACAAGACCAGCAATGGCACTATTACAATAGATTTCGGTTTTCCAATGCCCTGCGCAAGAATGAAAAAGGTTGGCGTTTTATCTACCAGCATTACTCTATTCCAGACAGCAAGGCAAGCACAGGAGAAACCATTGGTTTCGATCAGGTATCTAGGGAAAACGTACTGTTGCGTGAAGCCATACAGCGCCGTACCGTCGAACTTGAGGCTAAGAACCGGGAACTTGTTGTGGGAAATGCCCTGGAACGGCTGCGCTCACGATCTATGACCATGCAGCATTCCGAAGAGCTTCACGAAATTGTAAAAGATTTCCATGAGCGAATCTTGCTATTGGGTATCGATTCGGAATTCTCCTATGTATGGCTTCCCGAGGAAGCAAAGGGAGAGCATCTATTCTGGGCCACTTGGAAGGAAGATGTAAACGGAGAAGCCAGCTATCACACTCGGGCCATCACCTATCCGTTAGATACAGCAGAGCCCTATACCGCAACCTGCTTTAAAGACTGGCGTAGCCCAATAAAAGTGCACGAACATTATGTGCCCCCTAGCGATATAGAGCAGTTCTTCGCCTCTTGGGAAGAATTGCTTGAGGGAGCCGAGAATATAAAGCCAGAACACTTCCCAGATGGTATTTTTTATGCGGAAGCCTTTATGCAATACGGCTGTTTCGGTATAGACATACGACGATCGCTGAAAGAAGACGAGAAAAATATACTCAACCGCTTTGCCAAGGAATTTGAACGCGCCTACACCCGTTTCCTAGACCTTCAAAAAGCGGAGGCCCTAGCAAGGGAAGCAAAAATCGAATCGGCTCTTGAAAAAATACGGAATGTCGCGCTGAGCCTGAAAAATTCAGACGAAATGCTGGACATCGCCAAAGTGCTCTACGAACAGTTAAAGTTCTTGGGGTTCAACGATATTCGGAATGCGCTCATAGATATCAACGATGAAAAAACGGAAACCTTTATGGATTACGATTATTCCGACTTGATGGGGGGCACCGTTACTAAAATGGCATACGACGATGATCCTACCCTTAAGGAACAGTTGCAAGATATCGCAAAAACAACCGATGGATATTCAGAAATGACACTTCAAGAACAGCAGCTTGAAGACCTAATCAACATGAGGAGAAAAAATGGGGAGGCCGACGATCCTAGGCTGGAAGCGGCCACGAGCGTATCATACATCCTATACGCTTTTGGCAATGGAGCTATTGGCATCTCCAACTTTGGTAAGCTAAGCGAGGGGCAAAAGGCCGTGTTAGACCGTTTTAGAAATGTATTCACTTTCGCCTATAACAGGTTTAGTGAACTGGCAAAGGCCGAAGCTCAAATGCAGGAAGTGCAATTAGAAGCATCGTTGGAAAAGGTGCGCTCTGTAGCGTTGAGCATGCAAAAAACAGACGATATGCTCAATATCGCCAAAGTACTGTATGAAGAATTGAAGGAATTGGGATTTTCAGAAATAAGAAATGCCATCATAGACTTGCACAACGAAGACAATGAAACCTTCTGGGACTATGATTATTCTAAAGAAATGGGTGGGACGATAACGCTTCTTTCATATAAAAACGACCCCACCTTGGAAGAGCAGTACCGTAAAATAATCGCCACGACCGATGGATTTTACGAACAGATTATCGAAGGCGAGGCCCTAAAAGAATATGTTGAGATGCGCATTCGGAATGGGGAAAAGGACGATCCCCGGTTGAGGGGGATCGATCTGTTATCCTACTACCTCTACTCTTTCGGTAACGGGGTGATTGGCATCTCCAATTTTGGACTTTTAGACGAAGCGCATAAGACGATATTGGAACGCTTTCGTAACGTCTTCACCTTTGCCTATAAAAGATATGGTGAAATCGTCAAGGCTCAAGAGTATCTCACGAATTTACAAAAAGCGAAAAAGGGCGCCGAGGAAGCCCTAAATGAACTCCAAACTACACAGCAGCAGCTCATACAAGCAGAAAAAATGGCAAGCTTGGGGGAACTTACGGCTGGTATTGCACACGAAATACAGAATCCGTTGAATTTCGTGAACAATTTTTCTGAAGTGAGCAGTGAGCTTTTGGAAGAACTCGAAGAAGAACTTGAACAAGGCTCAATCGATGGCATAAGAGAATTACTACCCGATATAAAGCAAAACCTCGCTAAGATCACACAACACGGAAAACGTGCCGATGGTATCGTAAAAGGCATGCTTCAGCATAGCCGAAAGACAACGGGAGAAAAGATACCTACCGATATTAATGCGCTTTGTGATGAATACTTACGCCTTAGCTACCACGGTCTTCGTGCCGCAGATAAAAGCTTTAATGCCACCCTGCGTACCCAGTTTGATGAAAGCATTGGCAAAATACCCTTGGTGCCGCAAGACATAGGTAGGGTAATTCTCAATTTACTAACCAATGCCTTTTATGCCTGTACCGAAAAAAGCAAGCGACTGGGAGACGGCGGGGGCACAGACCCATACCAACCTACGGTTTGTATCTCTACCCGCAAAGGAACCGATACCATAGAGATTGCCATAAGCGATAACGGTGGCGGTATCCCGGAAAAAGTTCTGGATAAAATATTTCAACCCTTCTTTACCACCAAGCCCACAGGTCAGGGTACGGGGCTAGGGTTAAGCATGAGCTACGATATCATCACGAAGGCCCATAGGGGCGATTTGAAGGTGGCCACCCGCATTGGCGAGGGGAGCACTTTTACCATACAACTTCCCCATATACCAAAAAACAGCTAGCGATGAAAATTTTAGTAGTAGACGACGAAAAAGACGTAAAAACCTTATTCCTGCAACGATTCCGAAAGGAAATCCGAAAGGGGTATGCAGATTTCGACTTTGCCTTTTCAGGGGAGGAAGCCTTAGAATACCTTCGCGGAAACCCCCACAAAGCGGTTCTCATTTTAAGTGATATCAATATGCCGGGGATGAGCGGCCTAAAACTGCTAGAACGCATAAAGATTGAATTTAAAAAACCCTCGCCCACGGTGATGATGATCACCGCCTACGGCGACGAAGAGAACTTTAATACTGCCAAGCGGTTGGGAGCAGACGATTTCTTAACCAAACCAGTAGATTTCAATCTTTTGAAGGAAAAACTTAAATTACAAAGCCATGAATAGGATACTTGTTGTTGATGATGAAGCCGATCTGGAAACGCTCATAAAGCTAAAATTTAGGAAAGAGATACGCGAGCAGAAATACCAGTTCCTGTTCGCGGTAAATGGTAAGGACGCTTTGGTAAAACTGGAAGAACGGCCCGATGTGGATATTGTACTAAGCGATATCAATATGCCCGAAATGGATGGCCTTACCCTGCTTAGCAAACTTAATGAACTAAAACCACTACTTAAGGCAGTAATCGTATCGGCCTACGGCGATATGGACAACATACGAACCGCCATGAACCGTGGCGCTTTCGACTTCGTCACCAAGCCCATCAATTTTGAAGACCTTATCATCACCATCGAGAAAACCATTCAGCACAGCAACCAACTAAAGGAAACATTAAGGGCCATTAAGGAAAATAACATCTTGAAGATGTACGTAGACGAAAACGTGCTCAACTTTATGAGAAGCAGGGAATACGAAACGACCCTTTTGGCAAATGAGAGTATCACAGCAACAGTGATGTTCGTCGATCTTTGCGGATTTACGAAAATTAGCGAGACCCATCCCGCAGATACCGTGGTACATATGATCAATACGTATTTCGATGTGATGGTAAAGCAGATTATTGACCAACAAGGATTTATCGACAAATTTATTGGCGATGCCATCATGGCGGTATTTAGGGGCGATTACCATTTAGATCGCGCTATTGACGCGGCCTTGGCCATAAAGAATGATATGGCGAATCTTCCGCGAGACGAAAAATTGAAAGATTTTGAACCCAAGGTATCCATAGGTATTAAAAGTGGCGAGATGATATCGGGCAATATCGGTTCGGAAAGTTTGAAGCGATTGGACTATACGGTAATAGGCGATACTGTGAATACCGCAGCGCGCCTGCAAGATGCCGCCAAGGAAAATCAAATTGTAATTTGCGAGAGCTGTTATCATCAAATTAAAGAAGCTTTTAAATGCAAGAAACTGGGCGCCATAGCACTAAAGAACAAGGCAGAGGAAGTCCTCGTCTACGAAGTGCTGGAATAGTCCGCCGTATGTGTAACAGAACATTTTTATCATGGAAGCAGAAGAAAACCATTTGGAACAACCTCCGGAGCTTTCGGTGCGTAACAAACATACCGACGATTTAATCGATCACTACTGGGGAAGCATCAACTATGTTACGGGTCTCATTAAGGCTTCTGAGCTCAAAGCCGGCCTTATCCTCTCTTTTTACGGAATATTGCTGAATTTCATCATTCCCAGCACGGGCGCCCTACTCACCGATACGAGCGTTACCACAGCACTTTATCTACTAATGGGATCGTGGGTATTCGTTACGGCCGTATCGGTATTTTTCTGCGTACGCTGTTTTATTCCGAAGATTGAGGGAAAATTTAACCCGAACGTTTTCTTTTTTGGGGATGTAATATCCAAATTCGGCGACGTAGGGCAATTCTCAAAAACCTTTTATGAAGTTAGCATCCACGAAACGCAACTTTTTGGACAATTGGGGGAGCAGATCTTCATCATTTCAAAAATAGCCTCTTGGAAATTTAGGAACGTCCGCCTCGCCATTCGTTTTCTCGCATTGGGCCTTTTGCTGCTTTTTATAACAGGCTCTTACTATGCATCAATCACTTATTTGTAGCGCAATTCATCATTTAAAATTAAACCCTATGGAAACAAAACATACAAATTGGACCAAAACCGAACTGCAGGTGTACATCCTATTGCTTTGCGCCAATGCCGACGGCAAGGAAACAAAAGAAGAACTTAATATGATCAAGGCCAAGGTCCCCAAAGAGACCTTCGAAAAAATATACGCGGAATTTCAGGAAGATTCTGAAGAACAGCGACTGCGCAAAATAGACCGAAACGTGCAAAATCACAAGTACACCAACATGCAGCTCATCGATTTTAGAAGGGAGGTTTACGAGATCTTCTTTTCCGATTGTGAGTTCAAAATGATGGAAAAACGGTTGGATTGGACACTGGACAACATCCTGTATTGAGCCTATAGATTTTTTCCTATTAAAAGAATACGGCATTGCGATTCTAAAAAACACGCACAAATGGGTTTCGGCAAAGAATGCCACATGCTAACTTTTATGGCAAAGCATATGGTGGTACGCCAAAAAAAACTATCTTTGCACTCGATTTAAACCAACCTCTGGCGATAACCGTGAATGTTGCTTTGAACACAACCGTAATAAAAAGTACCATGGAAGAGTTAATTAAATTTGTTCAGGACGAATTTGTAACCAAAAAAGAATTTCCAAAATTTTCGGCGGGCGATACCATTACTGTGTATTATGAAATCCGTGAAGGCGAAAAAACCAGAACCCAGTTCTTTAGAGGGGTGGTTATCCAAATCAAGGGAACTGGCAAGAGCCAGACCTTTACCATCCGCAAGATGTCTGGAACCGTAGGTGTAGAGCGTATTTTCCCAATGAATTTGCCTGCCCTTCAAAAAATTGAGATCAACAAAACCGGTAGCGTTCGCAGAAAGCGTATCTACTATTTTAGAGGTCTTACCGGCAAGAAAGCTAGAATTCGCGAAAAGAGAAGCTAGTATCGATGACAGAGCTATGAAAAGGCGGGCCGTTGCGGCCCGCCTTTTTTATGAACATTTGTTAATAATCTGTGTTTGTAAACCGTTGATATTAAACTCGTTCAACTTATTGCCTATTCGAAAATCTGGTGTAGATTAGCACTATCGGAACAATGAAATATTGTCTCGAAAACATAAAGACGTTCTTTATATACTTTTAATTGCCGCTTGTAGGTGCTGAGTTTCATTCTTGATGTTCAGCATTGAGGCGAGTAAAAGTAGAGACTGTTTTTCTAGGCCATAGTGGTGCTTGTCATCCCTATTGCCGTTTGAGGAGGCAGTTCTCAATCTTGAAACCGCATCACAACCGCAAGGTAGTAATATCCTTGCCTTGCATTGGCAACGATGGGTTGGTAACGATCGGTTTCACAAGAAGCCATATCAAGGTAGCAATACGATGATATGGCTTTTCTTGTTTTTGTGCCCTTAACAAAACAATAAGACGCCCCGTCTTTTGAAAAGCTTCCCTATTCGCTATATTTGTACTTTTCCGCCACGGCGGAAATTTTCCATACATCCTAATCCATAAAGAGAACAAACTTTAACGATACAATGACGAAAACTGCCAAGATTATTTATACCAAAACAGATGAAGCTCCTTATTTAGCAACCCATTCCCTCCTACCCATTATTGAAGCGTACACCGCCCCGTCCCACATCCAAATAGAGACGCGCGACATTTCGCTTGCGGGAAGGATCTTGGCACAGTTTCCAGAATACCTTTCCGAAGACCAGCGCGTCAAGGATGCGTTGGCAGAATTGGGCGAGCTCGCGAAGACACCCGAAGCAAACATCATAAAACTACCGAACATCAGTGCGTCCATTCCGCAGCTGAATGCAGCCATTGCCGAATTGCAAAGCAAGGGATACGACCTGCCCAATTATCCCGATGAGCCAAAAAATGAGGATGAAAAGAAAATTAAGGCCAAATACGATAAGGTAAAGGGAAGTGCCGTAAATCCCGTACTTAGGGAAGGTAACAGCGATAGGCGCGCACCCCGTGCGGTAAAGAATTATGCGAAGAAAAACCCTCATAGCATGGGTGCCTGGAGCAGCGAAAGCAAGAGCCACGTCGCTACTATGGAAGCCGGTGATTTTAGACACACCGAGCGATCTATAACCTTCCAAGAGGCAGGCGAGGTTCGTATTGTGCACGTCGATGACGCTAACCAAGAAACCGAATTGAAATCGGCATTTCCCATTCAGAAAGGTGAAATAATCGATGCGGCCGTGATGCGCAAGGATGCATTGCTTCGTTTTCTGCGCGATCAAGTCGAAGACGCTCGCAAAAAGGGCGTTCTGTTCTCGTTGCATATGAAGGCAACCATGATGAAAGTGAGCGATCCCATTATCTTCGGCCACGCGGTACGAGTTTATTTTTCTGAACTCTTCGACAAGTACGGCGAAACCTTCGAAGAATTGGGCATTGATGTTAACAATGGCTTTGGAGATTTGCTTTCTGAAATAGGGAAGCTTCCGCAGACCAAGCGAGAACAGATTTTGAACGAAATTGAGAACATTCGAGAGAAAAATCCCGACCTCGCGATGGTCAACAGCGATAAGGATATTACCAACCTGCATGTACCCAGCGATGTAATTATTGATGCCTCTATGCCGGCCATGATTCGAAATTCGGGTCAAATGTGGGACAAAAATGGTGATACGCGCGATACCAAGGCCGTTATTCCAGATAGCAGCTATGCCGATCTATACCAGGAAACCATCGATTTTTGCAAAGAGCACGGGGCATTCGATCCTACCACCATGGGCACCGTTCCCAACGTGGGCCTCATGGCGCAAAAAGCGGAGGAGTATGGCTCACACGACAAAACTTTTGAAATTCCTAAATCTGGAACTGTAAAGGTAATCGATGGTAATGGTACCGTTGTTTTGGAACACGAAGTTGCTGAAGGCGATATTTGGCGCATGTGCCAAGTAAAGGATGCGCCTATTCAAGATTGGGTAAAATTGGCTGTGAGCAGGGCCAAGGCTACGGGATGGCCCGCCGTATTTTGGCTAGATGCCGAACGCGCCCACGATGCCGAATTGATTAAAAAAGTTAATACATATTTAAAACAGCTCGATACACAAGGACTGGAAATTAAAATTATGTCTGTAAAGGCAGCTACGCAATATACCTTAGAACGCGTTAAGAAGGGAGAAAATACCATTTCGGTCACCGGGAACGTGCTTCGGGATTACCTAACCGACCTATTTCCAATATTGGAACTTGGCACCAGTGCCAAGATGCTTTCTATTGTACCACTCATGAATGGCGGCGGACTTTTTGAAACCGGTGCGGGAGGCTCGGCTCCCAAGCACGTTCAGCAATTTGTGGAAGAGGGACACCTAAGGTGGGATTCCCTGGGCGAATTCTTAGCCCTGGCAGTTTCACTAGAGCATTTAGGTGACAAGTATGGGAATGAAAATGCGCTGTTGCTTTCAGAAGCGCTCGATGAGGCCACAGAACAATTTCTAGAGAACAAAAAATCGCCTTCTCGAAAGGTCAATGAGCTGGATAATCGCGGGAGCCACTTTTATCTGGCGTTGTATTGGGCAGAGGCACTCGCAGCTCAAAACAAGAGCGAAGCGCTGAAGCAGCGTTTTGCACCCATAGCACAAAAGTTGCGTGAACAAGAAAAAACCATTTTACAAGAATTGATCGATGCACAGGGGAGTCCAGTAGATATAGGCGGCTACTATTGGCCCAATGTAGAGCGGGTAAATGAGCAAATGAGGGCCAGCAAAACCTTCAACCATATTTTAGCATCGATACAATAAACAGTACAGCCTCCTTTTGAATAGGAGGCTTTTTTAGGTTACAAAAAGAATTCTATTGAAAAGAGCATTCCTTTACCTTTTCCTTTTCGCGAGCACAGTGCTTTTTTCGCAAGAAAGGGTTACCCTTAGCGGCACGGTTACCGAGGCCGAAACCGGCGAAACCCTCATAGGGGTCAATGTTTTGATACCTGCCTTGAACACGGGCGCAATTACGAATGAATACGGCTATTACTCTATTACCTTGCCCGCCGGCACCCATGAAGTATACTATAGCAGCATCGGTTTTGCGACGCAACGGAAATCGATAGCGCTCTCTAGCGATACCAGCCTAGATGTGGCACTGCAGCCAAGTACTGAAGATCTGGACGAAATCATAGTAAAGGCCGATGTGGAAAAACTGAATATCCGCAAGCCAGAGATGAGTGTGAACAGGCTTTCTGCCAATACCATAAAGAAAATTCCAGTCGTGTTGGGTGAAAAGGATGTGGTTCGATCTATACAACTGCTGCCAGGTGTTACTGGCGCGGGCGAGGGCTCAAGCGGATTCAACGTTCGAGGCGGAGCGGCAGACCAAAATCTAATTCTGCTAGATGAGGCAACCTTGTTCAGCAGCGACCATTTGTTCGGGTTTTTCTCTGTATTCAATCCAGATGCCATTAAGGACCTTACCCTTTACAAAGGCGGCATTCCGGCACGATTTGGCGGTAGGGTATCTTCAGTATTGGATATTTACCAAAAAGACGGAAATAAAAAGCGCTTTGAAGCCAACGGTGGTATTGGCGTGGTAGCAGGTCGCCTGCTGCTGGAAGGACCCATAAAAAAAGATACAGCATCCTTTCTGGTAGCCGGGCGCAGCAGCTATGCCCATTTGTTCCTTCCGCTGTTCGATAATGATAACGTGGCCTATTTCTACGATGTAAACACGAAGATTAGCTACGCGGTAAATGCGAAGAACAAACTGTTTCTCTCGGGGTACTTCGGAAGAGACGTGTTTGATATCGCAGACAGTTTCAGCAATGTCTTCGGAAATACCACACTCAACTTACGATGGAATCATCTTTTTTCAGATAAGCTCTTCAGCAACCTCACGGCAATCTATTCTAACTACGATTACGGTTTGGAACTTAGTTTTGTTGAATTCGATTTCGATAGCGGCATTAAAAATCTTAATCTCAAATACGATCTTACTCATTTCATTTCGAATAAACTAGAGCTTCGTTATGGACTCAACAGCATTTACTATAGATTCAATCCTGGTGAAATAAATCCTACCACACCCACCTCTGGTATTAATCCGTTTAAGCTCACCCAAAAATATGCCTTTGAAAATGCAATATATTTCGAAGCCGAGAAAGAACTAACCGATAGGCTCGCCGTTCAGGCGGGACTTCGATTCTCTACCTTCAACCGATTGGGGCAGGACACTTTAAATCTTTATGAGAATGACAATCCCATTACTTACAACGAAGATTTGGATATCTACCAAAAAGCTACGCCCATAGATACGGTTTCCTTTTCGCGGGGGGAAACGATTAAAGCATTCGCCAATTTAGAGCCAAGGCTTGCCATTTCTTATCAACTTAACGAAACCTCTTCGGTTAAAGCCAGCTACAACCGTATGGCACAATATATTCACCTTATTAGTAACACCACCTCGCCAACTCCATTCGATATTTATGCGCCCAGCGGAAAATACATCGAACCGCAATTGGCAGATCAGGTCGCTGTGGGGTATTTTAAAACCTTCAATAACTATTCGCTAGAAGTTGAAAGTTTCTATAAAACTGTTGAAAATAGATTGGATTATGTAGATGATGCAGATTTGATAGCCAATGATGCTGTAGAACAAATTGTTCTGAATGGAGAGGCACGAGCATATGGTCTGGAAATTTTGTTCCGAAAAAACGAAGGAAAGCTAACAGGCTGGATCGCGTATACGCTTTCGCGCAGTGAACAGCGCACCCCGGGCCGTACCGAAGGCGAAATAGGCATCAACAATGGAGAGTGGTATAACTCGCCTTGGGATAAAACACACGACATCAGTATAACTGGGCAGTACGAATTGAACGACCACTGGTCCTTTGGTGCAAACCTAATTTACCAAACAGGCCAACCAACTACCTTTCCAAACGGTCAATATGTATACAACGACATTGTGGTACCTGTGTATGAGGCCCGCAATAGCAGTCGCTTGCCAGATTTTCACCATGTAGATCTTTCGGCAACGTGGGTCCCCAAACCCGATTCGGGTAGACGCTGGAAAGGCGAATGGGTATTTAGCATCTATAATGTCTATAATAGAATGAATGCGGCCTCCATAACTTTTAGGGAAAATACCGATATTGGTAGAAATGAAGCGGTAAAACTGTCTATCTTCGGAATTATTCCGGCGGTGACCTATAATTTCAAGTTTTAGAGAGATGAAAAACTGGCTTTTCTTAGCGTGTTGCCTATTTCTTTTTCCATCGTGTGAAGAAGTGGTAGAGGTCGATTTAAACGAAGCACAACCGAAATTGGTGGTAGATGCCAGCATCAATCTTTGGGAAGGTGGCTCTGCCCAAGCTATCGTGAAACTTACCACCACGGCTCCCTTTTTCGACAGCGAAATACCGGTGGTAGCCAATGCCGAAGTGACCATAACCGATGAAAATGGTGAAATTTATCCTTTCACATACACCGAAAATGGAATTTACACAGGAACTCTCATTCCTGTACCCGATATCGAATATACGCTGGATATTCTCTATGATGGGCAACTATTTACCGCTACCGAACAACTGCAAACGGTGGCACCTTTAGAATTTGTGGAGCAAAAGGATGATGGCGGATTCGACGGCGAAAGCATCGAGCTGAAAGCTTTTTTTACCGATCCGGCCAATGAAGAAAATTTCTATTTTTTTGAAGGATTATCAGAAAAAGGCGATGTGTACGACACCTTCGATGATGAATTTTTTGACGGTAATCTTATTTTCGGTTTTTTCGTGGTAGACGATTTGGAGGCAGGAGATCAAGTTACATTCAACTTATACGGAGTAGATGAGCAATTTTTCGACTTTATGTTTGTGCTCTTACAGCAGGGCAGCGATGAAAGCGGCGGCCCGTTTGAGACCCAGCCCGCAACGGTTCGGGGAAATTTGGTAAATACAACCAACCCCGAGGAATTTCCATTGGGCTATTTTCGCATTTCAGAGGTTTCTACCCTAGAGTATACCGTTCAATGAGTTCTCGGTTAGCATAGACTAATGTACCTTTGTACTATGGAATTCAAAAAAACCACCGAAGCCGATTCGCATTACGACAATCTAGAGCAAATGTCTATAGGCGAGTTGCTCCGTAACATCAATCAAGAGGATAAAACAGTCCCGTTTGCGGTAGAGAAAGCGCTTCCGCAAATTGAAACACTAACCAAGGTCGTTTCAGAAAAACTGAAAGACGGCGGTCGTCTATTTTATATAGGCGCCGGCACCAGTGGTCGCTTGGGTATTGTAGATGCCAGTGAATGCCCTCCTACCTTTGGCGTGTCGCACGACCTCGTTATTGGATTGATAGCAGGCGGAGATACCGCCATTCGAAAAGCGGTCGAATTTGCGGAAGATTCCAAAAATCAAGGCTGGAATGACTTGCTGCGATATTCCATTTCAAAAAAAGATTTCGTGATAGGAATCGCCGCATCTGGCACTACACCCTACGTTTTGGGAGCGTTGGAAGCCTGCAACAACGAGGGAATTGCTACGGGTGGGATTACCTGTAACGATGGTAGTCCGCTGGCTCGTATAGCACAATATCCGTTAGTGGTAACGGTAGGACCCGAATTCGTAACCGGAAGCTCCCGTATGAAGGCGGGCACGGCGCAAAAATTAGTGCTTAATATGATTTCAACCGCGGCGATGATTCAAATGGGGAAAGTAAAAGGGAACAAAATGGTCGATATGCAATTGAGCAACAACAAACTGGTAGACCGTGGTATTAAAATGATTATGGCCGAACTGGCGATTGATGAAAATAAAGCTGAAGCACTTCTGAAGCAACACGGTAATGTTCGAAACGCTATAAGCGCATATCGCCATGAAAAATCCTAATCAAAAGCATACCGATAAGCAGTTATTGTTAAAGGGGTTGAAACGTTTGGCGTTAGCGCTTCCATTGCTGGTTCTTACTACCTATTTATTTACATTTTCATTCTTGAACCGCGAAACCATTCCGTTATGGATAGTATTCCCCCTCGCTATTTTTGGTATGGCAACTACCGTATATTTATTGTTTAACGGTATCAAGATCATTGTAAGGGCCTTATTCAATTCCTAGTAAATGGTGACTAGCACGCGCTTCCTACTGTCTACCTAAAGTTCACAATATAATTTTTTGAATACCTACAATAGCGCAATAAGACTGCTTGGTAATAAGGTGTATCCTGTTTTGAATAATATTCTTATTCCTATTAGAAACGTAATGCGCTGAAAGAAAGTCGTGAACCTAGGTAGGTAGATACTTATAATTGTCAAGCCCCTCAATCCACGGCATAAAAAAAGGCCCCCGATATCGCTATCGGGGGCCT
>CAZXDP010000041.1:0-23713 GCA_964639255.1 uncultured Flavobacteriaceae bacterium
AATAGCGTTTTTCTGTAGCCCGCCTTGACATTGATAACGGTATACGAATCACTGTACAGATTGTTGGCATCGGTAATGGGTTGACGGCCCACGTGTAAGAGGTTTCCCAAAATATACATTCCCAATGAATGCTGAAGTTCAAGGCCCCCAGCAATTTTTTTATCGGGAACGCCGGTAAGGTCATTCCCAGAGAAATCTTCTTCGCCATCCACAAAATCAATAAATTTATGGAAATTAAATTCGGCGGTGGCGTAACCTGACACAGTTAGTTTCGGACTGATTTTAGAGGTGGCATTGGCACCAAACTCCAAACCACGATTGTGGGTTTTACCCGCGTTGCGGCCTACAAATTGATCGTTACCAACACGTTCAGCCACCACCAAATCTGCGATGGAAATTAAATAGGCAGCCGCCCTTAGCTGTAGTTTCCTTTCAAAAAATGAAGCGGTTGTCCCTAGCTCGTAATTCCAACCAATTTCGGGTCCGATATCGGTATTCACAACCCCCTCGGGCGTTAAGGTTTCCTCTAAGCTGGGATAATTGAACCCACGGCTCACATTGCCGAATACTTCCCAATTGTTGGTTGGTTCATATAGAAGATTGAAATTCGGAGCCAGAATAGTTTCAAAATCTCTATCGGCACTGGTATTGGCTTGGCCGGTATTGAAATTATCCACTAAATCATAATTAGTGGAGTTTACATTCAAACCTACTTCGGTTTTCCATTTTGAGGATAAGGGAATTATGGTCGTTACAAAAACATTCAGTTGTCTCCGTGTTTCATCGTTATTGCTTAACAATGAACCTTGTAGACTTCCGTTGCCATCATTTTCCTCGTATAAATTTTCGAACATTCGGCCTTGGTACTTGTCGATATATAGCTCACCGCCAAAACTCAGCGAGGCATTTCTGCCAAGAACAGCGTATTGCTTTGCAAATATGGACCGGGCACCATAGCTATGCGTAAACTCCTCCAAGATATTGAAGGGTCGAGGTTCGTAGTGATCTAGGTAGGTATAAAAAAGACTCGTAGTGTTGTTGAAATTGTCAGAAAATGTACTTTCTAAACTAATTCCGGTCAAGGTTTCACGGTTTTCCTCGAAGCCCATAGCCTGTGCCCAGGTAAATGCAGCCTGGGTGGGGTCTTCTTGAAACGCTGTTTCGCCCAAGGAACTCGGTATTTGCGTAAAATTATCGGTATGCCGCACGAGCAGTCCTAGCGTCCATATTTTGTTAAGTTTATAGTTTGAAGTAACCAAATAATTATTTCGGTTGTATCGGCTATTGTCGCGGAAGCCATCCAACTGCAAATGGTCATAATTGATAAAGAGGGACAAATCGTTTTCCTTCAGCATGGCAGAAGCGCTATTTTTCAGCAACATAAAAGAGCCCACCGAAAAATCATTTGAAATTTCGAGGGTGTCCTCCGCCATATTTTTCGTAGCCAAAATTAACGTACCGCCCAAATTGGTGCCATACTGCGTGGCCTTGGGACCTTTTACCACTTCGATACTCGCCAGCGCATCGGCGTTATAGCTATCGATCTCCGTGGTGCCAGTACCATTGGTAATTGGTATTCCGTTGAAGTAGGCCCTAATTTTATTGGTACCAAAAAGTGTGCGGGACCCCACCCCCCGAATGGTGATGCGATTGGTATTTATCGCTCCACTTTGTATATAAACCCCTTCCGTCTGATTTAAGGGGTCTACTATATCCACAGGGTCAAATTGCTGAAGCCGTTCTTCCCTGATAGTCTGGGTTGGGATGAGCACACCGCTTTTCCTATTATAGACAGATGCCAGTAGCACGGTGGAGAGTTCGTTGGTTTCTGAAACTTTAATCAATTGAAAAACCTGATCGTTGCTTGAAATGATCGCTTTGGAAATAAAATATTCTGAATGGGAAATGGTGACCGATACGGGTACCTGATACCGTGCGGGCAACAGGAAGATGCCCTTATTATTTGTGGTAGCGATCTTTTCATCCCCAACTAACACAGCGGCGCCCTTTATTGGGTTTTTATCTACGGTAGTTACCGTTCCCGAAATTTGGGCCTTTCCATAAAAAAATACGGTCAATAAAATGACCGTACCATATTTTTTGATGAGCCTGAACTGCCTATTGGTCATAGCTCACTTTCCAAATAGCGCCGCCTGTATCGTCGTTTACTAAAAGAGATCCATCTGGGGCCACGGTTACCCCTACCGGGCGGCCATATACTAGAGAGCCGTCACCATCGGCAATGAATCCTGTGAGAAAATCGACTGGACTTGATGTTGGTTTTCCATTCTCAAAAGGTATAAATACCACTTTATAGCCTGAAAAGTTTTTTCGGTTCCAAGAACCGTGCTGACCCACGAAAGCTCCATTTTTATACATTTCTGGAAACGCATTGGCATCGTAAAAAGTAAACCCTAATGACGCGGTGTGATTGCCTGTGGCAACATCGGGAACAATGGCTTGTTGCACCAATGAATCCACATTTGCATGAAGCCACCTGGGGTCTCGAATTTGCCCGAAATAAGAGTAGGGCCAACCGTAATAGCCGCCTTTCTGTACGCTAGTGATATAATCTGGCACTAGGTTATCGCCCAATTTATCGCGTTCGTTCACCGCGGTCCAAAGCTCACCCGTAAACGGATTCCAGTCCATACCCACTGGATTACGGAGTCCATCTGCATATATAATCTCGCCCGAACCGTCCAGATTCACTTCTAGAATGTTGGCCCGTCGTATTTCCTCTTCCAACCCATATTCACCCACATTGCTGGCAGAGCCTACCGAAATATAAATCTTGTCCTTGGCTTCATTTGATATGATGTTGCGCGTCCAGTGATTGTTATAGCCGCCTGCGGGGAGGGTTTTAATTTTTTCACCTTGCACATCGTTAAGGTTGGTTTGCCCAGCCTGATACGGATAACGATAGAGCCCATCGGTATTGGCAACGTAGAAGTAATTGTCCACCACGAGCATGCCAAAGGGTAAATTTAGATTTTCCAAAAAAGTTTCCCTTATCTCGAAAGTACCATCATTATTCTGGTCGCGAAGTATGGTAATGCGGTTCGCGCTGTTTTTCTTGTTGCTTTCAACCACGAAAATATCGTTGTTTGGGGCGATATACGTCCAACGTGGATTGTCAAAACCATGGGCATACTTGGTAACCGTAAATCCTGGAGGGGCCTTGGGGAGCTGTCCTTCAGGCCACTCGGTTAATTTTGATATTTTCGCGGTAGACTCGGTTGCGTAGGGAGCCGCGAGGGTTAACGGACCAACAGCGGTCTGTACCGTGGTGGGTTGGTACCCAACCTCTGGCGCTTCCAAATCTGGTTCGGCTTTTATTTCGCCCGCAATTTGCTTGCAGGAGATAAGCGATAGGAATAGAAGCGGTAGGAGTAGGATTTTCTTCAGCATTATTATTGATTTTACCTAAAGTTACTCAGCCGAAAGCTGCCAACCAATTCATCTGCTAAAGTTTACCATAACTTTAACGAAGCTAAAGAAGTGTAACGAATTTGGTAAAATTCAGTCTAATAGGCATCATAAACATTTTAAAAACGTGGAAAAGGATAACGAAACGGAACAAGACCCTGGCTTGAAACAGCTCCTCATACCTTTGTTGCTATTTGTTGGGGTGGCGGTAATCGCTTATCTAGTTGCTACGTGGCTATTTCGAATTTTTTAATCAACATCAATCAATCAATCAAAAAATGGAAGTAATTAATCACACCGAGAAAAGAACCGATACCCAATTGTTGGTGGTTACCCACCTTACCCAATTGCTGTATTACGTAACAGGTTTTGGCGGACTTATTGTTCCCCTTATAATTTGGCTCACCCAGAAAGATAAAGTGGTGGGTATGGACGAGCACGGCAAGGCCATCGTGAACTTTCAGATTAGCTTGATACTGTTCACCATCATCAGCATTCCGGCCATATTATTGTTGGGCTTGGGCATCTTGATGCTCATCGCACTTTGTATCTTAGGGTTTGTCATTCCGGTGATCAATGCCGTTAAGGCCAGCAATGGCGAATCGCCTACCTATTTTTTGACCATTCGGTTTATCAGCTAGCTAAGGTTTAAATATCCCATAAAAAAACCCGCTACAAGGCGGGTCTTTTCATTTTATAAAATAGCTTTTAATTATTGAGCATCACCGGCATTACGAGCATGGTTACCTGTTCGCCCTCGTCAAGGCCATCAACGGGCGTAAGGATTCCTGCACGATTGGGAAGGCTCATCTCAAGGGAAACTTCATCGCTTGTAAGATTATTCAACATTTCCGTCAGGAAACGAGAGTTGAAGCCAATTTGCATATCATCACCCCGGTAATCGCAGGTAAGGCGTTCTTCGGCTTTGTTGCTGTAGTCTACGTCCTCGGCAGAAATATTCAATTCGGCCCCTGCAATTTTCAACCGTATTTGATGGGTAGTCTTATTGCTGAAAATGCTCACCCGGCGCACGCTGTTTAAAAACTGGTTGCGGTCTATGGTAAGCTGGTTTGGGTTTTCCTTCGGGATGACCGCCTCATAATTAGGATACTTTCCATCGATGAGTCGGCATACCATTTGGGTATTCTCGAAGATAAACTTGGCATTGCTATCGTTATACTCGATGGTAACGTCTTCTTCGCTCCCTGCCAGAATGCTCTTGAGCAGGTTGAGCGGTTTCTTCGGCATAATGAACTCTGCGGTTTGCGACGCGGTTACATCCTCTCGAGTGTATTTTACCAATTTATGGGCATCGGTGGCCACGAAGGTAAGGTTGTCTGTAGAAAATTGAAAGAACACACCACTCATTACCGGACGAAGGTCGTCATTGCCACTGGCAAAAATGGTCTTGCTAATGGCCGTCGCCAGGATATCGCCCTGTACGGTGGTCGCCGAAGGATCTTGAAGCTCTACTGCCTTGGGAAAGTCGTCGCTGCTGGCGTAAGCCAGGGCGTACTTCCCGTGGTTGCTGCTAATTTCAACGGTGTTGTTATCGGCAACGGTAAAAGTTAGCGGTTGCTCTGGGAATGTTTTCAATGTGTCCAGCAACAGCCGAGCCGGTATACACACATCGCCCGTTTCGCTGCTATCTACTTCCAGTTTTGAGGAGATTGTCGTCTCAAGATCGGAAGCTGAAACCGTAAGCGAGGTACCATCCAGCTCAAACAGAAAATTATCTAATATGGGAAGGGTGTTGTTGTTGTTAATAATGCCACCCAATACTTGCAGTTGCTTTAGTAAGTAAGAACTCGATACAATGAATTTCATGCGCTCTAATTTGCAGGAATAAGTTGAATTAGTTAGTACCGAATTCTCTTCGGTAGTACCCACAAAGATATTCCAAATAGCACGTTTCGAAAAACTAACTTATTAACAGTTAGCGAGCGTACCTGCGCCTTCGCACGTACTGGAACAGCAGACCGAAAAGAAGCAGTAACGCCAACGGTAGCAATAGGTTGAGCAATTGCCATTTCGTACGCTCTTGTGCGGTTTTGGGCATATCTAGAAACGCCACGGCAATTTCCTTGGTGCGAATGTTTATAAGTCCGCGGTCGTCCAATAGATAATTTACCGAGTTGAGCAAGAATTCCTTGTTGCCATAAAACGTACCTGTCCATTTGTCGAAACCGAGCTCCAGGGGGCTATCCTGATCCAACTGATTTTTGATTACATCGCCATCACTAACCACCATCATTTTGGTGGGTAACGAGGTTTCCCTAGGCGCATTGAGAGAAAATGGTTTTAACCTATTGGTATAGACCGAGGCAAACGAACCCTCAAGCAGTACGGCTAAGGGTAGCTCACCGGCTGTAAACTCGTTTGCACTGGGGCCTTCATTTACAATGCGTAGGTTCTTTGGTATCTCCACATCCATATCTAATTCTTGGGGCAAGCCCATTTGCTGGCTCAATGGAGAGGTGGAGAGCAAAATAGTTTTTTCGATGCCATTGGGCAGTGTGTCTATGGCGCTCGCATATTCAAATTTTACGGCTTCCATATTGGTCACCACGGGATGATCGCTGGCGCTAGTCGATAACGGAAAGTAAAACCACGGATATCTATTGTATTGGGCCTCTCGATTCTCGCCACTTGCCAATAGAATAGGGGCAGAGTAGAGGTCCTTTACCAAATTGGTGTTTACCCGAACGCCGTACTTAAAGAAGAAATCGGTTAGGTTTAGGTCTAGACCAAAGGCGAACAATAACCCCGTTTGCGGATCGCGCTGCATATGGGAGCCATCCACAAGCCAAAGCGATGCGCCGCCCTGCATGGTATATTGATCCAAAATATATTTCTCGTTATCGCTAAAAGGTTCCGATGGCTTTGCCGATACGACCAAATCAAACTCCTGCAATTGTTCCAATGTTCTTTGCGGCGCTGTTTGCGCTGAGTCTAGCGTGAAGGGTGCGATGTGGTAGTACTCACCTACGGTCCGCAAAAAGTCGGCAATGTAGCGGTCGCCCAATTGTCCGTTTCCTTTTAAAATGGCAATTTTCTTGCTCTTGGGTGTTACCAATTTATTGAAGGCATCGGTGAATGCATATTCCAGATTTTGGAGGGAACTGTTTACGCGTTCTTCGGTAGTGGCTCCCAACTGGTTTTTCAGCAAGGGAATTTTAACCGTCCTACCCTTATATGAGGCTAATGCCCACGGAAACACTGTCTCCGTAGTAATGCGTCCGCCTTCGCGCACTTCCACCTGTGCGCCCGCCATATTGCGCTGTACAAATTCTTGCTGAAGGCCTTGGGCATCCTCAACCTCCAATGGATCGATAAACGTAACATTCAAGTTTGGATTAACAGTCTTGAATTCTTCCAGCAATTGTGCCGTTTCATTTCTAAGTCTCCTAAATTCCGAAGGCAAGCTCCCTTCAAGGAAAACATCGATGGAAAGAGGTGATTCCACAGGACCCAATATGTCTTTCGATGTTTCGGAAAGTGTATACCGTTGGTCTTCGGTGAGATCGATGCGTTCGTATATGGTTGCGCTGAGTATATTCAGCAAAACCAACCCAAACAGCACGGCTACGAAGCGATAAGTAGAGGTAGTACGTTTCATTGGCGCTGTCTTTGAAGTTTGAACACAGTGGCTGATAAGAAAACTCCCGCTACGCTAACAAAATAGACTACATCCCTCGTGTCCAATACGCCACGTGCCACACTGTTGTAATGGTGTCTCATGCCTAACTGCTCTATCCATCCCGGGGTTCCGAGTTCGGCAATTCCCTCAAAACCATAGTATAGAAAAAAGCTGAGCAGCACCGCCGTTAAAAATGCAACTATTTGGTTTTCAGAAAGTGTGGAGGCAAAGATGCCAATCGCGGTATAGGCCGCAGCGAGCAGCAAAAGTCCAATATACGACCCTACCGTACTGCCACTATCTAAGTTACCCGTAGGATTTCCCAATGCTGAAATTGTGTAGATATAGAGCATTGTGGGAACAAGGGCTATAACGAGCAGCACCAACGAGGCCAGGTATTTTCCTAGAACGAGATCGAACAGTGATAGGGGTTTTGTAAATAAGAGTTCCAAAGTGCCAAGGCGCAGCTCTTCGCTAAAGGCGCGCATGGTTACGGCGGGAATAAGAAAGAGAAAAATCCATGGTGCCAATTCGAAGAAAGGAGCGAGGTCTGCAAACCCCGAATCAAAAATGTTGTATTCGCCGGGGAAAACCCAAAGAAACAATCCATTGATTACCAAGAAGAGTCCAATGACCAGATAGCCAATAGTACTTGAAAAAAATGCTGTGATCTCTTTTTTTATGATCGCCACCATGGGGATACGTTGTTTTTTATCTCTATATGTAAAGTGTATTGCCAGATTTTCAAAGCAGCCAATGAGTAGCTGCTAATCCAATCGATGGAGGGTGTCAACACTCCAAGCTTGGGCCTTTTTTTGAAATTTTTCCTTCGTGGCCCGCCATACCTTACCAAACAGTTCGCTATGCCGATATGCATCCAAATGCGCTTCTGTCTCCCAACGGCTATAGGTAAAAAAGATTGTGCTATCGTTTTTATCCCGATACAGCTCAAGGAATTGGCAACCCGGAAAATTTCGGATGTGCTGCTTCACTTCCTGAAAATGGGACAGGAAGGAAGGTATTTCCGAAGATTTGAATTCCATTTTTACGATTCGTGTAAACATAATTGTTTCTTAAAGTGCAAACCTAATGAAAATTGACGGTAACCGTATCACGGTATTCCAAACCAAATAGTGTGGAAGCGCTTCCCACGGTAGACGGATTGCTCTTGTAAATGGCGAGTTCCAGATAGTTCGATGAGTTCCATAAAGCCAATTTTTTCCCATCTTCCTCCCTGCGGTCGGGCGGAAGATTAAAGTTGATGGCATCGCTATAATGCTTATGAATTGTTTTAAATGTGGCTCTTCGCGCAGTTATGGTAAACTCGCGACTACGGCCCACTTCCTCAAAAAGCGATTTGGTAATGTTGCTCACCACGTTTCCATAATTATCTATATAAATAACATTGCCAATTATTTGGGTGTTCTCACTATTGATCACGGGTCTAATACCGGTAATTTGCCGTAGTTGGGTCGTGGGTTTGCCAATTACTTCTAAGGTGCCACCGCGTGCCAAATGGCAGGCCACCTTTACGAATACATCGAGAACGGGAAAATTAGATTCTATGCGATCGTGAATATTGATCTCTACGATCTTTTCTGGTTTAATTTCAGAAGCGAGCATCGAAATAATGCCATTGTCGGCGCAAACAAAATAATGCCCGTCCAAATACACTGCGATGTGCCTATTTTCTGGGTTCAGTTCGCTATCTATCCCCACTATATGTACGGTGCCCCGGGGAAAGCTTCGGTAGGCGTTTTGAACGACATACGCAGCCTCGGTAGTGTGAAAGGGGGAAATGCTATGGGAAATATCAACAATTTTTACGTTCTCCAGTTCGCTGTAGATGGCCCCCTTTACCGCACCGGCAAAGTGATCTTTCTCCCCAAAATCGGTCGTAAGGGTAATAATGGGCATACAGGATTGTTGATATTTTGTTGAAACTGTTCACACAAAAATAAGGTACTTTTACCATTGGAAAAACTATATTTACACTTAGTACGAAATCTTATAAACATTCCTGCTTTTGAACGAACTCATCATCGAATTGACCGAAATTAGCCCGCGCGATTTCTTTGGGCTCCAGAACGCCAACATTGACCTTCTGAAGCAATATTTCCCAAAATTGAAAATCGTTGCCAGGGGCAGTAAACTGAAGGCATATGGCGACGAAGAGGTTCTAGAGGAGTTCGATACTCGAATTACCATGCTCCTAGAGCATTTTGCGAAGTACAATAAACTGGATGAAAACGTAATAGAACGCGTCCTTACCAGCGCGAGCAAAGAAGACTACGATACGCCTGTAAGTTCTGGCGATGTACTGGTGCACGGTGTAAGCGGTAAGTTGATAAAGGCCCAAACCGCCAACCAGCGCAAACTTGTCGATCTTATGACGAAGAACGACATGGTGTTTGCCGTAGGCCCAGCGGGTACCGGAAAAACATACACAGGAGTGGCTTTGGCGGTGAAGGCGCTCAAGGAAAAGCAGGTACGTAGAATTATTTTAACCCGCCCTGCGGTGGAAGCTGGCGAGAACCTCGGTTTCTTGCCCGGTGATTTAAAGGAGAAGCTCGATCCCTATATGCAGCCGCTGTATGATGCACTTCGGGATATGATTCCGCACGAAAAGCTAGAGACCTATATCGAAAAGGGCGTTATCCAAATTGCACCCTTGGCCTTTATGCGTGGCCGCACGCTCGACAATGCCTTTGTAATATTAGATGAAGCGCAGAACACCACCCACGCGCAAATGAAAATGTTCCTTACCAGAATGGGGCGCAATGCCAAGTTTATGGTTACCGGCGATCCAGGCCAGATAGATCTCCCAAGACGAGTTATCTCAGGTTTGAAAGAAGCACTGTTGGTGCTGAAAGATGTGAAGGGCGTCGGGATGATTTACCTAGATGATAAGGACGTAATTCGTCACCGTTTGGTGAAGGAAGTCATCGCCGCCTACAAAGCCATCGAAAACGTAGATTAGAAAAATAAATTTATAAAGTGCTACTTTTCTTCAGTAGCTCGATATCGCAATTGCCATGAAAAACACCATTACCGAAACCCATTTTAATTTTCCAAAACAGAAAAGCGTCTATCGCGGTAAGGTGCGTGAGGTATATACCTTAGAAAACGATCTTATGGTAATGATCGCTACGGATCGATTGAGTGCGTTCGATGTAGTGATGCCAAAGGGAATTCCGTATAAGGGACAAATTTTAAACCAAATTGCAACCAAAATGATGCGCGCCACGGAAGATCTGGTTCCTAATTGGCTGTTGGCCACACCAGACCCCAACGTCGCTGTGGGCCACGCCTGCGAACCCTACAAGGTAGAGATGGTCATACGCGGTTATCTAAGTGGTCATGCGGCGCGGGAGTATCATGCGGGCAAGCGGCAATTGTGCGGTATACCCCTTCCGGAGGGAATGAAAGAAAACGATAGGTTTCCGCAGCCCATCATCACTCCTGCCACCAAGGCAGAGGCTGGGGAGCACGATGAGGATATTTCCAAGGAAGACATCTTGAAAAGAGGCATCGTGGCCCAAGAGGAATATGAAGTATTGGAGGAATATACCCGCAAACTGTTTCAGCGCGGAAGCGAAATGGCTGCCGAAAGAGGTTTGATACTTGTCGATACCAAATACGAATTTGGGAAAACCAAGGAAGGTAAGATTGTCCTTATTGATGAGATACACACCCCAGATTCTTCCCGTTATTTCTATGCCGAAGGTTATGAGGAGCGACAGCAAAATGGCCAACCGCAAAAACAGCTTTCCAAAGAATTTGTGCGCCAGTGGCTTATCCAAAACGGATTTCAAGGCAAGCCAGGACAGCAGGTGCCTGAAATGACTGATGCATTTGTGAGCACTGTTTCAGAACGGTACATCGAGCTGTACGAAAATATTACCGGGGAGGATTTCCAAAAAGCCCCGTTAGATGATATTCACCACAGAATAGAGCAAAACGTAGAGAAACTTCTTACTTCCCTTTAACAACCGTTTGGCGTAATCTTCACATTTACCGTTTTGAATTTACCGTTAAAGTTATGGTAAGTGAAAAACGTTACTACTATTGATAAATCGATTCTAATTCTCTCTCAATCGTTCGCACAAGCCGTTTCAAGGATTTTGCCGCCTTTTAAAATGGCGCGCATACAATGTTAAGATGCTGTTAATCAATAATTTTGTGAAACTCTTAACAATCCAAGTTCTTAAAGCCTTCGTAAATTTTAATGTATTCCGCCGAATTTCTCCCCACGCTCGGCATTTTGTCTAACCAAACATTTCAATTTATGAGAAAGAAAATTACCCGAAACTATTTTTTATTAGTTTCCATGTTGCTTACTTCGGCAATTTCCCTTGCCCAAATTGTGGTAACCAACAACGCCGACAATGGCCCGGGATCCCTGCGTGATGCCGTTGCCCAAGCCAATGCAGATCCTGCTCCAAACACCATAACATTCAGTGCCAATTTTACCATTTCCCTCACTTCTGGACAAATAACCAGTAGCGACGATGTAGTGATTACCGGTAACGGAACGGGCAATACCGTGATTGAAGGCGGTGGCAATGGTAACGAGCGTGCCATAATTTTTAATGCTGGCACGAATGGCCGTATAGAAGGCATTACCTTTCAGAATTTTTCCGAAGCTAACAACGGCGGTGCCGTTGCAGCTATCGATATGACCTCCTTTGAAGTTGCGAATTGCGAATTTTTGAACAATTCTTCCAACGGAACCGTAGGCGGTGGCGCCCTGCTCACCCGAAACGTAAACCTTACGGTAACCAACTCCACTTTCAATGGCAACGAGGCGACCAATACCGCTAGTGGTAGCGGAGGAGCGCTCACAGTCGATCTAGGTGGAAGCCTTACGGTAAGCGGTTCTACCTTTTTGAACAATACGGCCTTTAGGGCAGGTGGTGCCATTGAAACCAATTCGCCCGATGCCAGCGATATCACAGATGCCACATTTCGATTTAACCTGGCCCAAGGCGGCAGCGCCCCAGGAAATGGAGGCGCTTTCCACGTGAGCGGTGCAGGAAATTCAACCTTTACTAACTGTATAGTGCAAAACAATACGGCCGTAGAAGGGGGCGGACTCTGGAACGGCTCGGGTACCATGCTCGTAACCGGATCGGATACCGAATTGAGCAACAATGAAGCCACGGGCGATGCCGCCGATCAAGGCGGGGGAGCGCTTTTCAACAATGGCGGTACGATGACGGTAGATTCTTTTGCCGATATCTTCGGAAATATGGCTACGGGAATTTCAGGATCGGGGGGTGCAATCTTGAGTACAGATGGAACCTTGAACATTAACCAAGCCGCATTGACCTCTAACGGTGCCAACCGTGCCGGTGGTGGCATTGAAATTATAGATGGAACGGCAAATTTGATCGACCTACAACTTATCTTGAACGATGTAAGCGGTACGGCTACTGGCGGTACGCCAAACCCCGGTAACGGTGGTGGCTTGCACGTTACCGGGAACGCCGCAAATGTGACCGTAAACGGAATCATTTTCCTGAATTCGGCTGCTTCGGAAGGCGGAGGACTTTGGAACAACGCTGGTACCATGGAAATCGTAGGAGGTGGGAGCTTCTTTCCGAATACATTTATCGACCAAAATACGGCAACTGGTAATGACGCTACCAACGGTGGTGGAGGTATCTTCAACAATGGGGGCACCTTGACCGTGGCAAGTGGAACCAATATTGTGCGCAATATCGCCAATGGAACCTCTGGTTCGGGCGGTGGAATTTTCAGTACCGATGGTTCGGTTACGCTTACCGAAGTTATCATGACCGATAATCGCGCCAACAGGGCCGGTGGGGGATTGGAGCTCATCGACGGTTCGCTTTCCCTAACCAATGTGACCTTAAACGATAACAACGCCGGGGTTGCCCCCGCAACAGCCGCACCCGGAAATGGTGGCGGACTTCATATTACCGGTAATGCTAATGCAACCATAACGGGCGGAACGGTCAATAATAACGTAGCTGCCTCTGAAGGTGGCGGACTCTGGAATGGAACAGGCGTTATGACTGTAGATGCTACACCCATTACTAACAACATAGCCAGTGGCGACGGGGCCGACAACGGCGGCGGCGGAATCTTCAACAATGGAGGTACGCTCGACATTCTCCCCACCACCGAAATTACAGACAATATTGCAGACGGAGCCTCTGGCTCTGGCGGCGGAATTTTCAGTACAGATGGAACTGTTACCATTACCGATGCAATCGTTACTAATAACCGCGCCAATCGCGCCGGTGGTGGAATTGAATTGATAGAAGGTGACTTAGTTGTTTCAGGAACAACTCTAAACACTAATAATGCCGGGGTTTCCCCAGCTACCGCTGCACCCGGAAATGGAGGCGGTTTGCACATTACGGGAAGCGCCAATACCACTTTTACAGACGGAACGGTAGATGGAAATATAGCTGCTTCTGAAGGTGGAGGTCTTTGGAACGGTACCGGCACCTTAACCGTAAATGCAACGCCTATTACCAACAATATTGCGAGCGGTGACGCTGCCGACAATGGAGGCGGTGGAATTTTCAACAACGGAGGTACGTTAGAGGTAACTTCCGGTATGACACTTTTGGGCAATCTCGCCGATGGAACATCTGGTTCCGGTGGGGGAATCTTCAGCACCGATGGTAGTGTGACCATTACAGAAGCTTCTATCGTTCAAAATGCTGCTAACCGCGCGGGTGGAGGTATCGAGATTATCGATGGTTCCTTGACCCTCAACACAGCTTTTGTAAGTATTAATGATGTAAACGGTACGGCAGGTACTCCAAATCCGGGCAACGGTGGAGCCCTTCACGTGAGTGGAGAAGCTACAATCGTTATAAACGGCGGTACCTATTCTGCCAACGTAGCGGCCAGCGAAGGCGGCGCGTTATGGAATCAAGTGGGTAGCGTAATGACCGTTACCGATGCGATGATTGAATTGAATACCGCCAGCGGTGATGCAGCAGATAATGGTGGGGGCGGTATTTTCAACAATGGGGGTGACCTCGGCCTTTTCACTTCGACTGTACAGAACAACAGCGCCAACGGTGCTGCGGGTTCTGGTGGTGGCATTTTATCGACCAATGGAGGGCTGGTACTTTCCGGTAGTTCGATAGATAACAATGCAGCCAACCGTGCCGGGGGGGGTATTGAAATCATCGATGGTACGCTAAGTGCCCTCAACAGTACGCTAGATATGAACAATGTTGATGGTACGGCCGGTACTCCCGCACCTGGAAATGGTGGCGGACTCCACGTTAGCGGTGTTGCTACAGTCTCCTGGGCAGGCGGCTCGGTGTCGGGCAATAACGCTGCCCTAGAAGGAGGTGGTTTATGGAACCAAACTGGAAGTACCTTGACAGTTTCAGGCGTAACTATAAATAACAACTCAGCCAGTGGGGCCGATGCTACCAATGGTGGTGGGGGTATTTTCAACAATGGAGGTACCGTATTTGTTGAGAATGATACCCAAATCACCAATAATGACGCCGACGGCGCTTCTGGTTCAGGTGGTGGAATCCTCAATGTAGATGGAGGAAGCATTACTGCAACCAATAGTACGATAGCAAACAACACTGCGAAACGCGCTGGTGGCGGGATAGAAGATAACGCAACGGGAACGGTTGGAAGTGTTACGTTGGAAGAGGTGAATCTTGATAACAATTCCGTTGGAAATGTACCAGGAAACGGGGGCGGTTTGCATATTACGGGTCCTGGAATTGCCTCCATTACGGGAGGTACGGTTAACGGAAACTTTGCCTTTGCGGAAGGCGGTGGTCTATGGAACGGTTCTGGAACCATGACCGTAGACGGTACCACGATAGATGCTAACACTGCTGGGGGTGATAATGCCGACCAGGGTGGTGGTGGAATATTCAACGCCGGGGGAACCTTGGAGGTTTTAAATGCCATCATTTCAAACAATATAGCCAACGGCGATGCCGGTTCTGGAGGAGGAATTTTGAACGACCAGGGAACGCTCACTGTCAGCGATACCGAAGTGAACGGTAATACGTCTGTGAGAGCTGGTGGTGGAATCGAGGATAACTCGGTTGCGGGAAGTGTGTTGACCTTAACCAATGTCAGCTTTACCAACAACAGTACCGCCTCCGCTCCCGGAAATGGGGGTGGTTTACACATAACCGGCGAAGGCGACGCAATCGTAACGGGTGGTTCGGCCAACGGCAATACCGCTTCTGCCGAAGGAGGTGCACTATGGAATGGTACAGGAACAATGACCGTTGACGGAATGACCTTCGATGCTAATACGGCCAGCGGGTCTGCGGCAGATCAAGGTGGCGGTGCGCTCTTTAATGCGGGAGGAACACTTTCCGTGGCGAATGCGACTTTCAACAACAATATAGCCGACGGAACTTCTGGCTCTGGTGGTGGAATTTTGAACGACGGTGGAAGCCTTACCGTGGCAACATCGCAATTTAATGGCAATACTGCGGCACGCGCAGGGGGTGCCATTGAAGACAATTCCGTTGCAGGGAATATGCTCACCATAACCGATTCTGATTTTGACAGTAACAGTGCGGCTTCGGCGCCTGGAAATGGAGGAGCACTGCATATAACCGGTGCTGGCGATGCTATGATCACCGGTGGAACCGCTTCGAATAATATCGCAGCTGCGGAAGGTGGCGGCTTTTGGAACGGAACGGGAACCATGATCATTGATGATGTGGACCTTACCGATAATTCGGCCGGTGGCGACGATGCCAACCAAGGGGGTGGCGGATTGTTCAACGCTGGGGGAACCCTTCAGGTTGAAAATGCCTTCTTCCTTTACAATACGGCGACAGGAGCTTCTGGTTCAGGAGGCGGAATCCTGAACGACGAGGGAGTCTTAACCGTGAGCAATTCTATCTTTACTGCCAATACGGCCAATAGAGCTGGTGGCGGCATTGAGGACAACTCGGTAGCGGGCAACACCCTTACGTTAGACAATGTGGAATTCGACAATAATGTCGCTTCAGCAGCGCCAGGAAATGGAGGGGCACTTCACATTACCGGTCCCGGAGATTCGGTAATCGTTGGCGGTAGTGCCAGCAGCAATACGGCTGCTTCTGAAGGAGGTGCCTATTGGAATGGTACGGGCTTGATGCAACTCGACGGGGTTTCCATCGTTGGGAATATTGCCGAAGGCGATGAAGCCGATAACGGTGGTGGCGGTGTGTTCAACAATGGAGGCACCATAGACATCATCAATACGACCGAATTTATCGGAAACATGGCGACGGGCGCGTCGGGATCAGGAGGAGGACTTTTCAGTACCGATGGCGATGTTACCATAACCGACGCATCCTTCCAAACAAATTCGGCCAATAGGGCAGGAGGTGCCATTGAGCTCATCGAAGGAGCGCTTACCTTTACCAGTTCAGAAATGGTGGAGAATGACGTAAACGGTTCCGCAGGTACCCCAGCTCCAGGAAACGGCGGGGGGCTTCACGTGACCGGGAATAATGCGACCATTAGCATTTTAACAAGTGTGATTAGCGGCAACGAAGCAGCGCGCGAAGGCGGCGGCTTATGGAACCAAAGCGGGACGGAGATGAGTGTTTCGGAAACAACCCTAAGTGATAATCTTACCTTCGGAACCAATGTAGACGACGGGGGCGCTGGTATTTTCAATAACGGCGGAATTGTAAACGTTTCCAACACTACACTGTCGAACAATATTGCATCGGGAGCTACGAGTAGCGGTGGTGCCATTCACAATGGTCCCGATGGTGAACTCACTGTAGCCGTTAGTACTATTTCCACCAATACCGCTAATGGTGCGGGGGGTGGTGTTTATAATAACGGTGCCACTGCCGAATTTGATGCCGTAACCATTGCTAATAACGATGCCCTAGCCAATGGCGGGGGAATTGAAAGCATCACGACCACGTCGCTTACCAATACTCTGGTGGCCCTAAATAGCTCTGGAACCGGCGGAACCGATGTATCGGGTGTGTTTACCTCCAATGATTACAATCTTATTGGTACGGACGATTTGGGAGCGTTCCCCGAAGCCGATAATGATTTGGAAGAAGTAGACCCAATGGTTGGACCGCTGCAGGACAATGGTGGACTCACCTTTACGCACCAGTTACTGGAAGCATCACCGGCGTACAATGCTGGAAATCCGGCAGATTTGTTCGACGATCAAATAAACCAACCGGTATTTGGTGATATAAGGGATATCGGTGCCTACGAAGCACAGGAAATTCTGTTGGATATCGAAGATATAACGGCCGTGGAAACAGGCGTTATCGTTTATCCAAATCCTTCTAAGGGAGTCGCCACTGCAGCCATTCCACAGGAATTTGGAACCGATATTCAAATTACCGTGATGGAAATGGGCTCTGGTAAAATTGTGAAGGATTTCCGCACCGGACCTGGTGATACCCAGTTGGACTTTAGCGGAATGGCCAATGGTATGTATATAATTCGAATTACTTCTCAAAACGCTTCGGCCACCCACAGGCTCGTCTTGGCAAAATAAAGAGTATTTGAATTAGCCAAAATAGGGCGCCCCATGATACTGCGGCGCCCTATTTTTTTTTGCGAAAATTAAAGCTGTGTATATAACCAAGGCTTATTTCTGAAAAATCGGCCTGACCCAAATTTGAATTTATAAAGCAACCAACATATAAGTTGTGTTCGGGCATTTTTTGGGTGCCAATAATATAATATTTCAGCCCGAGTCGAGACGACACCAGCCGTTTGAACCAATACTTCGTAGTATATTCCCCTAGCACCACGTTACTCTGCTCAGGAAACTCCCGAGGCACATAAAACCAGCCTTGGTTGAGTCTCCAATCTAGCCTATACGCGGGTTTGTATAGGTTGAAGCCCAGTTGAAGACTAATGCCAATGTGGTTCAATAACAACTCCCCTTGGGTCGTTACTCCAATATTTGAGGCATACCATAGAGGATTGTTTTTAAAATGATCGAACTCCCTCCCGTCTTGTACGAGCGATTCGTTACCCTTTATATAATCGTAATACCCCCGATAGAAGCGATAATACAATCCTATGCCTACCTTAAAAATTTGGTTGTATACCCATCCGGTTTCCGTGGCTATGGTATGTACTTCGGTGCGGTTATTAAAAGCCCTAGTGAGCACATTGAAACCAAGTCCGTAACGAGTCTCGCTAAAGGAATACTTGGTAGTAAGGCTACTATGCACATAGCTGTCTACCCTTCTTTCTGAATACGAAGCATGCAACGGGAGATCTCCAGAAACAACGAGCAAGAACGAGTTGAACCCGTGGTTGGGCAATCGGGTATGTCCGTTGGAATGATGGAAGTATCCCAATCCCAAGCGCCAATTTACAGTTTTGTCGAATGAAAATTGGTACAAACCGAACAGTTTAAAAGACCAAGTAATTTGGGTGGTTACCGCTTTGTTGTTCGGGTTGCTAATAGAATCGTATTTCGTGGTGAAATAGGACGGACCTGTACCTATTTGAAGTTTCAGTCGATTGCTATGCATCGCATTAAACTCGATGAAAGGCATAGCGGTGAGTGCATAGCCAAGATTTTCGCGATTACCAAAATCGGTAAAAGCGAATGAGATTCCAGTTCTAGGAGCTTTCAACATTTGTGCCCAGGTATTCGTGGTATAATCATGTTCCCACCCTAGGTTGATGCCAATCTGTTTTTGAAGCGATCTTTCTGGGAAAAAGGAATTTGAAGCGGCTGTGATGCCTACTGCAATCTCTGGAGTAAGTATGGCCCTCGTTTTAGCAGGGGCTATCGTGTCCCTCTGGCAGTAAACCAAGCCCGAGGAAAGAAGTAGAAAAACCAGCGCAAAGCATTTCATATAGAGTTGCAAGAAACAATTTATAGGTTATTTATAAAAATTTAAACACTATTTTCGTGACGATGCCTAATGTAATTGCCTTTTGAATTATTTTGAAGATACCATTGCCAAATTAGCTTCCATCGCTTGGGGATTGCCGTTGCTAATCTTATTGACTGGTGGAGGGCTCTACCTTCTTCTTAGGATTCGTTTCTTGCCCTTTCGGTACTTGGGTCATGCCCTTTCGGTACTTCGTGGGAAGTATGACAATAAGGATGATGCAGGAGAGATTAGCCACTTTCAGGCTTTGACAACCGCCCTTTCTGCAACGGTAGGTATGGGAAATATTGCGGGTGTAGCCGTGGCCATCGCCATTGGAGGTCCGGGAGCGGTATTCTGGATGTGGGTGAGCGCAGTTATTGGTATGTCTACGAAATTTTTTACCGCTACCTTGGCGGTATTATATCGAGGAAAGGACAGCGAAGGCGTTGCCCAGGGGGGACCTATGTACTTTATCGTGGAGGGGTTGGGCCGCAAATGGAAGCCGTTGGCCCTATTTTTTAGTGTAGCGGGCTTGGTAGGGGCATTGCCAGTTTTCAACGTTAATCAGTTAACCCAGGCAATAAATGATATCCTACTAAAACCTTCGGGTCTCTATACTGGCTTCAGTAGCGACCTAGGGATAGGCATTACTTTGGCCATCATCACCTCTGCGGTTATCTTGGGAGGTTTGTCGCGTATAAGCAAAACCGCCACGCGCTTGGTACCCGCTATGGTAGGGCTTTATTTTTTAATGGTTTTATGGATATTGGGCGCCCATAGTACTGAAGTGCCTCATTATATAAAGTTGATTTTTACCGATGCGTTTTCTGCTTCGTTTTATGAAGGGGATGCATTTTTAGGTGGAATGTTGGGAGGTCTCATTTTATTGGGCATTCGTCGTGGCGCTTTTAGCAATGAGGCGGGAATTGGAACGGCTCCCATGGCACACGGAGCCGCGAAGACCAGTGAACCCGTGCGCGAAGGACTGGTGGCGATGCTAGGGCCCGCTATCGATACCTTAATTATTTGTACCCTCACGGCACTCGCCATTTTAGTGACCAATGTTTGGCAAACCACCGATGCGGATGGGGTTACCTTAACAGCCCGTGCATTTCAAGATACAATGCCGGGCATTGGAAAGTACGCCCTTCTTCTGTGTATTGCCGTATTCAGCATATCCTCACTTTTTTCCTATTCTTATTATGGCACCAAATGCATGGCGTTTCTTTTTGGGTCGAAATACAAATATTATTACAACTATCTTTATATCGCGAGCATTCTGCTGGGTGCCACGACCTCTTTGAGTTTGATGATCAACTTGATTGATACTTTCTTTGCGTTGATGGCCATACCTACGATGACGGCCACACTCTTATTGGCGCCAAAAGTGGTTGCGGAAGCGAAACGGTATTTCACGCAGATGAAAAAATAAAACCAAGTGGCTAGGTCGGTATCTAAGGAATGGCTCTCGTTACTTACTTCAGGGTGATTTCAAATTCCTTCAGAATTAGCAAAAGCACAGATTCCGTATGGGAGAGGTGTAGATCTTCCGGTGGGTCTGTTTCCAATTTCTGAAAATAACGTGTCATACTACCATCTTCATATTTTTCGCACAGTACGGGGTGTACATAGTACTTTTTGCATATGGCACGGGTATTTCCAAGACCTTGGGCAGCCTTGTCGTAAGCCTTTATAATGTTTTTTTGACGTTCTTTTTTTGTATCGGCATTTCCCAGGTGATACAATTCCTCAAAAAACAATTTACTGGCTGCCCACGTTCTGAAATCCTTTGCTGAAAAGAGGTCACCACTCAGCTCCTGAATGTAATCGTTCACCATGCCACTGTCAATTGTATGGTGGTTTCCATTTTCATCATAATATTGAAACAGCTCCCATCCTGGAATATCCTCGCATTGTAGCACTAGCTTCTGAAGTTTTTTATCTTCCACGGGCACCTCGTGCTTCTTTCCCTTTTTCCCTGTAAATTTGAAACGAATACCTCCATCGGCAACCTTAAGATGTTTGGTGCGCAAGGTGGAAAGTCCGTAGGTGCGGTTCTTCTTGGCATAATAATCATTGCCAATACGAATATGTGTTTCTTCCATTAGCCGCAGCACCAAGGCGAGGCACTTTCGCTTTCCCATTCGTTTCAGTGTGAGATCTTTTTCAATCTGGGCGCGCATTTGGGGTAAGATGGTACCAAAGGATGCCATCTTGAAAAATTTGGTTTGATTTCTAATCTTCGACCAATCTGGATGGTAGCGATACTGCTTGCGGTTTTTATCGTCTCTTCCCACAACCTGAAGATGACCATTTTTTAAATGGGTAATACGCACATCTTGCCAAGCAGGAGGAATTACGAGCGATTTAAAACGAGCTATGGATTTCTTATCTACGATTTTCTCTCCATTGCGGGTATAGTAAAACCCGCGGCCGTGCTTGTGCCGTTTAATGGTAAGCTTATTATCTGTTACGTATACCAGGTTGGCAAGCTCTGCTGCCTTAATGGGATCTTCAAGAATTTTCTTAACCTGTGGTGGTTTTAGAAGCATAGGCTAAAAATACGGTTTCGAACGCTATACTTCTCTTAACGAATTACCAAAAACTTCCCAAATTCTAATCAAAATAACTGAAGGTATCTCCCTCCTTAATTTTCAACAAGGCATTGTAAATAAGCTTTATAATATTCTCCACATCGTCCCGATGCACCATTTCAACGGTAGTATGCATATATCGTAATGGCAACGAAATGAGGGCGCTGGCCACGCCGCAATTGCTATAGGCAAATGCATCGGTGTCGGTACCCGTGGCACGGGATAGCGCCGATCGCTGAAACGGAATGTTCTCTGCTTGGGCAGTTGCAATCAATAAATCGCGCAGCTTTTGCTGTACAGCAGGCGCATAGGCTATTACTGGACCCTTTCCTATTTGCAGTTCGCCTTCTTTCTTCTTTTCAATCATCGGAGTTGTGGTATCGTGGGTCACATCGGTCACAATGGCCACGTTCGGCTTAATGCGCGCTGCTATCATTTCGGCGCCGCGAAGTCCTATTTCTTCTTGTACCGAATTGGTGATATATAATCCAAAGGGTAATTTCTTTTTATTTTTATGCAGTAGGCGCGCCACCTCGGCGATCATAAATCCCCCCATTCTGTTATCGAGCGCGCGGCACACAAATTTGTTTTCATTGAGAACCTGAAAGGTATCTGGGTAGGTAATAACACAGCCAACGTGGATGCCCATTTTTTCCACAGCCTCTTTGTCTTCGGCGCCAACATCTATAAAAATGTTTTCAGGTTTCGGGGCCTCTTCTTTCGATTTGTCCCGGGTATGTATGGCAGGCCAGCCAAAAACGCCTTTTTTGATGCCTTCGTTGGTATGGATGTCCACTATTTTAGAAGGAGCTATCTGGTGGTCACTACCTCCGTTTCGAATAACATATAGCAAACCATTGTCACTTATATAATTAACATACCAAGAAATTTCATCTGCATGTCCTTCAATCACCACCTTGTAGTCGGCTTCAGGATTGATAACAGCCACTGCTGTTCCGTAGGTGTCGGTTATAAATTCATCCACATAAGGCTTCAGGTAATCCATCCATAATTTCTGGCCGTTCCATTCATAGCCCGTGGGAGAGGCATTGTTAAGGTAATTTTCTAAAAAGGAGATTGATTTTTCCGTTAGTATCGACGAAGCCATATTTTACAATTTTCCTTCAAAATTACTAATTAATTGGGAAGCAACCCTGACCATTTTGCTTAATTTTGGAACGGTTTTAGCAGAAGCATATACTTATACAAACCGTTTGATTTTGAAAAAGAATTGCATCCTATTATATATGTGCGCCCTATGTGCGTTTGGCTTTGCACAGACTACCGAAGATTATGTAGAAATGCAGCCCGATAGTAGTGAAACGTTTTATTATATTATAGAAGGCGACACTATACCAAGGGAAATTATCGATCTCGATGAGGTGGTTTTGCTCAATAAGCTCGAATTTAATTCTAAGGAAGATAGGCGCCGCTATCTTATCTTGCGAAGAAAGACCCGCAAGGTATACCCCTATGCCAAGCTAGCCGCAGAAAGGCTTACTACTATGGCCGAACGGCTAGAGCAAATGGAAAAGAAAAGCCACCGGCGTATCTATACCAAGCGGGTACAGAAGTATATAGAGGAAGAATTTTCCGAAAAACTGAAGAAGCTCACCCGTACCGAGGGGCAAATATTGGTAAAGCTAATACATCGGCAAACCGGCAGAACGGCATTCGAATTGGTAAAGGAATTGCGTACGGGATGGCGGGCCTTTTGGTACAATACAACGGCCAGTATGTTCGATATTTCCTTGAAGGAAGAATACCGACCCTTCGACGACAAGGAAGATTACCTTATCGAGGATATCTTGGAGCGCTCTTTCCAGGCGAACCAATTGGTGCGGCAAAAGCCGGCGTTCCCTATAGATTATCTGGACCTTACTTCGCACTGGAATCAGCGGGCGGAAAATAACTAACTAAGTTTCTTGTGCAATTATTTAAATTGCAGTATATTAGTTGTCCGATTTTTTTGAAAATCTACCTGAGGGAAAATTGTTCCGGTTTTTTTTTGGCGCGATGCGCTCAAAAAGGGACAAATGCTCCCAGCATATTTAGCGACTTTTTCTATGTTTGAAATAAGGAGAGCTTTCTTCTGAAAAAAAGTTTTTGCCCAAATACGTGCTTTTCAATCGTTTAAAAAGGGCATCAAAAAAACCTTGAAAAAAGTTGCGATAATATTTGGTGGGTTGAGAGAAGTG
>CAZXDP010000042.1:0-22890 GCA_964639255.1 uncultured Flavobacteriaceae bacterium
CGCTTGTTTTATGGGCCGACAAAGGTAGTAAAAACAAATAAAAATTTTTCTTTTTCTGGTTTGGGAAACTGAAAAATGATTGTATATTTGCACCCGACTTTGAGAAGAGGTCTCCAAGAACGAAATTTGTCAGAAGTTTTAATACAGATTTACAATGAAAAGAACATTTCAGCCATCAAAGAGGAAAAGAAGAAACAAACACGGTTTTAGAGAGCGTATGGCTACTGTAAACGGAAGAAAGGTCCTGGCTGCCCGTAGAGCCAAGGGGCGCAAGCGATTATCTGTGTCTTCTGAACCACGTCACAAAAAATAATGTTGAAAAGTAATATATAAAAAGGTGTTGTTTCTATACAGCACCTTTTTTTTATACCCTAATGCGTCGTAATTTTGCGGCACCTGAAAAAAGTACAAATCCATGCCTAAAAACGAACAACTCAAGTCCATTTTAATTATTGGTTCTGGTCCCATTGTAATAGGGCAGGCCTGCGAATTCGATTATTCTGGGTCCCAAGCCTTACGGTCACTTCGTGAAGACGGAATTGAAACCATTCTCATCAATTCAAATCCGGCAACCATTATGACCGACCCTTCCATGGCAGACCACGTGTACCTGCTGCCACTTACCACCAAGTCGCTCATAAAGATTTTGAAGGAACATCCCCAAATAGATGCAGTATTGCCAACCATGGGAGGGCAAACTGCACTGAACTTATGTATTGAGGCCGATGAAAAGGGCATATGGGATGATTTTGGCGTAAAGCTCATAGGCGTAGATATTGCCGCAATCAATATTACGGAGGATAGGGAAGAGTTCAAGCAGCTTATGGGACGCATCGGGATTCCCGTAGCGCCTGCCAAAACAGCGAAATCTATTTTGCAGGGTAAGGAAATTGCCCAAGAGTTTGGCCTGCCGCTGCTCATTAGAGCTTCCTATACCTTAGGGGGCGCAGGTGCGGCCCTTGTGGAAACTGAAGATGAATTTGAAGCTGCGCTCGCACACGGTCTTGAGGTTTCGCCCATTCATGAAGTGCTCATCGACAAAGCGTTGCACGGTTGGAAGGAATACGAACTGGAATTGTTGCGAGACAAGAATGATAACGTAGTGATAATCTGTACCGTAGAAAATATGGATCCTATGGGAATCCATACGGGAGACAGCATCACAGTGGCCCCAGCGATGACCCTTAGCGATACGGCGTTTCAGCGTATGCGCGATATGGCGATAAAGATGATGCGCAATATAGGCGATTTTGCGGGAGGGTGTAACGTGCAGTTTGCCATTAGTCCAGACGAAAAAGAAGATTTAATTGCCATAGAAATCAATCCAAGGGTATCACGCTCTTCTGCGCTTGCATCTAAGGCAACGGGATATCCCATTGCCAAGATTGCCGCCAAGCTGGCCTTGGGTTACACGCTAGATGAACTGGATAACCAAATTACCAAAACTACCTCCGCATTATTTGAGCCCACGTTAGACTATGTGATCGTGAAAATTCCGCGATGGAATTTTGATAAATTTGAAGGTTCTAACCGAATTTTAGGTCCGCAAATGAAATCGGTGGGCGAGGTAATGGGTATTGGAAGGTCTTTCCAGGAAGCATTGCACAAAGCTACACAATCACTCGAAATAAAGAGGAATGGAATTGGCGCCGACGGAAAGGGATATACAGATTACAATCAAATTCTCGACAAACTGCAAAATGCGAGCTGGGACAGGGTTTTCGTTATTTACGATGCGATTCAGCTTGGCATTCCGCTAAGTCGTATCCATGAGATCACCAAGATCGATATGTGGTTCTTGCGCCAGTACGAAGAACTCTATTTACTTGAAAAAGAAATCTCTACCTATACTTTAGACACCCTCCCTCGTGAATTGTTGCTAGAGGCGAAGCAAAAAGGGTACGGCGACCGGCAAATAGCCCACATGCTAAAATGCTTGGAAAGCCAAGTGTACAAAAAGAGAGAAGAGCTTAACATACAAAGAGTCTACAAGTTGGTAGATACGTGCGCCGCAGAGTTTGTTGCGCAAACCCCGTATTACTATTCTACCTTTGAAAATGAAACGCAAAATTCAGAAGGAGAACGTTATACAGCGAACGATAGCGAGGTTACCGATAAGAAAAAAATCATCGTTTTAGGTTCGGGCCCCAACCGAATTGGACAAGGTATCGAGTTCGATTATTGCTGTGTGCACGGCGTTCTGGCAGCGGCCGAGTGTGGGTATGAAACCATTATGATTAACTGTAACCCCGAAACCGTTTCCACAGATTTTGATGTAGCCGATAAATTGTATTTCGAACCTGTTTTCTGGGAGCATATTTATGATATCATTCGCCACGAAAAACCGGAAGGTGTCATTGTACAGTTGGGTGGGCAAACCGCGCTCAAGCTTGCTGAAAAGCTAGATCGTTACGGTATTAAAATTATGGGTACAAGTTATAAAGCCCTAGATTTGGCCGAAGATCGCGGAAGCTTTTCCACCTTATTGCGCGATAACGACATTCCCTATCCGCGATTTGGTGTTGCAGAAACAACCGATGAAGCCTTGGCGTTAGCAGACGAACTGGATTTCCCGTTGCTTATACGTCCATCATACGTATTGGGCGGACAAGGAATGAAAATAGTAATCAACAAAAAGGAATTGGAAGCCCATGTGGTCGATTTGCTTCGGAAGATACCCAATAACAAACTGCTGTTAGATCACTATCTCGATGGGGCCATCGAGGCAGAGGCTGATGCTATCTGCGACGGAGAGAATGTTTATATCATCGGAATCATGGAGCACATCGAGCCTTGCGGGGTGCATTCAGGCGACTCGAATGCCCTTCTGCCTCCTTTTAACTTGGGTGATTTGGTTCTTCAGCAAATAAAAGATCACACTAAGAAAATTGCCCTAGCATTGAATACTGTAGGCTTGATCAATATACAATTTGCCATCAAGGATGATAACGTGTACATTATTGAAGCCAACCCAAGGGCCTCGCGTACCGTTCCGTTCATCGCAAAGGCCTATGGAGAACCTTATGTTAACTATGCCACTAAGATTATGTTGGGCGAAAAGAAACTATCCGATTTTGAGTTCAACCCAAAATTAGATGGATATGCTATTAAACAACCCGTGTTTAGCTTCAATAAATTCCCAAATGTGAACAAACAATTGGGACCCGAAATGAAGAGCACCGGCGAGAGCATTCTCTTTATTGATAGCCTAAAGGACGACGAATTTTACGAGCTTTACGCGCGCAGAAAAATGTATTTGAGCAGGTAATAACATAATTTTAGATATTGTCTGTTAAATATTTAGTATCTTAAAGGGGTTTAATCGAAACCCCTTTTTTGTTATGGATAGAAAATTATTTTATAGTGTGCTGTGCGCTTTTGGAATTGTATTTGGCGCAGTAGGGCAAATTCAGGTGGGTACCACCAGCGATTTTGAAGACGGAACCATCCAGGGGTGGAGCAACGGTAATAATTCGCCCAATCCCCCTACCAATATTCCTACGGGAGGGCCTACGGGAGCCAATGACAATTTTCTGGAAGAGATAAGCGCTGGCGGCTCTGGAGCCGGGAGCAAGCTCATTATTCAAAACGATAATGCCGAGTGGACAGGCGATTATGCCGGTGCTGGAGTCTTCCAAATCAGTTTTTTGGCCAAGAACCCTGGAGCGAACGACCTATTCATTCGCATCGCGCTGCAGGGAGGTAGCGATAACACGCGCATTGCCACAACCAATGGTATCTCCCTGCCCACTACCCAAACCGATTGGGATATATTTTTCCTTCCCGTCACGGCAAATGACTTCACCCTTGTGGGAGGCACAAATACGATACAAGAAGTGCTCAGTGACGTAAGCGAGATTCGAATTCTTAGCAATGAAAACATCGATTTTAATGGACAAGCCATTGCCGGTACATTGCACATAGATAATATTACCGCCGATGGCGTTGCAGGAACTGCCGATGTGTCTAAGCTGACGGTACGTCTTTTTCCAAATCCTACGGAAGGAGATCTATTTGTAACCGGAAATCAGGCTGTTGAATCGTACCGAATTTTTTCGGCATTAGGCGAAGAGGTAGCACGCGGATCGATCGGTGCCGATAGAAAAATTGCAACAGGTCGCTTAAAAGCAGGAGTGTACGTGGCCAAGCTTGGTTCTGAAAGCAGCGCAACGGTAGTAAAGTTTATAAAGTATTAGAACAAACCTTGAATAAAATAGGGAAGCGACGGGAAACTGTCGCTTTTTTAATTTCGATTGAAATGGGGCGACTGCTCTAAGGATACTTCAGTTATAAAATACTTGGTATCTCCCCAAAAAAAGAAAGTGGCAAAGCGTTCTACATAGGTTAACTTTACATACTGTCCTTGATATTCCTGGAGTTTTTCTATAACCTCCCTCTCGCGATCCATTACCGAGAACTCAAATATCTGTGCGCCACTAATGCCTTGGCTTATTTCTCCTTCCCAAGTTTTCACCACCACCCCTTTGTAACTAAACTTGATGAGCTCCCCGGCACGCGTGCCCTCGCTGTATGGCACAAAGTAGACGAATGCAAAATAGAGAAGATACAGGGCTAACAAGCTGCCCAAAATGATAAAAAGTAGTCGCTTCATATACCTGAATATAGTTTTGAAAGATTTGTTTGGAGTTTAAACAACTCCCAATAATGGCAATCGCCTAGTCTTAGTTTCATATAAATACCCGATGTCCTAATCTTCGGATTCATCATCTTCTGCACGTTTCAACAATTTGGCATCGATATTCTTACTGGTCTTTGCCCCCAGTTTTTTGAGTTTTTCAACCCTTCTTATCAAATTGCCCTTTCCAGTAAGTTTTTTCATGGCGCTTTCGTAACTATTTTGCACAGTGCCAATTTGCTTTCCTACCTTAATTAGCTCATCGGTAAGATTGGTAAAGCTGTCGTACAGGGCGCCGGCTTGAGTTGCTATTTCCAGCGCATTCTGTTTTTGCCTATCGTTCTGCCAAAGATTATCGACCAAGCGCAAGGCCGCCAACAATGTGGCCGGGGTTACGATTATTACCTGTTTATCGAACGCCTGTTCGTACAGATTGGGCTCGTGGGCAGAGGCAATGGCAAAGGCCGGTTCGATAGGAATGAACATAAAAACCGTGTCTGGACTTTCCTCTAGTAAATGTTGGTAACTTTTGGCGCTTAGTTGCTCAACGTGGCGTTTAATCGAGGCAATATGTTGTTTTAAGTGCAATTCTTTCTGTAATTCATCCTCTTCAGAAACAAATCGCTCGAAATGGGTTAGGGATACCTTGCTGTCGATGATCATTTTCTTGCCATCGGGCAAATGTATGAGTACGTCGGTTTGCAACCGTTTGCCGTCGGTAGTAGTATGGCTATCCTGTACGGTATATTCGCGGTCTTTTTCCAAACCCGATTTTTCCAGAATCCGCGTTAAGATCAACTCGCCCCAATTACCTTGCATCTTGCTGTCGCCTTTTAGGGCTTTCGTCAAATTGTCGGCGTCCTTGCTCATTTGTTGGTTTAGTTGCGAGAGTTGCTTTATCTGTTCCTTAAGTTCACTATGCCGGCCCAAGCTTTCCTTATTGGTATCCTCGACGCGCTTTTCAAAGGTTTTGATTTTTTCCTGAAGCGGACTCAGCAAAATTTCCAGGCTTTCCTTATTTTGCTTGGTAAATTTGCTCGATTTCTCATCGAGTATCTTATTGGCGAGATTTTCAAATTCTTTCGAAAATTTTTCCTGCAATTGCTCTACTTCGGCTTTTTGTTCTTGAAGTTTCTCACGCAAGTTGTCAAGGTCGGCATTGCGCCGCACCAGCTCACTGTTCAGTAAATCCTTTTCCTTTCTAATGTTCTCCCGCTCGTCGGTAAGGGCGTGCAAGCGCTCTTGAAGTTTATCTTCCTGTTGCTTCAGCAACTCGATTCGTTCTTCCAGTTTTCCAGTTTCAGACTTTTGTTTTAATCGGGCAAATAGGTTGCCCACATATGCGCCTACCAAAAGACATATAGCGGCTAGGAGCAGAAATAAGAAAACTTCATTCACAGGAGTCGGGTTTTTTAATTGTTATGCGGTGAAAGCAATGCACTCCAAATGTAACTATACGTACTTTAAAAAGAAAGACCGCTGTCTTATTTCTTAATGGAAAATCGACCGGATTTTTTATCGAAATCGATAGTTTCCTTCGGAAATAATGAATCGAAACTACCGTTTTCAATAAGTTGGCACGGTTCGCCAAAGTAGGTTTGCTCTGGTACCATTACCAACATAGCGTCTGCCAATTGAATCGCCAAATCGATCTCGTGTGTGGAAAAAAGTATTGTTTTTTTCTTTTCCGAAGTTAGTTTCTTCAGTAATTTGAGTACATACGCTCGATGGTACAAATCCAAATGGGTAGTAGGTTCGTCCAGTAGTATCAATGGCGTGTCCTGCGCCAAGGCACGGGCAATCGCCACACGTTGTAGCTGTCCATCACTTAGCTCGAAGCACTTTCGGTCTGCCAGCGATCTGGTTTCGGTTGCGTCGAGCGCATCCAACACAGCTCTCTTATCGGTAGTGGTGAGTGTGCCCATCCAGTTGGTATAGGGCTGCCGACCTAGCGAAACCAGTTCCAGTACGGTGAGGTTTTTTGAGGCGGGCGGTTCGGTAAGGACAACACTCAATTGATTGGCAAGCTCAAATGCAGGGAAGGAAGGAAGCGGTTTACCGTTAAGCAGTATAGAGCCGGCCAGTGGTTTTTGCATGCCAGATAAGGTTCTCAATAAGGTTGATTTACCAATACCATTGGCTCCTACCAATCCGACTAGGCGACCAACTTCTAAGGAGAACGATATGCCACTAGCTATCGATGATGCTCCACTACGGAGCGTGTAGCCGACAGAAAGGTCGCATACTGAAAGTACCGATTGTGGGTGTTGTACATTCATTAAAAGAATAGTTTTCGTTTTCTAACCAATAACCATATCACCACCGGCGCACCAATTAAGGAGGTAATTGCATTAATAGGTAAGGTATATTCACTATGCGGCAATTGGGCAAAGGTATCGCAAAGCAGCAAAAGGATGGCTCCACTTAGCAATACGGCGGGCAAAAGTACGGCGTGGTTGGACGTTTGGAAAAATTGACGGGTTAAGTGCGGTACGGCAAGCCCTACAAATGCAATGGGACCTGCAAATGCGGTTACGCTTCCAGTTAATATGCTGGTAGCTAGTATAACTGCAAGTGTGGTTTGCTTAAGACGCAGCCCCATACTTTTAGCGTAATTTTCGCCCAGTAACAGGGCATTAAGCGATTTAATGCACAGAATGCTCATTGCTATTCCCAAAACGGTACAAGCCGATAGCACCAAAACCCCTGCCCAAGACTGATTTCCCAAGCTTCCAAAACTCCAAAAAATGTATTGTTGCAATTTTTCGGCATTGCTGAAATACGATAAGACGGCGACTACTGCGGCGGTAACGCTTCCGAACATAAGGCCTATAATTAAGATAGCCATCGTATCTTTTACGCGAAAGGTTACTGCCAATACTGCCAAGAGGACCAAAAAACTACCGAGGGCCGAGGCTATTACCAGGCTCCACTGGCTAAGCAACGCGCTCGAAAGGAAACCGCCAAAAGCTCCTGCCCCCAAAATAAGCAGGGCCACTCCTAAACTTGCGCCACTGGAAAGACCAAGTACAAAGGGCCCAGCCAGCGGATTGCGAAAGAGTGTTTGCATTAAAAGTCCCGAGACTGCCAATCCGCCGCCAGCACATATGGCTGTTATGGCCTTTGGCAATCTATATTCCAAAACGATAAACCGCCAAGATTCCTTTTCCGGTTGTAGGCCTAGCAGGGAGCTTATAACAGCTTTCAGGGGCACAGCAACCGAACCTAAGCCTATGTTCAACAAAAAGGCTATTATAAAAAGAATGGCTAATACCGCGAACGTTTTTTTATATGAACGGGATGTTTGCATTAACGTAAAATACTGAAAAAATACAGAGAATGGTCGGGTAGGAGCTCTGGATGAAAAATGGAAATAAGGTCTCGCAATACCCAATCGGGTCTATTGGGCGCTATCTCGTAATAGAGCAGCCCCCCAGTTTCGCCTTTTCTTAAAGTATAATTGTATACTCTATTTTCCTGTAACGCCCGGAACTCGGCATACACGGGATGCGCCTTACGCAACTGTGCTAACGATTCGAATTGTCCCGGCGCAATCCAGTAGTCGGCATTTTGTCCCTTTTCCAAAACCGATTCCAAATTGAGCGATAGGCTACCGGTACCCTGGGTGTCACTCCAAAGGTAATTGGCATTAGCATCGGCTATAAATTGTGCTGCCCAGCTATCGCCCTGCGGCAGGTACCATACATCTTTGTACATAGCTCCCGCCAAAACAGTGGGATGCTTTGTCGCAGACTGCGCCAATTTCTTGGCCTCCCTATAACTTGTTTCTATGACGTTGAACAAGCTATCGGCCTCTTTTTCCTTTTCAAACAATACGCCAAAGAACTTGATCCATTCGGCTTTCCCTAATGGATGTGTTTCGGTCCAATCTGCGTTGTACAATACAGGAATCCCCGTTTTTTGTATGGTTTGTACTGTTTTATTGTCACCTTCCACGGCAAAGGTCACGACGGCATCGGGCGAAAGTTCGATGAGCACTTCGGTATTGATGGATTCATTTTGGCCCAGTTCCTTGATTTCCCCATCGGCAATTCGCTTACGTGTGGCTTCAGAAGAGATATGGTCTAGGTTGGGAAATCCTGTGAGCGCGCTACCTACATCCAGCATCTCTAGGGAGGGTACGTGTGTGGTCGATGTAACGACAATTTCTGAAATAGGAACCTCTACAATGGCATCGTATGCCTCGGGAGGTTTTATAGAATTTCCTTTCGGCACCAGGGCATATCGAAAATTTGTCTCGGCTCCCGGCCACGGATTGGTTATGGTGAGTTCTTTATACCCATCCCGTTGTGTGACAGAGAAACCGTTGGCATAACGCAAGGTAACAGAAGCGGTGGCCTTTTCGACTGTGGGAGGCTTGTTGGAGGTTTCCTTGCAAGCTAAAAAAAAATATAAGAAGGATAGAAAATAGAATTTTTGCATGTTCAAAAATAGCGTTTAAACTATATTTCAAACAAGATTTTTAAGATAGAATACTTTTTGGGTGTTATGGATGCCAAAAATAGTATGCTATAAGGATGACTTTGCGAAAAAAAAGTATCTTCGCGATTGAAATTTGGTGTACAGCATCGCTTCGCGGTGTTGTGCTGAAAAGGGAATTCGGTGAGAGACCGAAGCTGTTCCCGCAACTGTAAGCCTTACCCACCCCACGAGGTTGGTATTGTGCCACTTTAAACCACTGTTTGCTCATTGCAAATGGGAAGGTGCACGCCAGGCGAGCCAGGAGACCTGCCAATTTTCAAAAATTTATGTCAAACTTTCGGGATAAAAGTTGAGATTATTTGGCGGCCTACCTATGGTGCTCAATCTTCCTTCTATTTCGTTTTAAATTGTTTAAAATGAAAAAAACTATTTTCATTGGCCTATGTATAGGCACTTGGGGAATTTTATTTGCCCAACAAGAACCGTTTCAAAAATTGGATTCGGTGGTACTAGATACCAAAATGCCCTTGGCGCGAAAAAACAGCGGTAAGGTAATTACGAAAATTTCTGAAGAAACCCTCGAGCGCAATGCTGGAAAATCTGTGGCTGAAGTGCTCAACGAGGTGGCCGGTATTGAAATTAACGGAGCACGTAGCAACGCAGGACAAAATCTATCGTACTATGTTCGCGGCGGTAGAAACAGACAGGTTGTAATTATGGTAGACGGGGTGCAAATGAACGATCCCTCGCAAATTGCGAACGATTACGACTTGCGGTTGGTTCCCCTTACCACGGTTGCGGAAATTGAAATTATAAAAGGCGCTAGCAGCGTACTCTATGGTAGCGGTGCGGCCACTGCCGTAATTAATATTACTACGAAAAAAGCTGCGAAGAAACCGATAGCAGCTACCTTTTCATCGGTGGTGGGAAGTAACAAACCCGCCGGAGAGAGCCAGTTCGATGCCGAAACCTTTACCAATTTTGCAACGGTAAACGGAACGCTAGGCGGCCTTTTTTACAATGCACAATTTACAAATACCTATACCGACGGACTTTCGGCGGTAGCGGCCCCAGAAGGGGAGGCTCCGTTCGAAGCTGACATCTTTAACCGATACGACGGTAGGGTGCAGGTAGGATACAAAATTAACGAGCGAATATCCGTATCGCAATTTTTCAGCTTCAATACATTTAAGGCCGATTTTGATAATTTCGACTATACCGATGCCGATAATCGAAGCATAACCGACCAACTAAAGACAGGAGGCAATTTTACTTGGAAATACAAGAAGGGTACCTATGTTTTCAATGATAGTTATACTTGGATTGAGCGGCAAATTACCTCAGATTTTCCCTCCAAATTCGATAGCCGGGCCTATACCTTCGATACATACCTAAATCACCAAGTGAGCACAAACTGGACTGTCTTGCTAGGGTTGAACGGGAACTTCAGCAGTTTTAATTCCTTCTCAGTGCCATTTGGGGAAACCAATTTCGTACAGGAGGTAACCGATGATACCGCCAATTTTGATATTATCGATCCTTATCTCAACGTGGTATATACTTCGAATTTTGGATTGAGCTTGAACGTGGGCGGCCGTTTGAATATCCATAGCGATTATGGCACCCACGTGGTGTATAATGTAAATCCGTCGTACTCCATCCCAATTGGGCAGCACAACCTAAAATTCTTGGCCAGCTACAGTACGGCTTACATTACTCCGTCGCTGTTTCAATTGTATGACCCGCTTTATGGAAACGAAGACTTAGAGCCGGAGGAGAACAGGACTATTGAAGGCGGCTTTGAACTATCACGAGGTGCCGATTTCCGTTTTAGTGTGGTATATTTCAACCGGAATGAAGAAAACTTTATCGATTTTGTTACGATAGATCCAGACTTGTTTATATCGCAATACCAAAATATCGACACTCAATTTGAAAGTAGCGGTGTGGAGATAGAAGTGATGAAAGCATTTGGGCCTAAATGGCAAATTACCGCCAATTATACAAACACCCAGGCCGATGAGCGATTTGCGCTTCGTATTCCAGAACACAAGGCAAACGCGGCATTAACGTACCGATTGAAGCCAAACGCCCGCTTGGGGCTAACCTATCAATATGTTGGCGAGCGGGGCGATCGTTTTTTCAATCCCAATACCTTTGAAACCGAAACCGTTACCTTAAGCAGTTTCAATCTCTTGGAATTTACCGCATCCTTAGATGCCACAGAGAACATTACCCTTTTTGCAGGACTCTCCAATATTTTAGATGCTGAATATGAGGAAATTTACCGATTCCAAACACAAGGCAGAAATGCGCGGATAGGATTTACATTTTCATTTTAGAATTATAAAAGAAAGGAAAACCCGGGAGTAATCTCCCGGGTGTTCGTTTATTGTTCTGCGATCATAATTCCATTAAGGGGATCTTGAGCCTCACTGCCGGAAATTTCTTCCATATCAGAACGGGGTTGTCTAAAGGGAGCTGGGCCGGGTTGCGGTACAATTTGGTTTAAGGTTGCCGCAAGCAATGGTTCGTCTATATCGCCTAAGGTTCCTAAGTTGCTGTAATCTTCGGTCATTTCAATATCGGGGGGGAGGCCATTTATAAAGTCGGTTACACCATTGGCATTTGCCGTTTTGAAAACCAACGGCAACATCGCATACGTATGGGCCGGATTGGCTAACTCGCGCGAAAATGCAGGTGCGGGTGCGTCGTAGAGCAAAAAGGAAGCCTGGAATTTTCCTGTCGTGGTGCCACCTACCTGAGTAACAGTAATGTAAGGGTCTAAGCCGTTTATCACCAATTCACTGGCCGAAGCGGTTCGCCGCGTAGCAATTACATATACCTGCATTAGATTTAAGCTGTTAATCGCCTCGCCCGTACTTATAGTGCTGTCGAAAAAGGCATCCTCGGCAAAGGCATCTTGCCGGTCGTCGTTCCAAATCTCGCTGTAAAACAATTCATTGTTAAATTGTCCAGTTACCATACTGGAAAGGTCTTTCGCAGTTTCCACCGAACCACCTCCATTATAACGTAAGTCTAAAATCACATCAGTTACCCCATCGGCCTTAAACTGGGCAAAGGCAGCATTTAGCTGCGGATCGAAATTGCGCGTAAAAGCATTGTACATTAAATACCCAATTTTCTGACCCTCAACCGTAAGGGTTTTAGCGATATATACGGGATTTTCGGTATATTGTTCCTTGGTAAGGGATACACTATTTCCCGTGGGCACGATGTCCTGCCCATTAAAAGTGGCCAAACCTATGCTGTAGGTTGTAGGTGCTAACAATGCGGAAAAGTTGCTATCGGTAAGTTGCACCCCATCCACCGTATTAAATATATCACCGCGTTCCAGCCCAGCTGCAGCGGCATCGCTGTTGGGCAGGATATAGCGAACATAACCAAAGACCCTTCCGCTACCGTCTGGGTAGAGTACCAATCCGTACTCCATTCCGTTGTTCTCGCTTACGCCGCTAAGCGCGTTTTCCAGTTCGATATAATCGTCTACCAAAATACTGAAACGATCTACTGGAGAAAGAAGGAAATCGAAAAGTGCCTCGGGCGTTTCATAATTGTCGAGAAAATTGTTCAAGTCACCTTGGTTGTTAAATGCATCGTTCGCCAATTCTGGGGTATCGGCCTTATAGAGGTAAAAATAATTTAAGCCACGGTAAATAAAATCCTGTATTTCCAGCGTGCTTGCGATTTGCGGATTGTCATCACTATCTTCAAAACATGCGGAAATGGAAATAGCGAGTAAAAGCAGGGCTAGGAACGGTCTTTTTTTCATAGTATGGGATAGATTCGGTTTTTTGTATAACTCATTCGGGAATAGAATGGTATTGCGAAAATAAAATAAAATGTAACAAATGTAGGGGTGGTTCGTCGTAAAGATAGAACAGCATACCTCTAGATGCTTTCTATGACCAACAAAAAATGAACCAAAAAGAATTTTTAGGAACCGTGCTCCCTTTCAAGGATAAGCTTTACAGGCTTGCCAAACGGATCTTGGTGTCTAAGGATGAAGCAGAAGATGCCGTCCAGGAAGTATATTTGAAATTGTGGAAAGGCAAAAGTAATATTGAAAAGTACAAAAACCCAGAGGCTTTTGCCATTACCATGACGAAAAATTATTGTCTCGACAGGCTGAAGTCGAAACAAGCCGGCACTATGAAAATCGTGCACAATACCTTTCAGCATTCGCAAAACGTAGAGAGGGAGGTAGAAGCGAACGATGGGGTGTCTATGGTTTTCAAAATTATGGAGACCCTGCCAGAACAACAGCGCATCGTACTTCAGTTACGAGATATAGAGCAGTTTGAGTTTTCTGAAATTGCCGAAATGCTCGATAGTAATGAAACCGCTATTCGTGTGAATCTTTCCCGCGCACGTAAAACCGTTCGGGAAGCATTGATTAAAAAGTACAATTATGGAATTAGCTAACATTGAACACCTACTCGAGGCGTATTTCGAGGGTAACACCACCCTCGAGGAAGAAGCCACCTTGTGCGCCTATTTCAAGAACGGAGCCGTGCCCTCGCACCTCGAGGCCTACCGACCGTTGTTTATAGGGCTTTCTGCCGCACGCACCGAAGTTTCGGAGCGCGAGGTTCGGTTGCCCACTGCGCACACCCGGTTTTGGAGATACGGTATCGCCGCCACAGTGGCAATCGCCATAGGAGTCGCAGGGTTTGTGTATACCCAACCCGAGTTAACCCCAGAAGAGAGGGAAGCGCTCGCCGCCTTCGAAAAAACCAAGGAAGCTATGAAGATGCTTTCAGAAAATTTCAATGAGGGCGCCGAAGAACTGGCCATCATCAATCAATTTACCATCACTAAAAACAAAATATTAAAGTAATCTATAACCCGAAAAGAAATGAAAAAATTTAGCCTAGTACTCGCCATTCTAATTGCGCCATTGGTAGCCCAAGCGCAGAGCGCATTCGACTCGTTCGAAGACAAAAAAGACGTAACCTCTTTCGTAGCTACCAAAAATATGTTCAAATTGTTGAGCAAAATGGACCTAGATTCCAATGATCCCGAAACCAAGGAATACTTGGATCTCATAAACAGTTTGGAGAACATCAAGATCTTCACTACCGATAATCCTTCCGTAGCGAAAGATATGAACCAGGCCGTTACCAGTTACGTGTCTAAGGCCAGCGGGCTCGCAGAGTTAATGCGTGTTAAGGACGAAGGTAAGAACATCAAGTTTTACAGCAAGGAAGGTAAGAGCGAGAACCACGTGAGCGAACTGCTTATGCACCTTGACGGAAAAATTGACGGTAAGGATATGTCTGTTATAATGAGCATAACAGGAAACATCGATCTCAAGAAAATTTCGAAGCTCACAAAGGACCTTAACGTACCGGGTAGCGAAGAACTTAAGAACATCGATAAAAAACAATAGCTATGAACCTTGTAAAATTTGTAACCGCCATTGGTATTGCGCTCATCGCCCTATTTAGTTGCAGCAACGAAAAATCGTTACAGCGTTACCTCGTCGATAAGCAGGAGGACGATCAGTTCCTAAAGGTAGATATCGCAACGAGCTTGCTGGAAGGAAAAAACAGCAATTTTACGCAAGAGGAAAAAGATATACTGGCCACTGTAAAGAAAATTAATGTGGTCGCATTTCCCATAAAGAGTGACAACACTGCCAGCTATGAGGCCGAAAAGGGAACCGTGAAGGAAATTCTGAAACAAGAACAATACAAAATGTTGATGAAGATGGGCTCTAATAACCGGGGAGCCACCTTAAAGTATGTGGGGGAAGAAGATGCCATCGACGAGCTTATTGTTTTTGCCAGCGACGATGAAAAAGGATTCGCGGTATTTCGACTGCTGGGAGACGATATGCGACCAGACCAAATGGTGAAGCTCATGAATTCTATAGAACGTGGCGATATGGATGTCTCTAAACTATCAGGTCTTGGCGAACTGTTCGAAAGCTTCAATAGCGAAACACAATAAAAATTATCCAGATAGCTTCGGAAAAAAATTCGCGAGGAGCATTGCATCCTCGCGGATTTCTTATTTCTCAGAACATTTTTGGTAGGGCGAGAAAATTTAGATGCCGGTATAATTGGCGGGTGTTACGCTTCGCATTTCCTTTTTTACAGCTTCTGAAACATCGAGCGTTTCGATAAACGAAGCAATGGAATCTTTGGTTATAGCCGCGTTTGTTCGGGTGAGGCCCTTGAGTGTTTCATACGGATTGGGATACCCCTCGCGCCTTAAAATGGTTTGTATGGCTTCTGCCACGACCGCCCAATTATTTTCTAAATCCTCCTTGAACTTGACTTCGTTTAACAACAATTTATTGAGGCCTTTCAAGGTAGCTTGCAGGCCAATGAGGGTATGCCCAATGGGTACACCAATGTTTCTAAGTACTGTGCTGTCGGTAAGGTCGCGCTGCAAGCGGCTAATAGGTAATTTAGCCGAAAGGTGTTCAAACAATGCATTTGCGATACCCAAATTGCCCTCGCTGTTCTCAAAATCAATTGGATTCACTTTGTGGGGCATCGCACTGGAGCCTACTTCTCCTTCCTTTATTTTCTGCTTGAAGTAATCCATCGATACATAAGTCCAAATATCACGGTCCAGGTCTATCAAAATCGTGTTGATGCGCTTAAGGCAATCGAAGAGGGTTGCCATGTGGTCGTAATGCTCAATCTGGGTTGTGGGGAAGGAGTGGTGCAAGCCCAATCTTTCCTGAACAAATTGGGTTCCAAATTCCTTCCAATCGATATTTGGATACGCCACTTTATGGGCATTGAAATTCCCCGTGGCACCTCCAAATTTGGCGGCATTTTTAGTGTCTTTTAAAAGGTTGGACTGTTCTTCCAGGCGGGTTACAAAAACCTGTATCTCCTTGCCCAATCGCGTAGGCGATGCGGGTTGACCATGGGTTCGGGCCAGCATAGGTACTTGGCTCCATTCGGTGGCCAGTTGCGATAGCTTTTCAACCACTTCCTGAAACTGAGGAACATATACTTGATCCATCGCTTCCTTTAAAGATAGCGGAATAGCAGTATTGTTGATGTCTTGGGAGGTAAGCCCGAAGTGAATAAATTCTTTATACGACTGCAGACCGAGCGTATCAAATTGCTCTTTGATAAAATATTCAACTGCCTTTACATCGTGGTTGGTAACTTTTTCGGTGTTTTTAATAGATTCGGCATCTTCGGTGGTGAATTGGGTGTAAAGTTTCCGAAGCGTATCAAAATGAGTCCTATCAAAGTCTTGCAGTTGTGGTAATGGTAGCTCCACAAGTGCAATAAAATATTCTACCTCTACTTGAACACGGTACCGTATGAGCGCTTCCTCGGAAAAATAGGGAACAAGCGACTGGGTCTTATTGGCATATCGTCCGTCGATGGGTGAGATGGCTCGAAGGGAATGGCTGGTCATAGCTAGCAATTTAAAACGGCAAAGATACTTTTTTACGGCCTTAATTCAGAATTTACGCTGGTTGATTTTAGCGAGAATCTTTTTGCCTCTAGCTTGGTAACCGGCACTTCCAGTATGGATTTCTTGCTCTAAAATGGCGCAGAGCTCGGGGTGAATCCATTCCAATTCGGTTCCTAAAAAATAGAGAGCGGTCATTGCCCTCACTTGGCAAGCTACCTTCTGGGGTGTGAGCAGCCAATCGAAACAGCAAGCGGTCATCTGTTTCCGTAATTGAAGCGAGAAAGTATTTCTTATTTGCGTATCCCTTTCCGCATAAAACCTTTCGGCCAACAACTCGCAAATATGCGCTAAGGGTCGTAAGGATTGGTGGGCGGTTACGTTGGGGAGACCTTCTATAAATCGGTCTAAGTGGGGGTAGAGCAAGTCTAGCCGCTTTAAGCATACAAACTCAAGCGTCCAAGTGGCTTTAATGGAAAGCGGTTTTGCTTCGCTAAAACAGCATTCCAATAATTGTGGAAATACACTGGGCGTTTCGAGTACCCAGTGCGCCGCTTTCAATCTGTCGCTTCTGCTCGCGCTAGCGCGGTTCAGTATATTCTCCAAAGAAGTAGCGCTAGCCATTTTGTATAAGCTCTGCTACCACCTTGGGTACACCGCTGGTGGCTTTTTCGGCATATACCTTCATACCATTGGTAGATCCCATCGACGGATTGGGATCTACAAAATATATCTGGGCGCGCTCTGGAGCGTACTGCACCAGTGCGGCGGCCGGGTACACTTGCATGGAGGTCCCTACGATGATTACGACATCGCTATTCGAAACTATGGAAATGGCAGGTTCCATCATGGGTACCATTTCGCCAAACCAAACCACGTGGGGCCGCAATTGGTGGCCGGCATCACAGCAATCGCCCAACTGCACATCGTTTTCCCAATGCCGAATGTCCTGCTCGTTACCGCTGCTGCGCACCTTGAGCAACTCTCCGTGAAGGTGAAGCACGTTGGTGCTCCCCGCACGTTCGTGCAAATCGTCCACATTTTGGGTAATAATATGTACCTCGTGCTGCTGTTCTAGTTGGGCGAGGGCGTTGTGAGCCGCATTGGGCTGTACCTGTAGCAATTGCCTACGGCGTTTGTTGTAAAAATCTAGTACGAGTGCTGGGTTGCGAGCAAAACCCTCTGGAGAGGCCACCTCCATTACATCGTGGCCTTCCCAAAGTCCGTTGCTATCCCTAAATGTTTTCAATCCGCTTTCGGCGCTCACTCCCGCGCCGGTTAGCACTGCAATCTTCATTGGTCGCTTTTTTTTATCTTCGTCCTGTTAAAAATACTTATTTCACTTGGATTTACAATTGTTTCAATACCTGCAAACCTATTTAACCGATCGTAGAAAGGCCTTGTTCCAAGAAATATTGGCCAAGCGCACACGCCATTTTACCGTGGTGACCGAAGATGTATACCAGCTGCACAACACCAGTGCGGTAATGCGTACCTGCGATGTATTTGGGATCCAGGATTTGCATGTGGTAGAGGAGAAGCTGGGCAAGCGTGTTGACAAGGAGATAGCCATGGGTGCCCAAAAATGGGTAAGTCTGCATCGATACGATACCATTACGGAATGCATGCAACAGCTTCGAAAAGATGGTTACCAACTTATCGCCACCACCCCCCATAATGATTCCCAAGTGCTGCACGAGTTCGACGTGACCCGAAAAAGCGCCTTTTTCTTCGGAAAGGAGAGCGAAGGCCTTAGCCAAAGCGTGCTGAATGCGGCCGATGGTTTTTTGAAGATACCCATGTACGGTTTTACCGAAAGCCTGAACATTTCAGTATCGGCAGCGATTATCCTACAGCATGTAGTGACCAAGCTAAAGCAGACAACGGTGCCTTGGAAGCTTTCAGAAGATGAGAAGCTCGATATTGAAATGCAGTGGATGCAGAGGACGATAAAAAGTTCCGAAGAGATTATCGCCCGGTATTATGAAGCGAAAAATTCGTAACTTTTCCTTCGGAAAATCCCATTCAAATTTAACAGCCATGAAGCACAATACGTTTGCCTGGATCGAGATACCCGTTTCGAATATGGATAGAGCCATTACATTCTACGAAACAGTATTTGCCATTACTATAACACCTGTCACTTTCGGCGGTTTTAAAATGGGCTGGTTTCCTGCTGCCGGAATGGAGGCACCGGGCGCCACAGGTACCTTGGTAGAACAAGAAAGTTATATTCCCAGTAAAGAGGGGGCTCTGGTCTATTTTTATTCTGAAGATGTTCAAAATGAGTTGGACCGCGTCGAGGAGGCGGGCGGCAAAATATACCAACCCAAAACCCAGATTAGCGAAGAGCACGGCTATATGGCGGTTTTTATCGATAGCGAAGGAAACCGCGTGGCGCTGCATTCTGTGAAATAAAATATTTTGCTATATGAAATTGGTATTTGCGACACATAACAAGAATAAGTTTGAAGAGGTTAAGGCTATGATGCCCTCGTACATCGAACTATGGGACCTACACGCTATTGGTTGCGTAGCGGAAATACCAGAGACGGCCGATACGATTTCGGGCAACGCCTTGTTAAAAGCAAGGTACGTGCGGGACCGCTTTGGCTATAATTGCTTTGCAGATGATACCGGTCTTGAAATTACGGCGCTAGACGATGCGCCCGGTGTGTACAGTGCACGGTATGCTGGCCAGGAAAAAAATGATTCGGCCAATATGGATAAGGTGCTCGCAAATCTTAAAGGTAAAAACGACCGAGCTGCCCGCTTTAAAACCGTAATGGCGCTTTGCCTGAATGGAGCCGAGGAAATTTTTGAAGGCATTTGTGAGGGACGCATTATAGACGAGCCAAGAGGAAATATGGGGTTTGGCTACGATCCTATTTTTCAGCCTGACGGAGAGCAACGTACTTTTGCCGAAATGTCGCAAGAGGAGAAAGGCCAAGTCAGCCATAGAGCCCGAGCTCTAGATAAATTGTGTGCCTTTTTAAGGGATAGGGAATAGGTTTACAAGCTACAATTGCCGTCTATAAAATCTTGTACTGTAGGATTATACCAATTACGTTCTATGATAAGCTCCCCTTGGATCCCCCCCGAAGTGACCAAGGTGCTTATAGCGCAAAAATCTTGAAGTGGGTTATCATATATCTCAAAATCTCCCTCTACCGTGGTTACGTTCTCCAACCCATCCAGCGATTGTAAATTGTAATTAGCAATAATCGTAAAAATAGTTGCCCGTTCTAAAGAAGAAAGCCCTTGTAAGTTTTGCAACTCAGGATTATTTATGAACGAAACTTCAGTAATATGCTGCACTTCCGATAGCGCCTTTATATTTTCCAAAATATCATTATTCCATATAAGTAATGCTGACGGAATCGATCGAACCGAGGCGAAGCCATCTAAGTTACGAAGTGAGGCATTATTTTGAATATACAAAGAGTTGGTTTCTTGAAGGCTTGGGAAGGAAATATTCCCTGCCATACTATTTTCCTCAAGAGAGATACCATCGGTGCATTTCGTTAAGCCTTCCAGTTCTACGGTTTCCAGTACGAGATTATGATAGATATTTAAATAACCTACTTCGCTAGTGTTTCTAAAACCGCCAATGCTCCTCAAATTTGGGTTGTCTTGTATTGAGATTCCTTCAATAAAGGGATTATCATTAAGAATATCTAAGTGTTCTATTTCATTTAGCTGATATAAAAAAATTTGGCCATCAAACCCCTGCAGACGGTTCACCAACGATAAATCGCTAATTGGCATATTAGCAAGGCTTATATACCCTTCTACGCGTGTTAACGACTCAAGCTTGTTTATATCTTGAAGTTTTGGACATCCACCTATGCCTAAATTCTGCTTAACCACCTCTAAATTCTCCAACCCACGCAAATCGGTTATATCCAAGTTGGCCATCCACAGGTGTTCTTCTACTTCTACCAGGCTTTGCAAGGGCAAGAGGCTAGTAATGGGAGCGTTGCTTCCTCTTATGGTAAGGGTGCCATTTATTTTTTGATACCCTTCACTGCCAAAAACATCTACATCTTGTTGCGAGGCCAAAATAATATCGTCGTTGTATGTTTTTAGCTCACGAGCGGTGGTCGTAAAGTTGAAATTCACTGAAATTTGAGGGCCATTGCCCAAGGTTTTTACAATTCCCGAATAAGCTGTTTCGCTTTCGAGACCGGTAATCTCATATTCCCTACTCGCTAGGTTCGTGGCTACCTCGTTTCCATTCAAAAGGATGTTATAGAGTCCGCCATCCTGCGAATCGGTCCAACGTATCATAGCCGAATTATGATTCACAAAATTTACGGTTACGCTCAAATTACGGCTGGAAGCGGTGTCGCTATCATCGGTGCTACTGCACGCGGCAAAAAGACCGAGCATCGAAAGGAAAAGCAGGATTCGCATAAATTGTTTTTTTTAATAGGGAGACCTCCCCAAATAACGGTAAAATAATTAATATTTAAAAAAATTTGGGGAATCGTCTTTATTCGATGGAAAACAAACAACAAGAAGGGGCTAAGAGGGGGAATGAAATAACCTTGAGTCCTTTAAAAAAAGGAGCTGCGTTTTTGAAATTGTGAAGTAAAAATCACAATACAATATTGTACTTTAAATGAACGCTATTCGTTAGAGAGTCTGCTTAGGTTTGGTACGATACTTTCTAGTGACAACCACGATAACACCGAATAATAAAAACAAAATAATTTTCCCAACCAAATAGCCGTAACCATATTCCGTAAGGCGGTTAAAATCGGTTGCCAAAATAGCAATAATATTGAATAGCAACAGTATTGAGAGAACCAATGAAATATAAAAAAGTAGTTTCTTCATAGAATGTATATAAAGAGGGTTTATCCTAATGTGGCAAACCCTCTTCGTTGATTGTTACTTGGTAACGGTAGTAGTAGTTGGCGTATAGATTCCGAATGTTAGTGCAGAAACTAATCCATTAACAAACGATTGTCTTGTATGGACTGTATAATTCTCTGCTCCATCAGCCATTTGTTTTGAGTCTGAAACTCCAACTGGCGCCAAACCATAAACTACATAGTGATTCCATTTAGTAGTTTGACTGTTTCCTTGAGCTCCGTTTCCAACTACGCTGGTGTAAGAATAACAAGATGTTAATAGCATAGCTGCAGCGAATGCTACGGCCATCACTTTCGTTGTTTTTTTAATCATCGTTTTTAAATTTAAATTAAACATTTATGTATGTACTCTATATGAGTTTTTTGATTCATTGATGCTAAAGCATTTTAAACAGGGCATATAGCTCGGTGATATTGTTTTCTTCTTAATACCTATATCGATACGGTAAAATTCTATGCACACCACTTTGTAATAGGATAAAAAAAAAATTGGGAAGCGGGAGCAATAGTGTAAGGCATAATTAAATGCGGTATCCAAGTCCGATTTTAAGAAGGTTCACGTTTGTGTTGTACGTTATCTTCGATTCCTCATCGCTAAGTCCAGCACTTAGTTTGACAAAATCGTATTGGGCTTGAACAAAAAGATTGTCAAACAGATCGTACGAAAGACCCAAATTAACGTTGAAGCCTGCTGGCTCATTGCTTGCCGAATCGGCTATTGAAGCCTGAAAAATTATAAGCGTGTAGCCCAAACCGACACTGGGACGAAACTTTTCCATGCCCTCTAAAATAAGCTCTCCAAATATTCTAGGTTGAATGAGGTACGAAGTTATCTTGAAGTCGCGAGAGCCGTTGCTAAAGTCCGAACCCGTAGTTAAAATTCCACCATTAAAAGATGCTCCTAGTTCTACGGGGCTTGCATCTATGAATCGGTAATCAATACCAAAATCGATTATACCGGTAAAATAATCACCTACATAATTTTCATCAATTGGAATAGGATAATTTAATTCAAAACTTAGTTTAGAATCTTGTGAATAGGATGTAACGCCAATAGTTAGTATAAATAGTATAAGTAAGTTGGATTTCATTTTAAGTGTGATAGGTGAGAAAGAATTATGGGCAATAGAATATTTAAAAATTTTCGCTCGCTAAAGTATTAAAAAGAATATCAATTATGGCAAAGGAAATTCTATTTAATAGAAAAATGTAAGAAAATATATAGGAGGGCTCGAGTAAGTCTTTCTAGCCTTGGACAAGTATAAGATGCTGGCTTTGATGCACAGAGTCAAAATATCTATGGCAATTTTATCACAAAGTCTATATGATTGTGAATAAAAGGGTGCTGCTGTAGTTTTACAAATTAGTCTGGACCAGACGGTAGTTCGAATGCGTAAAAGAAATAATGAACGCAATGCCCCTAAAATAAAAAAGCCCGTAACCATTCAGCTACGGGCTATTAGAGCGGAGAAAGAGGGATTCGAACCCCCGGACCCGTGAAGGTCAACAGTTTTCAAG
>CAZXDP010000043.1:0-22746 GCA_964639255.1 uncultured Flavobacteriaceae bacterium
TTCGTTTACGCTAAGTCCCAACCCCACGACCGGCACCATAACCCTTCACGGTAGCGCTCCCGTAGATTCCGTAAAAATTAGCAACCTCCTGGGCCAACAAGTAGCGCAATTTACTTCTGAAGAAATTATTGACATTTCCCATTTGACCGCCGGAGTGTATTTGGTGCGCATCGCCACGACAGAAGGTCTTGGTGGCACCTTTAAGATTTTGAAAAGGTAGGCCACATCTCATTGTAGGGGTTCTAGGTCATCCTGAATGCTTGCCCGTGCTTGGCAGATAGCTTTTCAGTATCTTTGCATACCTAAAACAGTGTTATGAACCTGAACTCCATCCCAAAACTGAAACATACCCAATCTGATGCTTTTTTCCTGCTCGCCGGGCCCTGCGCCATCGAGGGGGAGGACATGGCCCTTCGCATCGCCGAAAAGGTGGTCGCCATAACCGACGATCTCTCTATTCCTTACATTTTTAAGGGCAGTTTTAAAAAAGCCAACCGCAGTAGAATAGACAGCTTTACGGGTATTGGCGATGAAAAAGCATTGAAAATTCTTCGAAAGGTAAGCGAAACCTTCGACATACCTACGGTAACCGATATCCACGAAAGCAGTGACGCGGCCTTGGCTGCCGAATATGTAGATGTACTGCAAATTCCCGCTTTTTTGGTTCGGCAAACCGATTTGGTGGTGGCTGCCGCAGAGACGGGAAAAACTGTCAATCTAAAAAAGGGACAGTTTATGAGTCCGGAGAGTATGAAACACGCCGCTCAAAAAGTCCGCGATGCTGGAAACGATAAGGTAATGATCACCGATCGCGGGACGATGTTCGGGTACCAAGATATGGTGGTCGATTTTAGGGGCATCCCCACCATGAAAGAGTATGGCACCACCGTACTCGATGTAACCCATAGCCTCCAACAGCCCAACCAGAGCGTAGGCGTTACGGGCGGACGACCCGATATGATAAGCACCATTGCCCGTGCGGGTATTGCGGTAGGCGTAGATGGTATTTTTATTGAAACGCATTACGATCCTTCCAGGGCCAAAAGTGATGCCAGCAATATGTTGGATCTTGCCAATTTAAAGAAGTTGTTGAGCGATCTTGTCGCTATTCGCAAAACAGTGCTTAGCCTGTAAAACCTGGTTTTCGAGTTCGGTAGGCCTCTTGCAGACATTGCGCGATGATATTCATATCCATATCCTCGTGGCTTCGATAGCGCAGTGATTTTACGTATTTTCGGTTTTCACTAATAAGGTGGTCTAAATGCACCTCCCAAGCAGGACGTACCCAAAAACAAAGGTCAAAATATCCTTTTGTCACGTTAAAGTAACAGATGGGGCAATCTTTAGCATAGAATATGGGCAAGCTCCATTTGTAGTGCAAGCTTATGTTGGGTACGCATTGCTCCACTATATATTTTGTTTGCAGCATCATGCCCCTAAAAGGCTCAGGTTTTTCCAAGATATATGCCTCGGCTGGTTTCATCCCCCTAAAATAGAAAAACCCGATATGGCTATCGGGTTTTTCCTGTGGAATTTTCGGTTGGCTAGTGTACCTTTAAACAAAAAGGCCGTTGGGAAACCCCTATACGGCCCTTTTTGCACTTCGCTATTATTAACTCCCCAATTAATTTAGCTATACAAACATAAAACTACTTCTAACGGTACTCAAGGGGAAAAACCACCTTTTTTTTACAGGGTTTTTCCTGTTTTCAATTTCTGCCAAAAAAAAACTGCTCGTTTTCCGAACAGCTTTTTTATCTATGTGCTATTTTAACTCCCCAATTAATTTAGCATGGTAAAGATGCGAATTTATTCAGCAACCAAACAAGGGGATTTTTCCTGTTTTTTGAACAGGTTTTTTCCTGTACCGGCATCAAAACGCATAATACATATACTAAAGCGATTTTTTTTGAGCCAGTGACTTAATATAATATAAGAATATCGAATTGCTTCAAACTATTGTTATCCGGTTAACCCAGGCTGAGAAAGAACTCTATGGCAAATGTTGTTGCTTATCGGAAATTTTTTATTTCCTTAGCTTAAAGATTATTAAATATTACTTCACCCGATAGATATTAAGGTTAGAAGTATTTTTTAGATAGTATTCTAATAATGCTGAAAAAAGATATTGTCGTGTTAGCAAGGAGTAACTAATAGAAATCTTATAAAATACTCCGGCAATAAAAAAACCGCCTCATCTTTTTGTAATGAAACGGTCTATTTTAAAATTATTAATAGTTTATAAAATTAAACAATAAGTATACGCTAAATAAAAATATAATTATCCCTTGCCGTTGGCACTGCCGGGCCAAATAATATCTGGTTGCGTTTCGGCGGGAGTAGTTTTGTCTTTCTTACCATTGACGCTTCCTGGCCAAATCAGATCATCTTCTGTCTGATAATTTGCCACATTGGTGTCTCCTGCTGATAAGGACATCATAACTGAAACTAGTAAGCTGAAAAATGTACTCATACATATTAATTTTAGATTAGAATTTAAATATAAATAAAATATAAATCAGTTTTAAATTTTATAGCATTATTTATCCATTAAATATGCCTATGCCAAGGAACAATTCGAATACTTGTATTGCTATTTCATCATCTAATATACCCAATACCCCCTTGGGCGATTGAGCTAAATTAAGTCAGTTACTTTTTAGCTTAATGGGCAATGCTACCAAATTTATACAAGGGGCAGGATTAACATTCCTATAACCCTTTAAAAAAAAGAAGTCACCATCCAAATTAGATTGGTAATTGCACGAACTTATAGTTATGTTAAATAATATACTCCGTTTGCCTTGAATATGCTATATTTAGCAAGACCAAATTTACAACCTGCTTGAAACCAATATTATACATTTTTTTGGCACTATTTTGTTGGCAACACGCTTTATCGCAAACCAATGAAGTTCCCGAGGTAGCTATTGACTCCATTTCTGTACGCTATGCAGATTCGCTCTATAATTCCGTTATAACCAAATACTATAAAAAAGAATATGACAAGGTTATATCCCTCGGTGTTTCCTATTCAGAAGTTTTACGAAAAAAGGGGATTGATAGCTTACCAATACTTATTATGGGCTTTGTGGGAAATTCCTTCTTAAGGAGCGGCGATACACTTACTTCCAAACAAATTTTTGAAGAAAATCTCTTAATGGCAAATAAGTTGGGAAGGAGCAACCTTATTCTTACGGCTCGAATTGACCTAGCGAACGTATATGCCCTACAGAGTCAGTATGACAAAGCAAATATATTGTATGAAGAAACGATTCCTTTTGCGGAACAATCGAAAGATACATCATCATTATTTGTACTCAACTCCAACATTACTGAAATTAATTTAAGAGAAAAGAAAGTTAAAGATGCCCGCGAACATCTTGAGGCTACTAAGCTCTACGCTAACAGTTCGAAGGTGCCTATGTTTATTGCGTATTCCAATATGTTAGAAGGGTGGCTCTTGTTCATGGAGGGAAAGTACAAAAATGCTTCAGCAGTATTTAGCACTACCATCGAACCCTTGGAAGACCTTCAGTTTGTCGAGGCCTTAGTGGAACTCTACCATAAATATTCGTTGAGTGAAGCTGCCTTAGGAAATTATGAAAAAGCCCTAACCTTACTACAAAAACATAACGAATATCAAGAGACAAAATATGAAGGCGATAAAATTGCGGCCATCGAGGCGGCTACGGCGAAGTTCCAAGTAGATCGATACCGACAAGAATTGCGAGAGCAGGAATTACAGAGCGAAATCGATCAAGAAAAAATAGCCCGAGAAACAACATTGTTTTGGGTTCGAATTGCCGCGGGTATCGTTTTTGTCGCGTCCATTTTTGTATTTATATCTTATATCCGAAGAAAAAAATTGCTGAAAAGTCTCATCGCTACGAACAAGCAATATCTAATAGAAAAAGACCGAGCCGAAGAGCTATCTCGCGCCAAGAGCGTACTTTTCTCGAATGTTACCCACGAGCTTCGCACCCCTATGTTTGGCATCATTGGCATATCGTCTATGTTGTTAAGCGAGCGATTAGGCAAAAAACAAAGGGAACACGTTAGTTACCTTAAATTCTCTGCAGAATACCTTTTATCCCTCATCAACAATGTACTTCATTTTAACAAAAGTGGAGCCAATACTACTGAAACTCTTGAAAGTTCTGAGCTTAATCTTCGCGAAACCGTACACCACTGTATCGAAGCCTCAAAATACCTTGACACAACTTTTTCCAATACCTATACCTACCACCAAGACGCTAATGTACCCAATGTGCTGTTGGGCGACCGAGCTAAATTAAGTCAGTTACTTATTAACTTACTGGGCAACGCTACCAAATTTACCCAGGATGGTACGATTAACGTTCGGGTGTCCCTTCAGAAAAAAGAAAACACCAAATTATGGTTGACTTTTGAAATTAAGGATACTGGCAAGGGAATCCCTCCCGATAAGCTAAAACATGTTCTGGAAGGAATGGATATGAAAGCCTATTCTACGAGTTCTTTTACGGGAACTGGGCTTGGCCTTCCCATTGTAAAGAGAATTGTCGACCAATGGTCTGGGCAAATTACCATCAACAGTAAAGAGGGAGAAGGCACACAAGTTTTAATTACTTTACCATTTGAAGAAGTTCCCTGTCAGATGATCACTGAAAAAACAGCTTCCCCAATCGAGAAGACGAAACTCCTGGACGGACTTACCATTTTAGTTGTAGATGACAATAAGATAAACCGATTGGTAACACAAAAGAAGCTGGAAGGGTTTGGCGCCAAGGTATCTCTGGCGAGTTGTGGTGAAGAAGGAATTGATACAGCCTCTCAGGACGCTCTAGACTTGGTATTTATGGACATCAATATGCCAGGTATGGACGGTTTTGAAGCAGCGAAGCGGATTCGAGAGTTACGTCCCAATTTACCCATTATAGCCCTGACGGCAGTGGAAGAGGAAAAAGTGCTGCAACGGGAGAACTTTTCTATTATGTCTGATATAATAATAAAGCCTTTCAACGACTCCGATTTTATAGAAATGATTTTAAAGCACGTTGCTGTTCCAAAGTAATTATCCATAAACAGCCAAACAGTCTCAATAGCAACTTTACTTTCAATAACACTGGGGGTACTGCCGTTATCCTTTGCGTTGCGCTTGTGGTTTTTCTACCAAGCGTTCTTTTTATACAGATGATGTAGTTTTCGCCCTTCAATTATAGGCGTTATAGCATAATGTTTCATAAATTCCTTGCTTCAATGTCTTTTTGATATCGTTCACCTCGCATACAAGTGCTCCCCAGCTACTTTACTTTCAATCATTGAAAACAACCCATTACATAGTGATTGAAAATGGAATTGGAGCCAAGTCTCCCTTACAAATTAGAAACGAATGGAAGAGCATCGTACCATCGCTACGGCAGTCACGCACGTTTGCTCCCTATCTCCCAAATGCACTTCATTCACTTCCCTTAAGCATCAACAGGTTTCTATTTCCGGCAGCGATCCTGGGTGTTGCCCTGTTCTTTATATTGCAACAAAATGAATATTTAGTCTGGATCGTAAAAGGGCATAAAAAAACATCCCGTCGAAAAGACGGGATGTAAAACTAAACTTAATGTATACTTATGGCATCGTATCTATTAATCGTCATCGACGGCATCGAAGTGCATCAGCACCCATCGCTGTTGGTTCCCGTCGTACATCAGTTGTACCATTCCGTATCTATCTACGGTGATATCGCTGCGGAGGTTCAATCTATTTTGTGGTAAACTACCCCCGTGGTCCCTTCTTAATGTGAGCCTACCATCGGTAGGATAGAGCCATATAATGGTTCCATCGGTTCCACCCTCTATACCCGTAAACACGAGATTTCCAAGGCTGTTTCGTAATCGAATCACCGATTTTTGACTATTGGCACTTCCAGGCCATATCAGGAGCGCTGCATCATTTACATTACCCGAAGTATTAAAAACGGGAACATCACCCATCTGGGCTGTCCTGTTCACGGAGGTAAGCACGTTGTTTTCCAGGATTACATCGTTTTCAATTTGAACGTGTACAAAGTTACCTTCTTCGTCAACACCAATAATCCCGACAGCTTGTACGGGCTGGTTCCGACTGTTCCGTGTATCATCGGCATCGACCTTTCTCACACGTATGGTACCATTAATATCTAAATCGGTCGTTGGAGTGGTGGTATTTATCCCAACTTGGGAAATAGCGGCTGTACTAATAAAGAGCACAGCAGAGGTGAGAATAATGTATAAGTAGTTCATAATCGATAATTTGGGTATGCTAAAAGTAGTCTAATTTTTTGTATGAAAAATCTTCCAAAATTTTTTTAACCAAAATTTAGATAGCTTTTCGATTAAACGCACAATTAATCGTTAAAAGACACTTTACTTACCAATTTATGAACACCTTATCTGCTAAAAACCAGTTTATTCGGTATATGGAATCCCTTACCCTATCAAATTATTTCACATAATCTGCGAGATAACTATATCGAGGAGTCAATTTCCCATCGTGGGTAGTCATTCGGGCGCGCTCGAGTATGCCTTCCTGATCGCCATTGAAAAAAGCCGGAATGACATGCTCCAAAAACATGTCGCCAAAGCCCTCACTGGCATCCTTGGGCAGTTCGCAAGGTAAGTTGTCTACCGCCATTACGGTAATGGCGCCTGCCGCGTTAAAAGCGATTTCTGTTTCGGTTTTAGGGTCGTAGCCGTAAAAGGGGTCGGCAATGGTGGAAGGCCGAATGGTACTGGCTACGGGACCGTCGATATCGCAAGACACATCTGCCACTAGGTTGATACGGAAATCGGGGTGCCTAGCATCCTCCCGTGTGAAGAGATAGGGCGCTCCTTCGCCGTAAAAATGGCCGGCAATAAAGTAATCGGTTTGTTTGGCGTATTTCATAAAATCGCTCTCAAAACCAGAGGGGTCTTTGTAGAATTCCTGTTTTTTAAATGGCTTGCCATCTTTTCTGCGATTGTACTCGGTAACGTCGATGCGGCAATATACCGGCTCGTCGAACTGTTGGGTGAGGTACTGCGCGTCGCTTACCTCACGTATGTTGAGATGGTCGAGTATTTCTGCCGCGCCTTGTGCGACCTTACCGGTACCGCTAAGGGCGATCTTGATGTTGGGAATGGCAATTTGGTCCAACTCAGCCTTTACGGCCTCGAGGTCTGGCAGCACCTCAACCTTGGGCAGTTGGTACAACGCATCGCGAAGGCCCAGCGCACGGAAACCGTTGTAAGCTCCCACCAAACCGGCATAACGACCAAAACCGATAAGCCTGGTACCGTTTTTCTTGGTAATAACCTCGTGGTCGTACAACTCTATCTTCTTATCCAAAATGGCCCGCAGCAAATCGCGGTTATAGGGCTGTTTCTTTATGGTGTGGCTAAAAAAGAAGTATTTTTTGTTGGGTATAAGGGCCTCGATGGGAACTTCCTTCACGCCTAGCATGACATCGGCTCCGGAAACGTCTTGGACAACCTTGAACCCTGCCTCGTGATAGGCGGTATCTTCGAAGATACGGATGTACGACGATTCTACGATGATCTGGGCATCGGGAAAGCGCTGTATGACTTCCTGGCACTTTTGGGGTGAAAAAACGACACGGCGGTCTGGCGGATTCTTACGTTCCCGTATAATTGCGAAGGTGATGCCCATTTGGAATGCTTTTTGATTTATTAAGTTGGCTGCAAAGATACTATTTTTGGCTATCTTTGCCCCTTGCGTTAGGGATTGAGGCAGGTTACCGTGTAACGCCGAAAGCCCGGCCCGTCAACGGCGGGAAACGCCCACATAATGTTCTTTGAAACAAAATTTATGATGCATACCAATTCTGAATTCAAAATTCTGAATTCTGAATTTAAAAAAGGGGCCGACTGGTTTTGACAGCGGGTCTCATGGTATGGTAAGCATGCCGAGCGCCGGGACACAGCTCGTAAATCTCATGTTTCAGACTTTTTAAACGGCGAGAATAACTACGCCTTGGCTGCGTAACCCGAATTATAGTAAGGTTACCTTAATCTCGAGCAAGGCTCTGGACCAAGATGTCTCCGGAAGGCCTTTGTTTACGGCGTTCCAACTGGAGGCACCGTAAAAGTAAACATAGCCGCGGCAGGGCTTTGATGCCGCGGTGAACCTTGAGCGAAGCTAAGGAGTGCGTTGGTTGTTTTTGACCGGCAATCTCTCGAAAACCCGAACAAAAACTAAGCATGTAGAAAGCCGTAACATGGCACGTTTGGACGAGGGTTCGAATCCCTCCGGCTCCACAAAAAAAAACGCAACTATCATATTTTTAGGTAGTTGCGTTTTTTTATTTGGTTTTTTTTGAGCACGATTTGAACACCTAATATGGAGTTAGCAAATTTTGAGTATTTTCCTATAGGTTATATAATGAAATATAACTAACTTATATTGAAGGCGGCTCAAAAGTAAAAAATTCGATGATATTTTCAAATCAGGCCAGTTGCATCACTCTTTTTGAAGATCTTCAACCCTTACCGTAATCTTACCGTGATTTTCAGTTCTGGGCGGCGACACGATAGGTCTGCTGGGCAATCCCGAAAAGAAGCAATTATATGATGCCTAGAGCATTACGACTACTTTTCAATTGAAAAATTTCGAAATTGAATCAATTTTATTAGTAACTTTATACAATCTCATTACTTAAAACCAATTGTTATGAGGAGTTTGAAGTTAACAGTGCTAATAGCGCTCTCGATAGCGGTTACCTCCTATTCTTGTAAGAATGATGACGATTCTCAATCTAGCGTTGAAATTTGCAATGACGGAATAGATAATGACGGCGATGGGTTTACCGATTGTGATGACAATGATTGCGATGAGGAACAAGTTTGTGCAGTCGAAATCTGCAATGACGGGATAGACAATGACCTGAATGGATTTACCGATTGCGACGACTTTGCCTGCGATTCAGACCCAAGCTATGCCGTTGAGATATGCAATGACGGTATCGATAATGATCTGGATGGATTTATCGACTGCAACGATAATGACTGCGATTCTGACCCAAATTGTTAACAGCTTAGGCCAATATTTTAATGTTTCTGTATACGTGAAATAATTTACCCTGCCTCTCACCTACAAGGTGGAATAACTCGAACAGAGTTCTTAGGGCAATAATGGTATCCCACAGCAAAAACGGCCGATTATTGGCAAACGAGATAAAGCGCATGGCCGGTGTAATCCAAATCGCCGTCTATATTCCACGAGACCACTACAAAAAGCTCACTCCAGAACAATGGAATGCATATAAAGACAGCGTTTTCACCACCCAATAAATACGCTTGGAAGAAATTTTCGACCCATACAGCTTCCGTTTAAAGTTTTCTTTCCTGGTAGCGTATGCACTGACTTTATTAATAGCTTAAAATTCTCATATTTCGCTTTTCGAATAACCCCTCCGCCATACGAAACCACTGCATTTTACTGCTCACCGTCCTGGTATTCCAAAATATCGCCCGGCTGGCACTCCAACGCCTCGCAAATAGCCTCCAAGGTGCTAAAACGTACCGCCCTGGCCTTACCGGTTTTCAAGATAGAAAGGTTCGAGAGCGTAACGCCCACCTTTTCAGAAAGCTCGTTCAATGACATTTTTCGTTTCGCCATCATTACATCAAGGTGCACAATAATCGCCATGCCTATACCGTTAAATCTGTATCATTCTGAAGGTCGACTCCCCTCTTGAAAATAGTCGCGATAACATACATCACCGCGCCCATTAAGATAAAGGCATTCCCATCTGTCCATAATGTTGGCAGCGTATCGAGAACATATCCACGATGCTGAAGCTGATCAACATATTGTTGGGCAATAATACTAAGCAAACCTATGGAAATCGTGTAATAGCTAATGGTCGTAATTTGGTTGGATACATAACTGCTGAACGGTCGTGCCAAATCGATTTTGTGCATTAGCCGAATGAGAAGGAAGAACAAAAACGCTTTCAATACCGAAATAGAGAGCACAAAGCTATAGATGCCGAAAAAAGCCGCTCTTCTATTCGCGTACAGTTCGGTTATATCCAGTTTTTGATAAAGATTTTGAACAAAATCAGGGTTTGTAAGGCTTACGATAAAATTTACGATCCAGCCACCGGCTTCGATGCACAAACCCACAAAAATCACCCAGGCCACGACGTGCAGGCCGTTAAATACGAGGTTAGAAGATACAGCCATATTTATAAAAGTTTAATGAGTGATATAAATATAAGATTATTTATTGATAAACAATATATATTATCTCCAAATCAATAAAAATATTATCTTAATCAACAAACATTATAAAATAGGTTTGCTGTGGCCCAACCATTACCAATGGTGTGTTTTGATGGTCGTTGCAAACAAAATAAATTGGCTCTCCCCATTACTACTAGTGATAAAACCACATTTTTCGTATTTTTGCATTTCACTTTAATTTAAAAATATAACAATATGGGAGTAGGTGGATTGGTAATAGGCAGTATCATACTTTGCATCGTCATTGCTGTGCTAATTGAAATTAAGGAACGCGCATAGATACTAGCCAAAAAGGTTCCTTTAGATATTTAACGTGTTACTACAACAGTATGGCTAGTTGGCATACTGTTGTTGTTTTTGGGGTGAAGCCGAAATTTTTTTCGTATTTTTTAGAAAAACCCTGTAATGAATTCCGTCCTATTTATGGTATACGCTCTTTTGCTCGCGCTCTTGGTTTCTTGCAGCAGTGTCCAAACCCAATCTTTAGAGGTAACCGCCACTGCATATACCTCCTTTCCTGCCAAGCCCATAAAAACCCGCAAGAGTCTTGGTGCTTGGGGTGATGAACTGGAGCCGGGCGTAATGGCCATTGCCGTATCGCGCGATTTATTACAGAAAGGACTGGACTACAATACAGAAGTGACCATAGAAGGCCTTCCCGGCACATACCGGGTACTCGACAAGATGCATGGCCGCTGGAAAAACAAAATTGATATCTATATGGGCAATGATATTCAAGCTGCCAAAAATTGGGGCAAACGGAAGGTGGTCATTTCGTGGCAGGTTAAAGAACCTTAACTAGTTAAGAGACAGCCGTGCAAAAGACTCCCTTCATTATAGCCCATAGGGGCGGTGCGGGCATCGCGCCAGAAAATACCGTAATCGCCATTGAAACTGCCAAAGCGTTACAGGTAGATAAAATCGAGATTGATGTTAGACTAACCCCAGACGGCACCCTAACCGTGTTTCACGACAGGCGACTCAATCGCACCACCGTGGGAAGGGGAAAGTCCAAGAAACATTCCTTTGCGCAACTAAGGGAGTATCCCATACGCACGAAGCTGGCGGGTCCTTACGGTTCCATCCTCATACCCTCTCTGGAAGAAATCTTAAAAGTAATTCAGGGGAGCCGCATAAATTTAATGGTGGAAATTAAATCGCCCGCCACAACGCCTAGAGTTTCAAACATATTGGCGCAATTAGCCCACGATCTTGATGTCGTGGAGCAATTAGAGGTATTTTCATTCGACAGAAAATTTATGGTGGCGTTTAATGCGCAATTTCCGGAATTCAAGACAGGTTGGCTAACCTCGCACCGACTTCCGAAGATAACCTATCCCTCATTGCCCTATATAGGATTGTATTACAAAAGCGCGTTACGCTTTCCAAGGCAACTGGCCCGCCTTAAGCAAAAGGGATATGGTGTGTACGTTTGGACTGTAAATTCGCGACGTTCTATGGAAAAGGTAATCGCCCTGGGGGTCGATGGCATCATTACCGATTATCCTAATATTTTAAAGGAAGTACTTCAAGAAAAAAAGCCCTCTGTGTAGAGGGCCAATGTATTCGGAAATAAGTATGCTACGCTGTTAAGGCATCATCGCTAACCACATCTGCCACATTATTATAGTGAAAGAGCAAGGTGCGGTAGAAGCGTGTTGCCTTTTCTGAAGTATCTAAACATCCCTTCAGTGTTTCTTCAAGATTTTGATACGAAATGCGAATCGTAGATGCCTCTTGCAAATCGTACATTTTGCCCGGCGAAGTATCCAAAAGATTTCCCCGGTAGAGTGAAATAACCTGCTCTTCAAAATCGATTGTTACCGCGGCACAGCTAAAGAAGAACTTTAACAGTGATTTCTGGAAACTGTAGTAATGTGGGTTAAGCAGGAAATCGCTGGAGCAGCTCCGTCTAATGAGCTTTCGCATTTCGTCGTGTACTAATTGTGCTTGAGTTGCCATAGCTATCTAGTTTTATTGTACCAATATAGCTACGATTTTCGGCATGGCTAAAATTCCAAAATGACTTTAGCTTCAATTTAACTGCAATAAAATCAATTTGTTAAATACTTTAAGAAGCAATCTCACTTTTCGGTTTCCAGGCCTTGAGATCCCCAATTGGTCAAACCTCCCTGTAAATCGTACACTTCGGTAAAGCCCATCTCAGTCAAAATTTCGGCAGCACGTGCGCTTCTACCACCCTTACGGCAATACACGTAAACGGGCTTGTTTTTGTCTAATGCCTCGGCCTTTTCCTTGAAATCGGCATCGGTTACGCAAATATTTTGGGCGTCCTGTAAATGGCTCGTCCTAAATTCTTCGGAAGTTCTCACATCGACCAGTTGCAGCTGCTTATTGCGCTTCATAGCCTGTTGAAATTCCACAGGGGTAATGACAGTAACCTGCGCGGCCGTACCTTCTTTGCATCCTATAGCGATTGCGAGCGACGCGATAGACAACATTAATAAAATAAAAATTCGTACCATTATACTACTGTTTCTCCTTCCCATTCAGAAAAACCACCCAGAAGATTATAGCAGTTTGCAAAACCCTGCGATTTCAAGACGGCACAAGCTTGTGCACTGCGCCCACCGGAACGGCAATAAACGTAATAGTTCTTCTGCTTATCCAATTCTTGGAGTTGTTGCATAAATTTTGGCGGATTCTGTATATCCATTTGCCTAGCGGCGGGAATATAACCCTCAGCCACCTCGGCATCGGTACGCACATCGAGTACCACAGCATCTTTATCTTGGGAGAGACGTTTGCTCCATTCGTCTTGCGAAAGATCCATATCTATCTTTTTGTACAAAAGTAAAGAATCGCCAACTGAAATACAGAAGAAATCGGCAACATTTCGTCCACATTTCGATTAGCAAATTGCTGTTCTTTAACGACTATTGTTTTACTGAGCAGCCTATGGCTTTCGTTTCCTTTACGGAAACCTCCTTCCCGGCAAGTAACTCATTTACGGCATTCGCGGCAAAGCGTTCTTTTACAGCCGAAGCGTCCCGTACGTTATCATCGATGGCGCCGATGTACTTTACGATATTCTTGTCATTTTCTTTCTTCAGAATATATACGTGCGGTGTTTTCGTAGCGCCGTATTTAGCGTAGACGCTCTGGCTATCATCATACAGATACGGAAAGGTAAAACCCGCCTCTTTGGCCTTTGCCTGCATGAGCTCAAAAGTATCGTCGGGTTGTACAGCCGGGTTATTCGGATTTATCGCGATAACGGGATAACCCTTCCCCTTAAATTCTTGGTCTAGGGCAACGATACGCGCCTCGCTCGCCACGGCATACGGACAGGTATTGCAGGTAAATATGACGATGTATCCTTTTGCATTTGGATAATCGGCCAGGGAAACCATATCGCCATTCACATTTTTCAGTTTGAAATCGGTTGCCTCGTCACCAATACCATAGCCGGCAACTGTGGTGGTCACCGCAGTGGTAGCAACGTTCGGCTTTGTAAATCCATAGAAAGCGACGGCTGCTATGGCCAGTAGACTTAGGGTTGCAAAAAGGGATGCTTTTTTCATAGTGTTAGTATTTATAGTACGTTTGTTATAGCTTGTTCCAATTCGTTATAAGTAAACGATTTTTCATAAAAGTTACGATTCTCCTTGTTATAAATAAGTGTTGCGGGTATGGCGCCGCTCCATTCGGGACTTACCTTGGGGATCCAAGAATTGGCATCAGGGTCATCCAGTAGCACCACGCGCGACTTCAGGTCGTTTTTTTCTATAAAGGGAATCACTTGTTTTTGCAACTTATCTGGAAAGTCGAGGCTCACAAGCAGTACCTTCACTTTTTTATCGGAATACATTTCGCCCACTTTCTCGAAATAGGGCAATTCCTTGATACAGGGTCGACACCAGGTAGCCCAGAAATTTACGACGTAGGTTGTATCATTTTGGTGTTGCAGTAGGGGTTGCAATGATTCAAAAGATAGTACGGGAATGCCAGTAGTTGGCTCGGTCGATTTCTCAATAGAGTCTTCGGAAGGCGATTGAATTACTCCCGCATCTTTCTTGTTATTTTCAGCACAGCTGAAAAGAACCAAAATTATCGATAGGCCTAGTATTCGTTTCATTCTCTAAAAATAATCATTCCGTGCGAAATAGTATCGCCTACCAATGGAATTAATTAAGCCGATGTTCACGCCCTCCACCCTTTTCACATTGGGTCGCACATAACTTTCTTTGCTAAATTTTTGTTAAAATAAAATAACGAGACTTTGAACTTTGATACATTTGTATATACAATTATTGTAGAGACAATATGGATATTGAAACCGAAATACAGAACAGCACAAAATTGAGCGAGCCAACCCGTACACTCATCAATTTGATGTATACCGCTCGTTTGCTTGAAGACGGTGTTTCCAGTTTGTTAAAGCCATTCGGACTTACCAGTCAGCAGTACAACGTGCTTCGCATCTTGCGGGGCCAAAAAGGAAAACCGGCTAACCTAACCACCTTGAACGAACGGATGATCGCCAAGAGTAGTAACACTACCCGTTTGGTAGACAAGCTGATTGATAAAGGTTTGGCCCAAAGGGAAATTTGCAAAGCCAACCGCAGGAAAATTGAAATATTTATTACGCAACCTGGGCTTCAACTCCTATCGCAGCTGGATGCCGAAATTGAAAATAACAATGCCTCTATGCTCGCCAATTTAACATTGGAGGAATTGCAGGATGTAAATAGGTTGCTAGACAAAATAAGGGAATAACACAAACACAAATAACAATGAAAAACACAGTAAAATCAGTATTAATCTTAGCCTTGGCTACAACCTTGGCTTCATTTACAACACCTATGAAAAAGAAAATCAACATTAAGGAGAGTACCATCGAGTGGAAAGGAAAAAAAATACTAGGTTCCCACTACGGGACCATCAATCTTAAAGATGGTTATTTTGAAATGGACGGAGAATCGCTGGTTGGCGGAGAGTTTACGGTCGATATGACTTCCATAAACGTGACCGACCTAACTGGCGAGGACAAGCAAAAATTGGAAGGCCACCTAAAGAGCGATGATTTCTTCGGGGTGGAAAACCATCCAAGCGCTTCGCTTACCATCAAAGATTCCAGCCGTAAGGGAAATGTGTATAACGTTAACGCCTTGCTTACCATTAAGGGCACCACGCATCCTATCAATTTCGAACTTACCATGGGCGAAACTGCGGCTATCACCAACTTTAAAGTAGATCGTACAAAATACAATGTGCGCTATGGAAGCGGTAGCTTTTTCGACAACTTGGGAGACAATACCATATCCGACAATTTCGAACTGGACGTAACCCTTAAATTTTAAATTGAATTAGATTGGTTGTTTAAAATTTCATTTCTATCTTTGAAGTCGAAACTATGAAAACAATCACATTACATACCAATTGGTGGCTACCCTCAGGAACCTGTTCGTGAGCGAAGGCGTTGATGTATGTACACCATATAAAAGGCTTGTCAATCACGACAAGCCTTTTTTTATTTGTTGCTTTTTATGAATTATACCTTAACGACCTATTCCAAGAAAATGTTGGCCGATACCCTTACCCCAGTTTCGGTCTATCTTAGATTACGCGACAAGTTTCCCAGCAGCCTTCTCTTGGAAAGTAGCGACTACCACGCCAACGACAACAGTTTCAGTTATATATGCTGCAACCCCATTGCTTCCATTTCGGTGCATCGCGGAAACGTGGTACAACGTTTTCCCGAAGGCAGGGAGCTGGTCACGGAAATTGATCAAGACACAGACGTTCCATCCCTATTGCACGAATTTGCACAGTCGTTTCAGGTGGAGACACAGAAATTTAAATTCATCAACAATGGCCTGTTCGGCTATATGGCCTACGATGCCGTGCGATATTTCGAAACTATCGAGCTTCGAAAAAAAGAAGCGAACCTCGATATTCCAGATTGCTATTACGCGGTCTACCAGAACATCATCGCCATAAATCACTTCAATAACGAGGCGTATCTTTTCGCGCATTGTTATAAAACCGAAAACAATTTGCCGCACATCGAGCAGTTGTTGAAATCGAAGCACATCGCCGAGTTTCCCTTCAGAAGAAAAGACGATTTGTCCACCAATATATCCGATTCAGAATTTAAAGACCTGGTGCGCACGTGCAAGCAGCATTGTGCCCGTGGCGATGTGTTCCAAATCGTACCGAGCAAGCGGTTCTCACAAGGTTTTACGGGTGATGAGTTCAATGTCTACCGTGCGCTACGCAGTGTAAATCCGTCACCTTATCTCTTCTATTTCGACTACGGAAATTTTAAGATCTTCGGAAGTTCCCCAGAGGCACAACTGGTTGTAAAGAACGGTGTGGCAGAGATACACCCTATTGCAGGCACGTTTAAACGAACCGGCCACGATGAACAAGATGCCGAACTTGCCCGGCAACTCGCCGCTGATGAAAAGGAAAACAGCGAGCACGTTATGTTGGTCGATCTAGCTAGAAACGATTTGAGTAGGCACGGCACCCAAGTTACGGTAGAAACCTACCGCGAAGTTCAGTTTTTCAGCCATGTTATCCATCTTGTGAGCAAGGTTACCGCTAGAAAACATACCAATACCCCCACTATGCAATTGGTGGCAGACACCTTCCCCGCCGGAACCCTTAGCGGGGCGCCAAAGCATAAGGCTATGCAACTGTTGGAGCAATACGAAAACAGGTCGCGCGAATTTTATGGCGGCGCCATTGGGTTTATGGATTTCCACGGAAATTTTAATCATGCCATCATAATTCGTTCGTTTGTTAGCAAAAACCATTGCCTTCATTACCAAGCGGGTGCAGGGGTGGTTTCCGAAAGCGACCCAGAAAAGGAACTTCAGGAGGTATACAACAAGCTGGGCGCATTAACCAAAGCCTTAGAAATCGCCGAAAAACTGCTGTAACACATTGCAAAGAAACACTATGAAAATACTTGTTATTGATAATTACGACAGTTTTGTCTACAACTTGGTACATTACCTAGAGGAACTCGACTGCGAGGTTACCGTAAAGCGCAACGATCAATTTTCCCTCGAGGAAGTAGAGCTGTACGATAAAATCTTGCTCTCTCCCGGACCGGGAATCCCAGACGAGGCTGGGATGCTGAAGGAAGTTATTCGCCGCTATGCCCCTTCAAAATCTATATTGGGGGTGTGCCTGGGCCAACAGGCCATTGGCGAAGTCTTTGGCGGCAAACTGGAAAATTTGAGCCACGTCTTTCATGGAGTGGCCACCCAAGCCAATATTTTGGTGGCAGACGAGCCACTGTTTCAATCGCTCGATGACCAAATTGAAATTGGCCGCTACCATTCGTGGGTGGTGTCCAAAGAGAATTTGCCCGAAGTGCTTGAGATAACTTCAGAAGATGAAAACGGGCAAATCATGTCCCTGCGTCATAGAACATACGATGTGCGCGGGGTACAATTTCATCCCGAAAGCGTATTAACTCCCAAGGGAAAACAAATTATCCAAAACTGGGTAACCTCACAGTCTATAAAAACATCAAATAAAAACGGGCGATGAAAATTATTTTAAACAGGCTCATCAATCACGAATTCCTTACGAAGGAAGAAGCGCGCGAGATTTTGGTGCAAATTTCGGAAGGTGCTTTTAACCCGGCCCAAATCGCGGCGTTCCTAACCGTGTTTATGATGCGAAGCATAACATTGGCTGAGCTCGAGGGGTTTCGGGACGCCTTACTGGACCTTTGCCTTCCGGTAGATTTGCAAGAATATGATACCATCGACTTATGCGGTACGGGTGGCGACGGCAAAAATACCTTCAACATCTCCACCTTAGCTTCCTTTGTTACGGCGGGTGCGGGGGTCATGGTAACCAAACATGGCAATTATGGTGTCTCCTCAATAAGCGGCAGCAGTAATGTAATGGAACAGTTAGGAATTCGTTTTAGCAAGGACCAAGATTTTCTGAAACGCTGCCTGGAAGAAGCCAATATTTGTGTGCTGCATGCCCCCTTGTTTCACCCGGCTATGAAAGAGGTTGGCCCCCTGCGGAAAGAACTTGGAATAAAGACGTTTTTCAATATGCTAGGCCCCATGGTAAACCCAGCATTTCCCAAAAATCAGTTGGTGGGCGTTTTTGACCTGGAACTCGCGCGTATGTATGGCTATCTCTACCAAAAGGGTAACAAGCGGTACAGTATTTTGCACGCGATGGATGGCTATGATGAAATATCGCTTACCGGACCTACCAAGGTGATTACGAACCATAGCGAACGGGAATTGCATCCAGAAGATCTAGGCGTTCGACCGCTCGCCCCAGAGGAACTCTACGGCGGTGAGACCGTTGAAGCGTCTGCTGCCATCTTCAGGACAATCCTTGAGGGCAACGGCACCGAGGCCCAAAATCACGTGGTATGCGCCAATGCTGCTCTTGCCATCGCCACGGCAACCAATGTGCCGCTCGATACAGCTTTCGATACGGCAAAACAGTCGCTACACTCCCTTTCTGCCTTGCAATGCCTTGAACAGCTCCAGAAAATTTCACAAAACAATTTAGCGTAACTATGCATATTCTCGATACGATAATCGCGCAAAAACATAAAGAAGTTTCGGCAAAGAAATCACTACTTCCCCAATCCTTGCTGGAGAAAGCACCGTGGTTTAACAAGCAAACAGTTTCGCTGGCCCAGTCGCTGCAACAGTCTCCTACTGGGATTATCGCCGAACACAAACGACGTTCTCCCAGCAAGTCGGTCATAAATGAAACCGCAAGGGTGCAGGACGTCATTTCCGGATATGAGAAGGCGGGGGCAGCGGGTATTTCTGTGTTAACAGATACGGGTTTTTTTGGGGGATCCCTTACCGATTTGGCCATTGCCAGAGCAAGCACCAATTTGCCGCTCCTTCGGAAAGAATTTATTATGGACCCCTACCAAATTTACGAGGCAAAGGCGTACGGTGCCGATGCCATTTTATTGATTGCAGCATGCCTTTCAGAAGAACAACTGCGCGACCTTTCGAAGCTGGCGAATACCTTGGGGCTTGAGGTGCTTCTGGAAGTTCACGATAAAGCAGAACTACAGCGATCGCTGCTTCCAGAAATTGCAATGATAGGTGTTAACAACAGAAATTTGAAAACGTTCAAAACGTCTGTTGAGACAAGTAAATTACTTGCAGATTCCATTCCAGATCACTACATAAAAGTTTCTGAAAGCGGCCTAGCCGCAACAGAAGCGATTTTAGAACTAAAGGCTTTGGGCTATCGCGGATTTCTTATTGGAGAAACGTTTATGAAATCGAACAACCCCGGTAGCACAGCGGCCGAGTTTATAAAAAGATTGCTATGAGTTACCTCAAATTGAAAATTTGCGGATTGCGCGATAATATTTCTGAGGTAGTCGCACTAGAGCCAGATTATGCCGGCTTTATTTTCTACAGTGGGAGTCCGCGGTTTGTACAACGCGAACTGCCAACTATTCCCAATACTGTTAAAAAAGTGGGTGTGTTCGTAAATGCGTCGCTCGATAGCATCCTACGGTTGGTGGCCCAGCACGAGTTAGCTGTGGTGCAATTGCATGGTGACGAAACACCAAAATATGTTGCACAATTGTACAGCTATTTTCAGAAAAACATTCGCAACGATAACCCATTGGAAATTTGGAAAGCTTTCGGTATTGACAATAGCTTCGATTTTTCAAGGTTGCAGCATTATTCCGACACTACCCAAAAGTTTCTATTCGACACGAAGAGTCCGCAACGCGGAGGGACAGGAAAACAGTTCAATTGGGCATTGCTTGAACAGTACCCGTTGGCGACCCCTTTTTTATTGAGTGGAGGCATCGCCCTGGAACACGTACCAGAAATTCAAAAAATAGTAAAAAAAAATCCAGCACTTTACGGTATCGATGTTAACAGCAAGTTTGAAGATGCTCCTGGACTAAAAGATACCGTGAAATTGAAAAAAATGATTCAAGCCCTAAGGGCCATTACCCCTGTAAACAGTTAGATATGAAAACGTACCACGTTAACGAAGATGGCTATTATGGAATATTTGGCGGTGCCTATATTCCAGAAATGCTATATCCCAATGTAGAAGAACTGCGCCAAAAGTATGTACAGGTTATGCAGGAGCCATCCTTTCAGCAAGAATTCCGCGCTCTACTTAAAGAATACGTGGGCCGCCCTACCCCACTGTATTACGCACAACGCCTTTCGCAAACCTACAATACCAAGATTTACCTTAAGCGCGAAGATCTATGCCACACTGGTGCGCATAAGGTAAACAATACCATCGGACAAATATTGATGGCGAAACGCTTGGGCAAAACCCGTATCATCGCCGAAACTGGGGCCGGCCAGCATGGGGTGGCTACGGCGACGGTATGTGCCTTGATGGGGTTAGAATGTATCGTATATATGGGCGCGGTAGATATGCAACGTCAAGCCCCGAATGTGGCCAGAATGCGCTTGTTAGGTGCCACAATTATTCCCGCAACCAGCGGTAGCAAGACGCTAAAAGATGCCACTAATGAGGCCATTCGCGACTGGATTAATAATCCCATAGACACGCATTATATTATCGGCAGCGTAGTGGGACCGCACCCATATCCCGATATGGTCGCACGGTTTCAAAGTATTATTTCTGAAGAAATAAAACAACAACTCATAGAAAAAGAACATAGGGACTATCCAGATTACGTAATTGCCTGCGTGGGCGGTGGCAGCAACGCTGCCGGTGCATATTACCATTACCTTGATCGCCCCGAAGTAGGCATCATTGCCGTAGAGGCGGCTGGCAAGGGCATTCACAGTGGCGAGAGCGCCGCCACATCGGCTTTGGGCTCCACGGGCATTATTCACGGCAGTAAAACCCTATTGATGCAAACTGCCGATGGGCAAATTACCGAGCCCTATTCCATCTCGGCTGGTCTCGACTACCCTGGAGTGGGGCCCATGCACGCCCACTTGTACCATAGCGGCAGGGCCACTTTTGTTTCAGTGACCGATGCTGAGGCTATGACCGCCGGAAGAAAGCTCTGTGAACTCGAAGGCATTATACCAGCCATAGAAACCAGCCATGCCCTGGCTGTTTTTGAACAGCAAAGCTTTCAACCCAGCGATGTGGTAGTTATCAACCTGAGCGGCCGCGGCGATAAGGACCTAAGCACCTATATCGATTACTTTAATCTTTAACGGGATTAGCTACGTCTGGCGGTGGGTCCAGCCTGGCTATCGACAGACAGGCTTTCGGCAGTCGCATCACATCTCAAGCCGGGCGAGCTCCAACAAAGCCTCAATTTCATTTTTAACTTGAATAACGATGAATAGAATACAACAATTAGTTCAAAAAGACGGGAAGCTACTTTCCCTATACTATACGGCCGGGTATCCCAATTTGGAGGATACGGTTCCTATACTGAAATCGATCCAGAATAGTGGGGTCGATATGGTGGAGATTGGCCTTCCCTTTAGCGATCCCTTGGCCGATGGCCCTACCATTCAGCAAAGCTCTACGCAGGCTTTAAAAAATGGAATGACTACGGAAAAACTCTTTCAGCAATTGGAAAACGTGCGTAAGGATATCCATCTGCCGCTGCTGCTAATGGGGTATTTCAATCCTGTTTTACAATACGGCGTAGAGCACTTTTGCGAACGCTGTGAAACAGTTGGCATAGATGGCCTTATTCTACCGGATCTTCCGCTAAAGGAATACCAAGCCCATTATGCCCCCCTTTTCAAAAAACACCAGCTTTCGACCATATTTCTTATTACGCCGCAAACTTCAGAAGATCGTATACGCGCCATCGATAAGGCCAGCGATGCTTTTATCTATATGGTAAGCAGTGCGAGCGTTACTGGCGCAAAAACGGGTTTTGGAGAAGAACAACGACGTTATTTTGAGCGTGTGGCGGCCATGAACCTCAAGAATCCATTGATAGTGGGTTTTGGTATTAGCAATAGCGAAACGTTTCTACAGGCCACCCAAACTACCAAGGGAGCCATTATTGGAAGTGCCTTTATCAAGCACCTTACCCAACACGGCAATACTCGAATTCCAGAATTTGTCGCTTCCATCCGCGGTATAGTTTAACCTACCTTTAGCAAGGCGTTAATATTTATTATGAAATGGTTTAGGTATCTTCTATTCAGTTTAATTTTTAAAACAGAATACTATGGCACCTGATAGAAAATTTGAGAGAGACCGCACAAAAGAACAAAAACACCCAACGAACCCAACTGGCAAGAACAATGCCGATAAGAATCGATTCGACATTGATGAGAACACCATCAAGGATCAAAAAAATAAAAAGTAATGGGAAAAGGCGATAGCAAAACAAAAAGAGGCAAGATACATCTGGGCACTCACGGTAAGTTACGTCCCCGCCGAAAGAAATTTAAGATCAGGCCGAGTACCGTTAAGGGAAAGCAAGACAAGCAAGCTTAACTGATTTTCAATATAAAATAAACCCCCCGCTGCAATGAAGGGGGGGTTTTGGTTTTGGTTGGTTACCTAT
>CAZXDP010000044.1:0-22100 GCA_964639255.1 uncultured Flavobacteriaceae bacterium
GGAAATTGGCCTCGTAGGCGTCGCGCATCTTGACAAATTCCTTCAGATCTTCTTCTTCCAAGTGCATCCAATCATTATTAAGTGCAGCCAGGCCTTCCGAATTTCCAATGGTTATCTCGATATGCTGTTCGATGATGGATTCGATCTTGGATACCGCAGTCATCTCCTTTACCATTACCCTTTCCATGCCTCTCGTAAAATCATGGGCCACCTCCAATACCAGCGTTGACAAAAGCTCCTGTTTTCCCGAAATGTGATTGTACAAACTGGCGGCCTTCATCCCCATAGCCCGCGCGATATCCCGCATAGAAACGGCATTGTACCCTTTCTCGTAAAACAAACGTGCGGCCACTGCCACGATTTCCTCTTTCCGCGAAGCTGGTCTCATAGCCCTGCAAGGTACAAAATAATGGGCTGCGCAATGATGATAAGAATGGGGTGAATTAATACTGAATTCTATACAAAAACCACAAATAGTTGCTAATTTTGATGTCCATGGAAGCACAGATAGAAACGAATGAGCTTATTGAGCGATTGCCGCCACATTTAAAGCAGTATATAAAACCGCAGGTGTACGAACAGTATACGCCCATAAACCAAGCGGTTTGGCGCTATGTTATGCGTAAAAACGTAGAGCACCTCTCTAAGGTGGCGCACCATAGCTATGTGGAAGGACTTCGGAAAACCGGAATTTCCATAGATAGTATTCCCTCCATGTACGGAATGAACCGAATCTTGAAGGAGATAGGTTGGGCAGCGGTAGCGGTAGACGGGTTCATTCCCCCCAATGCTTTCATGGAGTTCCAAGCATACAAGGTGCTGGTTATTGCCAGCGACATTCGGCAACTCGAGAATATTGAGTACACGCCGGCGCCCGATATTATCCACGAAGGTGCGGGCCATGCACCCATTATCGCAAGTCCCGATTATGCCGAGTACCTAAGGCGCTTTGGGGAAATTGGCGCCAAGGCCATAAGCAGTGCGCACGATATCGAACTATACGAGGCCGTACGCGAACTTTCCATCTTGAAGGAGGCCGAAGGCACCACACAATCTCTTATTCAAGCAGCCGAGGAACGAGTGGAAATATTGCAGAACCAGAAGGTAGAACCCTCTGAAATTTCCTTGATACGGAATTTGCACTGGTGGACGGTGGAATACGGTTTGGTGGGCACCGTAGAGCAGCCGAAGCTTTACGGAGCGGGACTGCTCTCTTCCATCGGCGAAAGTACTTGGTGCCTGAAAGAACATGTGAAGAAACTTCCTTATTCCATAGAAGCTGCCTACCAAGCATTCGATATTACAAAACCCCAACCGCAGCTCTTTGTGACTCCAGATTTTGCCTATTTACAGGAAGTCCTGGAAGAATTTGCCAATACCATGGCCGTGCGGAAAGGGGGCTGGCGCGGACTTAAAAAACTCATAGAGTCTAAACAACTGGGCACCATAGAGATTAGCACCGGTTTGCAAATTAGCGGCCGCTTCAGCCGTATGATCCAAAATGAAGATAACGAGGTAGTCTATTTTGAAACCGAAGGGGAAACGGCGCTCGCCTATCGGGAAAAAGAGGTTATTGGCCACGGTGCAAGCCGGCACAAAAACGGATTCCGATCGCCCTTGGGCAAGCTGAAGGGCATTAACTTGGCCATTGAAAATATGGGCCCGCGCGATCTACAGGCCTATAATTTTTACGACGGAAAACCCATTGAATTTGAATTTGAAAGTGGTATTACGGTAAAAGGCCTGAATGTTACAGGAATGCGAAACCTGCGCGGCGAACTCATGCTTATTCAGTTTACCAACTGTACCGTACGCTATAAGGACGAAGTTCTATTCACCCCAGAAATGGGCGACTTCGATATGGCAGTTGGCAAAGAAATTGTCTCTGCCTTTGCCGGAGCAGCAGATTACCTAAGCTTTACACATACCTTGCACCAACCCAGCCGAACTGTGACCAAAAAATCTATCCAGAACGAAAACGCGCGGGAACTGAATGACCTCTATAAACAGGTGAGAACGATAAGGGAATCTGAAGAAAAAAATGATGGAAACATTGCCCAATTGATGAATGTTTGGGAAAAAGTGCGTTCCGATCACCCTTCAGACTGGTTGCTGCCGCTTGAAATCTTTGAACTTAGCGTGCGATGGGACCTCCCTTTTTCTGAAAATATGCTGGAGTATCTAAATTCATTAAAACAACGACGACCCAAGGTGGCCCATCTTATCGACGATGGCATCTCCCTGGTGGAGTCCCATTTTTCTGCGGCAGATATAAAACATTCCTAACATTTTAAAAGCCAGTCCATGGGTTTATTGCATATACTCTTCGGAAACAAATCGAAAAAAATCAAGGAATTCCAAGCGCGCAATGCTGTAATTCTCGATGTACGTTCCAAGGCAGAGTACGATGCCGGCGCCATTCCTGGATCCACCCACATACCCCTACAACAAATAGCGACTAGAATTCCGGAAATCAAAAAATGGAACGTTCCCGTAATTACGTGTTGCGCCAGCGGGGTGCGCAGTGGAACGGCCGCTGCGTTGCTACGCAAAAATGGAGTGGAAACAATGAACGGCGGAGGCTGGGCTTCTCTTTATCGAAAACTGGACTGAGTTTTTTTTCATTAAGGCAAAACCGGCTGCCATCCTTCTTCAGAAGTGATAACATTTTCTTGGTATCGCAGTGTCCATCCTAGACTTTTGGTAAGAATGTACACTTTTTGAAGTTCTGCCACCAACCTATTCTGTGCATTGGAGACCAGGGTCGACTTCTCTATTTTTTGACGTAATTCGATGGAAACGCGTTGCTTTATCTTATTATAATCTGAAGCCTCGAATTTATTGAGGTAATCCTGCTGCACATCATAATATTCTATATCGGGATAGATGTTTAGCTCAGGCTCAGGTATTTCGGTAATGGTTACGGTTTTGGAAGCCTCATCTATCTCGGTACGTATCTTGCTGAGATCGTAGGCAATGGTTGCTTTCGCATTTACCACGACCAACGCTTTTTTCCTAGCAGAAAACACATCGATATAAAATTTTTTCCAGTCTTCGTAGGTAAAGACCTGGGCATAGGTGCCCTCTGTAACGATGAGCTTCCCCACATTTTGCAGCTCTTTTTCTATGAGGGCTGTGTTGGCCTGCAGGGTCTCACGCTCATTTTTTCGGTGCTCGCAGTACCGAAAGCCGAATACGATGAGCAGGGCCAGCACCATTCCGAAGAGTATGTTTCGCATCTATTTTTTAATGGAAAGATACATAATTTGCCCTGTAACTTTATATAGCATGACCTGTATCTCACCAATTTTAGCCTTTTACACTTGTAGGTACTTATAGCTCATACCGCACAACGAGCATCATGATGCGTGGCAGGACGAAGTACTGACTGGTGGTGTTAAACTGCTCGTTAAAACTATCGTTATTTATAAATTCGGTATCCAGTACGTTGTCTACCTGTAATTGAAATTCCCAAGCACTGTCATCTTTTTTGAAAAACAGATCGGCATTGACAAACGAATAGGTATTTTCAATGGTGTTGGCATCATTTGTATACCTATAATAATCCCATTCCGCACTAAAGCTGAAGTATTTCAAAAAATTAATATCCACATTCGCAAAGGGCCGTTGGGTGTAGAAGGTCTGCTCCAATCCGCCGTTGTCGTACTCGTTGATATTCATCCTGTACCCAACCTCAAAATTGGGCCATTCCCTAAAACTGCTTCGAACGCTGGCACTATAATTTTGCGTAAAACTTTCACTCTCCCTAATCTCACTGTTTATCTGGTTATTGGACGTGTTGAGCGCCACGTTTGCATTTAAGTTGAACTGCAGTTTCTTAACCCGCTTGCTGAACCTTCCGAAGGCAGAAAAAGTTTCGTCTGGAAAATTGCTGTCTATGTTGAAGGGAGAACTCACCTGGTTAATGGCAATGATTTCGGTATTGCTCTTAATACCCTCAACCCTTCGTGAATAGCTCACATTGGCACTTATGTTGGTATAATTGAACATATTGAAGCTGAAATAGGTAAGGTTATAGGTATGCGAAAGCGCATTTTCCAGAAATCGATTTCCACGAAACAGCCTATTATAATTATTGAAAACAAATGCCTCGGCATAATCGTTTACATCGGTATACTGGGCGGCTAGGGCATAATTGAACCTTACATTCTCACTGCTCTTTATTTGCCAAATGGCATTCACATCTGGCAGCAGCATCCAATCGTTCTGTCGTGTTTCTAGGCCCAGCTGTTCGTTGCGCACCGTGTAGTTGTGCAGGGTGGCCCCCGGTGTGACAATAAAATCGCCCAACTTTACCTTGTAGTGCAACCCCAAAAAAGCATCGGTAAAGCCGAAGTCCACATCGTTCTCTAACGGAAATCTCTCTCCATCTACCGTGGGAGATTCCGTAAGGTCATTTTGGCCGCCCGCATCCAGTAACTGGAACATATTAGAATGGAACTGTTGGTGGCTATAAGTGGTCCCCACCGTAAGATTTAGGTTGCTCGTATTGTTGAGCACATAGAAATAATCTACCTTCCCATCTATTTTATGGGTACGAACATTCTTTTGCTGATTGATGTTGAATCGGTTTTGGGTAGTATCCAGCGGAAGGATGCCTGGAAAGGGCAACAGGTCCTGAACGGCACGATAAAAGGGATCTTCATCTTGATATAGATGCTGTACTTGCCCAGCAAAAATATGGTCTTCGCTTAACGTATAATACGCATTGATATTTTGATTTACCGAAGCGGGACGGTTCTCCTGATTTTCCACGATATCGTTGGTGACAGTTTGAAATTGGGAGAGCGTATTGGCATCTTCGGTTTGCTTGGCAGTTTTTAAGAGCACATCATAATCTAGCTGAAAATCGGTATTGGGCTTATAAATGGAACTCAGCTTGAGCATTCCCAATTGATTGCGTTGGTTGTTCATCGTTTCGGTAGTTTCGGTAATGCCCGAAGCGATAAACTGCCGTAGCGAGTTGTTCACGATTTCCGTTTTGTTATCAGAAAGTATACCGAAACCGCTCAGGCTAAGGGCCTCGCTGGCAGTCCAACTAAAATTACCGGCAAAGAACCCGGCCTCAATCTCATTGGCGCGGTTGTTCTGTGTTACCGCAAAGCCCAATCCACTATCGGCTATATCAAATTGTGTACCCCCGCCCCGATTAAAATTCCTAAAACCGCCTGTAAAGTTGAAGTAATCCCGAAATGTGAAAGGTACTTCCCCGATATTGTTAAAATCTGTAATGAAGTTGAGACTGTAGTTGGGGCTGTAGTAAAACAGTTTGGGGTGCGCTAAGTACCGTGCCTGCCCATCGCTATCGGAAAGGCCTCCTCCCGCGGTAACCTCGCCAAACCAGAATCTTTTCTTCCCTTCTTTGAGCTTTATATTGATCGCGATATTGTCCTGGTCGTTACCCAGGCCGCGCATCTGTCCTACCTCGTTATAATTACGGAGCACTTCAACTTTATCTACGGCATCGGCAGGAATATTTTTCGTGGCCAATTTTGAATCTCCGTCAAAAAAATCTTTTCCTTCCACCATAACTTTTTGCACGGTTTTTCCCTCTACCTGTATTTCGCCATCCTCGTTCACTTCCACCCCGGGTAGGTTTTTCATCACGTCTCCCAGCTTGCGCTCATCTCCCCTATTAAAACTATCGGCATTGTACACAATTGTATCTCCTTTCACGGTAACGGGCATTTCGTAGGTTATTTCTACACCTTCTAGCTCGTCTGCAAGGCTATTCAGTGTAAAATCGACCGTCTGGTCATTAGATTGGGCAGAGACGGTAAGCTGTTTTTCTTGGGTTTCGTATCCTAGAAAACTGGCTCGCAGTATATATGTGGCGCCTACAGGCAGGTCGAGTTGGTAGCGACCCTCATAGTTGGAAATCGCATAGGCCTCAATAGTACCGCTGTCTGGAACGGAGGCGATTACATTGGCCAACTCCAAAGGTTCTCCAATGCTATCCTTGATGGCGCCCCGAACGGTAATGGATTGACCAATAACCGAACCAGTACTAACAATAATGAGAAGGAGCACTAAGATTTTTTTCTTCATAATAAATTAATAGGATGAAGCGAATAAACCGTTTCTACAATCGCCTAGTGACGTCGTACTGCGACATTCGCATAGTATATTGAATTGAAAACGCAAGTTTCCGGGTTTATCCACGACCGCCTCGCCGGCCCCCACGGCCCCTAAAATTCTCGCGCATCTCTTCCATTTTTTCCTTGACGATGGCGTTGAATTCGGCACGGGTCACTTCCTCTCCCTTTTTTGGTGGTTCGATACTCGCTGCTTCAGAAGGGTTCAAGACAATTTTTGAACATAGTATGGTTGTGCGGTACACGTTAAGCTCCAAAATAAGCCCGGGCAATCCGGCATACTCCCCTGGCCCGTTACCCACCGGAATTTGGGGCGTGAACCAAGCAGTAACCAACACCTCCTTCGGAATTTCAATTTGATCCCACGGGTCGTCGCTATCGGTTTTGGTGGAATCGGCAGATTTCTCGTTCTTGTCGGTATTCTCACGCTCACTATTTCGGCGTCGTGCCATACTGAAATCGTTATCGTCCAGTTTTTTTACGGCCGTCGCTTTTATCGCCAAATACTGCCCAATTTGTTTCGATTCCTTACCGACTTCCCATTGCAATTTGGCTAGGGTATCGTGTATCAAAAATTCCTTTCCGAAGAACTCACGCTCCTCAATGAGTTTGTTCTTTTCAAGATTTTTGTACTGGGCCCCAGCACTGAAGCTGTTCATCATCGCGCCAAAGAATGGGTTGCCCGCTCCCGCTTCCAATTTCTCTTCTTCTTTGTAGATAGACTCGGTATTGGTAAAGGTAAGGATGTAGGTTTTTTCGAGCATGGACTTCATACGATCTGCAATCATTTTTTTCATGTCCTCGCTCATATCGCGCCCGCCGATATTTTCCATATCGACCGTGGTCTTGGATTCATAGTAAGCTTTGCCATGAATGCCTTGGGCAAAACTCGTCGCCGAAATAAAGATGACTGTCAAGAAGGTAATAAATTTCATATGCTCGAATTTGAGTTCAGCTATTGGTAGAAATAAGCCGATTTTGTTACATAGTATCTTTGACTATATTCCCACACGAAAGTTTATCCTCCACCTATTTTTAATTGAATTCTTAAGCTATTCCCCTGTGGCAGTTGTTGTCCTGGTTTTCAATCCTTCATTCCCTTTGTTCCCTTATCGCCTATTTCATCAAGCTATTGTTGCTTCACTATCTTGTTTTTTGAAGGCAAAAGGCGAACATCGTTACTGCGAATTATTTTTTCGTAATTTTTTCTGTTTTGTCTACATTAAAGGACGTATACCATACTAAAACGTTTCAGTAAGAGTTCTAGGTTTTACGTATCTTCACATCCTAATGAGACCTATTTCAATACTATTGTTGCTCTTTTATGTATTTGTCGCTCCCACTAGTGCCCAAGAGGTTACGACCGTAGCGAAAATACCGCTCGCCGCCGATCGCTTTGTAGGGGTAGACACTTACAAGAATCTGTACTATATAAAAGATATGGTCTTGCATAAAACCGGCGCCGATGGCAACTATGTGTTCAACGATTTCCAATTAGGGCCTATCACCTCGGTAGATCTTATCAATCCGCTGAAAATCGTACTGTTCTACCGAGACACTAACACGGTGGTTTTTGTCGATAACCGTTTGAACGAAATTGAGCGAATCATTTTTAACAACCTTCCCAATTTTATCAACGTGGGCGCGGCTACCAATGCCGGAAACAACCGACTGTGGATTTTCAATATGGATACCCAGGAACTGGAATTGTTCAACTACCGGTCGTTCTTAGAAACTGTGGTATCGCAACCTTTTCCCGGCAGCTTAAAAGGTATGGCCAGCAACTTTAACTACTGCTATACCCTTACAGACAAAAAAATTCGCGCTTTCAATATATATGGGAGTCTCTTAGCTGAAATCGACGCCCAGGGATACGAAAAGATTTTCCAACAAAACGAAAATGTATATGCCCTAAAGGAACAAACGCTGTATTTTGTGTCCAAGCTATCGGAAGATGAACCTGTTGCGGCCTTTCAAAAAATCACACTTCCATTGCAGGAAAAGCAGGTGCAGGGGTTGTACCTAACCCAAGATTTCCTGTATCTTTACGACGGAAACCATCTCCATACCTTAACACTAACCCCGCCAAAGAAGTAAACTATATGCACGTTGCCATTGCAGGAAACATAGGTTCGGGAAAGACCACCCTTACCCGGTTACTGGCCAAGCACTATAAATGGAAACCACATTACGAAGATGTGGAGGACAATCCCTATCTAGACGATTTTTACAACAAGATGGAGCGGTGGTCCTTCAACCTCCAAATCTATTTTTTGAACAGCCGCTTTAGACAAATTCTCGAAATTCGCGAAAAAGGAAAGGATGTAATACAAGACCGCACCATTTATGAAGATGCCTATATTTTTGCGCCCAACCTCCACGCCATGGGGTTGATGACCAATCGTGATTATGAGAACTACCGTTCACTTTTCGACTTGATGGAGAGTGTTACCGAAGGGCCCGACTTGCTCATCTACCTGCGCAGCAGCATCCCCAATTTGGTGAATCAAATCCACAAGCGAGGTCGCGAGTATGAGAATTCCATAAGCATCGATTACCTAAGCCGACTCAATGAACGCTACGAAGCTTGGGTACACGATTACAATAAAGGGAACTTATTGGTAATCGATGTAGACAACCTCAACTTTGTAGATTCGCCAGAAGATTTAGGACAGGTAATAAGCAAGATCGACGCAGAACTTCACGGGTTATTTTAGTTAAAACTTAACAATATCCCAACAGCGCCTTAGACCGATATTTGCGTACTTTGCCATAACCCTATGGCAAAATTGTACAATACCAAATATTACCACCGCGACCTATCGTGGCTGCGCTTTAACCACCGGGTGCTTCAAGAGGCAGCAGACTCCCGAAATCCGTTGTACGAACGTATCAAATTCTTGGCAATCTTTTCATCAAACCTCGACGAGTTCTTCAGGGTACGGGTGTCAGACATTCGCCAAATAAAGAGGATAGAAAAACCCCTTCGGAAGAAACTCATAACCAAACCCAATAAGGTTCTGAAGGAAATTCGTAAACAAGTAGACCTTCAACAAGCGCAGTTTGGCCAGATATTCAAGGAGGAGATCCTTCCCGCGCTTAGAAAAAACGACATCTACCTTATATCGCACACCGAGTTCTCGGCAACGCAAAAGGAAATCGCAAAATCGTATTATGACGAGCACCTTCGCAACACACTAACGATAAGCTGCAACCCGTGTTCTAGCGAGGATACTGTGTTTATAAAGAACGAAGCGCTATACCTTTGCACGATGCTGAACCAAGAGGAATTTCAATTGGTGCAAATTCCAGAAGACGAACCGCGGTTTTTTTCCTTCCCCAAGCATAATGGGAAATACTACATCACCTTTATAGATGATATCCTAAAGTACAACTTGCGACAAAGCCCGCGCCAAGAACAAAATATTACCTATTATTCCATCAAGAAATCGCGGGATGCCGAGCTGTACATTGAAGATGAATTTTCTGGCAACCTGAAAGAGAAAATCAAAAAATCGCTTCCCAAACGGCAAACGGGTCAGGCAACGCGCTTATTGATAGATCCCCGAATGCCGCTGCCGTTTCAGGAAATATTGAAGAATGCCCTTGATGTTTACAATACCGACATCATTAAGGGAGGCACCTACCATAATTTCAGGGATTTCTTCAATTTCCCGAATCCCACGCAGAAGAAGCTCTCGCATACCGAACTTCCTCCGCTGCCCCACCCAAACCTCTCCAAGAGCGATTCCATCTTCAGCGTGATAGATGCGAAAGACCAGCTTATTCACTACCCCTACCAGCAATTTGAACCGGTAATACAATGGCTCGAAGAAGCGGCGAGCGATGCCCAGGTTAAAACCATAAAAATTACCATTTACCGCGCTGCCAGCGAGTCGCGCCTTAACGATGCAATTGCCCGCGCCGCCAAAGCGGGAAAGGAAGTTGTGGTATTTATAGAGGTAAAGGCCAGGTTCGATGAGCAGAACAACCTCAAATGGGGACGAATTTTTGAAGAAAACGGCGCGCGAGTCATCTATAGTTTCCCAGCCATCAAGATACATTCCAAAATCTTGTGCATAGAGCGTGAAACCGAAGGCTCCCTAAAGCGATATGCCTATATCGCCACGGGCAATTTCAATGAGAATACCGCCACCTTGTATACCGACTTTGGCCTTATGACGGCCCATCCCAGTATCACCGAAGACATCAATAAGGTGTTCTTGGTGCTCGAGGGAAAAATGATTATTCCTAAGCCCGATAAATTATTGGTTTCGCCCTTTACCCTCCGCGAAACCTTCGAGAAACTTATAAAGAAGGAAATTGACTTCGCCAAGGCAGGGAAAAAGGCTTATATCATTGCCAAGATGAACAGCCTAGAAGATGATAAAATGATTAAGTTGTTATACGAAGCAAGTCAGGCGGGGGTGCGCATTCGGTTATTGGTACGGGGCATTTGCTGCTTGGTGCCTGGCATTAAGGGACAGAGCCAAAATATTTATGTTACCAGTATCCTAGACCGATTTCTAGAGCACGGGAGGATATATATCTTCGGAAATAACGGCAATGAGAAAATGTACTTGGGCAGTGCCGACTGGATGAAACGCAATCTTAGCCACCGTATCGAGGTGGCTACGCCCGTGCTTGATAAAGATATTCAGAAAACAATTCGGGAACTTATCGACATACAACTACGAGATAATGTGAAAGCCAGGATTATCGATGCCCAACAGCAAAATGCGTACGTAGAAGATGAAGACTTGCCTGTACAAGCTCAATTGGAAACCTACCGCTATTTTAAAAAGCGTCTCGCTTAGCCTTCGCTTATAAACCCAGCTTGTCTCGCGTGCGCTAGGGCCTGTTCACTGTTCTCTACCAGTAGAGCCGGCACAGTGCGAAACGATTCAAAAAGTCCCTGAATGCGCATCATTTTCTTCTTATGTCGTACACTTCGCAGATAAATAGCCTTGATGCGCCCTGGATATTCCTCGGCCACCTCCATGTATATATCTGCATCGTGCTCGCCGCTATCGCCAATCAAAATGAATTGCAGATGGGGATAAGTCTTCAATATATTTCTTATTTCGTGTTGTTTGTGCGGCATTTTTGGCTTTGGCGTACGGTCGAAGGGCGTCCTGAAATCGCGCAATAATATGGGTCCCTTCGGAAATTGGTGCACCTTCAGGAAATGCTCGAGATAGCGGTACAGGTTCCAAGGGCTGTTGCTCACGTAAAAAAGCGGATTGGCCTCACGGCCGCTGGCACCTCTGTGGAGCATATGGTAAAATTCCGAAGCACCTTCTAGCGGAATCCTACTCTCGGCATTTTTTAAAAAGGTGTTGAACAATAGCCTCCATTTTAGGGTAGAGGCTACGCCGGTATGGATAATGGTATCATCTATATCGCTTATAATACCAAACGAAGCGCTTCGGGAGGGAATGAGCATTTCCCCCGGAAACCTATTCTGCTGCTGAACTACTCTTTTTTTAGGGGGTGGATCGTAGGCGATTTCGTAGGGAAGCCAGCCTTCTGTATTGGTAACACCATCAAGATTGGCAAATGTGTCCTCTATTTTAAAATAACCCTCCGCATTGGTGGTAGCGTAGCATACCTTTTCGTTGGGAAGGGTAATTTTTAACCGAGCGTGGGGTACTTCATCGGTTTCGAAACGTTTCCACGTATTTCGCAGCAAGGCCCCCCACCCTTTTTTGGAAAGGTCTATGTTCTCGTCCTCCAGCGCCCTACCACGAACATAAAAATGCGCATCGGTTCCATAGCTTTGGAAGGTGATGATTTGCAACGGATCTTTTTTGAAGAGCCCCATCCTAAAAATGCCAGGTTTCTGGCCACAGCCACATAATCAATAATCCCGTTGCGATGGAAATTCCGAAGGTAATAGCGACCCATTTCATTAATTTGGAAGTGCCCAGCACTGCCGCCATAATCCCCTTGAACAATAAGTTGGAAAGGGAGGCGAGCAAAATTAGGCGCCAACCCGTTTCGGTAGGGAGGTTTCCTGTTTTCATGGTTTGTGAAAGCGATAAGGTAATGGCGTCAACATCGGTAAGGCCGCTAATTATAGCGACGACATATAGGGCTTCATTCCCAAACTCGCGCTTGGTAAAGGCGACAGCCAGAAGTATGAGGCCATACAATAGACCGAACACCAAGGCGCTTCTAAATTGCGCCGGATTGTCGGGCTCGGGCATAGTCTCCTCCTTTTTATCGGTGCGGATCCAATAAAATAAAAGTCCGCAAAGTGCTGCCATGATCACGAATTCGGCCACGAGGGGCATCGCGATTAAAGGAAGTTTTTCAGGAATAACCACGCTAACTTCCACAATGATGCGTACCAGTGCGATGGCAGATGCGACCGTAATGACGAAGGCAGCCATTTTGTGGATGTTTTTTGTATTGGCCGTCTTCCTGGCGTAGCTTACCGTCGTGGCGGTACTGCTAATCATACCGCCCAAAATACCGTTGGAGATGATGCCTACATTCTTTCCAACAAACTTGTAGATAAAATACCCTATCACGCTTATCCCCACAATAAGGGTAACCATCAACCAAATATTACGCGGATTGATAACATCTAACGGCCCATATGTTTCATCGGGCAGGATGGGTAAGATTACCAAAGAGATGCCTGCAAAGGTCATGATGGCGGCTAGGTCCTTATCCTTGAGTCCCTCGATAAAATCGTGCAATTTTTCCTTGACGTACAATAGTATGGCCATTGCCCCGCCCACCACTACAGCTATTACTTGGTCGCCCAGCACCAGGTAGCCGCCAATAGCGAACATCAATAGTGCTGCCACTTCGGTGGTTTGCCCAATATCTGTTTCATCGAGCCGCTTTACCTTGATGATATTGGCCAAAACCAAAAAGGCGGTGATAGAAATACCAAAGGCCGGGAAAATAAAGGGATTGTCATAATCGCGGGTTAGGAAACCACTTACCACTCCCAACACTGCAATAAGGGTAAATGTACGAACGCCCGCCATTTTATTGTCGGTACGCTCCCGCTGAATACCTACTAGCATCCCTAGCCCAAAAGCGATTCCCAAAGTAATGAGGTCGTTGTATTCCATTAAGAGAAAGATACTACAATCCGCAAAAAAACCCCGAACTGTGTTCGGGGTTTTAGAGGTATTTTAACTTTTTACGCCATTCTATTCGGCGTTACAATAATTATCTATTCTTTGCTTCGGCATCTTTCAAGGCTTCTATTTGGGCCTTTACCTCTGCATCGGTACCGGTGAAAACTTTCTTTTCAGTAGCTGTTTTACCATCTTTGGAAGTGGTAATGGTAACTTCAGCAGTAGTAAGAGTATCATTGCTAGACATAGACACCAAAATCTCTTTTGAAACTTCTGTTATTTGCTTGGCCTGGTCGTCGGTGAGAAGTGTTCGGTTTCCATCTTCATCTATATAGTACATTTCTGAAGTGGTATCTATTGCATCGGCATCCATAGAATGGCCGCCTAAGAGGGGTGCGATTACCAATCCTACCAAACAGGTGAGTTTGATAAGGATATTCATAGACGGCCCAGAGGTATCCTTGAACGGATCTCCCACGGTATCGCCGGTGACGGCAGCTTTGTGTGCATCGCTACCCTTGTAGGTCATTTCGCCATTGATGAGTACGCCCGCCTCGAACGATTTCTTGGCATTGTCCCATGCGCCTCCTGCGTTGTTCTGGAAGATGGCCCACATTACACCGCTTACACACACCCCTGCCATGTAACCGCCTAAGGGTTCGGCGCCAAATAACAAGCCGATTACAATAGGGGTCACAATGGTAAGCAATCCGGGTAAGATCATTTCCTGTAGAGCCGCTTTCGTGGAAATATCTACGCATTTTCCATATTCTGGTGTTCCCGTGCCTTCCATAATTCCTGGAATTTCACGGAACTGCCTGCGCACCTCCTGAACCATCTTCATGGCGGCCTTTCCAACGCTTTTCATCGCCATGGCCGAGAAAACGACGGGGATCATTCCGCCTACAAACAACATGGCCAGCACGTCTGCACGGAAGATATTGATGCCATCAATACCCGTAAACGTTACGTAGGCAGCAAAAAGGGCCAAAGCCGTTAGAGCCGCCGATGCAATGGCGAAACCTTTTCCAACAGCGGCGGTGGTATTTCCAACGGAGTCTAAAATATCGGTACGTTCGCGAACATGCGGCTCGAGTTCGCTCATTTCGGCGACCCCTCCGGCATTATCGGCAATGGGCCCAAAGGCATCGATTGCCAGCTGCATAGCGGTGGTAGCCATCATCGCCGAGGCGGCTAGGGCTACCCCGTAAAAACCTGCAAGCTCATACGAGCCGTAAATTGCCGCGGCAAATAACAGCACGCTCCAAAAGGTAGATTTCATCCCCACGGCAAGACCAGCAATGATATTGGTTGCGGCACCCGTCGAGGAGTTCTGTACGATATCGAGAACAGGTTTCTTGCCTAAGCTAGTGTAGTAAGCCGTTACAAAGGAGATAAGAGCGCCTACGGCCAAACCGATACACGCCGACCAAAATACATTGATGCTCGCAATTTGCTTCGTACCTTCTCCAAAGAACTTCATGGTCATCGTTTCGGGCAGCATCCATTCGATGAGGAACCAGCTAGCGATAAGGGTAAGTACAATGGCTGTCCAGTTGCCCATATCGAGGGCTTTCTGTACTTGGGGTTCTTTCGCCTCATTGTTTTTGATACTCACCAAGAAAGTTCCAACGATGGAGGCCAAAATGCCTACTCCGGCAATGACGATGGGCAATAGGATAGGGCCCATATTTCCGAAGGCATCGGTATACGCCTCGGTGGCGCTCATATCACGAATAAGGTAATTGCCCAGCACCATGGCGGCAAGCACCGTGGCCACATAACTACCGAACAAGTCGGCTCCCATGCCGGCCACATCACCTACGTTATCGCCAACATTATCGGCAATTGTAGCGGGGTTACGTGGGTCGTCCTCGGGGATTCCGGCTTCCACCTTACCCACCAAGTCGGCCCCTACATCGGCCGCTTTGGTATAGATTCCCCCCCCTACTCGGGCGAAAAGCGCGATGCTCTCTGCACCAAGGGAAAAACCAGCTAGAGCTTCCAGTACTACAGTCATATCGCCGTAGAAATTTCCGCTATCGGTAATAAATTGGCCTACGAAAAAAAGAAAGAACAAACTAAGGCCCAATACTGCGAGTCCGGCCACGCCAAGTCCCATTACGGTTCCACCACCAAAGGACACCTTGAGGGCTTGAGGGAGGCTCGTTTTGGCGGCTTCGGCGGTTCGGGCATTCGCTTCGGTGGCGATGCGCATCCCAATATTACCTGCTAGGGCCGAAAAGAATGCACCGATAAAAAAGGCGGGCACGATCATCCAACTTGTGGTGGGCACCAAAAGTGAAATCACATATAACAATACCGCCGCGATAACGGCAAAGATGGCCAAGAGGCGGTATTCGGCACTAAGAAAGGCAAGTGCCCCTTCCTTGATGCTTTTTGAGATGGACTGCATGCGCTCGCTTCCGGCGGGTTGTTTCTTTACCCAGCCCATTTTTACGAGCATAAACAAAAGGCCCAACAAGGCCAGTCCTATAGGTACATAAATAATGTTTTCTTCCATGGTTTATCGTTAATTTGTTAAAGCGGTGCTAAAGTAACAAAATAGCCAAAAAGAAAAAAGCAAACTCACAGGTGTATTTACCGCAAAGCGAATGTCACCGCGATGGAAAATTTTGAATGTTGTGCTCACAATTTGTAGGCATGCCGATGTATGCTAAAATCGCTTCGTAACCAATCTTTATCCATTATGAAAAAATTCTTACCCACCCTCTCCTTGACTATTGGGCTTATAGCGGCCAGCCAAGCCCAAGAACGTGCCGATGTGACAAATTTGTTGGAGCGCTATGAAGCTATTGGCCATAGCGGCCAGGCAATTTCTCATTATTTTTCATCCGAAGAATGGCAAGCATTGCGCTCACATTTAGCCTCTTCCAAAAATACGGGGAGAGAGTACCGGCCCGGCGGCGGAGAGGCTACATTGTACGGTATAAACCACGCCATTCGCAGTTTTGGAAGTTTTAGCACCGCCAACCCGGCTACGTTCAATACGATAGGAAACGACTCGGGAACCTCAGATTTTGAATCTTCTGGCGATATTGACCCCTTCGACCTCGGCACCGCATACGTACTTACTATCGATAATGGAGAATTTTACAGTATTGACATAGCATCGGGCCAATATACATCGCTAGGGATCATAGCCCCTCCCAACGGAGAACAATGGAACGGCCTCGAATTTGATCCTTCCAGTGGCACCTTATACGCCATATCATCAAATTTTGTCACCAACTCCACCCTTTCCACCATCGATATTGATAATTTGAGTTATACTGCCATTGGCTTAACAGGGATAACCGGCGCCATTGCCATTGCTATCGATAACAATGGGAATATGTATTCCTACGGGGTTAACGAAGACATGTTCTACACGGTAAACAAAAATACGGGGGTAGCTACGGTTGTTGGCCCCATAGGGTTCAATGCCAACTTCGGACAGGATTTGGAATGGGATGCTGCTTCTGAAACGATGTTTATGACCTCTGTCGATTTTAATGTATTGGATGCGGAGTTAAGGACGGTAAACCTGCAGACCGGGGCCACCACCTTGGTGGGTAACATCGATAACGGACAAACAAACTCGCAGGTACCGTGGTCTGCCATTCAAAAAGAAGGAACGCTTTCTATAAGCGACCGTGAAAAGATTCAGTTTACGGTACACCCCAATCCGGTTGAAGATACCTTCAGCATTGCGACTTCATTAGCTATTGAAACACTGGAATTGTACAATATGCTGGGCGAAAAAGTAATGGCCGTGCAGCCTAGAGGTAAAAATTTAATAGACATCTCCCATCTTCCCTCGGGCACCTATTTGGCAACGGTACATACCGATGCCGCAACGATCACTAAACTTCTCATCAAGAGATAAAAAAAGAAGGGCAATGTAAACATTGCCCTTCTGTATTAAATGCTTACACTGTGTAAGGGCACATCACTTTCCTGGAAGCGCGCGACGCATTTTGCAACGATATCCTTGGCTTCGTTCACATCGCCCCAGCCGCCTACATCGACCTTCTTTTCCTCTAGATCTTTGTACACTTGGAAAAAGTGCTCGATCTCCTTGATAAGGTGCGGATTCAATTCGCTTAGGTCGCTTACGTTCCTAGCGATGGGATCGCTCACCGGAACACAGATTACCTTTTCGTCTGGGCCTTTTTCGTCGGCCATATGGAACACCCCAATAGGCTTCACCTCAATAACACAGCCCGGGAAGGTAGGTTCGGTAACGAGTACGAGCACATCGAGCGGATCGCCATCGAGGGCCAATGTTTCGGGCATAAAGCCATAATCGGCAGGGTACATCATCGAGGAAAAGATCATACGGTCGTAACGTATTTTCTTCAGTTCGAAATCGTATTCGTATTTATTTCTGCTGCCCTTCGGGATTTCAATGAGGACATCGAAGGTTTTTACTTTGTCTGCTGTCATGATTCTTTTCGGTTTTAAAACGTGCGCAACGCGCTGTTTTTGGGGGTGCAAAGATAGTGAAAACAAGGCGATACGAAGTATAAAAGCGGTTGTTTTTTTGGTTGGTGCTGTTTTGACAGATGGTATTGTAATACCACTTTTCTATGTGTGTTGCACGTAGGTTTTTAAGGCACTCCTAATATACTATCTATGCTTTATCCATACGGTATCTATGGGTGAACCTTGTAGAGGGACCCATCCTAAAATAGCTATATAGGTTAATATATAAATCCTGATATAATTATATAACTCTTTTTCTTAATCCTAATATGACTGTACAGTCATATTAGGATTGTTATAATTTTGATAGCTTTTCCATCGTTTTTTAAGTTTGGTTGTTTCTAAATGAGCTTGGTTCGGCGTTAGGTAATCACGTGACCCGTCCTTTCTTTATTATACATTCTACACTTCGGTAAATCCCGTGGCAATCGGTGTTGCTATGCGGCGGATGTGGACCACGAGTGGAGGTACGAGGCTAACGATGGGTTATTGATTGGGGTTTCAGTTCTTTATTCTAAGGATTATTTAGAGGAAAAGGAATTTATTTAGACAAAAAATGAGTTTTAAAGTTTCTATACCAACAGTTGGAAGACCCTGCTGACTTGGATTTACAAGAAACCCAAAACTCTCAAGAGTTACGAATATATTAAAAAATGTACAGAACCCGATAAGCGAGGAGGATGTGCAGTTGCAGGTCCAAACTATGCAAGGCAAGCGAGCAGCTATAGAACAGTTTATCGAAGATGGAAGGGGGACGATATAGGGCTTTGTAATGGTCGGCTCTATGTATAGAGTAGGAGGTAGATATTAACGCCAACACCTCTATCTACAAGTTTTGTTATTTATGCATAAACGTCATAATAAGAGCAATCCCAGCTTTTATCGTAAGGAGGATAATAAATACGCCATTTAGACCTTTTGGACAAACTATTAAGCAAAGCTCAAAAGCACAGTGTTGATGTGAAGGACGTAGCAAAGCCCATAGCCGTTTTTAATCGGTATGTAAAAGGCAGCTTTGCTATTCTCACATAAATCGAACTGAACGGAAAGAAAGAATGCTTTTCTTTGAGTGTTGGAAAAAAAACAACGATGTAGATTTTATCGTAATATCATCTTTGTACGTCAACAAAGTGTGGTTCAATGTATAAATGACGGAAAACGGCTATATGAATAAAAAAAACCTTGATTATTTACGCATTTCCGCTCCCATTGCGGAGGCACACAATAATCAAGGGGTAGATAGCAAACAGCAGTTCATTTCCGCCAAAGTTGCTAACACTATAAATATAAAAAAACTTTCACTCTCGACAAGTTTTCGGACGAGGTATTGTGATATATATATTCGTCGGAAGGAGATTGATTTTTGTGACAATAACAATACAATACGACGAAAATCAAGAATGCCGACTAATCAACTAAAGAGGGTCTCGACCCCTCCCGTATTATAGGCAGCATTCGTTAAAGCGTAAATTTATCAATTTTGACAAATTTGAAAATACTAAAATACACACAATCATGAAGTTATAGTACATTTTAATTGTAAAATTTATTTGGAAGCATATTGTATCAAAAGGGAAATCGTGAATTGCTTTACCTTCGCTGCGCTTCGGTGAATCCCGTGGCAATCGGTGTCGCTTTGCGCCGGATATGTTTCACGAGTGGGGGTAGGAGGCGAACGATGGGTTTGCGATTGGGATTTCAGATTCGTACTTTGTATGATGATTCACAGGCAAAAGCTGCGCCGTTTCTTCGCTAGGATCGAAACAGTTAACCCAAAATGGACCTACCCTAGCTTACTGGATGAAACCGCAGAGCAGTTTGACATCTCGGCCCGCACGGTTAAGGCTATTTTAAACCGTGAGGGTATCTATGCAGATTGAAGAAATTGGAGTATATTTGCAATGCGACTAAGGGCAGGGACCATACGGAAGTAATTCCGTATCCCTGTAGTGTCGCTTACTAAAGAACGGCTAAATGTCGTTCCTTATTATTTTGTCCTTATCTATAATGACAAGCCTGGGGAGCTCGCTTCGAGTTATGAATTGCTTTACCTTCGCTGCGCTTCGGTGAATCCCGTGGCAATTGGCGTGGCTTTCCGCCGAATGTGGGCCACGAGTGGGGAGTACGAGCTGTTCGATAGGTTCCTGATTGGGATTTCAGATTGCTACTTTAGTAGATGATTCACAGGTTATTACACGTAATAATATGCCGTAATAGGTTGTGAATTGCTTTCAGATTGCTACTTTAGTAGATGATTCACAGGTTTAGAAGATGAAGCTTTTGAGGTAGTTACGTTGTGAATTGCTTTCAGATTGCTACTTTAGTAGATGATTCACAGGGAGCGATGTAGAGCTTGCTCTTAAATCGTGGTTGTGAATTGCTTTCAGATTGCTACTTTAGTAGATGATTCACAGGTAATAGAAGCGACCGATAACGGAGATGTAAGTTGTGAATTGCTTTCAGATTGCTACTTTAGTAGATGATTCACAGGGGAAAGGACAGGATCGTGCCGGTGCCAGAAGTTGTGAATTGCTTTCAGATTGCTACTTTAGTAGATGATTCACAGGTAACAGATTTAAGGAAGGCAACCAAGTCGAGTTGTGAATTGCTTTCAGATTGCTACTTTAGTAGATGATTCACAGGTTAAAATGGACATCTAAAGGCATTAACGCAGTTGTGAATTGCTTTCAGATTGCTACTTTAGTAGATGATTCACAGGAATAGGGCGTTATATCTTTGTTCTTTCCGCGTTGTGAATTGCTTTCAGATTGCTACTTTAGTAGATGATTCACAGGGCACAACTGTTAAAAGCGATTATGGTTATGGTTGTGAATTGCTTTCAGATTGCTACTTTAGTAGATGATTCACAGGAGATCAATTTCAGAAATATTACACTTACAGGTTGTGAATTGCTTTCAGATTGCTACTTTAGTAGATGATTCACAGGACGAAATTTTTTGAATGATACACACCTAGGGTTGTGAATTGCTTTCAGATTGCTACTTTAGTAGATGATTCACAGGGCGCCTGTCCGCTTGCTAAGTTCTCGCCTAGTTGTGAATTGCTTTCAGATTGCTACTTTAGTAGATGATTCACAGGTTTTGTCGAATGTGATTTGCTCGTCAAAAGTTGTGAATTGCTTTCAGATTGCTACTTTAGTAGATGATTCACAGGGACTGCTGCTGCCTAATGAAGTATTCTGCCGTTGTGAATTGCTTTCAGATTGCTACTTTAGTAGATGATTCACAGGAAGAAGAAATTTTTCCAGAAATAAAAACAGGTTGTGAATTGCTTTCAGATTGCTACTTTAGTAGATGATTCACAGGTGGCTTCTGAAAAAGGGATCGAATCGCCAGGTTGTGAATTGCTTTCAGATTGCTACTTTAGTAGATGATTCACAGGAAACAATGAATATAAATACAAATGCCGATAGTTGTGAATTGCTTTCAGATTGCTACTTTAGTAGATGATTCACAGGGCTGCCATATACAGTTGTAGCACCTCGGTCGTTGTGAATTGCTTTCAGATTGCTACTTTAGTAGATGATTCACAGGTGTGAGGCAATTCGTTGATTTTTCTGCTAGTTGTGAATTGCTTTCAGATTGCTACTTTAGTAGATGATTCACAGGCGATATACAGCTCCTTAATTTCAATAGCATGTTGTGAATTGCTTTCAGATTGCTACTTTAGTAGATGATTCACAGGTACTGGGGTTGCCAATGGTAGGTGGAAGCGTTGTGAATTGCTTTCAGATTGCTACTTTAGTAGATGATTCACAGGCGATAACGACGACGACGGTAACGACGGGCAGTTGTGAATTGCTTTCAGATTGCTACTTTAGTAGATGATTCACAGGTCGACGCGTTCGACCCGGTAGGCCCCCGCGGTTGTGAATTGCTTTCAGATTGCTACTTTAGTAGATGATTCACAGGTAGGTCGTGCTGTTAACCGCGATCACTCTAGTTGTGAATTGCTTTCAGATTGCTACTTTAGTAGATGATTCACAGGCGAAAGGGTTCGCAAATAGCGTATTCCTGCGTTGTGAATTGCTTTCAGATTGCTACTTTAGTAGATGATTCACAGGAACTTAGTGGGCTATATTCATCGGGGATGAGTTGTGAATTGCTTTCAGATTGCTACTTTAGTAGATGATTCACAGGTTGACACGAATTGTAAGCAAACCAAATCGCGTTGTGAATTGCTTTCAGATTGCTACTTTAGTAGATGATTCACAGGCCCTGTTCACGATTTTTAAACCTGAGCTGGTTGTGAATTGCTTTCAGATTGCTACTTTAGTAGATGATTCACAGGATGGGCACGTATTTAAATGCTGCCGGCACAGTTGTGAATTGCTTTCAGATTGCTACTTTAGTAGATGATTCACAGGTAATTTGTT
>CAZXDP010000045.1:0-20975 GCA_964639255.1 uncultured Flavobacteriaceae bacterium
AGTTCCCGTCTTTATCGGGTCTTCCGTAGTTCCAGCAAATCATTGGATATTCCATTCCTTGATTCTTAGCGTGTACGGAAATAGCTTTTGGGTAAGGATACTCGAAGGTCATACGCGAATACGATTTCAAAGTACTCGCCACTGCCTTTGTGGAATACTCTTCCCACAACGGATTTCCTTCTGGAGGATACATAGAAACTGCCATTACGGTAGAACCATTGTTTTGCTTTACGGCCATCATATCCCAAATAAATCTTCTAGAGGTCGCAAAGGCATAATCGCGAACATTCTCTGCTTTGAATTTCCAAGTCTTGGTGGCTTTCGAAAATCCTTTGGAAGCAGTTTCTGCCTCTTCTTGGCTAACGATAATCACGGGCTTGTCATACGATTTCCGAGCCCGCTCGTAGCGATCCATCATTTCTTTGGAAAATACTTCCTTGCGATTCTGCAGGGTTCCCGTGGCGTCCAACACGTGATCTGCCGGAACCGTGATGTTCACCTCGAAATCCCCAAAGGGTAGCGCAAATTCGTCGCGACCCCAGAACTGGCTATTCTGCCAACCCTCAACATCGTTGTACACAGCCATACGTGGATAAAACTGCGCAATTACATAACCTCTGTTGCCATCTTCAAATTCTTCATACCCGCTACGGGCACGGTCTACAGTGTGGTCTGGAATGTTGTACCACCATTTGATGCTAAAGGTAACATCATCACCAGGCTCGAGGGGTTCCTTGAGCTCCACGCGCATCATAGTACGATTTATAGTGTGTGGTATCGCTTTTCCATCTTCGTCCTTTACCTCTTGGATATTGAAACCACCGTCGAATGGGGAGCCCATGTGAGCACTCACGAAGCTCGAGGCAAGATCTGCAGGAACAGCGTTGCTAGGCTCGATAAGGGGTGACTTCGAGTCTTTGGCACGAACATTTTGATCCAGCTGTACCCAAAGATATTCCAATACATCTGGCGAGTTGTTCGTGTAGGTAATTGTTTCGTTTCCGTAGATTTTCTTGTTCTCGTCGTCTAGGGTGATGTCCATTTTATAATCGGCCTGCTGTTGATAGTAGGCCGGGCCGGGCGCACCGCTTGCACTTCGATACTGATTGGGAGTGGAAAACTCCTCATACAACTGTTTAAAACGGTTGTTGTTGTAGTGACCGGGCTTTCGCACCTCCTCGGTCATCTGGGTATCGGGCTCTTGGGCGAAACCGATTCCCGATGCAAGGAAGACAGTGGCGACCATAAGGTATTTCAATACTTTCATAATACGGGTTCTGTAAATTTTAAAGGGTTAAAAATAAGTATCTATTAAAATCTTAATGAGGCTTTATTTGAAGTTTAACATTTCCTTAGGATTATTGGTTTCGAGCACCAAGCTACGGCGGTAATCCCCATGTTTGAAATGGATGATATTTTGCTGCTCCGGGAAAAGCTCGAAAAGCACTTCATTCTCAATTTCGATGGAATGGACGTTTTTCACGCCTGTGATTTCAAGGTAGGCCTTTACCACATCGATGTCGTATTCTTTACCTAAATAGCGCAATGGGACCTCTTCCCCATTAATTTTAATCTTCAATTTCTCCACTATGTATTTTTCCAAAAAAGCGGCATCACGTTCTGTCTCCTTCTTTGTGGCCAATGTTATCGATTCGTTATAGCGCTGCTGAAGCACATCTTCTATATCATCGATAAATATCTTGGTGATTATTTGAACCGATTCTTTGTTTGGAACATATTCCACCTTGGTTGTGCTTACATAGAACTTATGTGCCGTGGCGGCAATTGTAACCACCATTATCATAGCGGCAAGAAAGGCAAGTTTGAACGTTTTCATAGCGAAAAACTGTAGGTGTTGGACATTTATTCGGTGCATTCGTTACAACAACTATTCCTTTTTTTCAGAAAATTTGTACCCTTCAGTATCGAGGCGTTCCAAATATTCGGCTCCATTTGTTTGAAATGATTCGAGTACACCCGCATAATTTCCACGATTATAATCGGCTTTGAGAGATGTAGTTTCCATACAGAAAAGAATAAAATCGTACAGGCGATTTTCTGGAATGCCATAGGCCTCTTCAAAAAATGCCGTTCCGTACGAATTGATGATGTGCGCAACGAGTTGGTTCTCTGCATCCCATTTTCGTTTGGTGCGCAATTTTTTATAATAACCACTTAAATGGTTGTAGAGTGCCTCTATATTTAGAGCTGTTGGCGCATAGAGCGTATATGCGGGAACAATTTTTTCCTCGGGTTTTCCTAAAAAACCAGGAATGCCCACGTCATCAAAATTCAAGGGCTTTTCAGTAGGAATGTTGCGGCTATCGCGTTCTATATCGCCTGTAAGGGAATGGCCCAGCACTACCTCGTCGAGCTCGTTCACTTGCTCCGTCAAGGTGATGACCACGGCACCCTTGTCTATCATTTCTTGTGATACCACGACAGTTTGGGGCATATACTGAATGGAAGATACCAGCAGCGTGTCATTTCGTTGTGCGGGTATCTCAAAATTTCCGAAGTCATTGGTAATCGTACTATATCGAGATTGCAAATTCAAAATATGAATTCCCTCTACCTCTTGTTGGTTGGCTACGGTACCTTTCAAATAGTGCTGTGCACGGGCTATAGGCACCGTTAGCAAAAGCAATAAAAGCAGCGACAGCTTATTCTGCCTGTATTTGCTTTTTATAGCGTTGGCTTTGTTCGAAAAGATGTTCTGCCAGTCGAAGTTCATTTTCCGCAGCGAGAAGTTCGGGGTCCAATCCATTATCTCCCACAAAGTAAATAAATTCCCCCATATGTTCTGGAAGGATACCCAGATTAACAGCCAAATAATTTTCGTTAAATCGCTGTCGAAGCGCTTCCGGCAAATTTTCTAAACGCTGGTTGCTGGGTGAATCGACATTAGAGAACAAACCTGCAAGCTCCAATAAGATGTTTTTAACGTTTAGGCCGTTCTGCATTCCTTGGTTGTTAAGGGCATATTCGGCCGCATTGGTGTAAATATGTGTCTGTCCGTCCTGACCTATGTCATAGCCTAAGGGCCTCCCCGCTTTGGAATCGCCAACCTCCAACTTAGATTTTTCTATTGGTATAGTGGACACATCGACCCGAAGGTTACCGGTAAGGCTGTAGGGGCTAACCACTACCTCATCCAATTCATTTATAGCTGGATTTAATGATATGGTGAGCGATTTTGAATCTATGATGCCCTCGTCGATTACGATGGTAAAAGGCTGAAATTGAAGCGCAGCGATATACACTTTGTCATTTGGCGCCATCTCAAGTTCAAAATAACCTTGTGAATCGGTTACGGTGCCTTGTTGTGAAGAGATATCAAATAATGCGATACCCTCAACATCCTCATTACCCATTGCTTGTATTTTCCCGGTGACCACGGTGCGCTTTACCTCTTGCCCTAGTACCCAGGATATACTGGCAAAAAATAATATTATGGCGGCTATCTTTCTCATATATTAAAGATACGAAATATTCACATAAGAAGATAGCTATGTAATCACAATAATGCATTAATAATATTTATGATATAAATAAGTCGCGACTTTCGTTTGAGCCAGAAGTTTGAAGGGTCGAACGAAACTTAAGTAGAAGTATCAATCGAGGTTCCTACTCTCGCGAAATCGTTTGCTTTGCTCAAAGAGCAGCTCCACCAAACGGAGTTCGTTCGCTTCCCTAAAAATAGAAGCATCCAAACCGCTATCTTCCACGAAGTAAAGAAATTCGCCTATGTACGGTTCTGGAATTTGAAAGGTAGTTTCAATATACTCGTTACTGAACCGTTGCCGCAGCGCATTGTAAAACTGACCGCGGTCTACCACGGCGGGTGCTTTCCTCACCTCTCTATTCTTAAAGAGCATTCCTACGAGCGAGCCCACGATTCCCAAAATATTGGCACCGTTTTGTATCCCTTGATTATTTAGGGCTTCTTCTGCGGCGTTGCTTTGTATCCTCGATTGGGTATCATCTTTAAACCCGTAGCCAAACTCCATTGCCTCGTACGATAGATCCATGGTTAGATCGGCGCCCATGGTTGGTATCTCCCTTACATCTACACGCACATTGCCCGTAAGGTCGTAGGGCCTTACGATAACTTCATCCAACTGAGTCACCGCTGGGTTTAGATAAATGTTCAAAGTTTTCGATTCGATTACGCCCTTATCGATGATCACGGTAAAGGCTTGAAATTGAAGTGCCGTAATATATACTCTGTCATTTGCGGCCAGCTCTATCTCAAAGGCGCCTTCGGCATCGGTAACAGTTCCCTTCTGCGAAGAAGTATTGTACAAGGTAATTCCCTCTAAATCATCATCGCCCACCGTACTTATTTTTCCCTTTACGAGCGTTCGTTCCACTTCCTGGGCTATGAGAGCAGTCCCAAACAAAAGAAAGCATAGCAAGAGAATAATTCGGTTCATAGTTTAAAGATACGCTAACTTTCCTTAAGCTACCACTAGATTAACCTATATGAATTATTAATTTTATCCTCTTAAGGAAATCGTTATGAAAAATCTTCTTCTCGCCAGCACCAGCACACTTTACGGAGGTGGATATTTAGAGTACTTATCGACAGCGCTTGAAACTATTTTTTCCGAAGCGGAAGAAATCGTTTTCATACCATTTGCGCGCCCTGGTGGAATTACCCAAGAATCCTACACCCAAAAGGTACAGGAAGCCTTCCACCCTTTGGGAAAACGAGTGAGAGGCCTTCACTCCTTTTCAGAGCCAGCCAAGGCGCTCGAACGTGCGCAGGCTATCTTTACCGGCGGCGGCAATACCTTTTTGCTGGTTCAGCAATTGCATCTACTGAAACTTATGGAGCCCCTTCGGGAAATACTTCATAAGGGCACACCCTATTTAGGCGCGAGTGCGGGAACCAATATTTGTGGCATCACCATGCAAACAACCAACGACATGCCCATTGTTCATCCCCCTTCCTTTAAAACCTTGGGAATGGTCCCGTTCAATATCAACCCACACTATCTGGATCCACCTCCCAACAATAGACATATGGGTGAAACACGGGAAACGCGTATCAAGGAATTTCATACGCAAAGCACGGTGCCGGTGGTAGGGCTACGCGAAGGCAGTTGGATTCGCGTTCAGGGCGAAGATATCACCCTGTGCGGTCCGTGGCATGCTCGAATTTTTATCGCCGAAAGGGTGCCTAGCGAAATACCACCCGGCAGTTCCCTGGCCCTTTTATAGTTCCTTTATAAAATGATAACCCTTGGCCACAAAGCCTTGGTTGTAATAGAATTTGTGCGATGCAAAATTGTGGACATAGGTATTGAGCTCTACCCATAGGCAATTTCGGTGTCTTGCCAGGTCGTAGACATAATCCATCAGCAATTTTCCAATACCCTTGTTCCGGTAGGGAGGTTGTAGAAACACGTGGTCCATTTCCACACTTTTACCGGCATAATGCCTGGTTTGAAACCATAGTCCGCACATTCCCACCAATTGGTCTCCGTCATAAACGCCCACACAGCTATAATTTTGTTGGGACATTTCAGAAAGGCGCTGTGCGAGTACTTTTTCTGAAATAGCTTCGTTATTCAGCGAGACTAGCATCGGCAGTATGTTTGGTAACGCTTCTGAAGCCAATATCTCAAAGGTGATGGCGGTTTCTTTCAAAATAATTGTACTTTTAAACCAAAGGCGTAAGATACCAAATGAATCGAAATGAATTTCTAAAAATTAGCTCCCTTGCCGCCATCGGTGCTGCTACGTATCCTATGTTTTCCATGACAGCACCCTATCAGGAGTTTACCCGTGCACAACTTATTGGAAAGGGAAATCCCGATATCGTGGGCGATACGTACACCTCCAAAATGCACCGGGAAGCGAGGGAGGCTTTTTTGAAAATGGCTGCAGCTGCTAAAAAAGAAGGCATTGCCATTGAGGTCGTTTCGGCTTATAGAAGTTTTGAACGCCAAAAGCAAATTTTTGAACGCAAGTACCGTCAATTTACAAAAGAGGGAGATGCCCCTATCGATGCCCTTGAAAAGATAATTGAATATTCCACCATACCCGGCACCTCACGCCACCACTGGGGTACCGACTTAGATTTGATAGATGGGAGCGTACCGCGTCCCAGTAGCGTCCTGGAAGCAGAACATTTTCACGGCACGGGTGTATTTTGCAAGTTGAAGGCTTGGATGGATGCCCACGCTAATGAATTTGATTTTTTTGAAGTATATACCGACAACGGCCGCAGAAAAGGATTTGCCTACGAACCGTGGCATTTTAGCTATGCCCCAGTTTCGCGACCCATGCTGGCTGCTTATCGAAATTTGAACGTTGGTGAAATTATAAGGGAAGAACAACTGTTAGGGGCCCAATATTTTTCCGAAGCCTTTATCGAACGATACCGAAATGAAAACATTCTCGATATTAATCCCGAATTACTTTCGTAACTTTAAGCGAGCCCAATTTTCATTTGTATGAGAAGGACCAACTGGAAAATACGCATCTTTATTGGCCTAGCCATCGTCGCGTTTGCCTTCTTTAAGAAATGCGCAAATACCGAGGAAAACCCCTATACAGGTAAGGACCAGGCCATCGCCCTTACCACGGCAGAGGAAATTGCCATAGGGCTGCAGAGCGCGCCGCAAATGGCACGGGAATACGGTGGACTTCACGCCGATGTGGAATTGCAAAACTATGTGGACCGGGTTGGCCAAAAGCTGGTAGCCAATACTGTTGCGCGCAGTACTCCCTACCAATACGATTTCCATTTGCTCGCCGATACCGAAACTGTAAATGCCTTCGCTTTACCTGGAGGCCAAATTTTCATTACCTACGCGCTACTTTCGCAATTGCAGAATGAAGATCAATTGGCAGGGGTCTTAGGCCACGAGATAGGTCACGTATTAGGCAGGCATTCTTCAGAGCGTATTGCAGAAACCGAATTTTGGCAAACCGTCTCGCAAGGGGCATCGGTAGGGGCAGATGCAGGCGGATTGGTGGCGGGCATTGGTCAAAACGTATTGTTGGGTAATGGTAGAGATGATGAGCTGGAGAGCGACGACCTAGGCATTCGGTTTATGATCAAGGCTGGTTACGATCCCTACGCTATGATCGAGGTAATGAACATTTTAAAGGCCGCCGCAGGTCCCAATAGAGCACCCGAATTCAAGAGCACACACCCCGACCCAGAAAATAGGATTGAAAAGATAAAAGAGGCTATCGCTAAATACGGAGGCTAACCCTATCACAAGTTTGGGGTTGAGTGAGCCCCTATACGCCGTTTTTTGTTTTTATCTTTGCCCTATGGATAAAAAAGTGCTTCTGCTAATATTAGACGGTTGGGGAATTACCCAAAATCCAGAGGTGTCTGCAATCGCCCAAGCGAATACCCCCTTTATAGACTCACTGTACAAAAAGTATCCCAACGCCCAACTGCTTACCCACGGGATGAACGTAGGATTGCCCGATGGGCAAATGGGCAATAGCGAAGTGGGGCACATGAATTTGGGTGCAGGGCGCATCGTCTACCAAGATTTGGTAAAAATCAATAAGGCAGTGGAAGAGGGCACCCTTCAAAACGAGGCGGTATTGCAACGCGCCTTTCAATTGGCAAAAGAAAAGGGACGGAAACTCCATTTTTTAGGTTTAGTTTCAAACGGAGGGGTGCATTCGCATATAGACCACCTAAAAGGGTTGCTCACAGCGGCAGCTAACCATAATATAGAAAATGTATATGTTCACGTCTTTACCGATGGGCGCGACGTAGATCCAAAATCGGGAGCAAGCTTTATCGATGAACTTCAAGAGCATCTCAAAAAAACCACGGGCACCTTGGCAACGGTGGTTGGTCGTTATTACGCCATGGATCGCGACAAACGGTGGGAGCGTATAAAAAAGGCCTACGACCTGTTGGTACACGGAAAAGGCACCTATACCTCCAATCCTGTTGGGCATATCAAACAAAGCTATAAACAAGGTATTACCGATGAATTTTTGGAGCCGTTGGTGGTTTCCGATACGGGAATGCCTACAGCTGTTATCGAAGAAGAGGATGTGGTGGTGTTCTTCAACTTTAGAACCGATCGCGGCAGGCAACTTACGGAAGCCCTAACTCAAGAAAATAAGGATGAGTTTGGGATGAAAACTATGCCCTTGCATTTTGTTACTCTCACCAATTATGATGAATCGTTCAAAGGGATACAAGTTATTTTCAACAAGGAAAATCTTACCGAAACCTTAGGCGAGGTGCTTTCCAATCATGGAAAAACACAGATCCGTATAGCAGAAACCGAAAAATACCCGCACGTTACATTTTTCTTTTCTGGCGGTAGGGAATTGCCTTTTGAAGGCGAGCGGCGCATCCTGTGCCCCTCTCCCAAAGTGGCAACCTACGACCTACAGCCCGAAATGAGTGCCTACGAAATACGCGACAAAATCGTACCCGAGTTAAAATCCAATAGTGCTGACTTTATTTGCCTTAATTTCGCCAACCCAGACATGGTAGGGCATACGGGCGTATTTGAAGCGGCAGTAAAAGCGTGCGAAACAGTGGATACCTGCACCAAAGTAATTGTAGAGACAGCTTTGCAATACGGCTACACCACGTTGCTCCTGGCAGACCACGGCAACTGCGAGATAATGCGGAATCCAGACGGGTCGCCCAATACAGCCCACACTACAAATCCTGTACCGCTAATTGTGATAGACCGCGATGTTACGTCGTTAAAAAATGGTATTTTGGGCGATATTGCCCCTACCATTCTATATCTAATGGGCATTGAGAAACCTAAATCCATGACGCAATCCAGCTTACTGCAAAATACTACCTTATGAGATTAACAGTTATCGTATTTCTAACCGTATTCGCCATAGCCTGTGGCTCCCCCAATAAGAAGAATATCGCACAGGAAAAAACTGAGGAACTTTCGGAAACAGCCAATGATTCTATCAATACATTAGTAGAAGACGACGTTGACGGCGGCCAGATGTTGTTGGGCAGGATAGACAAACAAGGGCTTAAAAAGGATCTTTTCAGCGATTGGTTCCAACCTAACTTCGCTGAAACTACGCTCGACACCGCTACAATTCAGAAACTGAAACCCCTTCTTGAGGGTATCGAAATTAAAGCTTTCATGGGTACTTGGTGCGAAGATAGCCAACGTGAAATTCCAGCCCTCTACGCGATATTGGATGCAACGAATTTTACTATGGAAAAATTTCGTTTATACGCTCTGGACCACGATAAGAAAACGCCGCAGGGCTTTGAAGATGACCTAAACATCGAATACGTTCCAACTCTACTGTTTTATAGGGACGGCGAGGAAATTGGAAGGTTCGTAGAATACCCACAGGTAAGTCTTGAAAAAGATATATTGGCCATAGTGAGCGATGCCGACTATAAACACCCGTACGCCGAATAAGGTTTTACTACGAGGGTTATTCTTTGTACTTTTGCCGTTTGGAGCACACTATGTTAACCGATACCTATACCATCGCTGTAGACTTTGATGGCACCATCGTGGAAGATGACTATCCACGCATAGGCAAACCCATCATATTTGCATTCGAAACACTTAAAAAGCTTCAAGAAAAGGGTCACAGGCTCATTTTATGGACCTATCGCGATGGGAAGCGCCTTGAAGAGGCAGTAGCTTTTTGCGAAGAGCACGGTATAACTTTTTATGCCGTAAACAAGAGTTTTCCCGAAGAAGAGTTTAACGACAGGCACAGTCGGAAAATAAATGCCGATTATTTTATTGACGATCGCAATATTGGTGGTCTCATGAGTTGGGGTGAAATTTACCAGACATTAATCGGTGAGGGCTCCCCCGTCGCTTCACAATCAAAAAAACGTAAAAAAGGCTGGTTTTCCTTTTAAAAGCAACAGTATAATGATCATACCAAAGACACGCGAAGAAATTGAGTTGATGCGAGAGTCAGCATTGGTAGTTTCCAAAACATTGGGAATGCTCGCTTCCGAGGTAAAGCCCGGTGCCAACTCCCTAAAATTGGATGCCTTGGCCAGGGATTTTATTCGCGATCACGGGGCAGAGCCAGGATTTTTGGGAATGTACGATTTTCCCAATTCACTCTGTATGAGTCCGAATGCTCAAGTAGTGCATGGCATTCCCACAGATATCCCTTATGAGGAAGGCGACATCATCTCTATAGATTGTGGGGCGGTAAAAAACGATTTTTATGGGGATCACGCCTATACTTTCGAAGTAGGCGAGGTTGCACCAGAAGTTAAAAAACTTCTTGAGGTAACCAAAGAATCACTCTATCTTGGAATTCGTGAATTCAAGATAGGCAACCGCGTGGGCGACGTGGGGTACGCCATACAGAACCATTGTGAAAAACACGGCTATGGAGTCGTGCGCGAACTCGTAGGCCACGGACTCGGGAGAAAAATGCACGAAGATCCAGAAATGCCCAATTACGGGAAACGTGGCAGGGGGAAAAAATTTATTGAGGGAATGACGGTGGCCATTGAGCCTATGATCAATTTGGGTACGCGCCGCATCGAACAACTGCGCGATGGCTGGACCATCTTGACGCGCGATCGTAAGCCCAGCGCCCATTTTGAGCACAATGTTGCTATCGTAGACGGCAAACCGGAACTGCTTTCGACTTTCGCTTACATTTATGATGCACTGGGAAGAACAAGTAATGAAGAAGACGAGTTTCGGCAGCAGGCATTGGTGCTCTAAAGCGAGTTCACCATGCAGAAGCTGTTTAAATTTTTCTTGAACCTGTTTCCCAGACCGTTGCTCATCCGCTTGAGTTATGCCATTCGGCCCTTGGTGGCCTTTTTTTTGAGGGGCTCTACCTACACCGATCCCATTGACGGTCGCTCCTACCGAAAATTTCTACCATACGGTTATGAACGTGTGCGCGACAATGTGCTGGCCCCGGGCACCCTTTCCCTAGAACGCCATAGGCTATTTTGGTTGTATCTACAGAATGAAACAGATTTCTTCAATGGAAAAAGCCACAACGTGCTACATTTTGCTCCTGAACAGGCCTTTTACAAACGCTTCAAGCAAATGGATCACATTACCTATACCACCACCGACCTTAACTCCCCTCTAGCCGATGTGAAGGCCGATATCTGCAATTTGCCGTTTCCCTCCAATACTTATGATTTTGTATTTTGCAATCACGTACTGGAACACATACCCGACGATTACCAAGCAATGCAAGAGCTATTTAGGGTTTTGGCGCCGGGAGGTACGGCAATCTTACAAGTTCCGTTGGAAAATGATCGAAAAGAAACCTTCGAGGATAATTCCATTACCGATGCCAAGGAACGTGCACGCCTTTTTGGTCAATATGATCACGTACGCGTTTACGGAATGGATTATTTCGAAAAATTGGCAACTGTAGGGTTTGAAGTTGCGGCAGTAGATTACACATTACAATTTTCTGAAGAAGTAAGAGATCGCTATCGGTTGGCGAAAGGCGAGCTTTTGCCCGTTTGTAGAAAACCGTTAGCGTAGTAAGGTAAAACCTGGGGTTGCATAAACCTGAGGCGAGCCATTCTCGTCATTAAAGGTAAGATAGGCTTCTATATTCGGCAGTTGCTGAAGCACGGCTTTGCTTTTCTCCAATCCCATCGCCATACAGGCCGTGGCATAGGCATCGGCAAGGGCGCACGTGGGCGCCAACACGGTAGCACTGGTTACATCGCTCTTTTCAGCAGAACCTGTTAGCGGATTGATGGTATGAACGTACTTTCGGCCCGATAGCGAATCTACCCAAAACTTTCGGTAATTGCCAGAAGAGGCCATTGCGCGGTCGCGTAGGGCGATAACCGCATCGTAGGTGCGATCTTCCAACGCCGAGGTAACCGCCTCAATGCCTACTGTCCAAGGCTTGCCCTTATCTTTATGAATGCCCTTCGCCAGCAATTCACCACCCAATTCAATAAGATAATCGGTAACTCCTTGTTGCTCTAAATAGGCGCCAATTTGATCGATACCATATCCTTTCGCGATTGCATTAAAATCGAAATATATCTGCGGAAACTGCTTCGCAATCGTGTTTTTGGCAGTAATTCGCACTTTTTGAAATCCCACGTATTGCAAAAGTGAATCGATTGTAACCGAATCGATTTGCTTTATAGGGGCTTCCTCGCCAAAACCGTAGGCATTGCGAAGCACCCCAACCGTTGGATCGAAGTAGCCCTCGGTTTGGTTGAATACCTCTTCTGATAGCCTAAAAACATCTCTAAAAATAGGGTCGACCACAACGGTCGTGTCGCCACGGTTTATTTTCGAAATATCGCTATCGGCTAAGTAAGTGCTTACAGATTGGTTAATGACCTGCACTACAGAGTCGATACCGCGTTCTGCAGAAAACGTACTTTTGGAGTAATATTGAATAGAATAGCCGGTACCAAAAGCTTGGCCCTGTAAACTATAAAAGGTTTCTTTGTGGTTATCTTGACAAGCAAAAAGAAAAACGACGCTACAGAAAAAGGCTAGTTGTTTCATAAAATTTGCTGAAGACCATTATAGACCAAGGTATAATCTTCTCCTTTTATCACGGGTTTGCCGTAATCGCTTCCGTGCCCCAACCCCACCCCGGCGTAATAGGTTTTTGCCTCAAATTTATCGGCGTGCGACTTGATGCCCTGCATAAAAACGGGGTCGTAGGTATTAGCATCTGCTGGAAAGGAAATAGCCCTTACGATCACGAAATGAAGTTCCTTATCCTTGAGTGCCACAAATTGCGGATCTTTCTTCAGTTTAGAATTAACCCCAAGGAACTCAAAACCTTTCGCTTCAAGATCCTTGCCCACAATATTCATTGCAAGGTTGTGCAACTCTTGTTTGGTAAGTGTTTCGGCCATAACACAAAGATACTGCGAGAAGTTTGAAATAAAAAAACCGCTTTGGAACTACCAAAGCGGTTTGTTATGATAAGCCTGGTACGGTTATCCGCCGAAGTCGTCAAAACGAATGTTCTCGTCTGGGATTCCGAAGTCCTCACCCATTTTTTGAACCGCTTGGTTCATCAATGGCGGGCCACAGAAATAAAGTTCAATTTCCTCAGGCTCTTCGTGCTTGCTCAGGTAGTTGTCGATAACCACTTGGTGTATAAAACCAACAAAACCGTCGCCCTCTTCATCATTGATATCCTTTTTCACTTTCCAGTTATCTTCTTCCAAAGGTTCAGAAAGTGCAAGGTAAAACTTGAAATTTGGGAATTCCTGCTCCAATTGCCTGAAGTGATCGATATAGAACAATTCTCTCTTGGAACGGCCGCCATACCAATAGGTTACCTTTCTTCCCGTTTTCAATGTTTTAAAGAGGTGGTAGAGGTGCGAACGCATGGGTGCCATACCAGCTCCACCGCCCACATACAGCATCTCAGCCTCACTCTGGTTGATAAAGAATTCACCAAAAGGTCCAGAGATAGTAACCTTATCACCCTCTTTACAATTGAAGATATACGAGGAGGCGATACCCGGATTTACATTCATCCATTGGTTCTTCTCGCGATCCCAAGGTGGCGTGGCGATACGGACGTTCAACATAATTTCACGTCCTTCGGCTGGATAAGAGGCCATTGAGTATGCACGCTCTACGGTTTCTGTATTCTTCATCACCAAGGGCCAAAGTCCAAATTTGTCCCACTCTTCTTGGAACTTATCGGGGCGATCGTGCTCTTCGGGGTGAGCGGTAATGTCTATATTTTCATACTTTACTTCGCAAGGCGGAATTTCAATTTGAATGTATCCGCCGGCCTTGTAGTTCATATCTTCAGGAATTTCCACTACGAACTCCTTGATAAAAGAAGCGACGTTATAGTTTCGCACCACGGTAGCCTCCCATTTCTTTATTCCGAAGACCTCCTCTGGTATGTGGATATTCATATCCTGCTTTACCTTTACTTGGCAGGAAAGTCTAGCACCTTCCTTTAGTTCCTTACGGGTAAAGTGAGGTGTTTCGGTTGGCAGCGCTTCACCACCGCCATCTAGTACGTGACATTCGCACTGTATGCAGGTACCACCCCCACCGCAAGCGGAAGGGAGAAAAATTTTCTCGGCGCTTAAGGTAGATAGCAATGTACCGCCCGAGGGAACCTCAATTTTCTTTTCGTCGTTAATGGTAATGGTCACCGGCCCGGAGGGCGACAACTTTTGCTTTGTAAAAAGCAATAATGCCACCAACAGGAGAATCAATACCAAAAAGGCAACTACAGTTGCGATAATAACTCCTAGTGTGCTTGCAGCTAAAAACATATTATTCTTGTGTTAATAAGGTTGAAACTTCAGCGGTTTCGGTTGTCGTATTCGATGGTTCAACTTCGGCGCCAATTCCCTCACCTTCCAAGGCACTGGTTTCTTCACCCCCACCAGTAAGCATGCCACCAAAGCTCATAAAGCCAATGGCCATTAAACCGGTGATGATAAACGTAATGCCCAAGCCACGCAATGCTGGCGGAACGTTAGAATAGCGAATCTTTTCGCGAATGGCGGCAATGGCCAAAATAGCCAGGAACCACCCGATGCCCGAGCTAAAGCCATAGTTGAGGGCCAAGCCAAAACTAGCGATATCACGTGACTGCATAAAAAGTGAGCCACCCAAAATCGCGCAGTTTACCGCGATAAGAGGGAGAAAGATACCCAAGGAGTTGTACAGCGATGGCGAAAATTTCTCCACTACAATTTCTACCAACTGTACCATGGTCGCGATAGTGGCGATAAATAGGATAAAAGAAAGAAAACTAAGGTCGTAATCTGCATATTCGGGGCCTAACCAAGTAAGAGCACCTTCCTGCAATATATATTGGTCTAATAACCAGTTTAATGGAACGGTTACCGTCAATACAAAAATAACGGCGGCTCCCAAACCAACGGCGGTACTCACTTTCTTGGATACGGCAAGATAGGAACACATACCTAAAAAGTACGCGAACACCATGTTGTCCACAAAAACCGATTTAAAAAACAATTCTATATGTTCCATGTGTAGTCTGTTATGGATTCAGATAAATTTCTGAATTATTAATTTTCTTCTATTAGAGCTTTGTTCTTGCTGCGTTGTACCCAAATAATGATTCCCACAACGATGAGCGCCATAGGCGGCAATACCATAAACCCGTTATTTTCATATCCAATAGCGTACAAACCTGTTTTCTCTACGGGATCGCCCAATACCGGGAATCCGAAAAGCGTGCCTGAGCCTAGAAGTTCGCGGAAGAAACCAACGATTACCAAAATTAGCCCGTAACCTGCGGCATTACCAATACCATCTAGAAATGACCGCCAAGGACCGTTGCCCAGGGCAAACGCCTCGAAGCGTCCCATAATGATACAGTTCGTAATGATCAACCCGATAAATACCGATAACTCCTTGCTAAGCTCGTAGGCAAATGCCTTGAGCACTTGGTCTACGATGATCACCAAGGTAGCCACCACAACAAGTTGCACGATAATTCTAATTTTTGAAGGGATAATATTCCGCATAAGGGATATTACCACGTTACCCACTCCCATTACGAACATTACCGAAATGGCCATAACGATAGAGGGTTTTAACTGGGCTGTAATGGCCAAGGCAGAACAAATTCCCAATACCTGTATGGTAATAGGGTTGTTGTCCGCTAGCGGATCCATTATCAGTTTGCTGTCTTTTTTAGAAAGTAATGCCATATTTTTAGTTATTACTTGTGCTTAAATTCTTAAAGAAAGGAACATATTCCCGAACATCTTTCCGTAGCATTTCGGTAACACCGTCGCCCGTAATGGTCGCGCCTGCGAGAGCGTCTACCTGCCTGTCTGACTTGTCGAGGTTTTTGGGGTCGTTGTTTCCTTTTGCCACTTCAATGCCTTCAAATGCCTCACCGGTCAAGAAGCTCTCTCCCGTAAAGTCATCCATAAAATAGCGTTGCTTGATTTCGGCGCCCAATCCGGGAGTTTCCCCTTTATGGTCAAAATATACTCCTACAATAGTCATAGATTTATCCATGGCTACATATCCCCAAATGGCATCCCAAAGTCCTTTTCCACGAACGGGGACCACATATATTTCCTCACCGTCCTTCTGCCCTACAAATATGGGTAGCTTTCGGTTGTAGCTTTCATCCTTTTGCGCCTTAACCTTCTCTTTGTCAATATCGATAAGATAGGCTTGGTCATCTTCGGTAATATCACCTCCTTGCAGTACCAATTGCTTGGTAATATATTCGTTGAAGGTTGCTTCTACCTTATCGGTAGGGATAAAGGCAACATCATTGGGCCCTGCATTCTCATTCACCCCTATGGCGAATAGTATATTCTGCTGCTTCTCATAGCGCTCGTTCGCCTTTATGGTTGGCTTCAGCCCGTTAGCGAAACCCGCCAAAATAGACCCCACCACAATCACCATAATTACGGCAAATATGATCGTATAGCTGTTTTTATCTGTGTTAATACCCATAATTAAGCGGTTCTAACTTTTAAACGTTTCATTCTTTTCTTGATGTTTCCTTGCAACACATAGTGATCTATGGTAGGTGCAAATACATTCATCAATAGGATAGCAAGGAAAACACCTTCTGGATAGGCAGGGTTGAATACCCGTATCAGGATTGAAATCAATCCAATCAAGAAGCCATAAATCCATTTCCCCTTATTGGTTTGCGAGGCGGTGACGGGATCGGTTGCCATATATACGGCCCCAAAGAGAATGCTTCCAATAATGAGATGTTGCCAGAACGGTACGTTCATAAGCCCCCAAAACTTGGACGATTCACCAATCCATCCGGCAGCTACAACTCCGTTAAAGATGAGTCCCATTGTCAAGGCCCCTACCAAGGTACTGAAGATGATGCGCCAACTTCCAATTTTGGTAAAGATTAGAATTGCGGCACCTAGAATGATAAGTACTTTTGAAGTCTCCCCTACCGAGCCTGGAATAAAGCCCCAGAACATATCAGACAAACTATAGACGACATCTTGGTTTTGGGCATAACTCCCCAAAATGGTCTCGCCAGAAATGGCATCTACCTCAGCGCCTCCCTGAATCATCTTGGCACGCTCTACCGCACCGTGCACCCACACCTTATCACCACTCATCCAAGTGGGATAAGCGAAGAACAAAAAGGCGCGAATGGTTAGTGCCGGATTTAAGATATTCATTCCCGTTCCGCCAAAAACTTCTTTCCCTATCACAACACCAAAGGCAACTGCCACGGCAAGCATCCACAAAGGAATATCCACAGGTACGATTAACGGCACCAGCATTCCCGTGACGAGGTAACCTTCTTCTACCTCGTGTCCTTTGATGACCGCAAATAAAAACTCGATGGCAAGTCCAACCACGTAAGAGACAATCACCAATGGCAATACGGTAATACACCCCAGCCAAAAATTGTCCCACGTAAAAAAGTTTTCCAAAGGAGCTGCGCGCAGCGTTTCGTCTAAAGCTGCATAGTGCTGGTACCCTGCGTTAAAAATTCCGAAGATCAAACAGGGCACCAAGGCCAAGATCACGGTATTCATGGTGCGCTTTAAGTCATCGGCTGCCTTTACGTGCGTACCGCCGTGGGTAGTCTCGTTGGGCAGATACAGGAAGGTATGCAGGGCATTAAAGGCAGGCGCCATTTTTTTGCCCTTGTATTTCTCCTTGAGCGTATGTAATTTTTGTTTCAATCCCATAGCGTTATCCTATTTCTTTATACATTAAGTCCAGTCCGTTTCGAATAATTTGTTGGTGCGGTTGTTTAGAAATGCAGATAAATTCGGTCAGGGCGAAATCCTCTGGCGCCACCTCGTACATTCCCAACGCCTCCATTTGGTCTAAATCCTGAACCATGCAGGCCTTTAGCAATTGTAACGGATAGATATCGAGCGGAAATACTTCTTCATAGTTACCCGTAACCACGAATGCCCGATGCTCTCCATTGGTATTGGTATCGAGCTCGTATTCTTTCTTCGAGTTCAACCAAGAAAACGTCAAGGCTCGGGTATTGGAAATCTTATTGAAAACAGGCTTGTTCCAGCCAAAAAATTCGTAATCGTCGCCTTCAGGAATCACAGTAACCATATTGTGGTAGTACCCTAAATAGCCCTTGGGTGAAATTTGGTCGCCAGAAAGAACGTTGCCGCTTATTATGCGAACATTCTCTTCGTTTAGACCAGAGTCGTACAGAAAGGTAGACACCTCTGAACCGATACGGGTGCGGTAGTATTTTGGGGCTTTTACAGAAGATCCAGCCAAGGCGATGATACGCTCTGCGTTAAATTTTCCTGTTAAAAGCAACTCTCCTATAATTACCAAGTCCTGCGCAGAAACCGTCCAAACTGTTTCGCCCTTATTCACGGGATCGATCATGGCGATTTGTGTCCCCACATTGCCCGAAGGATGTGGCCCAGAAACCTTATGGAGGGTAATACCATCCATAGTCTCGAAAGGTGTTGTACCCTCTTTACCAACGCTAACGTGCACCTTTCCTTGGGTCATCTTGCCCAGTGCGGTAAGTGCGGCTTGCAATTCGGCCTCCTTGCCCTTTAAGGTAAAATCATAATTGGCTGCCAAGGGCGCACTGGCGTAAGCCGATATAAAGATGGCCTTGGGCGCGATCTCCGGATTGGCGATTACATCGTAGGGGCGCTGCTTTATAAACGGCCAGCATCCAGCTTCTAGCAACCGTGCCTTAATGACCTCTGCGCTGGCAGTGGCCACGTTCACCGTTCCAAAATCTTTGTAGGTATCTTGCGCATCGGCCTCAATGACGATTCGGGTAATCACTCGCTTTGCGCCGCGCTCAATAGCGGTAAGGGTTCCGCTCACCGGCGACACAAACTTAATGTCATTGTTGGCTTTAGAATAAAAAACGGTATCCCCTGCTTTAATTTTAGCTCCCTCCTTGACCACCATTTTCGGGGTAACAAGATGAAAGTCTGAAGGTCTAATGGCAAAGGTGCGGCTTCGTGGTGCGTTGGAAAGTGTTTTGTCCGCTTCTCCCTTTAAACGAATGTCAAGACCTTTTTTAATCTTAATGTCTTTGGACATAGGATAGTTGTGTTACATTTATCTTTTTCTTCCGAACGGTTTTCAGGCCTAAAATTCGGGTCTGCAAATTTATAATTTATAACCGCTCCATACAAGTAATGAATACAATTTTATTCAGAAAATGGAGCCATATCTACCCACGGGGTTCGGGGCACGAAATTTGTTTATCTTTAGCCTTTCAAAACCTATCGTATGTTTCCGAAGTTATTCCGCATCCTTTTCTGCCTGGCAGTAAGCGCCTCTTGTTTTGCGCAACTTGATGAGCAGCATCCGCCCGATTACATTCGCACCATCCAGTTTATGGGTACGACAGACCAAAGCCAATTGCCAATTATACGCCTTGGGGATCGGCTAGAGCTTAGTTTCGACGCGTTAAACGGAAAGGAGGAGGATTTTTACTATGAAATTACCCACCATAATTTTGACTGGTCGCCCAGCGACCTCGCAAAGGCTGAATACCTGAACGGCTTCGACGAGGTGCGCATAGAGACCTATGAGAACTCTCTCAATACCCTTCAAATTTTCTCGCACTACAGACTTGCGATTCCTAACCGGGAAACGCGGGGGCTTACCAAGAGCGGCAATTACCTAGTTAGTATTTACGATGACAACGGGACGCCCATATTCTCTAGGAAATTTATGATTATGGAGGATATCGTAGGAGTAGATGTAGGCATTAAGCGGTCGCGGAATTTCAAATTTATACAGGAAAAACAAGTGGTACAGTTCACCATTAACTCCCCGAACCTTGTGCTTATCAACCCTAACCAAACGGTAAACACCCTTGTATTGCAAAACGGGAACTTAAACACCGCTATTACCGATTTAAAACCACAGTACACCATAGGGAGCGAACTTATTTACCGCTACGATGATGAAGCATCCTTTTGGGGCGGCAACGAATTTTTAAATTTCGACAACAGCGATGTTCGAGGTGCCAATAGCACCGTGCGAGGGGTAAACCTAAGCGATGTGTACGAAAACTTCCTGTTTACCGATTTAGCCCGGTACAACAGGCCGTATACCTTTGGGCCAGACATCAATGGAAATTTTGTAGTAAGGAATGTCGATGCCCGACAGCCGAGCATTGAGGCAGAATACACCCGAATATACTTCACGCTTCAATATTTTGAAGATATTGGCAATAAGGAAATCCATCTCTACGGAAATTTCAACAACTGGACCATAGACGGCACTACCTATATGCAGTACGATCCTGAAACAGACAGTTACCAAAATTCCAGGTTGTTCAAACAAGGTTTTTACAATTACAAGTACGTGCTTGTAGACCGCGACGGCACCATCGATGAAGGGGCCATAAGCGGAAATTACTGGCAAACGGAAAACGATTATACCGTGTTGGTATACTATCGCGACCTGGGTGGGCGCTTCGACCGTATAATTGGGATGGGACGGGGTAGTTCGACGAATATCACAAATAATTGACATTGTTCACCGTGTAGTATATGCGGCATCATAAGCCCATACCGTCCAACAGTCGTAAAGCTAGCAAGTATCGCGGCGTAGAATGCCTAAACTGCGGCCAACCCTTAGACCTTAGCGATATCTATTGTCCCTACTGCTCACAGCTTAACAGCACGAAGCAACTTTCTTTCAAGGATTTTATGGGTGAGTTCATAAACAGCATTGTCACCTACGATTCTCGCTTGCAGTACACCATTCGCGATCTACTATTCAAACCTGGTACGATTACAAAAAATTATGTGCAGGGCCAACGGCTGAAGTACGCCAACCCCTTTCGCTTTTTCTTGAGTGTATCTATTATTTACTTCCTTATTAACGGGTTGCTCACGAGCCTTTTCCCGCAAACTAATTCGTTTCAGGCAAGCGAAACCGACGATTCAGAAAGTATCACCGCTAGCTCGCTGAAAAACAAGAATTTCTTTTACATAAACGAGCAAGGTAAAAAAGACACACTTCGGTTTACAGAAAAAGCCATTGCATTTAACGGCGACACCC
>CAZXDP010000046.1:0-20790 GCA_964639255.1 uncultured Flavobacteriaceae bacterium
GTTCCCAAATGGGCGTGCTGTAATCGTAATAAGTCATAGGAAAGGCACCGCTTCGCGGATCGAAGATTCGGGGCGTATAATCGCCGTCGGGCAATTCGATAAAACTGTAATGATGAATAACCGATAAGGACGTCGCATCTGGCGTCACACTGCGAACGTGGCGACCTGTAGGATCGCCCACAAAGGTTAGCATCGCTTCGAATTCGCTGTTTTTAGGGAACGCCTTGGTACGTTCCATCCATACGGCACTGCGCGACTTGTCCAATTTATACGTGCCTTCATTTTGGGCTTTCAAGCGCTGCGCCACACCATGCGCATCTTCGAGCAGGAAAGGTGTAAGATCGATAATAAAGTGGGTGTCTTGAGTCTCCTTTATTTCGAAACCAAATAGTACCGAACGGGCAAACGCTTCCTCGATAGATTTCCGTTCCAAGTCATTGGTAGAACTCGCCCTATACTTCAAATTGGGCTGCACGAGCAATAACTTATTACCGGCCTTTGTAAATTTTACGATGGCTTGATCGCCCAACTGTCCGCGATCCAGACCAATATCGTTGCTTCCCAATCCCGTGCGAAGCGAGTGTACAAAAAGAAATGTCGTGTCCAACCGTGCCTTAGGCACTTCTAGATACACTTCTCCGTCGGCTTCGGAATAATAAAAGGGAAAGTAACCTTCAAATTTTTGAAGATTTTTTTTCTTCTCTAGGAATTGAGCCTGTAGCGAGGCAAAAAAAATGAGTAAAAAGGCAAGCAAGTAGTACTTTTTCATATGAATACGTTGAGAAGCATAACGATTTGAGGGTGTCCTCTTTCCGAAGTATAAAGCTATAAAAAAATACCGTAGGGGCCTTCTTTAAATGTAACCTACGCAAAATGCCACAGAAAACTTGCAATATCGCCCTCGTTAACCGTATTTTTGGCAGGAATTTATGGCGCTTTATACCGCATAGTTCATTTTAAATAAAACACCATGGTTACAAACGATCAACTCCAAGACCTTCGCTCCCGCCTGGATGCGTTAAGGCAATATCTTTGACATTGCCCAAAAACGCATAGAAATACAGAACGAGGAGGAAAAAACCTTCGACCCCAATTTTTGGAACAATCCGCAGGAGGCAGAAGCTTTTATGAAAACACTGCGGAATAAAAAGAAGTGGGTAGAAGATTATGAAGAGGCCGTTACCCTTACCGACGACCTCGAGGTGCTCTACGAATTTTTTAAGGCCGGCGAGGGTGAAGCCGAACAGGTTGAAAAACGATACGAGCAGGCTCTCGAAGCCATTGAGGCGTTGGAGTTTCGCAATATGCTTAGCGAGGAAGGCGACGATTTGAGCGCCGTGCTTCAAATTACGGCAGGTGCTGGTGGCACCGAGAGCTGCGACTGGGCACAAATGCTTATGCGAATGTACCTTATGTGGGCTGAAAAGAATGGATATGCCGTTAAGGAGCTCAACTACCAAGAAGGCGATGTGGCGGGCATTAAGACGGTTACCTTGGAAATTGATGGAGAATTTGCCTTTGGTTGGCTGAAGGGAGAAAATGGCGTCCATAGACTGGTACGCATTTCGCCTTTTGACAGTAATGCCAAGCGACATACCAGTTTTGTAAGTGTGTATGTGTATCCGTTAGCAGACGATTCGATAGAGATAGAGATCAATCCGGGTGATATTTCTTGGGACTTTGCCCGCAGCAGCGGTGCCGGTGGCCAGAACGTAAACAAAGTGGAGACCAAGGCCATACTTACCCACAAACCTTCTGGTATTGTAATTCATAATTCAGAAACGCGCTCGCAACTGGAAAACCGCCAAAAGGCGATGCAAATGCTGAAGTCGCAACTTTACGAGATTGAACTTCGAAAGCAGCAGGAAAAGCGTGCCGAAATAGAAGGCAATAAAATGGCGATAGAATGGGGCTCCCAAATAAGAAATTACGTATTGCACCCCTATAAATTAGTTAAAGATGTACGCACGGCCCACGAAACTGGCAATACCGATGCCGTATTGGATGGGGAAATAGATGCGTTTTTAAAGGCATATTTAATGATGACGGGGCAGAAAGAAACTAGTAACGAGCTATAAAAAAACAAAGGGAACAAGATATAAAATCTTCATTCCCTTTGCTATCATATTCCTTCAGTGGGCATTATCCCGCGAAGTACAATGGGTATGTTCTCAGCTTTAATAGGAAGCACCCCAATATGATAATCTAAAGATACAGCTTTTCTTAGAACATCTATCGTATTTGGCTAATTTTTAACACTTTGGATGTAATCTTTACCGTTGAGCACGGTAGAAATGAGCAGCACCCCTACAAACGCCCATAACGTTAGGGCGTTCGCGGTTTTATAGGAAACGGCTATTGGAAATAAGCGCTCGATCAAGTATTCTATGTACGAAGGTGTTGCCGGCTCCCTCCCCATCGCTTCCAGAACCTGCCAGTGCCAATCGGTGCAGGGACAGTACCCAAATCCGTACCAAATTCCTAAAATCGCCCAAGAGAAGGCCGTTGCCCATAGCAAATACAGGTTCCACCTTCGGGTGCGTCGCCAAATCCAACCAAACAAGTTGAACAAGATAATGGCAGTATGAAACACTATAAAGAAGATATCGAGGATCTGGTACGTCATACTTAAAAGTACAAAAACTAATTGTAGCGTTGGTTTCCTGTGTATCTTTGAAGGGATATGGTAACATTTCAATCTAAGGCCAATCAAAGCCTCGTAACGACCAATTACAAGGTGATGTACTCTTCCCTTTATTTCAACGACGGACTAACACGAGTACGAACCAGAGATCTGTTGTGGCATAAGGCGAAGGAGCGGTGGAAGAGCGATTCTCGCAGACCGCATTTCTTGGTAGTGCGCGACCCCTTTTCCCGTTTGGAATCTTTTTTCAAGAACAAATTCCGAAAAAACATAAAAGAGCCCGACATAACACAATGGGAGCATTGCCAAGAAGTTTTCTTGCAGCCCTTGGGAATTCCAGTTCACTTACCCTATGCCGAAGCGAAATCCCGATTCCTGGATGTTACGTTTGAAGATTTCATCTCCCTGCTTCCACAGGTTTATCTCAAAGATGCACATTTGGTACCCCAATGGCACAGTGAAACCCTACCCCTGCCCTTTCTGAAATGGAAAATACAATACGATGCATTTTTTAAAATGGAAAATCCGGACCATCTTTCCGTATTGGAAGATAAACTGGCTATCTCCCTTGGCGAACGGTTAAACCCAACCCAAGGCTCCTTTGAATCCCAACACTGGACGCCAGCCTTACGCGGTATCGTAGTGACATTGTATAAAGAAGATTTTCAACGATACGGCTATCCTACAGAACCCGAAAAAATGTGAAACAAACCCCCGCCCGTTATGATATTGCCATTGTGGGTGCGGGTCCCGCTGGCTGCGCGTGTGCGCTATCGCTAGCCAATAGCGGTTTTTCTGTAGTAGTATTGGAGAGCCACAACTTCCCGCGGGACAAGATTTGCGGCGATGCCCTAAGTGCCGATGTGGTAAATCAATTGTTTAAGATAGACACCTCACTTGGAAATTCGTTCTTGTCACTTCAAGGAAAGCAGCCTTCACCAGGCATCCGCTTTTACGCTCCCAACGGATCATCCTTGGATATCGCCTTTCAGCAAAAAGAACATCTAACCAACGGCGGATTCGTAATGCCTAGAATTGACTTTGACCATTTCTTGGCGAACCGAGTAAAACGAACTACGGACATTACTTTCTTGGAAAACCAGAAAGTTATTAAGGTGGTCCATGGAAGCGATAACATATTGATTCACACCATGTCGCAATCCTTCAGTGCAGGGATGGTATTAGGGGCAGATGGGGCACAGTCGATTGTAAAACGGTACCTTTTGCTAGAACCTTTAGATCGCAACCATCACAGCGCGGGCTTACGGCAATATTACTCCAATGTAAAGGGCATGCACCACAAATCGTATATAGAATTGCACTTCTACAAAGAGATTTTACCAGGATACCTTTGGATTTTTCCCTTACCTAACAACAAGGCGAATGTGGGCATTGGTATGCTTTCTGAAAAGATTTCAAAGAAAAATATCAATTTGAAAGCGGTATTCAATCAACTGTTACACCATCATCCTAATCTCAAATCGCGTTTCGATGAAGCGCAGGCCCTTGAAACCGCTAAGGGTTTCGGACTTCCATTGGGTTCCCGAAAACGACCCCTTTCTGGAAATCGCTTTTTATTATTGGGCGATGCAGCTAGTCTTATTGACCCATTTACGGGCGAAGGCATCGGCAACGCTATTCGAAGTGGCAGGCTTTCCGCAACGCACTGCCGTAAGGCTTTTCAAGAAAATCGTTTTGACGCTGCGTTTAATACACGCTATGATCTTGATGTGTACGACGCAGTGTGGAAAGAGCTCAGCGTAAGTACGCGGCTTCAGAAATTGCTAAAATATCCCAAACTTTTCAATTTTATAGTAAAGAAGGCGAACCGCAATCCGTCGTTACAATTGCTGCTCACCGCGATGCTCGATGACATCGACATAAAGAAAGAGCTCGCCAAACCGAGTTTTTATGGAAAATTGCTCTTTCGGTACTAGCGTCTTACTAACAATATTTGGTATCTTGAAATTATGAAACCCGCAACCATTGCACAGCTAAAAAAGGAATTACAATACCGTAACCACGATGATCTACTTACCCTTTGCCTTCGATTGGCCAAATTCAAGAAAGAGAATAAGGAGCTGCTCACCTACTTGCTCTTCGATGGAGAGAACGAAGAACGGTATATCGAGCAGGTGAAAAATTATATGGATACCGCCCTCGCAACCATGACAACCTCGAAGTATTATTATATGAAAAAGAGTATTCGAAAGCTATTGAAAGAAACCAAGAAATACATTCGCTACTCGGGAAATAAAGAAACCGAAGTTGCATTACTGCTTTATTTTTGTGAGTCGCTTCACAAGGTATCGCCGTCGATTTCGCGAAACAATACCCTTAGAAATCTTTACGAAAGGCAGTTGGCGCTAATACAGAAGAAACTTGAGGGATTGCATGAAGACCTACAATACGATTACCAAAAGGAACTGGAGAAGCTGCCAACCTTATAAACATAGATTGAATGTTTCATTTAAAATAAGTAGCATTGCACCCAAGTTAGATAGCATACAAATGTGTAAATTAGTGTGTGAATATCATAAGTTATGAAAAAGACTCTTTCTGCCATAGTATTTGCCATTGCAATTGTTATTGCGGCCGTCGTTTTGGGCAATGCGTTTATGAATCGCAACAAAGCGCAACAGACCATTTCCGTTACTGGTTTGGGCGAAGCCGACTTTACCTCCGATCTTATCGTTTGGGAAGCTCGCTTTACCCGTGTAAATACCAATTTGCAGCAAGCTTACGAAGGGCTGGAAAGCGATAAACAGGTTATTACTTCGTATTTATTGGAAAAGGGCGTGGCGCCAGAAAAGCTGGTCTTTTCGGCAGTGAATACCAGTGAGAACAATGAACCCATATATGCTGAAAATGGCAACTACCTTGGTACGCGGTTTACAGGATATACCCTTTCGCAAACCTTGGAAATAAACTCAAAAGAGGTGGAAAAAATAGAGCGCATTTCACGGGAGATTACCGAATTGCTCAACCGTGGCGTGCAATTGTACTCCCTACCACCCCGGTATTACTATACAAAAATAGAAGATTTAAAGATCGAGATGATTGCTCGCGCCACCGAAAATGCTAGGTTGAGAGCTGAAAAAATAGCTGAAAATTCGGGTGCCACCTTGGGTGACCTTATAAGTGGCGATATGGGCGTATTCCAAATAACCGGTCAGAACTCGGGAGAAGACTACAGTTGGGGCGGTGCCTACAACACATCTTCCAAGGAAAAAACCACCTCTATTACGATGAAATTAAAATACAATGTAGACTAACCCCTATGGTAACATTATATCACAACCCACGATGCAGTAAATCGAGACAGGCCCTAAATCTGCTCGAAGAACATGGCGAGGAAATTACCCTCATAAAGTATTTGGAAACACCACCTACCGTCGCCAAGCTTACCGAATTGATCTCGCTGCTGGGCATAGCTCCCATAGCATTGGTTCGCCAGCAGGAAGCACAATGGAAAGAAAAGTTTAAGGGAAAAGCTCTTACCGATGCGGAAATCGTAAATGCTATGGTAGCACATCCCAAGCTCATAGAAAGGCCCATCGCGATAAAAGGATTTAAGGCAACTGTGGGAAGATCTCCCGAAAAGGTATTGGAAATCCTTTAGAAAACAGTATGTTATCCAATAACTCGTTGCGAGACTTCGTCTTTTAACAGAATTTTAGCAACAACCGCCTAAACCGAAGGGTATTTTCGCAGTCCTACAATCAAAGTTTACCTGCTATGAAATACCCCTTAGCGCTCCTATGCGCTCTATGTGCCACATTCGTATTAGCCCAAAATCCTGAACAAAAATCTGTAACCGTTAGTGGAAAAATCATCGAGGCGTCAACCGGAGCACCGCTGGAGTATGCCACTGTTTCTTTTATCGATACGCAAGGAAATGTCGTAACGGGCGGTATTAGCGACCTAGAGGGCGCCTATGCCATAGAGGTGCCCGCAGGATTATATTCAGTTAAGTTCGAATACATATCGTACAAGCCCAAAACCTTACCCAGTCAAAATCTAACCCAGGACACCACCTTACCAAACGTTTCCCTAGCGTTAGATGCAGACAGCCTAGATGAAGTGGTAGTTGTCGCAGAAACTACGGAAGTGCAGGTGCGCCTAGATAAAAAAATCTATACAATAGGAAAGGATTTAACAACCAGTGGCGCTACGGTGAGTGATGCCTTGAACAACGTACCCTCGGTTACCGTAGACGTGGAAGGAGCTATTAGCCTTCGTGGCAACGAGAATGTGCGTATCCTTATCAACGGCAGACCTTCGGCCATTGCCGGTTTTGGCTCTACCGATGCCTTGCGGCAGCTCCCGGCAGAAGCGATAGAACGTGTGGAAGTGATCACCTCCCCTTCGGCCCGCTACGACGCAGAAGGTACTGCGGGTATCCTGAACATCATTCTACGGAAAGAAAAAACTCTGGGTCTTAACGGTAGCATTCAGGCAAACTATGGGGTTCCGCTTCAAAGTGGCCTAACTGGGAACATCAATGTACGAACCGACAAATTCAACATTTTCAATACAACGGGAATAAATTACCGTCGGGCACCCGGAAATGCTTTTTTCGAGAACTTTTATTTTTCTGAAACCATTGCCAATCCGCTGGTTATTGAAGATAGGGACATAGATCGTCTTAACCGCGGTTTCAACACCAACTTAGGCATCCAATATTTCCTTTCAGAAAACTCCTCCCTAACCGCTTCAGGCTTTCTTCGCTTGGGCGACGATGAGGATATTACCACGAACATTACTGATGAGTTTGATCGTGATAATGAATTGGCAATACGACGAACCCGCATAGAAACGGAAACCGAGGAAGATACAAGTTTTCAATTCTCTCTCAATTATGAGAAAAAATTTAATGATGATGGACATGAACTAACGGCCGATTTCCAGTACGAACGCGACGAGGAGACACAGCGATCGTTTATTGACGAACGGAACACCTTTCCCAGCTTACAAGTACTCCCTGCAGAAGATATTACAGAAACCGAAGACCAAACAGAATTCCTCGCCCAGGCAGATTATGTGCTCCCCATTGGCGAAAATGCACAATTTGAAGCGGGCTATCGTGGCACCTTTGAAGACGAAACCACTTCCTTTACCTTGCTCGAAGAGGTAGGTACCACGGGTACTTTCGTACAAAACGACAGTCTTACCAATACCTTCAACTTTGTTCAAAATGTAAATGCGCTGTATACGCAATACGGAAATAAATTCGGAAATTTCAGTTTCCTGCTGGGGTTGCGACTAGAAAATACCCAGCTCAAGGGTAAAGTGGAAGCAGAAGATGTTACCAATGCAAATGAGGATTTCGACTTCAATTTCGACAAAAACTACTTGGGACTATTTCCTACCGTGAACTTGATCTACGAACTGGGCGAGCGGGAAAACATTACGTTGGGCTATAACAGAAGAATTAACCGTCCGCGTAGCTGGTTCATCAATCCGTTTCCGTCCCGGTCCAGCGAAGCGAATGTCTTTCAGGGGAACCCAGACCTAGACCCGGCTTTTGCCAATGCATTCGATTTAGGATATCTTCGTCGTTGGAAGAAATTTACCCTAACCACCTCAGTGTACTATCAGCGTGAAACCGACGCCTTCGAGCGCATCCAGGAAGATACGGGGCAATTAACACCCAACGGTATTCCAATTATTCGTACCATACCTATTAATTTGAGTACCAATGAGCGATACGGATTTGAACTGGGGCTGTTGTACAATCCGTTGGAATGGCTACGGCTTAACGGTAGTTTCAACTATTTTAATTTCAGCAGTGAGGGAAGCTTCCGTGGCATCGAGTACGGCGCAGAGAACGATAGCTGGTTCGCACGTGGCAGCGCCAAGGTGAGCCTTCCCTGGAAAATAGATTGGCAAACCAACACTTTTTATAGAGGTCCTATCAACAATGCCCAAACCGAAACCGAAGGGATACTCTCGGTAGACTTGGCCATTAGCAAGGATATTATGGAAGATAATGGAACACTTGGTTTCAATGTAAGCGACCTGTTCAATTCTAGAAAGCGACAGTCGTTCACCCGCACCCAAACGTTTACGAGCGATAGTGAGTTCCAATGGCGGGAACGGCAGTTTACCCTTGTATTAACCTATAGATTTAATCAGAAAAAGGAGCGTCAACGTCCAGACAGAGGTGGCGGCGATTTTAACGGAGACGGCGAATTTGAGGGCTAGTCTTTACAAACATAACACAAAAAAAGGGAGCTTTTACAGCTCCCTTTTATCTAAATAACAATAAATCAAAAAATTATGAATTAGTTTCGCGTTCTTTCTTCTTTGCTTCGCGCTTCAATTTCCAATTTTCCATAAGGGCACCGCCAATCCAATAGGGAATGATGGATACCAAGAAAATCATTAACCAAAAACCGATGGTTAAAATGGTCAAGAATGCTAAAAATCCTAAATATTGGTCAAATTCGAACATCATAATAAGCGCGATTTTAGTAGTACGGCAAAGATAACAGTAAAAATCAAAAAAGGACAATAAAATTTTCGTAATTCTTAACATCAAATTATAGAACGGGTTTTTGAGTAAACCGAGCGATTTGGGTACTTTTGCAGGACATTTCAATACCAAACAATTATGGAGTATAGAATTGAAAAAGATACTATGGGCGAGGTACAAGTACCGGCCGATAAATTATGGGGCGCACAGACCGAGCGTTCACGAAACAACTTCAAAATAGGGCCAGCGGCCTCTATGCCCTTGGAGATTGTCTACGGATTTGCCTACTTGAAGAAAGCCGCAGCCTATACCAACTGCGAATTAGGGGTACTTTCTGAAGAAAAAAGAGACTTGATCGGGAAGGTTTGCGATGAGATTTTAGAGGGAAAGCACGATGACCAGTTTCCTTTGGTGGTTTGGCAAACGGGCAGTGGTACCCAAAGCAATATGAATGTGAACGAGGTGATTGCCAACCGCGCCCACCAACTGGCTGGAAAAACAATTGGCGAGGGCGATAAAACGCTGCAACCCAATGACGATGTAAACAAATCACAGTCATCTAACGATACCTTCCCTACCGGGATGCATATTGCTGCCTACAAGAAATTGGTTGAAACAACCTTACCTGGGATTTTGCAGCTTCAAAAAACCCTTAAGCAGAAGTCGGAAGAGTTCAACGACGTGGTGAAAATAGGCCGTACCCATCTTATGGATGCCACGCCCTTAACCTTAGGACAAGAATTTAGCGGTTATGCGGCGCAATTGGAATATGGCATCAAGGCGCTAAAAAATACGTTGCCCCACCTTTCAGAACTGGCCTTGGGCGGAACGGCTGTAGGTACCGGAATTAACACTCCAAAAGGATATTCAAAAAAAGTAGCGGACTACATAGCCGACTTTACTGGTCTTCCCTTCGTTACTGCTCCAAATAAATTTGAAGCTCTCGCTGCGCACGATGCTATCGTGGAAGCCCACGGGGCACTCAAGCAACTTGCTGTTTCCCTCAATAAAATAGCCAACGATATTCGATTATTGGCCAGCGGCCCAAGAAGCGGTATTGGCGAGATTACCTTGCCAGCCAATGAGCCCGGTTCTTCTATTATGCCCGGCAAGGTCAATCCTACACAGTGCGAAGCGCTTACTATGGTCTGTGCCCAGGTAATGGGGAATGATGTTGCCATTGGCGTGGGCGGAATGCAAGGCCATTTTGAACTGAACGTATTTAAACCGGTTATGGCAACCAATTTTTTGGAGTCGGCCCAACTTCTGGGAGATGCTTGCGTTTCGTTCGATGAGAATTGCGCGCAGGGCATCGAGGCCAACCATTCGATGATCGAGAAACAACTGAGAAATTCCCTTATGCTGGTAACGGCACTCAATACCAAAATTGGTTATTACAAGGCTGCCGAAATCGCCAATGCGGCGCATAAAAACGGTACCACGTTGAAAGAAGAAGCTGTCTCCTTAGGATACCTAACGGCCGAGGAATTCGACCAATGGGTTCGTCCCGAAGACATGGTAGGGGAAAAATAATATCGATAAGAAACCGAAACTTATATAGCCGCTTCCTGTGAAGCGGCTTTTCTATGTTAAATTTATCGATAAAATGCATATTTTATAGTTCAAATGCATTTTTTCAGTATATTGCCCTACCCAAATTTGTCAAACCTACCAATTATGAAAGTGAGATTAGTACTCCCCGCCCTATCTCTTTTACTGCTGCTGTGCGGAGCAGTTTCGTGGGCAAAACCAACTGACGCTTCAGTACAAAATTCTATGAAAACATCTGATAAGCAACTACTTGCCTATCAAAAAGCCGATGCCAATAGTGTACGGCGCAGTACTTTTGCCTCCATCGTACAGGCTACCGAGACGGTAAACGGATTGAAAAAAGCACCCACCGAAATCTCGGGCGCACAAACCACTGAAACAGCATCTTTTAACGAATTTTCCTACAATACTATTAAGGAAGTAATTTCAGCACGTGGAAATAATGCAATACATTCGATTGCATCCTATGGCGCAAGTGGATTTCCGCTAGGTTTGTACTACGGCTTTACCTTGGCCGTGTTACTGTTAAATGGTATTTGCTACTTTCTGTTCGAGGAAAAACTATTTCTGTATTTTGGCCTGGCGCTCGTAGCCTTTGGCAGTATGTTTTTTGTAAATGATGGACTGTTACTCCTTTTGGGCGATATCTCCTTGCATACGCCTACGGTAACAACCAGCTTGCTGTTTTTGGGAGTGGCCTGCCTAAGCATCTTTTCACATTACTATCTTAAAGTAGAAGAACATTTCCAGAAACTGAAATACATTAATTTTATCCTGCTATGTATTGCCTGTCTATTTACGCTCCCCAATTGGGTAACCCCTAGCGAAACCTTATTAGGCGTCGCCAACGCGGCTTTACTCACCATATTGGCAAATTACGTGGCCATGGGACTTTCGCAATTTGGCACCAAGAATTATTCAAAATTATTTGTGATCGCCTCCACGATTCCCTTATTCATAATGATCGATTACTTTGTTTTTCAACCCTTGGGGATTTCGTTTATACAAACCGGGGCTGCGGTTCTTAAAGCGGCCTTTTTGGTCCAGGCGCTGTTACTTTCGTACGCCATTGTTTACAGAATGCGTGCTTTGAGGGAAGAAACTGAAATGCGACAAACCGAAATGCGCATTTTCCTGAAACGCCAGGAAATGTTGAACCGTGAGAATGTTGCCAAGCTTATGCAGGATGTATATCTTGAAAACCTAATTATGCAGCACGATCTCGACGGATTGGAAATAAAGTTGCTTCAGTATATTTCAGAAGGAAAGGATAATGAGAAAATAGCTCGCAAGCTGAAACTTTCGGAAGAGGAAATTGTTGCACTTACAAAAGAACTATACCACAAACTGGAAATTGGCGAACAGATTAAACAAGATTACCGGATGGTAGATCAACAACCCGATTATATTTACAATTAGATTTGCCCTCTACTTCCAGACCCACCAACTAAATGAAAAAGGATAGGCCATTCGCCTATCCTTTTTTTACATAATATTTTTTGAATTTGGGATAGGATACCGCGCTTAGCAACACAAAAAATCCAACCAAATACCACACAAATGTAGGCGTTACAGGAGCATCACCACTCGCATAGGAGTGCAATCCCGTTAGATAGAAATTCACTCCAAAATAGGTCATCATAATGGAAGCGTACGCAAAGATGGCAAGTACGTTGAAGGTCCATCGGCTACGAAGACCGGGTACCAAACGTGCATGAATGACAAAAGCATATACCATAATGCTTATGAGCGCCCACGTTTCCTTAGGGTCCCACCCCCAATACCGGCCCCAACTCTCATTGGCCCATTGTCCGCCCAAGAAGTTTCCTATGGTGAGCAACACCAATCCTACGGTCAGGGCCATTTCGGTAATAATGGTAAGCTCTTGGATGTTCAGCTGCATTTTCTTCAAATTCTTCTTATTGGTAAGGAGCATTAGAAGCAATACCACCGCGCCCAAAATCATACCCAGTGTAAAGGGTCCGTAGCTCATAACGATTACTGCCACGTGAATCATAAGCCAGTAACTATCCAATACAGGCTGTAGATTGGCAATACTAGGATCAATCCAGTTTTGGTGCGCCACCCAAAGCACGATGGCTCCCACAAATGCGGTGGAGGCAATGGTTAAGTCACTCTTTCTACCAAAGGCGAGGCCAAAGAAAACGGTAGCCCAGGCAACATAGACAATACTCTCGTACGCATCGCTCCAAGGGGCGTGACCGCTTATGTACCAACGTGCTACCAAGCCCAATGTAAGCAATATGAAAAACACCCAGATAATGGACTTACAACCCTTCACCAGGGCATTGACGACCTTACCCTCCCTGAAAATTTGCGCAATGATAAAAATGAACATCACGATGCCCACCAAGGCAAAATATTTATAAAGCCTATTGAAGATGTCTATTTTGTTGTACCAAATCTCTGCGGTAAGTTTATTTTCTGAAGGGAGCACCTCGCTCCCGTATTTTTCCTGAAATTTCTTCAAACCGTCCAAAATTTCTTCTGCCTGTGAATAATCGCCCATTTCTCGTGCTTGTTGCAAAGATTGAAAGTATACCGGCAAGATGGTTCGTGTTACCACAGAATCGGTTCCCTTAAAATTAGCTTCCTGCAATTCCGGAAACGAAACCCACTTGTTATTCTCATCATTGGGCAATGGAAAAATCTTAAGGATACTGCCACTAAGAGCTTGGTTGAGCAGATAGAAATTTTCGTGCGCCTTTACAAAATCCTTTTCAAATTGATTGGGGTTGGCTTTATTCGTAGCAGCCTCTAAATACGGCTCGAGCTTGTAATTTCCCTGCTCATCAAATAGATCGAGCAACGCGATTTTATCGATCTCTTCTGAAACCCCTATTACCTTCCGAATGCTGTCATTTCCACGCTTAAGGGCAATGAGCGGAACTTCAACCCAAAGCCTGGGGAACTCGCTCATAGAAAGAAACACTTGGTCTGCATCGAGCCCTTCGTAGGAATCACTCCGACTTATTTTTCGAAGCAGCTGACTGGCAAACGTATTGACCGGTTTCATACGGCCGTTGTCCTGTATGATCAACCTTCCGAAGACATCGGCATGGTCTTCACTTACGGCATTGGCTTTTATGATGCTATCGAGTTGCCTTTTTGAAGTTTCTGAATGGCGATGGGAACCAGTTTCCTGTGCGAACGACATTCCGCCGAGTAAAAGTAACGCCACCGTCGCCAGTTGTGCTTTTTTGCGCTTCACTTTATCCAACATCTTTTTCAACGAACCAAAACGGGTGTTTTTATCGAATAAAATGGCCATAAGCCCTATGTACAACAAAAAGTAGCCTATATAGGTAATCCAAGTGCCCCAAAAGTCGTGGTTGACCGATAGCACGGTGCCCTTCTCGTCGGGATCGAACGAAGCTTGGAAAAATCGGTATCCTTGGTGATCGAGTACGTGGTTCATATAAATCTCGTAATCGAAATATTCTGTTTCAGAATCGTTTACCGTTATCTTACTTTTAAAAGCCGAATAGGCACTTTCGGTACCTGGGTACTTATCGGCTATAAAATCGTTCAAGGTTATACTGAAGGGAAGTTCGTAAACCTTTGAGCCGTACGATAGATACACCTCCAGTCCGGCGATTTCCACCAGAGTAGGATTGGGATCAGATCCTTTACCGCCCAGCAATTCTACCGTTTTGGTTTCACCACCCGACTGTACCGTCAGTACCAAAGCCTCCTTGTTCCCTTGAGGATCGTCCTTAGGGGTTTGCACAATACCTTCACGGCCCCGGGTCACTGGATCGGGAATCACAAACGCCATTCCAGCCAACTGGTAGAGCGACCGAAGCATAAGAGGTTGCAGGCTATCCCTAGCCACCTGCCCCTGCATTTGGTCTGCCATACGCATAAAACTGCCTTCGAAAGGAGATTGTATGCTATAGCTGCCATCATCGTTATAGGTTATATTTACGGCACCCTCAGTGGGCTGGTTCACCGCAAAAAGGATGTTGTGGATATTCTGTACCGTTCCTACCTGAATCCAGTGATCGTGCCGGTTGCCATCACCAGCTTCTACAATTTTAAGGTATTCGTCGCCATCGGGAGTTTCAATAAGTCCCTGCTTTGCATTTTTAATATATTTTTGGTAAGTAATGGTTACAGGTTGATTGTTGTAATCGGTTTTCAAGGTAAAATCATTCTCCAACCTTTCGCTCAAGCGAAGTTTCATTGGCGGCACTCTTCGGCGCTGCGCTACACCGTCGATTTCGTAATCACCGTCGATAAATACATTCAGGAAGGTTTGTTCAGAAAGCATCGTATTTTCGGTTTGGCCTTCACGAATGTGCATCACCCCTTCGTAACCAATGTAGCGGGTTACAAAAGCCCCTACAATAATCAAAATAAACGACAGGTGCAGCAATAAAGTAGCCCACTTTTCCTTCCGAAGCAACTTGTATTTCGAAATATTCCCTATAAAGTTGATGACAAAAAGCAGCATTATGGCCTCAAACCACCAAGCGTTGTAAATTAGCTCGCGCGTGTATGGGGTTGGGGAAGTATCTTGCGAGGCATCCAGAAACGTACCAACGGCCATGGCGGCAGCAAATACAAGGAAGAGGACAGCGGTTAATCGAGTAGAAAAAAGAACGGCAGCCAGTTTCTTTTGCATAAGGCAAATTTTTGTGCAAAAATAACTAAAATAGACGGTTTAAAATAGCCAAATGAAGTGGTTTTATATTCGGAATCGCTTGCGTACCTTAGCAAGATGATTGACGTGATTTGTATTGGCTTCGGAAATGTGAACCAACACCTGTGCCGGGCGCTTCAACATAGTGGACGAGCAACTATTCAACAGATTTATAGCCTGAATATGCCACAGTTGCCCACAGATTTGAAGGGTATTCAATGCACTGACAAACTTTCAGAGCTTCAAGAGGCCGATCTTTATCTACTCGGGGTGCCAGACGATGCCATCGCAGCGGTTTCGGCACAGCTACCTAAGGTTGCCGGGGTGGTGGCACATACATCTGGCAGCGTGGCGCTTCAGCAATTGTCGCGCCATAACAAAAGGGGAGTATTTTATCCGTTGCAAACCTTCAGTCGAAACCGGGCGGTATCCCTCAAGGACGTCCCAATATGCATCGAAGCCGAGACAGAACAGGATTTTGCGTTGCTTCAAACTATAGGAGAAGTCATTTCATCTCAAGTGGTAGCGATTTCTTCAGAAAAGCGACGAGCCCTGCACCTCGCCGCCGTATACGTGAACAATTTCGTAAACCATCTTTACCATATCTCCTACGACCTCATTGCGACACACGGGCTCGACGCTGAGTTGCTCTCGCCACTTATCCTCGAAACCGCAAAAAAAGCCATAGCGCTTTCCCCACTTGAGGCACAGACAGGGCCTGCCCGCCGAAACGACAAAAAAACTTTAGAAAAACAGTTACATTTGCTTCCCGACGGGACAGCGAAGAAACTGTACGAATTATTTACCCAATCCATACAAGCAACCTATGGGAAAAAGTTATAAGGAATACCTCAACCAGATTACCACCTTTGTTTTTGATGTGGACGGCGTACTTACCGATGGTTCCATAAGCATTACCACCGAGGGCGAAATGTACCGAACCATGCATACCAAAGACGGTTTTGCGTTAAAAACAGCATTGGAAAAGGGCTTTAAAGTATGTGTAATTAGCGGGGGAACCAACGAAGGGGTACGCGCGCGGTTGCGCGGACTGGGCATTACAGACATCTATTTGGGCGCGCACCACAAGGTAGATACCTTGGAAGAATATTTGGATATCTACGGAATTTCTGCAGCACACGTGCTCTATATGGGTGACGATATACCCGATCTATATGTAATGCAACAAGTAGGCTTGCCATGTTGCCCTCAAGATGCGGTTCCCGAGATCAAGGCGATCTCACAGTATGTATCGCATAGAAAAGGAGGAGAGGGTTGCGTACGCGATATCATCGAACAGGTGCTCAAGGTTCAAGGAAAGTGGATCGATGGGGAAAGAGCCAGTGCTACCTATGATTAAGTTGTTGCACGCCTAAAGCTGCCTATTTAAACCAACCCATTTTCATGGCTTACCTTACGAGCATCCGTCCCATCAATTTAGTGCTGTTGGCCTATGCGCAATATCTCATTAAATACGTGGTATTTCGATCTTTGGGTGCTACAACAACCCTGGGTGATTTACAATTTGGGTTACTGGTGTTCGCCACCCTTTGCATCGCCGCCGGCGGATATGTTATAAACGACTTGCACGACCTTCAAACCGATACGATCAATCGACCTCAAAAAGTGCGTGCTGGAGTGCACGTTTCAGAAAAGAACAGTTCCCTTTTTTATATGGTAGTGACCACCTTCGGGGTGGGGCTTGGCTTCTATCTTTCATATACCATAGAAAAACCTGGGTTCGCCGCTATTTTTGTGGCGGTCGCAGCACTTCTGTATCTTTATGCCACCTATCTTAAATCGATTCTATTGGTTGGCAATATACTGATCTCGATGTTGGTTGGTTTCAGCCTTATTCTAGTGGTGCTTTTCGATATCTTACCTTCCACCTACAGTTTTAATATGGTACGGCATCAAGATATATTTAAAACTGTACTGTTGTACGCTGGTTTCGCCTTTTGGCTGAACCTAATACGCGAAATCGTAAAGGACATTCAGGATATAAATGGCGACCAAAACGCGGGCCGCAACACCCTTCCCATTGCCATTGGCCGTAGCCGAGCCACGACCGTTGTCCTTGGGCTAGCCGTCCTCCTCACTTTTGCCACCTTGGCCTACGTGTACTATGTTTTGTACGTAAATCAAGTGGCGGTACTGTACTTTCTGATCTCAATTGTTGCACCCCTACTCTATTTTTGTGTGAAATGCTACCATGCGGAGCGACAAAAGGACTTTGCCCTACTATCTATTTTAGCCAAAATTGTGTTTTTTTCGGGCGTTAGTTCGTTATGGCTTTTTCCGCTTTTAAAAAATAATCTTGTTTAGCTATGTTCGGAAAATTTTTAAACGATTACCAGCTCATTCTTGCCTCAGGTTCTCCCAGACGGCAGGGTTTCTTTTCTGAAATGGGACTTCCCTACACCATCGACGTCCGGCCCATAGACGAAACCTATCCAGCGCACCTGAAAGCTGCTGAAATAACCGATTACCTTTCGATCCAAAAAGCAGCAGCTTTTACGCAAATACACGAAAAGCACATTGTAATTACCAGTGACACGATTGTATGGAAGCAAGGACGTGCCATAGAAAAGCCTCAAGATTACAATGAGGCCGTAACCATGCTACGGGAATTGAGCGGAGATTTTCATGAAGTCATCACCTCGGTTACTTTTACACAAAAAAACTCCCAAAAAACAGTGCACGAAACCACTAAGGTTTGGTTTGCAGAACTTTCGGAAGAAGAAATAGCTTATTATATTGAAACGTTTCAGCCCTACGACAAAGCGGGCAGTTACGGCATTCAGGAGTGGATTGGCTACATTGGCATCGAAAAGATTGAAGGATCGTTCTTCAATGTGATGGGCCTGCCCACCCGAGTTGTTTATAAAACGTTAATAGAACTGGTTGGCGCTTGATTTCTAAGTAATTTTGCCTCCAATTTTTCTCTCATGCATCGCATTTATACACGTATCGCAATTTTCGCAGTTTTAGCAAGCAATATGGTTCTTGTGGGTTGCGAAGAGTCGGAAAAAAACCTGATTCCCGGGAGCGGTTCAAAAAGCGTAACCAATCGAGAACCTGAAATGCGTTCGCTCTCGGAGCCGTTTAAGCACTATTGGTTTGACGGCCAAGCAGAAATTACCAGCTATACCTTACAACAAGAACGATATGGCGAGCTGCGGGAGGGCACTGCCGTCACTATTTTTGTTACAGAAGATTTCCTTTTTGATGCCCAGGTAAAGGCAGATCGACCCAGTGAAGACAACATACCCGTTTTAAAGCTAAACCTGACCAAGAATTTTGTTACCGGCGTGTATCCCTATTCTATTATGACAAGTGTTTTTAATCCGTTGAAAGACGATGGCCATGCTATTAAAGTAACGAACTCCGTACAGGAATGGTGCGGCCAAACCTACACCCAAATCAATAACAGGGAAGCTTTTGAGGTCGTTTCGCATTCGTATTTTGAAGGCGAGGCCGATATGGATTTTACCCTGGAAAAAACATGGTTAGAGGACGAGCTATGGGGGCTCATTCGCGTGCAGCCGGAAGCACTACCTACAGGAGAACTTATGATGGTTCCTTCCATAGAATGCATACGGCTTCAACATAAGGACCTGAAACCGTATGAGAGCTTCGCCAGCTTTAAGCAGGGCGATTCGTTAAGTACCTACATGGTTAATTACCCTACCTTGCAACGGCAACTCACCATTTGGTTCCATAGTGCATTTCCCTATGAAATTGAAAAATGGGAAGAGATCCACGCTACCAACAGCGCAGATACCACTTCGTTAAAAACTACGGCCCAGCGCCTAAAAAGATTGAAAAGCGCTTATTGGGGCAGAAACAAGAATGTAGATATGCCCCTGCGCGATTCACTTGGATTAAAATAAAAAATATATGTCCGATTACTTTTTTTTTCAGATCATAAAATCCATTTCCGTCATAGTTGTGCTATTGGTATTGCGGTACGTCCTGGCCCGAACCGTAAAGCGCTTTTCACTGAAATCGGAACGACTGGAGCACCGCACCGGTCTTATCATTAAGCATATCGATTTCGGGATTATCTTTTTTATCATTTTGGGTCTCATACTTATTTGGGGTGTCGAGATAAAAGACCTGGGCGTTGTTCTCTCATCTGTCTTTGCGGTTATTGGTATTGGGTTTTTCGCCCAGTGGTCCATCCTCAGTAATATTACCAGCGGCATTATCATGTTCTTTACCTTTCCGTATAAAATTGGCGATTTCATAAAAATTCACGATAAAGATTATCCGTACGAGGGAATCATCGAGGATATTAAGGCATTTCAGGTCATTATCCGTACCACGGCGGGAGAGATCATTACCTACCCCAACAGTATGATGCTACAAAAAGGCGTAACGGTGGTGAAGCCTGAAGAATTGGACGTTTATTTGGAACAACAAGAAAGCGAAGACAAAAACATAAAGGAACTTCCAGAAGATTGAGCGTGTTCCATTTCTGTTAAAGATACTCAAAGAGCGAAAGCAAAGTACCATTTTTCAATATCTTTGGTTCGCATCTCAAAAAACGATTCGCTGCAATGTCACGAAACTTATTCCTTTCGCTATCGCTTCTTTTCGGCGTTAGCTTCGCCGTCTGTTCCCAGGCACCCAAGAAACCAACCGCCTCCGAAATATACCACGACCTCCAAAAACTCAACTTTTTGGGATCTGCCATGTATGTCGCAGCGCATCCAGACGATGAAAACACCAGGTTGATCTCTTATCTCGTAAACGATGTAAAGGCGCGTACTGCCTATCTATCGCTCACCCGTGGCGATGGGGGACAAAACCTTATTGGGCCGGAACTTAGGGAACTGCTGGGCGTTATTAGAACCCAAGAACTTCTGGAGGCGCGCAATATCGATGGGGGAGAGCAGCTCTTTACGCGGGCCAATGATTTCGGTTATTCTAAGCATCCAGACGAGACATTGAAACTTTGGAATGAAGATGCTGTATTGGGCGATGTGGTTCGCGCCATACGCAAATTTAAGCCAGATATCATCGTTAACCGCTTCGACCATCGCAGTCCCGGCAGTACCCACGGCCACCATACCGCTTCGGCAATGCTTAGCGTTAGGGCCTTTCATTTGGCAAACGATGCTGCCAACTACCCATCCAGTGCCGCGAGCTTTGGTCCTTGGCAACCGAAGCGGCTATTTTTCAATACCTCTTGGTGGTTTTATGGCAGCCAAGAAAAATTTGAACAGGCAGACAAAACCAATCTGTTCGAGGTAGAAACCGGAAACTACTATCCAACCTTAGGTCTCTCGAATGGTGAAATTGCCTCCCTTAGCCGAAGCATGCATAAATCGCAAGGATTCGGCAGCACGGGTAGTCGTGGTTCGCAAAAAGAGTGGCTGGAATTTTTAGAAGGCGAAAAACCCGATAAGGACAATCTATTTTCGGGCATAGACACTTCTTGGTCGC
>CAZXDP010000047.1:0-20709 GCA_964639255.1 uncultured Flavobacteriaceae bacterium
ATTTGTCTAAATTTGGTTACGACGGGATGTCATAACTGATTTTCCGAAACGGAATTAAGGCCGAGGCCGTTGGCATCTATTATAAATACAAATTATTAAAACACTATAAGATGAAACGTTTGCTAAAATTATCAGTGTCACTTAGTGCATTATTATTACTAAGCTTTACTGAAATAACGAATGAAATTTATTCTCCAGAGTGTACAGGAATAACGTTAAACAGTGCTGATGGAGCGTTTATTCAGGCTAGAACAATGGAATGGGGCGCTTTTGATATGAAACCAGAATTACTGGTCTTCCCTAGAAATTACAAATTTGAAAGCCTTTTACCAGATAATAATTCTGGATTGAAGTGGAATAGTACCTACGGTTTTATAGGCATTAATGGGTTGGGAAAACCAATAGTAGCTGATGGAATGAATGAAGAAGGACTTACCGTATCTGTGCTTTATTTACCACATTATGCATCCTATCAACCTTATGAGGCCAAGACCGCAGATTCTTCAATCAATCAAAATGAATTAGCATCCTGGCTATTAGGAACTTGTAAATCTACCCAACAGGTACGTACAGAATTACCTAAAATAAGGGTAGTACCATTACCAGAAGAGTCCATTGGTGGCATCCCAACACCTATTCATTTTATGGTTTCTGATAAGAAAGGAGAAAGTATTATAATTGAATATACGGAAGAACAACTGCATATATATGACAACTCCGTTGGGGTATTAACGAATAGTCCACCTTATCCGTGGCATTTAACAAACTTAAACAATTATGTTACTTTAGGTGTGAAAGAGGCAAAGCCTGTTCGAGTTGGAGAGATAGAGATTAAACCCTTAGGTGCTGGAAGCGGTATGTTAGGACTTCCTGGAGACTATACACCTCCTTCACGTTTTATAAGGGCAACAGCAATGCGAAATACGGTGCCTAATCTAGAAAATGGAGAAAGAGCTGTCGCCGAAGCTTTTAGAATTTTAAACAATTTTGATATACCAATAGGCACTTTGGGTGGTAAACATGATCCTGCTATGCTCGGCGACACACAATATACTACTGTTGCAAACACAAAATCCCTGCATTATTATTACCGTACTATGCATAATCACAGGATTCGTGTTGTTGACTTGAAAACAATTGACTTTACGGGTAACTCAATTTCATCAACACCATTAGATGAAGAGATAATACAAGACTATAAAACTGTATTAGTAAAGCCTAAGCAATAATAATGGCAATCTAAAATATCAATTTGATTAGGACTTATCATCTCCATTCTTAAACAGATAATAATTAATAAAATACAAACTTAGAATGGTTATAGTTCCTTACAGCTGTAATTCTTAATCGAAATTTCATTACCACTTTAGCTATCCTTCGGTTCCGTCAAAATTCATAACTAATTTCTCGCAACGAGACATATCTCAAAACGAAACAGTTCAATTTAATTTTCGCGAAGGGCTTAATCTGACAAATGTCATTTTAAAGGACACGCCTGTCCTTTATTTTTGCGTGTAAATCAACACACGCATGCAACCATCGCTTATTCAAAAATACAATGTCGCCGGTCCCCGCTACACCAGTTATCCCACCGTCCCGTATTGGGACGAGGCTTCGTTCACTGCTCCACACTATGAGGCGAGCCTACGGCGTAGTTTCTCTGAAACCAATGCAAGTGAGGGCATTAGTATCTATATACACCTTCCGTTTTGCGAAAGCCTGTGTACCTTTTGCGGTTGCAACAAGCGCATTACCAAAAACCACGGCGTAGAAACACCGTATCTTGAATCGGTATTAAAAGAGTGGCAACTGTACTGCGAGCTATTACCCGGGAGGCCGCGTATACAAGAGCTGCATCTTGGTGGAGGCACTCCTACCTTCTTCGCTGCCGAGAACTTGAAGCGGTTGATAGACGGCATTTTTGAACGTGCCGATAAAGCGCCCTTTGCCGAACTGAGCTTCGAGGGCCATCCGAACAATACCACCCAAGAGCATCTCAACATGTTAGCGGCACTGGGTTTTACCCGGGTGAGCTACGGCGTGCAAGATTATAACGAAACCGTACAAAAGGCCATACACCGGGTACAACCGTTTTCGCACGTCGAGGCAGCGACCAACAATGCCCGTAGGGCAGGCTATACCTCGGTAGGCCACGACATTATTTTTGGTTTGCCCTTTCAAACAAAAGACCATATTGTGCACACCATAGAACGCACCAAGCAACTTATGCCAGACCGTATCGCTTTTTACAGCTACGCCCACGTGCCTTGGATAAAGGGCAATGGCCAGCGTGGCTTTAAGGACGAAGATCTGCCCACGGCCGCAGAGAAGCGAGAGCAGTACGAAATTGGTAAAAAAATGCTCTTGGAGGCTGGCTATATTGAAATTGGGATGGATCATTTCGCACTTCCTACAGATTCCCTGTACCAAGCGGTAGAACAGGGCACCCTGCACCGAAATTTTATGGGATACACCGCCTCCAAAACACAAATGATGATTGGTTTAGGTGTTTCGGCCATTGGTGATAGCTGGTATGGTTTTGGGCAGAACGTCAAAACCGTAGAAACCTATCAACAACTTGTGGAAGCAGGTACGCTTCCCGTCTACAGGGGTCATATTCTTACTGAAGAAGATCTTATTATAAGAAAGCATATCCTAAACCTTATGTGCCAACTGGAAACCTCCTGGATCACTGTGGAGCAATGGTTTCCAGAGCTTCCCGAAACATTGATCAAGCTGAAGGAAATGGAACAAGATTCTCTCATAGAATTCGACACCAAATCCTTACGAATTACCGAAAAGGGAAGACCCTACGTGCGGAACGTTTGTATGGCATTCGATAGGCTGCTTCAGCGTAAAAAACCCGAAACTCAATTATTCTCAATGACCATTTAGGTCCTAAATACATAACAATATGAGCATTTCTGAAGAAAAAACCATCGCCGAAATCGTATCTAAAAATATCAAGGCATCCCACGTATTCAAAAAACACGGCATCGATTTTTGCTGTGGCGGTGGGGTAACCGTCGAAAAAGCCTGCCAAAAAAAGGGTATCGATCCTATATTGGTACTGGAAGAGCTTCGCCATTTCGATTTGGAAGTAGAAAAAGAATACGATTATAATTCATGGTCGCTAGATACGCTGATAGACCAAATCGTTACCGTGCACCATTTGTACGTGGAAGAAAACATACCCTTGGTGTTGCAATATGCCGAAAAGGTGGCGAAAGTGCACGGGCATCATTACAAAGAAACGGTGGAGATCTATAACCTATTTCGCATGGTAGCGGCAGATCTAGCGTCGCATATGAAGAAGGAAGAACTCATTCTGTTCCCCTTTATAAAGAAAATGATGGTTGCCCACACTGAGGGATTGCCACTGGAAGTACCTCACTTTTCTGAAGTAGCCAATCCTATCGCCATGATGGAAGACGAACACGAAACCGCCGGAAGCATCTTTAAGGAAATCGCTAAGCTCACCAACAATTACACCCCTCCTGCTGATGCCTGCAATACCTTTAAGGCATTGTACGATAAACTAGCCGAGTTCGAAGCAGATCTGCACCTGCACATTCACCTAGAGAACAACATACTGCACCCCAAGGCACTTAAAATGGAAAAAATGCTTCGGGAACAATAGAAAAATAAACATTTTGATTGTAAGCAGGAAAGGGAGGCCAAACAGAGTTCGGCGCTCCCTTTTCCCTTACTAGGAAGGAATAAAACTGTTATTTCCTGGGACGGTCTTCGGGCTTCTTATTGTGAACCATCCCGTCCTTATTCTTTCCTTTACGGTTAACCATGCGTACTACATATACGATCACCGTTACGAGCACCGCAAAACTGAAGATGGCCAAGACAAGTCCCCAGTCGTTAAATGCTTCAAAAAATCCGTCTTTGCTTTCCATAGGTTTTGGTTGTTTTTACTGTTTTAAAATCGATTTTCAACGTTTAAGAACGCTGCCGTCAAATAAATGCAAAGCTGCAACTGCATTTATTTCTTCTTACTGCCGCCTACTACCATTTGGTAGACAACTACCGAAAGGATGATTACGACGAGTGCAAAAACACCTATCATAAAGGTGCCATTGTCCCAGTTTACTAGAGGTATCATGCTAGTGCTCATAGTGTTTAGATTATTGGTTCGTATTTACTGAAAATGTCGTTTTAGGTGGGGTGTGGCATTCTGTACCGGCCGTTATAGTTTCTTTTGCCGGTTTTGGAGATACGTAGGGAATTCCCAGGCCAAGTCCACGGAGGATAAACAGACAGCCAATCACCACCACAAATACGGGTATCGACCTTCTAATACGCTGACGTACCTGACCTTTGAGGAAATTTCCGAAGTAAATAGCCGTCGTCATCAATGGAATGGTCCCTAGGCCAAAAAGTGCCATATACAAGCTGCCCTGCAGCGCATTGCCAGAGGCCAAGGCACCAAATACCGCCATATATACCAGGCCGCACGGTAAGAATCCGTTAAGGAATCCTATTGTCAAAAACGTGTCTGGCGATTTTTTCTTGAGCGCCGCACCCAACTCTTGCTTTACCCTTGAGAGCGCGCGAAAAATGGGCTTGGAGAAATTATAGTTCTGAAAAGTTTTCTGCGGAAGCAATACCACCGCTACCATAAGAATTCCAATGGCGATGGTTAGTTGCTGTTGCATCCCAAAAAGGTAGAAACTCTTTCCCAAGAGTCCGAACAGCAACCCGATGAGCGCATACGCGACCAAACGGCCCGTGTGGTAAAGCAATATTTGAACTGTTTTTTTCACAGGTCTGTTATGGTCTACCGGCAACAAAAAGGCAATGGGGCCGCACATTCCCACACAGTGGAAGCTTCCCAACAATCCGAATATGACAGCCGATAGCAACATCCTTCAACAACAGTTAATAAACGATCTCGTCGCGGTACAGAAAAGCCGTGCCTTCCTGTTCCCATTCTATGGTAATGTTCCAGCGGCCCTCCAGTAATCGATCGCCTGGTATAAGCAATTTGGTGCCTGTAAGTTTTAACGGGAGTTGAAAATCCAGCTGCTTATTAGACGGTCTATACAGAAAAACCGTGCCCAAGGCTTGGCCAGAGGCCATCTCCTTTGGAAATTCCAGTTCCCAACCTTGTTCGGTCTTGGTGCTGGATATAGCGCTGGAGAGCAATTTAAGGTTCTCTTCAGCGTCGATCTCTGTCTGGTAGGCAAGGTCTTTCTGGTAATATTCCTCTACTACCAAGTCATGTTCAAATTGGCTATCGGTGCTCATTCTGATTACGAAATACATGATAAATGCGATGAACAGTGCGATGCCTATGGCAATTCCGGTACCCCAATTTATTTTCATAATGTTGATTTTTAAATGTTCTGATTCTTGAATAAAATCCGACGGCCCTTATTTATAACTACGCGGACCCAAAAAGGCCGTGGTCGTGGTTTCGATCAATTCTTCACCACTGTAAACGCCTATTTTAACCCTGTCTTTGTCACCGCTAAGGGCACTGGCATTTATTTCTATAAAGAGCGTCCCTTCAGCGAAACCCTGTTTGGGCACTTCAAAATCGTCGTGCGTCACCAATTTGATAGCACCTTTGTGCGAAATCAATTTAAAATGTACGTCGTCTATCGCCTCGGTTGTTTTATTGATTAGCTTATAAGTATACACATTACTAATAATATTATCTGCCTTACGTTCATACAACTGTCCTGGTAACCGAAGCACTCTTGCTTCCACATCGTTGCGCAAAAAGAGCATTCCAACCAGCACCCCAATTAAGATGACCAGTACTCCGCTGTACCCCTTAAGGCGCGCGGTAAACTTAAATGGCGCCTTTTTCTCGATATTTTCCTCGCTGGCATAGCGAATGAGTCCCTTGGGCAGGTTTACCGCCTCCATGATACTGTCGCAGGCATCGATACAGGCGGTACAGTTTACACATTCCAGTTGGGTGCCGTTGCGAATATCGATACCGGTGGGACAAACGTGTACGCATTGAAAACAATCGATACAATCCCCTTTTCCAGTTGCGGCCCGGTCTTCCTTCTTATTGAATTTCGCCCTGCCCTGCTCCTTTTCTCCGCGTTTGTGGTCGTATGCCACCACGATGCTCTTGTTGTCCAGCAACACCCCTTGCAGCCTTCCGTAGGGACAGGCAATGATGCACACCTGTTCCCGAAACCACGCGAATACAAAATAGAACACGGCCGTGAAGATAAGTAGCGAAATAAGCGTGCTAACGTTTTCTGAAGGCCCTTCTAAAATATATTCCAGCAGTGTATCACTTCCAATTAAATAGGCAAGGAACACATTGGCTATTAAGAACGATATAACAAAGAACACAAACCATTTCAACCCCTTCTTCCTGATTTTCTCTGCATTCCAAGGTTGTTTGTCCAATCGTATTTGCTTCCCACGGTCGCCCTCAATGGCATATTCAATTCTGCGGAAAACCATCTCCATAAAGATGGTCTGTGGGCAAATCCAACCGCAGAAAATCCTTCCGAAGGCTACGGTAAAGAAAATCACGAATACCACCCCGATAATCATCGAGATCACGAACAGGTGAAAATCCTGTGGCCAAAACGGAAACCCAAAGATATTGAACCGACGCTCCAACACATTGAAAAGCAGAAACTGATTGCCATTCACCTTGATGAAGGGCGCAGCGAAAAGAAATGCTAGCAACGCATAGCTAACATATTTTCGGTATTTATAGAACGTTCCAGAAGGCATCTTGGGATATACCCATGCCCGTTTTCCTTCTTCGTTCACCGTACCGATACTATCGCGAAACGATTCGTCTTTAGGGGGTTTCATATTCCTTGCCCAGATTTCTTCTTAGCTTTCCCGCTGGCAGCTTTACAACTTGCAAGCGGTCCATCATTTCTAATTCTCGTCCCCTTGTTCGCCCTCTACCACATCTCCGGTCACGGGCTGGTCTTCGATAATCAATTGCAGCTTGGTACTATCCATCTCCACGCTCATTTCCTCTACCGGAATATTGTCTGGCGGAAAGTAATCGCCCTCGGGATCTTTGGGTTCAGCGGGCGTGGTGCCGTGCTTGCTCAAAATGTAGCTGGCAACTTGTGCAATTTCTACCGGTTTCAAATCGGTTTTCCAGGCAACCATACCTTTTCCAGCGCGGCCTCCTTCAGAAATTGTATTGAACACCGATTTGATGTCGGCACCTAGAATCCAGTAATCGTCCACCAAGTTCGGACCTATACCGCCTCCCATATCGACTTTATGGCAGGCCACACAGTTCGCTTCAAAAATCATCGATCCCGCGCTCAAATCGTTTTCGTCTGTCAGAATTTCTACTGTATTCACGTCCACCAAATTCTTCGCTGTTTTTTTGTATTCCTCGATTTCGGCGCGGGCCTCGGCCACTGCAATCTCATATTCCTCGGCCTGGTTGGCATCATCAAAAATGTGATACCGTACCATATAGATTACCGAAAATATAATGGTTACGTAAAAAAGGTAGACCCACCAGGGTGGTAAGGTATTGTCCAACTCCCGAATACCATCGTAATTATGGTCCAGTACGATTTCCTCTTCCCTATCAATAGGTTTTTTATCCAGCAATTTCTTATAGGTTCGCTTCCACCAGCCAAACTGGTTCGATTTTCGGGCCTCCTCCTGCTGCGAGAATCGCAGCTGTGCCTCCTCGGTCATACCGCGATAGAGGATGCTCTTTAATGCTTCGGCCACCACTTCAATCGCTATGGCGAACATCAAGAGTACACCCAGCACGGCCCAAATGATGGGATATTGCTCAAAGGCCCATTGGTCGCCGCTGTCTATGGTAAATTCCAGAAGCACTACGGCAATGGCCATAAATGCTATAATGCGTATGTAGGATGCTAGGGTTTTCATAAGGCTTGGTCGTTTTTATCGGTTTCCAATGGGATGTTGCTCACTTCGGTAATGTGCTCTTTCTTGGCAGTAAACACCCACCAAAAAAGGAGGACGAAAAAAACAAAGAAGATGAGTAGGGAGAAGATGGGGTACACTTCTACCCCATCGATATTTTCCAGGTTTCCTTTTATGAATTTCAACATAGTTAGTCGTTTTGTGCCGAGGCGGCTTCGGCGTTTTCTACTTTAATATCGGTTCCCAAGCGCTGTAGGTAGGCAATTAGCGCTACTACTTCACGGTTGTGCATTTCAACGAATGCCTCGTCGTTCTCTTGGGCGTATTTTTTATCGGCTTCATAGGTTTTCACAAAATCTGGGTCGCTGTAGAGGTTCTGCTCTATTTGCATTCCCTGTTTCAACATAGATTCCTGTGCGTTAGCAATTTCCTCTTCGGAATAGGGAACTCCCAAGGTTACCATCGCCTCCATTTTGGCCTCGGTTTCCGATTTGTCCAATTCGGCGTTGATCAACCATTTATACGAAGGCATAATACTACCTGACGAAGTACTTTGTGGATCGTAAAAGTGGTTAAGGTGCCAATTATCGCTGTACTTCCCGCCCACTCGGAACAAATCGGGCCCGGTGCGCTTGCTACCCCACAAGAAGGGGTGGTCGTACACGTACTCGCCACTCTTAGAGTACGGACCGTAGCGCTCTACCTCGCTTCGGAACGGACGAATCATTTGCGAGTGACAGGATACACAGCCTTCTCTAATATAGATATCCCTTCCTTCCAATTCCAATGCGGTATAGGGTTTTACACTGGTTATCTTCGGCACATAGTCGTCTACCATAAGCGAAGGAATAATTTGCACCATACCGCCGATGAGGATGGCAATGGTAGCATAGATTGTCAACTTCACGGGACGGCGCTCCAACCAGGTATGGTACCCCTCGTTGGCCGTACGGTGCTTGGTTACTTTCTCCAACGGCGCTGCCTCTGCAAGCTCATCGGTCACCGAGCTGCCGCGACGTGCGGTCATCACAATGTTGTATAGGGCGATAAAGGCACCCACTATAAAGAGCGATCCACCAATGGCGCGCATCCAATACATCGGGATGATTTCGCTAACGGTTTCTAGAAAGTTTCCGTAGGTCAATGTTCCGTCTGGATTGAACTGCTTCCACATAGATGCCTGTACGAATCCAGCAACGTACATTGGCAGGGCGTACATTATAATTCCTAAGGTACCAATCCAAAAATGGGCATTGGCGAGCTTGATACTGTATAGTTTGGTCTTGAATAATTTGGGAACCAACCAATACACCATACCGAAGGTTAGGAATCCATTCCAGGCCAAGGCGCCCACGTGTACGTGTGCAATAATCCAATCGCTAAAGTGCGCAATGGCGTTCACATTTTTTAGGGAGAGCATAGGTCCTTCAAACGTAGCCATACCGTAACCTGTAATAGCCACTACCATAAATTTCAAAACAGGATCTGTTCGTACCTTGTCCCATGCGCCTCTAAGCGTCAACAACCCATTGATCATACCTCCCCAAGACGGGGCGATGAGCATCACGGAAAATACTACGCCCAAGTTCTGTGCCCAATCTGGCAAGGCAGAATAGAGCAAGTGGTGCGGTCCGGCCCAGATATAGATAAAGATAAGCGACCAGAAGTGCACGATAGAGAGCCTATACGAATACACCGGACGGTTGGCCGCTTTGGGAACGAAGTAATACATCAACCCCAAAAACGGCGTGGTAAGGAAAAACGCCACTGCATTATGGCCGTACCACCACTGTACCAGCGCATCCTGCACACCGGCGTAGGCCGAGTAGCTTTTCAAGAAGTTTACGGGCAGCTCAATACTGTTCACGATGTGAAGTACCGCCACGGTAACGAAAGTGGCTAGGTAAAACCAAATTGCAACATATAAGTGGCGTTGGCGACGTTTTAAAATGGTACCGATTAAATTGGCGCCAAATGCCACCCAAACCAATGCAATGGCAATATCGATGGGCCACTCCAATTCGGCATACTCTTTTGAGGTGGTATACCCCAACGGAAGCGTAATTGCCGCCGCAACGATTATGGCCTGCCATCCCCAGAAATTGAAGTTACTAAGGAAATCGCTCCACATTCGCGCCTTCAACAGCCGCTGGGTCGAATAATAAACCCCGGCAAATATAGCGTTCCCCACAAAGGCAAAAATCACCGCATTGGTGTGCAGCGGACGCAAGCGCCCGAAGCTAAGCCACGAGATGCCATCGGTGATATTGGGGAACAAAAACATAAAGGCTAGCAATAGCCCTACCGTGAAGCCAATGATTCCCCAGAATAGGGTCGCATTGACGAACTTCTTTACGATTTTATTATCGTAATAAAACTGCTCTGTTTGCATAGTTATGAGTGTTTCTCTTTATGGTTGTTTGAATGGTTCTCGGGTGTTTTGGAGTGCGAACCCCTGCCTTCTTTCACAAGTTCATCCTCGAAGAGCATACGCACGGAAGGGGTGTAGGTATCATCGTACTGGCCTTTTTTAACCGAAAAAAGAAAAGCGACCAAGAATACAACCGCAACGGTTACGCTAATGGCCAATAACACATAGATGATGCTCATACCTGTTTGAATTAACGGTGTAAAAATACTGGGCGCACCTGCCGAAAAAAATGACAATAGTCAGCTTTGCCTATTTAGAAGCATTCTGGGTAATCCTTGCAACCCACTGCACGGCAAGTGTTGTAAACACCACAATGCTAATGCTGCTCAGCGGCATTAATATGGCCGCTACTACAGGCTGTAAATGGCCTGTGACTGCAAACGACAGCCCTATTAGGTTATACAGTAAGGAAAGCACGAAGGCCCATTGTATAATCCGGATGCTTTTTTCGGAAAGCTTCATAAACCGTATGAGATCGCCAAATCGGGAGGCGTCTAGAATTCCATCACAGGCCGGACTGAATACGTTCACATTTTCTGAAATAACAAGCCCCACATCGCTTTGCTTTAAAGCGCCGGCATCGTTTAAACCGTCGCCTACCATAAGTACCGTTCTACCAGTTTGGCGCATCTTCTTAACAAAATTAAGCTTGTCCTCTGGTTTCTGGTTGAATAAAAACTGGGTCTCAGGTGGCAGCATCTGCTCGAGCCGTTTTCGCTCGCCATCGTTATCTCCGGAAAGGACCACCACCTGCTTTCCTTGTGCTACCAGCGTCTCGAAAATGGGGGTGACGCCATCACGGTATTCATTATGGAAAACAAAGCAGCCCTTGTAGGCTTCATTACTGCTTATATGTACTGTGGTTCGGTTGGGTGTTTGGCTTTCTGCCGCATTGCGGCCAGGATAATTACCAACGTACGCAGAAGAGCCAATCTTAATTTCGCTATTCTTTGCCCGGGCCGATATACCCTTCCCCACTTCTTCTTCAAAAGCATCGAGGGTATGAATATTATGTTTGTCCAACAACCTATACAAACTACGGCTAAGCGGGTGGTTAGAAGCTCTAAGCGTGCTCGTTAGCAACTCCTGTTCTGTGTCGCTAAGGGCGACGCCTTCATAGGTAATGGTACTTTTTTGATTGGAAGTTAGCGTCCCTGTCTTGTCGAAGATAACGGTATCCACCTTCGCCAACTGCTCGATTACCGAGGCTTCCTTGAGATACAGTTTTTCCCTTCCGAAGATGCGCAGCATATTGCCTAAGGTAAAGGGGGCCGCCAAGGCAATGGCACACGGACAGGCTACGATAAGTACAGCCGTGAACACGTTGAATGCCTTCGTGGGATCTACCACCAACCAGAAAATCGTCGATACAAATGCAATTACCAACAAGGTTAGGGTAAATCGCTTGCTAATACGATCGGTTAAGCTGTGGAAGAGTCCCTCCTTGCCCTTACTGAATACTTCATTGCTCCATAATTGGGTGAGGTAACTCTGCGCCACGGGTTTAAGCACCTCAACTTCCAGTACACCGGCCTGTTGCCGTCCGCCTGCGTATAATTTGTCACCACTTTCCTTGCTCACTGGTACCGCTTCCCCCGTAACGAAACTATAATCTATCAATGCCGTGCCCTTAAGCAGAATAGCATCTACAGGCAGCAGCTCGTTGTTCCGAATAAGGAGCCTATCGCCTTTCTTCACATCATACACCTCGGCCTGTTCCTCATATTGCACGCCTTCATTTGACTTCACCAAGCGGGTTACGGCAATTGGGAAGTACGATTTATAGTCCCGTTCAAACGATAAAAAGGAATAGGTTTTATGCTGAAAGAATTTGCCCAGCAATAGAAAGAATACCAAGCCGGTAAGACTGTCGTAGAAACCACTTCCCCAATCGAAGGCCACGTCAATGGTGCTTCTTAAGAAAAGCACCGCGATGCCTATGGCAATGGGAACATCTATATTGAGAAATCCAGATCGCAGTCCCTTCCAGGCAGAAACGAAATACCCCCTACCTGAGTACAGTACTACTGGCAGCGAAAAAACAAACATTAACGCCCGAAATACGTGCTTGAACCGCTCCAACCAGAACTCTTCTATCTCGAAGTACTCTGGAAAGGAAAGCAGCATCACATTGCCGAAGGCGAAGCCCGCCACCCCGAGTTTATAGAGCAATTCCCGGTTTACAACTTTTTCCCTTTTCTCTGAATTCTCGAGGGAAATATAGGGTTCATAACCAATACGGCTCAGCAAAACCACCAGTTCCTTGAGTTGAATGGTATTGGATTGATAGGTAATGCGAACGGTTTTCTCTGGGAAGTTTACCTGAGATGTTGTAATGCCAGCAGACAATTTATTCAAGTTTTCCAGCACCCATATGCAACTGCTGCAATGGATGGTTGGTATTAAAAAAGATACAATTTGGGTAGTGCCGTCGGTGAATTCCAGTAGTTTTTCGGCTATGGCTTCGTTATCGAGAAAATCGAATTTTCCTGCGACTTCGGCCGGGGTGATACCCGGTGTTTTTTCGAGGTCGTAGTAATACCCAAGGTCATTCTCGTTAAGAATATCAAAAACTGTCTTGCAGCCTTGGCAGCAGAAAGATTTTTCGTGATGCTCTATATGCTCCTCTACGCACGCATCGCCACAGTGAAAACAGTGTACCATTACAATTTCGCTCTTATACTTGATGCAAAATTGCTATAATTACAGTGGGTATACTATGATAAATATCAGTACCGCTATGGCTTAGATAGTTTACCGTTGGGAACCGACCAATGGTTAATGCAACCTTAGTCTAATTTGGCGCTGGAGTAGTACTTTTTCCGAAGCCAAAAGGAGACGCGTACCAATAGTATCAAAGCCGGCACCTCGACCAAGGGACCTATCACACCTGCAAACGCCTGACCAGAATTCAGTCCGAACACGGCAATGGCCACCGCAATGGCAAGCTCAAAATTATTTCCTGCTGCCGTAAAGGAAATGGCCGCATTTTTATCATAAGTAGCCCCCAACAGCTTGCTCAAAATAAAGCCGATGAGGAACATCAATCCAAAATAGATGAGCAGGGGTACGGCAATTAAAACCACATCCATAGGAATTTCAACAATTAGTTCACCTTTTAGGGAAAACATAAGCACAATCGTACATAGCAAGGCAATAAGCGTAACGGGGGCTATGGCGGGTATAAATACGGTTTCGTACCAGTGTTTTCCCTTGGCCCGAACCAATAAAAATCTACTGGCTATTCCCATGGCGAAGGGAATACCTAGATAAATGGCAACACTTTCGGCAATGGTAGCAATGGAAATAGAGACCAGTGCCCCTTCATACCCAAAAAGCGGTGGGAGCTTGGTAATAAACAACCAGGCATAAAAACTATAAAAGAACACTTGAAAGACGCTATTCAGCGCGACAAGTCCGGCCCCATACTCGCTACTGCCTTCTGCAAGGTCGTTCCATACCAGCACCATGGCGATACAGCGGGCCAAGCCAATGAGTATTAGTCCGACCATATATTCTGGATGGTCGCCCAAAAACAAAAGCGCTAAAAAAAACATTAGCAGGGGTCCCACCACCCAATTGAGTACCAAACTCAAGGAAAGCACCCTGATGTTTCTAAAAACCTTCGGTAGGAGCGCGTAATTTACCTTTGCCAAGGGAGGGTACATCATCGATATGAGGCCAATTGCAATAGGTATATTGGTGGTACCGCTACTATACTCCTGCAATGCGATAGGAAAATTGGGAAAAATATAGCCAATGGCAACTCCCAACAGCATCGCGATGAAAATCCAAAGTGTGAGATACGTATTTAAGAACCCTAATTTTTTCTCTTTTTTCACCCTTCCAAAGCTTTTTTAAAGATTATCATCCATTCGGCAGCAATTTGCCTACTGCGCGATCTGTACATTTCGGCCTCCCGAGGTGTGCCGTCATATTCCTTGGGATCATCGTAGGGCAGGGAAAAACGTTTTTCGGCCCCTGGCACGAAGGGACAGTTCTCGTCGGCCTGCGAGCAGGTCATTACCGCAGCGAACCCAGACGACGGATTGAAACTGTGTCCAAATTCCTTCGAAAAGGCAATTACCGGATGCTCAGTTTCGGAATAAGTAACAGCGTAAACCGTATTGGGAGGCGCGCTAATGGCAGTTATCGAAAACCCTTCCGCAGCTAACGTTTGGGCCACCGTAGGGTACATAGCGGTTGTTTCGGTACCGCCAGAATAGCAAGTAAGGTCCTTAAAACCATACCAAGCCGAAAGGGCCTGCGCCCATATTTGTGACAAATGGCTGCGCCGCGAGTTATGCGTACAAATAAAAAGAAGGTTTATCGCTTGGCGGGCCCTTTGCTTTTCCCTAATATAGTGCGCTAGGGGTGCGAGTTGCGCTAAGCGTTCTTCCGGCACCTGGATGGTATCTATATCTTGAATGGTTTCTCGCAAACCGTCAAGAAGCTTTGTTTTTTCTGAATATTTCATCTTGGTATTTACTTATTTCAGCAACATCCTGAACCGGGAGCGCAAGCCGTGCTGGTAGTTTTTTCCGAAAGTTTTACCTTAGGCTTAACCACTGGAATACCACAACGGTCTTGCGCAAGGCAGTCTGTTTGGGTCACCGTTAGCGCGAAGCCGTGGGGTGTGGGGGTTAATCCAAATTTTCCAATGGTTTCTCCTTGGTACTCTACCTCTACCCGAGCATCGTCCAACTGCAGTGTGCGTTCGGCCAGGGCGATAATTTGCATTAGTTTTTCCGGATGCAGTCTGTGGTCGTAATCGTTGGCACTCCACAATTGAAAATTGACCACAGTTTCGTTTCGTACGGTACCACCGCAGTCGATAAATGTTTTTTCCACTTTTCCAATCTCGGTAACGTGGAAATGAGATGGCACCAAACTGCCATCTGGAAGTTGAAAGTGCAGCTTTTCCAAACTGCCCAATCGTTCTTTTACTTCAGAAAATTTCATACTATATTGATTTCGTCAATTAACAACAACTTGTATTTGCTATATCTTGATCGAGAAACGGAAGCAGCACCTCTTTCATCGCTGCCCAAGTATCGGTATCGATACAATAGCACACACTGGTTCCCTCAATAGTCCCCTTAATAAGGCCCAAGTTTTTCAGTTCCTTTAGGTGCTGCGATATGGTGGGCTGTGCCAGACCGATTTCAGAAACCAAATCGCCGCACACACAAGCGTTTATCTTAAAAAGATGCTGTAAAATAGCCACTCTGGCAGGATGCGCGACAACTTTGAAAAATGAGGCAATTGCGTTCTGTTCTTTGGTGAATATATCGGTTTTGGTGACACCCATATCGTATTTATTTGTTTATTGCAATATTACGATTAAATAAATTTAAAAAAGAAAAATCCCCCTTTTTTTTTCAAAGTTATTTTGGGTGTATAAGTCCAACCTGAACATCACAAGCAAAAATGAAGTATCTTTAAGGGTATGACCGTTCACGATTTTACGCACACCCACTCCGTCCTTCAGCAATTTGTATATGAGATGCGCCACGCAGAACTACAAACAGATCGTCTACGATTCCGAAAGAACATAGAACGTATTGGTGAGATCTTAGCATACGAGGCCAGTAAGCTCCTTCCTTATCAAGAAACCAAGGTAACTACTCCTTTGGGCACAGCACAAATGATGGTGCCAACTAAATCTATAGTTGTTTGCTCCATATTGCGGGCCGGTTTGCCGCTGCATCAAGGTGTTCTAAATATTTTCGATACAGCGGAAAGCGGATATATCTCAGCGTTTCGAAAGCACACCTCGAATAGCGTTGATTTCGAAATTGTCGCCAACTATTGGGCAGCCCCTTCCGTTGAAAACAAAGCCGTATTGCTTTGCGACCCTATGCTTGCCACCGGTAAAACGCTGGAGAATGTACTTAAAATTCTGTCTTCCCACGGCACTCCCGAGCAAATCCATATCTTATCAATTATTGGGTCCCAAGAAGGAGTGGTGTACATCAAAAAACGCGTCCCTCCAAACGCCCACTTATGGATTGCCGCGATAGACGATTCGCTCAATGATAAAGGATATATTATCCCGGGACTGGGCGATGCAGGGGATTTGGCCTTTGGAGAAAAATTAGCATAGGCATATTTATTTAAAGTCGGATACGGCGTCACTCAAATCATACACCTTTGTGTCCTTGAGGGCTTTCTCTAAAATACTGCTGCCTGCCGCACTTCTGTATCCACCTGCGCAATGCACCACTACCGGCTTCGAGGTAGGAATCTCCTCGGTACGTTCGCGCAGCTCGTGCAGTGGGATGGCAATGGCATGATCAAAATACTTCCCTTGTGCTACTTCGCTCTGGTTACGAATGTCTACCACCGTATATTCCTTTGGATTCTTTTTGAAAGCATCCAGGTTGAAATCGGCCGATTCCTGCAATGATTCCGACGCGAGCGTGACCACCGCCCGTACTTGGGATTCGTATCCTATTTTTGCCGTTCGCTCCAGCAGCTTGTTTGCCTGGGAGGCATTCGCAACCACGAGATAAAAGGGTTCTTTGGGCTGTACAATACTCCCCAACCACGTCTCAAACTTGTGGGCTTCTTTCGCAGCCATAATGTTGATGCTACCCGGCCAGTGGTTGTTCTTAAATTGTTCCTCGTCGCGGGTATCGATTACCAGAATATCTTCTTCCATTTTCGAGCTGTACAACTGCAAGGGAATGGCACCCAATACTTCACGGACATTTTTTGCCCCAGTTTTGTTAATGTCAACATTATATCCGAAATAATGAGGAATAAATGGTTGGGCATCGAGCAACTCATTCACAAATTCTTCTTCGGTTTGATCTTGGAAAGCCCAGTTGCTCGCTCGCTCATTGCCAAGCGTGCTGGACGAGGCATCCTCGCTCATTCCCTTCCCGCAGAGCGAACCAGCCCCGTGGGCCGGATAGATGTAGGCGTCGTCTGGCAGATCGCTAAATTTATTCTGAAGGGTATGGTACATCATTTTGGCCAGCTCTTCTCGCTTTGCTTTCAAGTGACCCGCATTCTCTCGAAGATCAGGTCTTCCCACATCGCCTACAAATAAGGTATCGCCCGTAAATAAGGCCATTGTAGACCCTTCCGAGGCAACAATGGTGATACTGTCTGGAGAATGACCGGGAGTATTCCGTGCCGAGAAGTTCACATCGCCAATGGTCACGCTATCACCGTCATCGAAAGAGCGATGCGGATAAGCCGCGTCAATCTTCTCGCTGCAGTAAATCGTAGCTCCCGTTTCCCGATGGATTTGCAAATGGGAACTTACAAAATCGGCATGCGGATGCGTCTCAAAAACGGCCACGATCTTGGCATTGTTTTCTTCCGCAAAAGCATAATATTGACTGGGATCCCGTTCGGGATCTATTAGGGCTATTTTTCCATCGCTCACAATGGCATAAGAAAAATGGGATAGCGGTTTGTATTCAAATTGTTTTATCTTCATAATACCTAACTATTTTGTTGATTTCTTAAAGTTACAAATGAAAAGTATTCTTTTATGTAACAGTGGTTACGTTTTAAACATGTTTAACATTCGTAAATTCCACATTCAAATTTGGTTTCTTATATGAAAGAAACAGGTATTTCCTTCCTATCTTTATTTTTTTGTTTTCGTATGAAATTGACTATTGTCCGAATCGTTATTGCGGGCATGTTTGTAAGCATTTTTTGCAGTTCGCTCTTCGCCCAAGAAAACACCACCGTGCTTTGGGAGCCTGCTATTCAAATAGAATATCGGTTGGGCAATGGATATCGCCACGAGTTCGCCTTCGAAAAACGCTCTTTTGTTTATAACGATAATGCGGCCGACTTCAAGGTAAATTTAATGGATATTGAACACTTTTCCATTTGGAACCTACCCTCAAACCAAACGCTTGCACTCGGACTACAATATCGATTTGAGGAACCGTTTGTAGAGGAGGAAAACGAATTTCGAACTACCCAGCAATACACTTATACCCACGGAAGCAACCCCCTGAATTGGGAGCACCGGCTGCGGGCCGAACAACGCATACAGCCCTCGCGTACCGCACACCGATTTCGTTATCGGTTGCAGGCTACCAAACCTTTGGGCGAGCAAACTAGCATGCGCCTAAACTTTCTCATTGAGAGCTTGGCAACCTTTACCCCAAGCCTTGCCCCTAGTTGGGAGCAACGTGCCAGCAGTACCCTTCAATTTACCTGGAAGGATTTTATAGAAATAGAAACGGGACTGGAGTATCGTTTAGGAGATTATACAGGCACACCAACACATGAAATTTTTATCATTTCAGGAGCCACTTTTTCGTGGTTGTAACGGCAGCTACTTCTTTATCAATTTGATGAACAGCTCATTGCCTTGTCGAGGTGCGATGGAGTTATAGGCAGTTTCCATACGCTCAATGAAAAATTTGCCCTTAAAGAGTTTTCTATATTCTGCCGCCGAACCACCGTAGGGCGGAGCATCCATATTTAAGGGTATATTGAAAAGAAGGCCTACCAACTTTCCACCAGGTACCAGTAAATCGTACATTTTTTTCACATAGGAAGGCCGAAGCTCGGGGCGTAGCGCACAAAAAAACGTTTGTTCCAAAACGAGATCGTAGGTGCCAATATGCTCAAAAAAGTCTTGATGTAATAATTGCCGGTTTGGAAATTTAGGTACCCGCGCTGAAAGGTTATGTAAAGCGACCCTAGAGATATCTATTACCGTTACATTTTGAAAGCCTTGTTGTAGCAGATATTCGGCCTCATAACCGTTACCCGCCCCGGGTATGAGAATGCGAAGCTCTGTATCTTCCAGTTGATCGATGTACTCTTTCAAGGGCGTGGAGATATAGCCGATATCCCAGCCCGTCGTGCCCGAGCGATAGCGTTCGTTCCAAAAATGTTCATCTAACTCCAACATCAGTGCAATTTGTAAGCAAGTTATAAAAAACGCTTTATAAAACAATTTACCTTAGAGTTGGCTTTAGAGCGTATCGCATTTCAAGTTCCTTCTGGTTCTAAAAGTATCTGTTCAACCCTTATGGCATCTTCCTGCTCCAAAATTAGCACTAGATAGAACTTCCTCTAATACACTACTATTCAAATCTTTTTGCTGAAATAACGCTTCAAACATACGAACAATTACCGTGTCAAGAACTTGAGAAGAATATTTTCAGGTGTATCGTAAATCGGTGCGCGACCCACACTTATGTTGGAAAGAAATAGACGAAGAGATTTTTTTGTGGCCGAATGTGCTGTGGTGGGTTTTTTCTCACCTTGTGAAGGAAAATGCGTTCTATGGTTTTATTATCTTGAAAGAAATGGGTAACACCATTGCGCTGGGAAATATCGCTACCCTATTGAATCCCGAGGTAGATCAATCTATCATCGATAAGGCCTTAGAGCTACTACAACGAATGCAGGGTGATGTTGTTTCGTCCCATGCTGATTTCCCCTAGGTTTTCCAGCTTCTTCAGTAAACGGGAAACAACCACCCTGGAAGTATTTAACTCTTGGGCAATTTCTTGATGGGTAGTATGTAAAACGCCATAACCGTTAATTTTGGCTTTGGTGTGCAGGAATTTCAACAGACGCTCGTCCATCTTCATAAACGCGATACTGTCAACCGTATCGAGTAACTCTTGGAGCCGGTCGTGGTAGCTTTGAAAAACAAATAGGCGCCAACTTTTATAGTTCCCCGTCCACTCTTCCATTTTCTGAATAGGAACCATAATTAGCTGGCTGTCCAACTCAGCTACCGCCCGAATTTCACTTCGAGTATGGCCCATACAGCAACGAAGCGTCATGGCGCAGGTATCTCCACGTTCCAAGAAATAGAGCAGTAATTCGTTTCCCTGTGTGTCTTCCCGTAGCACTTTGAGAGCCCCAGAGAGCAACAATGGCATCGATTTTACATAGTTTCCTATATCAATTAATATTTCGCCCTCGGACACATTTCGCACCGTGCCCACCTTCAAAATTTCCTCAATGAGCGCAGTTTCAAATTGAGGACTATAATATTGCTGCAATAGGGCTCGCATGGTGATGGCTTTTCAGTAAAAATAATTGTTTATCTTTTTTTTATAAAGAATGCTATTCCCAAAAAGGATCCTCATACACCTCATCGTTGGATTTCTCCTGATGTGCGCTGGCGACAGCCCGTAATTCTTCGGGAGTGGCCACCTCTTGAATGGCTTCGAACAACTGCCGCTCTTCAAACCGAATGTGCTTTTGCAAAAGCGATTCCAGCTCCTGCAGGGAAGCTTCTATTCCAGTCTGGGTGGTGAAAAGCTCGCGTAATCTGTCGTGCTCCTCCAAGGCCCGTTCCACCAGGGGATGCCCACTTTTCAAAATGGGAAAGACCACCGCTTCCTCTTCAGCAAAATGGGGCACTATTTCCGTCTGAAAAAACCAATCGCGGTAGGCCGCCATTCGTT
>CAZXDP010000048.1:0-20358 GCA_964639255.1 uncultured Flavobacteriaceae bacterium
AATTGGTACAACCTATTGAAACCCGGCGGACTCATACTCGTATTTGTGCCTGCTTTTCAATCGTTGTGGAGCCATCACGATGAAGTGAACCACCATTACCGTAGGTATCTCCTTAAGGACCTAAAGGAGAAAATGCAGCGCGGCGGTTTTCAGCTAAAAAAATGCAGTTACTGGAATTTTAGTCTGCTCCCAGCAGTTTATCTCTCCCGTAAGATAAGCGCTGTTATATCGACGGAAAAGGGTACTGGCGATTTAAAGCCTCCAGGACCGGCCAATGCATTACTTTACACTATATTAAAGATTGAAAACCAGGTATTGCGAAACATCGACTTCCCCTTTGGGGTAAGCGCGTTTTGTATTGCCACGCGTTAAGGTGTATCGCTATCGCGAATCGATTTGTCGCGAAGCCTTAGGTAACAGCCAGGTTCTATTTCCGGATGGATCGATAAACGAATTTGACCTTCGCTATTCGGTTTTAGTACGGTATTCTCGCCCAGCACGATTCGATTTTTTGAACGGAGGTCCAAGGTTGCCCGCTCCCTAAATTTCTGGTTTTGAAGGCGCACCTCCTTAGAGTAGGACGTAAGCTTGAAGTCCCACCGTTCAAAATCTTGATCTTCTATAGTTACCGTTTCGGTTTCGGTAAAAAGTTGATAAACCATCTCTACGGCGCGTCCCGTTTGCAAGATACCCGCGCCATATTTTCCCTTGAACTTTTTATTGGCCTCAATATGGTCTATGTTGTAAGCGGTCATTTTCAAAATGCTCTCCACTTCTTGAGTGGGCAGGCAGGGCGCAAGCGAAAACATGAGTCCGATGGTGCCGCTCACAAAATTTGCAGCGCCAGATGTGGTGGGAAAGCGGTTATATGCTAATGTATCATTCATTACATAAGAGGCGAACAAAAAGACTCCAACTGTAGGTGAGAGTATGTCCACCTCAGAATTCAAGGTGGGAATAGATATTTCATAATTTTTGAAAGAATCGTTCGTGCGGCTGGTATCTTGGTCTTTAAAGGCAACTGTCCTGGAGAGATAGCCGCGTATGTTTTCGGCATAGATGGTACCCTCTTTGTTTATCTTGATGTTGTCCCAAGGGGTATCATATTTGTACATTGCCGAACCAACTGAAATTACCTTATCGTAGGAAGCCGGATAAAGATATTCTTCGCCTTTGTTTTTCTGGTACGATCTATTTCCTGAGGAAGCAACCACGATGGTTCCATTATCGAACATCTCATCGATCGCCGCTTGCCCAGTTTCTGAATTCGCTACCCCTACCCAACTGCAGTTAATTACCTTTGCACCTAATTTTGATAATTCTCTCAACTGTCTGAATTCTTTAAAATCACCGTATATCGTGGTAAAGACACTGCAATCATAGCAAACGCCCGCCACTCCATAGCCATTATTCCCTTGAGCGACAGAGGCCGAAGCAGAACCAATTCCATGGCCACCTGCAAAAACCGATTTTCGGATTACTTTCGTTTTCTTGGCAAATTCTATATTGGTAGTATCAACTGACGCATCAGATATCCCGATGATCACATCCCGTTCGCCGGTGGTGTAGTACCACGCCTTAGGAACGCCCAAAAAGTCCATATAATCCATATTTACTGGCAGTCCCAAATTCTCGCCAATGGTACTTGTTAATCCGTAATCGTTAGGCTCAAAAATCTTACGGTCTTCCATAGGAATAACCTCACCGCTATCGAACAGGTGGTTGGCCTTTATCAACAAATCATCTAATAACGATTTCCTATCCGCAATTATAAAGAACGTTCGGTGCAAATACGGTTTTTTGGCGTTTTTCTGCGTTTTCTTGAATATTGAAATATCATAATCCTCCAAAATAGATTTCAATTTATAATCATCCCCTGTGTATATAAGCTTACCCTCCCGCTCTTGAAAGGAAGGCTCGAATGCGTCGGAATTAGCACGTAGGTAAAACCATTCCCCTTCCTGCGCTAGACTGTTTGGAATAAAGAACACTAAGAAAAACATCAGCCAAGCAAAGCGATGCAGTAAGATTTTCATGGCAACCAGTATATTTTCTTCTAAAGTACTTATTTTTACGCACATTTTAAAGCCGAAGCCAACCACCGCAAGGCGAGCCAAGATACCACTAATCGAAACGTAGATGATCTCTATCCTAATACCTACCTACCAATACAATGTGTACCCATTGGTTATGAGCTTGCACGAACAGGCGTTGGGATTGAAGATTTCATTTGAAATTTTAGTGTTCGACGACTGTTCGCCAATACCGGTTACCGAAAATGAAGCCATTAACGAGCTTTCCCATGCACGGTATACAATTTTGCCAAAGAATATTGGTCGTAGTGCCATTCGCAATAGACTTGCCCGAGAGGCGACCTATGAGTTTCTGCTATTTCTAGATGCAGATACCGAGGTGATACGCGCCGATTTTCTGAAAAAGTACCTTGAAGCGATAACCACGACCACCGAAATAGTGTATGGAGGTATACGTTACCAAGAAACACCTCCCAAACCCGAAGAACTACTTCGATGGCATTACGGGAAAGCAAGGGAAGCCTTGGGCGTCGAAGCACGACGAAAAGCTCCCCACCTTCGATTTCTAACCCTTAACTTCCTGATAAAAAAATCGGTTTTCGATAAGATAGCTTTCAATGAGGACATACCTAACCTTCGCCATGAAGACACGCTCTTTGCGTTAGATTGTAAGAAACGCGGAATTTCAGTAGCGCATATCGATAATCCTGTGGTGCATTTGGGGCTGGAAAACAGTGAGGTGTTCCTGCGAAAATCCCGCGAAGCAGTAGAAGCGCTCCATCTTTTCGTCACCAACGGGCTCATCGATGCTGGGGAGACGTCCCTTTCGAAAAAGGCGAAACAGCTTAGAATTGCTAAATTGGCGCACCCGATAATGTGGTTCTACTCCCTTTTTAAAAAAACAATGGAACGCAACCTACTCTCCCAAAACCCATCCTTGAAGATATTCGATCTCTATCGGTTGGGATATTACCTTACGTTACATCCTCATTAAATGCCAAAGTTTTCTGTAGTCATACCCGTTTATAACAAGGCCAATTATTTACCGAAAACCCTGGCCAGCGTCCTGTCTCAAACGGAAGGAGATTTTGAGGTGGTTCTGGTAGATGATGGTTCGAGTGACGGAAGCAAAGAGGTGATAGCGCAGTTCAACGATGCCCGTATCCGGTATTATTTCCAGGAGAATCAAGGTGTTTCTACGGCCCGAAATACGGCGATACGCCAAGCTGAGGGTGATTATATTGCACTTTTGGATGCAGACGATGTGTGGCATCCCACTTATCTGGAAACGCACGCCTCGCTAATTGAGCAATTTCCCTCCCAACAGGTATTTGCCGTAAATAGCGTTTACATAAAAGGCGATAGGCACATTTCAAAGAGATATAGTATCGAAATTGGCAACCTGCCGCGGATTGTCGATTTCTTTGAGGCAAGCCTACGGCATTCCATCGTTTGCAGTTCTACTACCGTTTTTCACAGTTCAGTTATCGATACGGTGGGATATTATGACAGTTCCATAGAAAGTGGTGAGGATACCGATTTTTTCATCCGCTTGGGCCTGCACTTCCCAATAGTATTTTCCCCAAAAGTATTGGCCGATATTATCGTTGCACAAGACAGCCTTTCGCAGCAATCGCTGCAAAAGGTGCGCACCACGCATTTCAGCAAATTTGGAACATTGGAAAAAACGCAACCTTTGCTGAAAAAATATCTTGATCTTAACCGTTATTCGCTCTGTATCCAAGCCATTTTGGAAAACGATACCGCCACATACCAGCAATTGCTCGCCAAAATTGATTTAAATCAGTTAAGCCAACGGCAACGGTTCCTCTTACAGCAAAATCGAGGCACATTAAAGTTTTTTTTGAAAGCGAAGGAAATGCTCTCCCAATGGGGCCTTCAGTTAAGCTCTTTTCAATAGGCTTACCGTGCCTGCTTATAGTCTAAGAATTTGTGGTATTCACGAATATAGTCTTCCTCTTCGTAGACCTCGCTCACCAACGATAAGCATACCGCACCAGCCGAGAAGTTCTCGAGCTCTCGCCAAACTCCGTTCGGAATAAGCAACCCCTTGTTGGGACGATTTAGCGTAATGCTGCGCCTAGCGTGGCCGTTGTCCAGCACCACATCGAAACTTCCGCTAAGAGCTATCAAGAATTGTTGCAGTTCCTTGTGGGCGTGCCCGCCACGGGTGGAATCGCTGGGCACATCGTATAGGTAGTATACCCTTTTAATGGCAAAAGGCAATATTTCTTTCTCAATAACCGAAAGGTTGCCACGACCATCGGGATCGCTTATTTTAGGGATGTCGACCAACTGTATCGATTCTATATCAGGATAATTCATGTTGCAAAAGATTGTTCCATTTTTCTGAAATCTGCTCCATTGAAAATTGCCTTACGGAGGTTTCCGCCTGCTGCTTGCAATGCTGGTACAGTTTCTCATCTGTACATAGGGTTACAAGGCTATCGGCAAATAAAGGTAGGCTTCTTTCAGCAACCAGCAAACCGTTTTCTCGGTGTTTTACAATTTCCGAAGGCCCCGAAACGATGTCGAGCGACACCACGGGCGTTCCCTGCGAAAGCGACTCTACCAATACCATTGGGAAACCTTCGTATTTGCTTGTTAGCGTAACGCAACGTGCTCCTTGAATGGTGGGAAAAGGATCTTGGCTAAAGGGTATAAAATGGATGGAATTGCCAGCTGGTGTTTTATTGGCCAGTGACTTTAGTTTTGGTGCATCGGGACCGCTACCCATAATGGCCAAGTGCACTTGTTTTTCCCACAGTTTTGATTGTGCATATGCCTGTATGAGAAAACTGAAATCCTTGACGAAATCGTCCAACCGCCCGTACGCCAAAATGTATGTTTTATCCGATAGAACTTGGGGAATTTCGGCCTTGGAATGCTTCCATTCAGGATTGAATGCATTGTGAATCGTAACAGCATTGTGAACCCCTGTAGCTTCCAGCACCTGTTTTTGTATGTATTCCGAAACCGCCACGGTAGCGACATTGCTATTGTTTATTTTGGCAAATCGCTTGGGCCGCGCCGCATTGTATTCGGCTTGGTTGGCGCTGTGCACCACATAGATACAGGGGATACCCCTATATACATAACGCTTGTAGAACAGTTCGCGGAAGTACTGATTTTTCGGCCTGTGGTCTATGATAATATCGAAGCTTTGCTCCTGGAGGTATTTTCGGAGAATTCGGAATCGTTTTAGGCGTTTTCGCAACGTATCGCGTCCTACCTTTAGCTTTCCCAAATTGAAGAGCGTGCCGCTGTATTCATATTCCACCGCATCGTTGAGCGTTACCACGTGTACGTCGTGGCCGTGTTGTGCCAACATCTGCGACAGCATAGCACAGGAACGCTCGGCACCCCCCTTGGCGAGCCATAGGGTTACTAGGCACACTTTAAATTTTGCGTCGCTTTGGCTGCGCGTCATCTAGAAATGGTATTTTTGGTGTTGCTAAACAGGCCAAAGATAGGACAATTATGAAGATTCTTCTGGTAGGAGAATATAGTAGGTTGCACAATTCCCTAAAGGAAGGATTGGTGGCTTTGGGCCACGAGGTTATCCTCATCGCCACGGGCGATTACTTTAAGGGCTATCCCGCCGATATAAAACTGAAACGCCGGTTTGACAAAGGACTTGGCAAAAAACTGAAAGTTACGATTTACAAACTTACGGGCTTGGATATTACCTCGCGCTCGCTAAGGAAACAATTTCTTTCCCACGCGGCACAATTGAAGGGCTTCGATGTGGTGCAGCTCATTAACGAAAGCCCTCTCGGCGCACAGCCAGAGGATGAAAAAACCATTATCTCCTTTTTGCAAAAGCATAATGGCAAAATGTTCTTGCTTTCCTGCGGAACCGATCACCTTAGCGTACGCTATGCGCTGGGCGATGCGTTGCCCTATTCAATTTTACAGGGTCTCAAAGATGGTTCGGTGCCGGCATCGAAGTATAAGTTCATATTAAAATACAATACCCCAGCCTATAAAGCGCTGCACCAATTTATCTTAGAGCGCGTACACGGTATCATCGCTTCCGATATGGACTATCACTTGCCATTGAAGGACCACCCCAAGTATTTGGGACTCATTCCAAATCCTGTGGCTGTTGACAAATTACCTTATCTCCCGCTTTCCGCCAAGATTCCCATCGTAATTTTTCTCGGTATTAACAGGCAAAATTACCATACCAAGGGAATTCGCTATTTTGAGGAAGCCTTGGCGCGCCTGCAAGAAAGTTTTCCACATCGCATTTGCATTGAGACCGTGGAGAATTTGCCGTATTCAGAATATATTGAGAAATACAACAAGGCACACATCGTGCTAGATCAAGTGTTTAGTTTCGATCAAGGGTACAACGCCCTTGAGGCCATGGCCAAGGGCAAGGTTGTGTTTACAGGGGCCGAAGCCGCATTTACACAGCACTATTCCCTTACGGAAGCTGTAGCGGTCAATGCGTTGCCAGATGTGGACTATCTCGTGCAGCAATTAACCTATTTTATTGAGCACCCCCAAGAGATTGCAACCATGGGCGCTCGTGCTCGTGCTTTTGTTAGTAACAAGCACGACCATCTACAAGTCGCACAGCAGTACCTAAACTGTTGGAGCAACGCCTAGACGCTTTCGGCCCTTCGTTTATTGCGGAAGTATCGAAGCACCAGCAAAAGCACTACGAAAAAATAGATAAAGAATCGAAGAAAGTGCCCAATTACGACACCTTCTACCCCGTAGATGCCCGCTAGATAATGGGCGAATACAAAGAACAATCCCAGCGAGACTATCTCTGAAACGATAAAGTTGCGCACCATTTTCTTAGCCAGAAACTGGTGCGCCAAGATCAAGGAGGCCAAACGTATAAAATCGCCCAATAACTGCCACTTGAACAAGGGTGCCATCTCGGTAAAATCGGGATAGATAAGTTGAATAATCACATTTCTAAGGAAATAGACGAGTAGCATCCCCACGCCAAACAAGGGGAGCAATGTTTTGTAAATATTCCACAGCTCTTTCCGAAAACCGCTTTCGGTATGGATGCCGGCAAATTTTGGAAGCACGTACAAACTGAAAATCGCGGTGGAAAACACCATATAATTCTTCGAAATATTCGTCATGGCGGTCCAAATACCCGCGTCTTCTTCCGTGATCTTATTAATGATCATGGTGCGCACGTCGATTTCAACGTAATTAAGCAACACCGTTGAAAAAAAAGACATGAGCGAAAATGCCAACAAGCTTTTGGCCATCGGGGTCGCAAACGACAGTTTCTTGAACTGTATGTATTCACCAAGATTCTTGAAAAAGATAAACAATAGGGTGGCCAGCTGCAATACTGGAGTTACGGCAATGGCTACCAAAGCACCATCGATATTATATTGCCACAGAAAATACACTAAGAGCACACTGCTCACCAAATAACCAAAAAGGTCTATCTTGGCAAACTTTTTATACAGCGACAAACCGTGCACTACTCCCGTAAAGATGCGCAGCAGGGCGACGGTAGGCACAACTACTGCTACCAGTTTAATGACGTAGGTGTAGGCCGCGGTAGTAAACAAGCGTTCGCTCAATCCCTCGGCCCAAAAAAACAAAACGACCCCAGACCCTACACTTCCCAGTAAGGACAATACGAATGAAGTTGAAAAAAGCTTCTGTAATTGCTCCTCATCTTCTTTGTATTCTGAAATATATTTAACGACTCCCGAGAAAATCCCTACCGATGCCAAGGAGGTAAGCATTTGTAGCAAATTCCGAAGCTGCCCAATTTTAGAGATGCCCGCCTCGCCAACCAGTTCGGCCAGCATACGTTGAATGAACAGTGAGATAAAAAGTCGGACGGCAATGACCCCCGCATTGAGCGAGGTCATTTTAAGCAACAGATTATCGCGAATAAAACGAGGGACTTTCAATTAATAGGCGTTTAACACCGAAATAACCTCGGTTACTTCCGCATCGGTTAATATTGGACTCATGGGTATGCTCACGACCTCATTGTGCAAGGTTTCTGCCACGGGAAACGACATCCCATGAAATTCGGGTAGGGCTTCTTGACGGTGTGGTGGTATGGGATAGTGTATCAAGCTTCCCACCCCCTTATTGGCCAAGTACTCCATAAAATTGGGGCGATCCTTAACCCGTACCACGAACAGATGGAATACGTGGTCCTTTCCTCCAGCGTGTTGCGGCAGTATAAGCTTACTATTTTGAATTTCTGAGAGATACCGTTGGGCAATTTCGCGCCGTCTTTCATTATCGTCATCCAAACTGGGAAGTTTCACCCGTAATAACGAAGCTTGAAGCTCATCTAATCTAGAATTGAAGCCAGGCAATGTATTGACATATTTCGAGCGGGTACCGTAGTTGCGCAACATACGTATGGCGGTCGCCAACTTCTCGTGATTCGTCGTAACAGCCCCACCATCGCCAAGAGCTCCCAAATTCTTCGTAGGATAAAAGCTGAATCCAGCCGCATCGCCTAAATTTCCGGCTTTTTTACCTTGACTATCGACTGCACCATGTGCTTGGGCAGCATCTTCAATAACGAGCAGATCATGTTTCCGGGCGTACTCCCGTATCGGTTCCATGGTAGTCAACCGCCCATATAAATGTACGGGCATAATTGCCTTGGTTCCAGACGTAATTGACTCGTGCAGGGCCGCCATATCAAAATTGAATGAAGCGGCATCAACATCGACCAATACGGGTTTCAAGCCAGCCTGTTTAATGGCCAAGATAGTGGCGATATAGGTATTAGAAGCCACTAATATCTCATCATTTGTCGCTATTTTACCAAGCACCTTGTACCCTTCCAAGATGAGGCGTAATGCTTCAAGACCATTGGCCACACCTATACAATATGCGGTGCCACAGTAATTGGCAAATTCGGCTTCGAAATGGGTAAGCTCATCTCCTAAAATGTAGTATCCCGAGTCGAGAAATCGCTTGAATTTCTGCTGAAATTCGGCTTCAAAACGGGCGTTGATTCCGTGAAGGTCCAAAAATGAAATCATATAAAAACCGAATTAAGATACCTATCGTTTTCAATATCGATTTGATATTGTTCATACACAACGCTTCGTGCGCCGAAGCATTCCTTCCAATACTGTAACCCATTGTTCACCTTGGTTCCATGTGCCTCATTGGAAGTGCCAAAATCGAAATACCGTTTTTCTTTAAAACGTTTTGTAATGAGATGGTGGAACAAAAAATCCAGTGTGCCCAGCTGTTGTTTATCTGCATTGGCCGAGATATACTGTACATGGGCTACCTTCTTGGTATTGAAAATGGTAGCACCCCCCACGATTTTATTTTTCTGAAATACGTTAAACTGAAGTATTTCCTTGGGGAACCGCTCGGCCAACAATTCAATTTCCTCCAGCGAATGAACCGGAGCGGCTTGGTGGCGCGCTAGTAAGTTGGGCGTTAAAATAGCCTCCCAAAACGGTTTAAAATTTCGTCCTTCTTCAATCGTTAAGTCATTTCTTTCTGCTTTTTTAATACCTTCCAATCTGTTGGACTGTATCTTTAACGGAGTGCCCAAATCGATAACCGATGCCACATCGACACGGGTTCGCTTTGCCTGTAGCAATTGCAGGAGATACTGCATTTCTTCAGAAGGCAGCAAATGGTACATGTTGGGAAGCAGTTTTAGGAAAAGGTTCTTTTTTCCTTCCGATTTCAAAAACCGAAGCACCTGCTCCAAGATGTTGGTCACCTCTTTCAATTTTATCTTTTTGGGCAGTACCAATCCGCCGTAGGTGAGTCCATTATGTGAGTAAACCAATTCTTCCTCGTAATGGGCAGGCAAAACTGCGATAAGCTTTCCCTTGTGATAGACCAACAGTGAAAAATCGGCAAACCGTTGGCTATGGTACTCCATAAATGAACGGTGGAATAAAAAAGTAGCGTTTTTTGCGGTTGCCACGAACGAGTTCCAAGCTCCTGCATCGGCAGGTTCAAATCTTCTTACTTGATACGGATGGGAAATCGCACTCACAAAAACCGGGGTTGGTTACAATATGTAAAACTAAAATTATTTTTACTTTTAGCAGGTGTTACCCAACGCCTAAAACAGATATAAATTGAATAGAACTTCCCTTTTTTCAAAAAAACACTCCGAAAACTGGGTATTGTTCGTTCTTTTTAGCTTCATCTTCTTCTATTGTACATTTCGCTCACCGTTGTATTCGCCCGATACCTATAGCTATTTGCGGGCTAGTTTCGCAAGGTTTCCTGGCTATGTACTTTTTTTACGGGGTCTTGAACTTCTGTTTGGGAACACCTTCGACACCATAGCAGTGGCCTTACAAGCTATTTTTACCTTTTTTGGCTGTACGGTGGTCTATCGCAAAATGAAGACTCTTTTAAACCTAAACCGAATCGAACGGACACTGTTGCTGGTTGTTCTCATTTTTCCCTTTTTTCCGCCGTTGGAAGTAGCACATAACCTAACTTCCGAGGGAATCAGCTATCCGTTGTACCTCTTGTGGTTTTCCTTTAGCTGTGATGTCCTGTTTCGTGACCGAAGCAGGCGAATTGCCCTATTTGCTATCTGTTTTTTGGCCCTGGCGCTAACGCGCGGACAGTTCGTGGTGGTTCCACTGCTGGTAAGTTTTATATACATTCTCAGGTTTGGTCGTTCGGTTTTTACCAAGAACCGCCTCGGGGTGCTCGCTATTCTCGTGCTGTTGCCCATTGTGGCTGGATTGCTGGATAGCGCATACCATAAGGCAGTGCACGGCTACTTCGTAAAAACTCCGTACACCTTCGTAAATGCTGTAACCCTGCCTCTATTTGTTTCAGAAGAAAGAGACAGGCAGTTTATGGATGATCCAGATACCGCTTGGTTGTTCGAACATTCGTACCAACGCATTGACAGCTTGGGTTTGCTTAGCAGTGCCGTAAATGGCGGCCCACGGGAGCAGTACAAAGTTTTCCATAATCATTTCCCAGTTATCTGTAACCAAAACCTGCACGAACAGGGAAAAGCTTATTTTTTGGAAACCTACGGAATACCGCACTACAATTTTATTCAGACCGAACAGGCTGCAAAAAACATGTTTATGGTATTGGTGCCACAGCATTTCGAAAAATGGGCTACGCTGTACATCACTGGAATTGTACACGGATTTAAATCGGTAATCATCTTTATTTTTGTTTTATTTGTAGCCGTTTACAGCTTGTGGAAGACGCTACGCAGTTTTGGGATAGCACACGTTTTTTTGTGTCTCTCCTCGTTATTGATCCTTTCCAATGCTTTTATCGTGGGCATTGCATCGCACTCCATTATGAGGTATCTGTTTTACAACTACTTTCTAGGATTGCTCATCGTAGTGTTGCTCATTAGAAAAATACCCATACGACCATGAAGCCTGAAGTATCTGTAGTCATGCCCTGCTTGAACGAGGCCGAAACCTTAGCAACCTGTATTCAGAAAGCACAAGGTTTTTTCAGCCGCGAAGGTATTGTTGGTGAAGTCGTTATTGCCGACAATGGCAGTACCGATGGCTCGCAGGAAATTGCCACAGCGCACGGCGCTCGCGTAGTACCCGTATTGGCAAAAGGTTATGGCAATGCCCTTATTGGGGGCATCACCGCAGCAGCGGGACGCTTTGTGATTATGGGTGATGCCGATGACAGTTACGATTTCAGCAATTTAATGCCGTACATCGAAAAACTTCGTGAAGGGTATGATTTGGTAATGGGCAATCGCTTCAAGGGAGGTATCAAGAAAGGCGCTATGCCTCTTTTACACAAATATTTGGGTAATCCGGTGCTTTCCTTTTTAGGTAGGCTTTTTTTCGGTTCCAAGATTGGGGATTTCCATTGTGGGTTGCGCGGATTCAGTAAAGAAGCCTTCCACCGGATGGAATTGAAAACCACCGGTATGGAATTTGCCTCAGAAATGATCGTAAAAGCCAGTTTAAAGAACATGTCTATCGCCGAAGTCCCGACGGTGCTCTCGCCCGACGGGCGCTCGAGACCACCCCACCTGAATACTTGGCGCGACGGTTGGCGCCACCTTCGCTTCTTGCTGTTATACAGCCCAATGTGGTTGTTTTTAATACCCGGATTGGCTTTGATGGTCCTGGGATTTGGTATCTCGAGTGTTTTGGTGTGGGGCCCAATCGCAGTAGGCAGCGTCACCTTCGATGTGCACACATTGCTCTTTAGCTGCGCCACCGGACTAATAGGCTTTCAATTTCTATTGTTTTATGGGCTTACCAAGGTTTATACCGTAGAGAACGATCTTCTGCCAAAATCGAAAAAATACGATAGGCTCTTCAAAATAATCAATCTGGAGCGGGGCCTCATCATAGGTGCCTTTTTAGTAGTGGCAGGACTCGCATTAAGTATGGTAGCGTACGCCAATTGGGAGGCCATCAATTTTGGGGATATCACCCAAGCGAACATCCTTCGGTTGGTAATTCCTGCTGTAACCACTTTGCTTCTTGGTGTGCAAATTATCTTATTCAGCCTTTTCTTTAGTGTTTTAGGATTGCGGAAGTGATTCAATCCAAAGGCTCGAAAACGATTTCGCCGGCATCGTTGAGATATTTGTAGATCCCCTCCTCTGCTCCTTCGCGAAGCACGACATAACTCGCATCTTCTTCAAGAGTCTCTAGGTAAGAAGCATTCTCTGAAAGATATGCGAATACAATCCGAAACATATTCACAGATGAGGCAAATTCTGAATCGAAGGAAGGTGCCTCACCCTCGGGCCAATGTATAGCCAAAATACTGCTGAAGACTGAATAGATTAAGTCGCGATCCTGCGATTTTGTAAAGGTTTGGTCTGTGTACTCCATCCCTACATAGCCACCATGGTCGCTCATAAGGATGATAAGCGCCCCGGGGTCTTGTTCGAGGATTGTATTCACCGCACTGGTCAAAATCGAATTGGCTTCCTCCAACCTATCGTACCAAGCAGCGCGCTCCTCTGCCGTGCCCCGTGAATGAGCTTTATGACTTCTAATGTGCCAAGGTTTCAAAAGCTGCATAAAAATGAACTTAGGCTGCTCGATCTTGTCAGAAACAGCAACGTGCAAAGGGGGTAAAACGGGTCGTGGGTCGCCTATTCCATTGTGAATATAATTGAAGCTGGAATAGGAGATATTGCTTTCGTCATACGCCAATGCCGGACGGTTCAGTAACAGGTAGGGTGTTTCAAAAATGAAATAGGTTTTATACCCATTATTTTTAAATGTTTGAAGCACCGGATTTTTACCCATAATCAATTCGCGGGCGCGATAAACTTCATTCGAAATGGCATCGCGCTTAAAATAATGATGTCGCATCCCAAAAATGGCAGCATTAGACGACAAGGTGGTATTATAATTGCTCCTGAAATTATCGTACAGCACAAAGCCATTCTCTTGAAGAAAGTGATGAAAGCCGTCGTTAGTTGTGGTATAGTGGCCCTTTCCAAACTCCGATGGATTGATATACCCATCGGGCTGTATAAAATAAACATTCGGTTTTTTCCTGAAAGTAGCCTCCACAATAGCATCGGGCTGCTGTAACCAATCCTCATCATATTGGGCATAAGCGTTCAGTGTATTTAGTAGCGCTATGACCCCCATTCCCGCCAACAGCCATTGTACAACCATAATTTTTTTTAGATGCGCATGGAAAAGATAGGCGTATACTGCCGACACGACAATTATTGCAGCCACGATTTTTCGCTGGGGCCCCACAAAAAGGCACAGTTTTAAAAAATACAGAAAGGCGAGCATATTCAAGAAGGGAAGTATGTACTTCTTATAGCTGTTCAGTCTATCTAAGGAAAAAAGCTTACAGGCAGCAAAAAAAACAATGGCGGGAACGAAGATAAACGCAAGGAGAAAAAACAACAGGTGGTCCCAAGAATTCACCATGGTGAAATTTCGGCTGTAGTAGAACAAAATTGGATAGAGTCCCGCCGCCACGGCGGCCAGCAGCGGATAATCTTTCCCGCTATTTAAAAATGAGGTGATTTTTTTAGCTAAACTATTAGTTGACATCCACTTTGGTCTTAAAATGGTACAGTAACCGTTCTGTACCAGCAACTGGCATCTTCTCTACTAGGTTAAAAAACACTAAGAATTCCTTTTCGAAATTCTCCACATTGTAAAAATCGAAATGGCTTATGAACTCCCGTTTACGAACCAAGAGGCTTTCTACCCAAGAATCGTCCCTCTTTGGAAATTCGATGATCAACGTTTTGGAGAACTTTGCAAAAAATTCGGCCGATTTCCCAAAAGGCACGTTGCCCGATAAGGTTATATGATGAATCAAGGCAAGCGCCATAGTGACATCTGGTGCATAGGCCACTAACCGTTCGATCAATGAATCCCGCTCGGTGTTGTTAAAGCCAATACCTGGCGCGGGCTGTAGCACATCGCACACAAACGGTAGCATGTTGGTTTCTTTATTTCGCTGTACTTGCGCATAGTTATGATCTACCGCATTGCTGTCAATATCGGTCACGATTACGTGCGGCACTTGGTCTAACACCGTGCGAGCGAAGGTCCCATCGTTGCCTCCAACGTCTATTAATCGCTGGGGCTGCAAGGGTGTGACCCACTCGCGAATTAGCTTTTTCTTCGCTTCAAAAGCCGATTTTTCGTAATTTGTCTTTTCATAATAATTGCCCCATTCGGTAGTCTCCTTACCCTCCAATTTTTTAATATATCCAAAGAGGTTTTCAATAATATGCTCCTGTGACTTTCTCGAAAGCTTGGCCACCTTGGATTCGGCCTTATAGTCTTCGCTGTACTTACTTTCCATCTTGGCCAATAGATGAAGGTTGGTATGGAGGGTAGCACTCAACTTTGTTTTTCCGGGCAATAACGAGGAAATGAGCTTCATTGGAATTCCGTCGATATGCGTTTGCATCATCTTAAAAATTTCGGTACCGTGGAATTTCGCCAATACCAACGGTCCAAAAAATTGCATAATAAATTGCTTATAGGCCCGCCAAGGGGTACCCTCTTCATAAAAATCGAAAGAGAGAGTATCTATAAATATAGGTTTTCCTTTATGGAAGGTAACATTGTAAGCCGAGGCATCTTTCAAAATAAAACCTTTGGAAAGTGCATACTTGTGCAGCTTGAGCGTATGTAGGGCCGCATGTTTGTATTGCTCAAAACTCCATTCAAACGGATTTGTAATAAAGGGTATCGGCTCTGGGGTAAGTACGATTTTTTCTTCGGTAACCGATGTTTCGGTGTGCGGAATGAGCAATCCTTGCTTTATGAGCGTTGCGAAAAAACCGCTTTCCTTAAGTTTTTTGTACTGCGGAAAATAAATGGGATTCACCGCGCGGCGAAGCACTTCACCATCATAGAACATATACCCCGAAGGATCCCTAAAAGAAGCTTGGTGTGCCTTATTTTGCAGAATCATTGGCATTCGATTCAGAATCGCTGTCGTCTATATCGATAGAGTCGTACGCACCGTCCTCATCCTTCACCAGCCCAAAAAATGCCTTAACCTTATACCAGGCGTGTTTGGAAAACAACAAAATTCCCGCCGCTGCCGCCACTACAGCCTGAACGATCATGGCCCCTATACCCGGATCGAAATATAAAAAATTCATATTTATAGAATTTTGAAACGTTATCGTTACAATTTGATAACAAATAAACTAAAAAACCTCCAGTTTATTGAACCGGAGGTTGAGAATCTTTATAGCTTGAAGCGTTTGCGATCTACTTCTTTCAATAAAATCTTGCGCAAACGCAAGTGGTTGGGGGTAACTTCAACATACTCATCTTTCTGAATATATTCCAAAGCCTCTTCCAGCGAAAATTTGATGGCCGGTACAATGCGGGCCTTGTCATCTGCTCCTGAAGACCGTACGTTGCTTAATTTCTTGGTCTTGGTAACGTTTACAACCATATCATCTTGGCGAGAGTTTTCGCCAATTACCTGTCCTTCGTAAATCTCCTCTCCCGGATCTATAAAGAAGCGTCCACGTTCCTGAAGTTTATCTATAGAATAAGGAATAGCGGTCCCTTTCTCCATGGAAACCAAGCTTCCGTTCTGGCGTTCGGGGATGCCGCCTTTTAACGGTTGGTACTCCAGAAAACGGTGCGTCATTATCGCCTCGCCCGCCGTAGCAGTAAGCAGTTGGTTACGAAGACCTATAATTCCGCGAGATGGTATAATGAACTTGCAGATCATTCGCTCGCCCTTGGCCTCCATGCTGGTCATTTCACCCTTGCGAATGGTCACCATATCGATGGCACGCCCGCTGACCTCTTCTGGAAGGTCGATGGTCAATTCTTCCACGGGCTCGCACTTAACCCCGTCTATTTCCTTAATAATAACCTGTGGCTGACCAATTTGAAGTTCATACCCCTCACGGCGCATGGTTTCAATCAATACCGAAAGGTGCAATACGCCACGACCGTATACCATAAATTTATCGGCACTATCGGTAGGCTGTACACGCAGCGCCAAGTTTTTTTCCAATTCGCGCTCCAACCGCTCCTTGATGTGGCGCGAGGTAACGAATTTTCCATCTTTTCCGAAGAAAGGTGAATCGTTAATCGTGAAGAGCATGCTCATAGTAGGTTCGTCTATGGCGATGGTTTTTAGCGCCTCCGGATTTTCGGCATCGGCAACAGTATCGCCAATTTCAAAGCCTTCCAATCCTACAAGGGCGCAGATATCGCCTGCGTGCACCTCGGTTACCTTTACACGGCCCAGCCCTTCAAAAGTATGTACTTCCTTAATGCGGGATTTGGTTTTGCTGCCATCGCGCTTTACCAAGGTTACCTGCATATTTTCCTTTAGTATGCCACGTTGCAAGCGACCAATGGCAATTCGACCGGTAAAGGAAGAATAATCGAGCGATGTAATAAGCATCTGTACGGTTCCTTCCTCGATCTTCGGGGATGGAATGTGCTCCAAAACCATATCGAGTACGGGCGCAATGCTATTGGTTGGTTTTTTCCAATCGTCGCTCATCCAATTGTTCTTTGCAGAACCGTAAACGGTAGGAAAATCCAATTGCCACTCTTCGGCACCCAGTTCGAACATCAAATCGAATACCGCTTCGTGCACCTCGTCGGGCGTACAATTTTCCTTATCTACCTTGTTAATGACCACGCAAGGCTTTAATCCAAGGGAAATAGCTTTCTGCAATACAAAACGCGTTTGTGGCATGGGACCTTCAAAAGCATCGACCAGCAGCAATACGCCATCGGCCATATTGAGAACACGTTCTACCTCACCCCCAAAGTCGGCGTGCCCAGGCGTATCGATAATGTTAATTTTGGTATCCTTATAAGTAACCGATACGTTCTTGGACGTAATGGTAATACCGCGTTCGCGTTCAAGGTCGTTGTTGTCGAGAATGAGTTCTCCGGTCTTTTCATTTTCACGGAAAAGACTACAGTGATGCATAATTTTATCGACCAAGGTAGTTTTACCGTGATCTACGTGCGCGATAATTGCGATGTTTTTGATATTCATAGCGTTGCTTTCAAATTTAGCCGAAAACCACCTCCCGGTTTCAGGCGCGCAAAAGTAGTGTTATTTAACGATATATCGTTCTACTTGGGCTGTTAATATTTCAAATTGTAAAAAGTGGGCATCCTGATGCGTTTATAGGATCTGTAAATTCTTTTGAATTTTCGAAAAAATAGCTTACTTTTAAAATACTCCCCCTTCTAACAGACACGTTTATGAAAAGACTATTCCTTTCTCTCATTTTGGGGAGTAGCGTTACTGCTCTTGCCCAATTCGGGCCGCAATTGCTAATTAATCAGAACATTACACGTCCCTATCTCTCCGTGCCGCACGACGTCGACAATGACGGGTTTGTCGATGTGATTTCTGCTTCACCAGACGACTTCCACTTAATCTGGTATCGAAACGAAGACGGGGCGGGCACATTTAGCCAAGAACTGAGCATCAGTGAAACCCCTACAGACTATCACGATATTTTCATTGAAGACGTGGATGGCGACGGCGATGAAGATCTAATGTTCTCATCTTATTATGACAGCTATGCAGGTTGGTACGAAAACATAGACGGATCTGGAACATTTGGCCCACAAAAAACTATTGCTCATCAGCCAGGCCAAATCGGAATCGGTATCCCCGCCGATTTAGACAACGATGGGGATATTGATTACATTTGCTCGCAAACGCAGAACGAAATGAGCCAGGTGTTTTGGTATGAGAATATAGATGGCCAAGGAAACTTTAGCGATGGCCAATTGGTCTTGGAATATCAAGAAGCTCTAGCTGCGATAGGAATGCACGATATAGATAACGATGGTTTTTTGGATTTCGTAGCCTCTAACGAGGTTCTCTACAGCGGTAAACTATTTTGGCTCAAAAATATGGGTGATGGCACGTTTGGTGCTGAAGTGATTTTATTTCAATACGGTTTAATTACTACAGGAGGCCATCATATCTTTCAATTCCAATTTGATGATCTAAATTCTGACGGTAAGGAAGATTTAATAATAGCATCAAATTATGCAGATGAATATGATACGATCGATTGGCTTGAAAATATCGACAATGCCGGTACATTTGGCACTCCACGATTGCTTTTGAACTTTAATAGAAGTTATGTTCTTTGCGATTTGGACAACGATACTGATTTGGATATGCTGCACTGGAACAATATCACCGATGAACTGGCTTGGAAGGAGAACCTAGGGGGGGCACCATTGTTTGCCCCATCCATTACTATAACGAATGCGATAGATTATCCATTAGACGCAAATGCAGCCGATTTTAACGGCGATGGCTATTTAGATCTGGTATCAGCCTCCCAATTTGACGATAAACTGGCTTGGTACCCCAATAACATTCTTAGTGTCAATGATGTTGCGGATGATTCGTTTACGCTAAGTCCCAACCCCACGACCGGCACCATAACCCTTCACGGTAGCCTTCCCGTAGATTCCGTAAAAATTAGCAACCTCTTGGGCCAGCAAGTAGCGCAATTTACTTCTGAAGAAATTATTGATATTTCCCATTTGACCGCTGGAGTGTACTTGGTGCGCATCGCCACGACAGGAGAAAACCTAAAGACGATTAAAATAGTAAAACAATAACTTTTACAATTTGTAATTATTTTGTGAAGTTATTAACTTATAAATACTTTTAATCGCGCCCATTTTAAAGCTGTATATATGAAAAAAATTTTACTCTGCCTTTTTATAGGAAACACAATCGCTGCCATTGCCCAATTTGGGCCGCAGCAGATTATTTCTGCAGAAACCGACAAAGCTTTCTTGTCGGTTCCCTTGGACATTGACGCCGATGGCTTTACCGATGTACTCTCCGCCCAGGCCGAAAACAACGCCATGGTATGGTTTCAAAATTTGGACGGATTGGGCAGTTTTGGCCCTAAAACGACTTTACCCACCAACGGTACTACCTTCTCGATATTCGACTTTGCAGATGTAGACGGCGATGGCGATAACGATTTTGTATTCTCAACTGCATTAGGGGTATCGCGGCTAGAAAATCTTGATGGCAACGGCACCTTTACTTCACAGGAATCTATTATTACACTTGTTCCGGGCCGCGCCGATTCACTGCAAGCAATAGATTTTGATCAAGACGGCGATTTAGATTTGCTACTGGTGATTCACTTTGAATTTGCCAATGATGAGATCGCTTGGTTCGAAAATATGGACGGACAGGGAAATTTCGGCAGTAAAAACATTCTTTCAACCTGCGAATACGATTTCTTTAATTCCCCGATGTGGGTCGATGTAAATGGTGATGGCGATAACGATATCTTGGTTGCAGAAGATGGCATTTCAACCTCAAGATTGCTTTGGCTAGAATACTTAGGCAGCGCCCAGTTAGGCGGCAAGCAGGTTATTATAAATTATCCCGGGTTTACCAACACCCTCCAATTGCAATATGAAGATTTGAATACTGATGGTAAGAATGACATACTTTTAAGCTTAACAAACGATACTAACAGGTACCATATTTGGCTGGAAAATTTAGGCGATGCCGATTTTAGCAGTCAAAACACTCTTTCGACATTGGATGGGGATGATACGATTTCGGCTTACGATTTGGATGGGGATTCCGATCCCGATTTGCTGCTTCGGAATTTAGAGGATGATAGGATTTCTTGGATAGAAAATACCGATGGCCAAGGCACTTTTGCGAATGAGCGAATCATTACCACCGCTATAGATTTACCCAGGGATGCCAGGGCGGCAGATTTGAACGGTGACGGCTACTTGGATGTACTCTCGGCTTCTCTCGGGGACGATACAGTGGCTTGGTACCCCAATAACATTCTTAGTGTCAATGATGTTGCGGATGATTCGTT
>CAZXDP010000049.1:0-20166 GCA_964639255.1 uncultured Flavobacteriaceae bacterium
ACATGTTTTTCTGAAAAGGTGAAATGCAAATAGGCGTTGTCTTTTGCCGTAGCATAATGGGCGGCTTCGTACAGTTGCTCCTCGAAAGCGGTAATGCAGTACTTTTTATACCGGTGGAAGGGGATGAGCCCTTTGGGCAATTGCCCAAAATTAAGTCCGTTGGGCCCGAGCATCGCCTCCACGAAATAATAACACCGCTGGCCCTTATTGCACCTTTTGTACTCTGGATAGTTTTCCCGAATGGTTTTTCGCACTTCGTTCACGAAAGGGAACAGCTTGAGGTTGGAGAAAAATTCCCGAAGCGGTGCGTTGCCCTCTTTTTTAAGATAGTTGTTGAGCGTTTCGGCCTCTGGGTCGTAATCCTCCAAAAACCTGAACAAAAACTTGAACATTCGCGTTGCGGCCCCAGAGGCCGGTACAAATTTCACGATTTCCAGATCTTCCCGCCGTTCTTCGTAATATGAAATCAATTTTTCCTGAGCGGGCTTGGGCATTATCTCGATGCCATTGCCCGAAGAGGCAGCGGTAACAACGTGCGCGTATGGGATGCCGTGGGTAAAGGTCTCGAGCTGCCGATAGACGGCATCAACCGTAAGGCCGTGGGCTTCTATCTGTGAAAGGTCGGAATTGGTTAACATACTAAGCGTTCGTATTAAACAGATTTTCGATACCTGCCACAGCCGTTTCAAGCCGCTGAGAAAGGGATCCTGTTAAAATGGTATGGGGAAGGTTTCTTTGCCGTAGCTCCTTTTCAAAAATACAAAACATTTTTTCCCTATCGTTCGGCCGGTCCCGCAAATCGTCTGCTACCCACGGGGTGTCAATATACGTTAAAAAATAATGGTCGTAGTGTTGGGATTGAAACGCTTCTTCTATTTCTGAAAATGAATGTTCGGGAAAATAATAGCCTCCATAAACCAACAGCTCCAACAGATTGGTATCGCACAGAAGAAGTTTATTTGCCCGCTGCGCCGCTTTTTTCTCTAGCGCCAATTGACCGGTGGCAATAGCAGGCATATCTTCTTTATGAATACTGCCCAAACCTTGGTCGAATTTGCGCTGTGCGAAGGCACGCATATATTCTGGTACCCAAGGTGCATCGAAATGGTTTGCCAGTGCCTCGCAGATTGTGGTTTTCCCTGTAGACTCGGGACCGTAAAGGACAATTTTTATGCAATCACTTGGTCGCTGTACAAATGTTTCTTCCATGCGCGATATCCCAAAATTGAAATGGCTATAAAAACAAGGTACAACAAACTGCTTAGCGTGTACCCCTTTATAAAATACAAAGGAACACTTATAATGTTTCCCGCCAACAAATACAACCAATTTTCTACTTTTCGTTTCGCGAGCATCCACATTCCACCAAAGAAAATTGCCGTAGTGAGAGTATCGACATAAGCCGTCCAACTTGTCCATTTTTCAAAAAGCGTGTACACAATAAAAACGCCAACAAGTGAACAAAATCCGATACCTACCGCAATACCGTGATCTTTTACCGTTGCCATTGTAATAGGCGTGAATTTGGTCGGCGAAACTTTCCGCGTCCATATATACCAGCCGTAAACGCTCATTGTAAAATAATAGGCTTGTATAATCATATCGCCCAACAGTTCCCATTGCCAAAGCAGGTAGACAAAAATTATCGTGCTTACGATACCCGTGGGATAGACCCAGATACTGTTTCGCCAAGAAAACAGAGCCGATGCCAACCCAAAAATCACCCCAATGGCTTCCAGAATTATTTGGGAAGTTTCGTATTCAGCATATTGACTAAAGAGAAAGTCAAAAATGGGGCTCATACTCGCTTCGATTGGATTTTACGATTTTTATGTACAGTAATCCGCGCTCCACAGCCATCAAGGCAGTCTTCATTTCGGTATGGAGCACTTTCATCACGGCATCGTATTCTCCAAACACTTGTGTGCTCAACGCATTTTCGCGTACGGTAAGACCAGAACTCCTCAATCTCTTTATAAAGTCGATAATGGGTTGTTCGTAAGCATCCTGTAAAGGTGTAAGGGTAAGTTCTACTGAAATATCCATAATTTATATAATTTATATAGTTTCAAAAGCGGTGCCCATAACCACCAAATCGGCACCGGCGTTGTGAGCATTTTGCAATTGTTGCTGTGTTTTGATCCCCCCGCCTACTATAAGCGGAATAGCTATAGCCTTCTTTACTTCCGAAATAATTTTGGGCGCAACCGGTATGGCGGCACCGCTGCCAGCTTCTAGATAAAGCAGTTTCGCTCCCATATACTGTCCGGCCAGAGCCGTATGTACAATGGTCTGTACATCGTTTTGGCAAAGAGGCTGGGTGCCACTAACGCGCGCTACGGCCGATTGGTTTCCACCATCGATCAAGATATAGCCCGTGGCAATGGTTTCCAAGGAAGAATTTTTTAACGCATCGACCGCCTTTACCTGTTGCCCGATTAAATATTCGGCATTGCGACCCGAAAGCAGGGAGAGGAACAGTAAGGCGTCTGCGGTTGCCGTAATTTGCGAGTGATGCCCCGGAAACAAAACAATGGGTAGCGCTACCGAATTCCTAAATGCTTGAACGGCAGCTTGGGTATGGCCATTGGTAGCCGTACTGCCGCCTACAAAGAGATGCGTGGTAGCCTTGGGAATTCGTTTCAGGAATGCGTCTACATTGCGCGTATCGAATTTATCGGGGTCTATCAATATTGCCAGCAATTTCTTGCCGTTGGCGATTGCTTTTGTAAGGTCGCTGTACACGGTATTCCCCATACGCTATTCGGCTTCGCAGATTTGCGCATAAGCGCACGTAAACCCCTCAAACTCCATAAACCAGACGTGGTACGTTTCGTTCTTATCACAATAGGAAACTTCTGCCGTTGATTCCATATCGTCCAATCGAAAATCTTCTACATAGATATGCTGCAAAAAACTCACGCCTTTTTGGGCAAAACTTTTGTAGAGCGACTCCTTGGCGCCCCAAACCATGGTTAACTTGCGCATAATTGCATCGTCATTGGCAAGAGTTCTATATTCTTCTATAGGAGTAAACTTATGCGCAATTTTTAAAATTTTATGCCGCTGTTTTTCAATATCGATACCCACTTCACGATCGCTAATGATAATAGCGGAAAAAATAAACGAATGGGTTATGGAAATATGCTTGTCGTCCTGCAAATGCGGTTTGCCGGCTTCATCGTAGTATAAATCGAAATCTGTGTACCCTGCCGCGGCCAGTAAATGCCGAACGCTCATAAAACCTCTTCGGTGCAAATCACTTTTCATTCCTTCGACGCGGCTCCGGCAATGGGAAGTAAGCGAAATACCCTTAGAAAGCGAATCGTAGGATTCTTCGATCTTCCAAATGAGAACTTTAGTGGTTTGGTCTACTGTTATTGTTTTGTAAAGTGGCATGAATATGTACTATATATTCCGTATTTTTGCATTCCTATTCTGCCGTAGCTGGCGGGTATGGGGCAAAAAAAATTGTTAATTCAAAGATACTAATATGTCAACGAAAACAGTGCCGTACACGGCCTATAAAGTAAAAGATATTTCGCTCGCAGATTGGGGCAGAAAAGAGATCGAACTTGCCGAGGCAGAAATGCCTGGCCTTATGTCGCTTCGTGAGGAATACAAAAATGAGCAACCTTTAAAAGGCGCCCGCATTGCAGGTTGTTTGCACATGACCGTGCAAACTGCCGTACTTATTGAAACCCTCGTGGCATTGGGTGCCGATGTTACTTGGAGTTCTTGCAACATTTTTTCAACACAGGACCATGCTGCCGCTGCCATCGCCGCCGCTGGCATTCCGGTCTACGCTTGGAAGGGAATGACCGAAGAGGAGTTTAACTGGTGCATCGAGCAAACCCTTTTCTTTGGGGAGGATCGCAAACCGCTAAATATGATCTTAGATGATGGAGGCGATCTTACCAATATGGTGTTCGATGAATACCCAGAACTGGCACAAGGTATTAAAGGTCTTTCAGAAGAAACCACAACGGGCGTGCACCGTCTCTACGAACGTATGAAAAACGGCACACTGGTGATGCCAGCCATAAATGTGAACGATAGCGTAACCAAGAGCAAGTTCGACAACAAATACGGTTGTAGGGAGAGTGCTGTAGACGCCATAAGAAGGGCCACCGATATTATGATGGCCGGCAAGCGCGTCGTGGTTTGCGGCTACGGCGATGTGGGTAAGGGTACTGCCGCTTCTTTTAGGGGTGCAGGATCTATCGTTACTGTTACCGAAATCGACCCTATTTGCGCCCTACAGGCCGCCATGGATGGATTTGAGGTGAAAAAGTTGGAAACAGTAGTTGGCAAAGCAGATATTGTTATTACTACCACTGGAAATAAGGATATTGTGCGTGGAGAGCATTTTGAAGCGATGAAGGACAAGACGATTGTATGCAACATAGGTCATTTTGACAATGAAATCGATGTGGCTTGGCTGAAGAAGAACCACGGCAATACCCACGTGGAAATTAAACCCCAGGTTGATAAGTATACCGTTGATGGGAACGATATCATCTTGCTGGCCGAAGGTCGATTGGTGAATTTAGGTTGTGCGACCGGGCATCCAAGTTTTGTTATGAGCAACTCATTTACCAACCAAACGTTGGCACAGATCGAGCTCTGGAAAAATAGCGGCTCCTACGAAAACAAGGTATATATGCTTCCTAAGCACTTAGACGAAAAGGTAGCCAAGCTGCATTTAGAGAAAATAGGCGTAGAGCTTACCGAACTTTCAGAAGATCAAGCCAAGTATATTGGCGTCGAGGTGGAAGGTCCGTACAAGCCAGAGTATTATAGATACTAAAGGTTATTTAAATAACCATAGCCAAAAACCTCCTATCTTGGGAGGTTTTTTTAGTTAAGATAATTTTTTTGAATAAAATCGTTTCTGTTTACGGAAAACCGTAAGGAAATTTCCTGCGAGGGTTGTAGGTTTGCGTTGGTTCTCTTGAATATAACTGGGGAGTAATTCAGGGAACCCTCAACTTTTCCCTAACCAAGGAATAGCTTGCAGAAAAGGGCAGACTATTGTTCGGCCTAATTAAAAACCCACCGAAAATAACTTCGGTGGGTTTTACTTTAACACTATTATGATGTTAGTTTCCTACGGCCATCATACAATCGTTATAATTATATACGGCGTGGTTCAACTTGGCCAAACCTTCTTCGCGTGACGTGCGAGGGTCTAATTTTACGTCGCTTCCATCGGGCAGGTGATACACCACCATTCCTTCTTGCATAGAGGATATTTTAATAATTTCGCCATCTTGCTTTACGACGTTCCACGATTTTTCGCTAGGCTTGTACACCAAGTCGAATCGTTCTCCTTGGCGATCGCCATCAAGTACCTTGACCATCATTCGGTTTTTGGTTGCTGTCATTTCATAGTTGTTTCCTTGGTGATGTACGATTTGGGTTTCGTATTCGCCTTCGGCCATGGCGATCGGGTTGCTACCGCTCCAAAATTCAATTACGTTGAAGATAATAGTATCCCCTAGAAAGAACAATCCATAAACGGGCACAATGTTAAGGGCCCAAAACACCAAGTTGTTTACGAACTTGCTGTCTGTTATTTCCATGTTCCAATCTTTTAGGTTGTTAAAGGCACTAAAGGAGCCTAGGCAACTCGTACATAATATTGCGGAAGCCAGCGCCATCGAAATAATAGATTTTTTCATCATAAAATGGTTTTAAGGTTAATTACCAAGAAAGTTACTAAAATACGCCCCTGAGCCCCGTCGCTTTAACAAATAATTACATAAAAAAGCCCCAACCAAATTGGCTGGGGCTTGTGTCTTGAAGTATAACGTTACTTAAGCTTCCGCGTTGGGAACTATAGAAACGTATGACTTGTTATTCTTCTTCTTGGTAAATTTAACCACACCATCCACTTGTGCATGTAATGTATAATCCTTACCGGCATATACATTGTCTGCTGGGTGATGCTCCATACCACGTTGTCTTACTATGATATTTCCTGCGGTGGCAGCTTGTCCTCCAAAAATCTTAACACCTAGGCGTTTCGATTCAGATTCTCTACCGTTCTTGGAACTACCAACTCCTTTTTTATGTGCCATAATTCAGGGGGTTTTTAAAAGTTATTATTTTCTTCCTCCGTCAAGTCTCTCTTGAAGCTCCTTTAACTCATCCCACTTGCCGTCTGCAGCTAATTGGGCTTGCTCTGGCCAAGTATCGGTAACAAGGTGCGACAAACGCGAACTTGCTTCGGTGAGGATCTCGCTCAATTTCTCTGGGCTTGTCTTCGCTACTTTGGCGAACGTATCGATGCCCGCATCGACCAAAGCCTCCATAGCCTTAGGGCCAACACCTTCAATTTTCTTCAAATCGTCTGCAGAAGAAGCTTTTTTAGATGTTTCTTTCTTTGGCTCTGTCTTGGCTGCCGGCTTGGCCTCCTTTTTGGGAGCTTCTTTCTTTGCGGCGGCCTTTTTGCTTCCTCCAGAGGCAGCAATGCTCTCGATTACGATTTCAGAAAGGGCCTGTCTGTGACCATTCTTTACACGGTATCCTTTTCTGCGTTTTTTCTTGAAAACGATTACCTTATCACCTTTAAGGTGCCTTACGACTTTAGCTCCTACCAGAGCGCCGTCTATAGCCGGGGCGCCAACAGTGATGCTGTCGCCATCGCCAATAAGAAGAACGTTATCGAAGTCTACCTTCTCGCCCTCTTCATTGGCCAGGCGGTGCACAAACACCTTTTGGTCTTTCGCAACTTTAAATTGCTGCCCTGCTATCTCTACAATTGCGTACATAGCGAAATTATTAAATATATTAATAGTTATATTTCCCGTACCGTTTTGGTTTAGGAGGGTGCAAATATAATTTTAAATATTGAAACCCGCAAAGGGTTTTAAGTGTTATTTTACAGGGTGTTCCTTTTCCCCTCGGCAGTGTTCCAGGAATCTTTCAGCAGTTGCATAAAGGCCAATGTTAGCACTAATGACGTCGAGAGTCCCATTAGCACGAACATAACCAGCATAATTAATGAGCCTTTGTTGAAGTTAATGCGCCATGAATCTAAAATGGCATTGGCAAATTCGGTATCGATCATGAAAATGTAAATGGCCATAAAGGCTGTGAAAATAAGGGTTGCCATGGCACCGCAAAGGAAACCTATTTGAAAGCCCTCTTCGTACTTGAACTTGCCGGTATCTGCCTTATAAGTCTTTATTGCCATTAATATTCCTGCGCCATAAATAACCCCATTGAAGGCGCTGAGAATAGGATATTCATGCAGGCCGAACAATTTCAGGATTAAAAAATAAGCGATCAATACGACGGCGATTAGCAGTCCGTACCGGGAATAGAGCTTGAACATGATAGTTGGTTTTGTTACTAAAATACACCGAAAGTTAAGGAAAGTTACCAAACAAACCTCTAAAGAGAGTGTTAACTTTTGTTGGTAAGCAGCACCCCAAGCAGGATGACAGCTGTCGCCCCTAGCTGCAGTAACGTAAACTGTTCGCCATCCAACATTCCCCACACCAAGGCGATAATAGGGATGGTATAGGTTACCGATGAGGCAAATACGGGTGTACTTAACTGTACTAAGGTATTGAATAGCACCTTCGCAAGGCCCGTCCCCAATACCGCGAGTATAACCAAATATCCTAGGGCCGGGATCAATTGGGGCGACTGTAAGGTAACATCACTGAAAAAACCAGAAAAGAACAAAACTACCAAGGCCGGTATAAAAATGATCGCAAAGTGCCCAACCGTAATCGCCAAGGCCGGTACCTGTTGTAGATGCCGTTTTATGATGTTTACATTAAACGCATAGCATACTGAAGCACATAGTACCAAGGCAGTATACCAGTAGTTTTGGTTCGGGTTCACCTCACTACCGCTCCAGATGAGCATAAAGCTACCCGCCAACCCAATGGCCACGCCCAGCAACTGATTTCGACTAAACCCAATGCTGAACAGCAAGGCCCCCAAAAGCAAGGTCATAATTGGCGTGGTGCTATTTAATATAGAAGCGATGGCGCTATCGATCTCGGTCTCGGCGAATGCAAACAAGAATGCAGGGATAAAAGTGCCCAAAAAAGCCGAAATGGAAATCCACTTCCACGCTTGCTTTTTTATATGCCGAAGCTTATTAAAACCTATGGCGAACAGGAACAACGAAGCAAAAATAGTACGAAGGGCCCCGAGCTGCAGCGGACTGAGTCCCACCAGCGCTTTTTTAATCAATATAAACGAACTGCCCCACACAAGGGAAAGAATCACCAAATAGAGCCATTTGCGTTGGGTATCCGTCATAACAAAGGCACAAAAGTCTGAAATTAAACTTCAGAAAAGCACAAAAAAAGATTAATTGTTGCGCCAGGTAAGTGTCTCCATTAGCTTTCGTATGTCCTCGCGTAGGTAAGCGATTGCCGGATACAGGGAGTCGTAATTTGGTTTGGCGTTGAAGTAAAGAGAGCCGGTAAGAAAATGTTTTGTACTGTCCGTGACGTAAAATTGAGATTGCGTAGCCGCATTCCCTTCCAGCATATAGAACATTCCATATACTTTTTGTACGGAATCTACCCTTGGCTGCTCAAAGATGGAATTAGCCTTTACCGTATGGTCGTAGGTCAATTTTTGGGCATCGTACAACAACGAGTCGAGGTTATCTGCCCGCACCGGTTGGTAGGTGATATAGAGCGATGCATTCATTTGAGGATAATGGAGGTTCATCCAACAATCAGCTCTTCGTTCCAACTGTGCCTGTTTGTTCTTCTGAAAGGCAAACGGACAATCGGCAGCTTCAACTTGCTCATAATGCGGCTTTGGATATTCCAGGCGCAGCTGCGCCGAAGGCTTTACTACCGTTTCCTCTCCACAAGAGAAGATGGTCAATGCAATAAGGAAAAAAATCAATGCTCGCATATTATCTTTTTATTGCCACCTTTACCTGTTTGATCCTTTTATTATCGAAGGCCTCAATGGTAAAAGAATACGATTGAAAGGGAATTACCTCATTCTTCTTCGGAAATCCCTTTGATATTTCCAGCAAAAATCCCGCCAAGGTCTCTGCTTCTCCCTTGGCCATCTCGAAGGGTTGGACATCTTCCAGCTTAAGCACCTTATAAAAATCCTTTAAGGGGGTCTTCCCTTCAAAGACGAAGGTATCATCGTCCAATTTGGAGAAAACCAAGTCCTCATCGTCAAATTCATCGCTTATCTCACCCACGATTTCCTCGATAATATCTTCCAGCGATATGAGTCCGCTGGTGCCGCCATATTCATCTACCACAATGGCCAGGTGCATCTTCATATCCTTGAACTCATTCAGCAAATCGTCGAGCTTCTTATTTTCTGGCACGAAATAGGGCTTTCGCTTTAACTCTTGCCAATCGAGATTTTTTCGTTCTAAGTACGGCATTAGGTCCTTTACGTATAAAATACCGGTAATATTGTCTATGGAATCTTTGTACACCGGTATCCTGGAATAGCCATTGGAGATGATAGCCGGCATAATTTCTCTATAAGTAGCATCTTCGTTAAGCGCAAAGATGTCCATTCTAGGGCGCATCACCTGTTTGGTATCGGTATTTCCAAAAGTTACTATGCCCTTCAGGATTTTTTGTTCCTCGGTGGTCGTATCTTCTTCAGAAGTAAGCTCCAGCGCTTGCGATAACTGGTCTACGCTAATATTGCTACGCTGTTTCCCAAACCGTTCCTGCATATAGATGGTGGTGGCGCGCATAGGTAGGCTAATGGGCGAAAAGAACCAATCTAACGCCCTTACGGGGTAGGCCATAAAAGTGGCAAACTGTACTTTGTTTCTGCTTGCATAAATCTTCGGAAGGATCTCACCGAAAAGCAAGATGAGAAAGGTAGCCACGACAATTTTCAGCAGAAAAAGCGAGTCTACCCGAAAAAAATAAAGGTTCAGCTCATAATCCATATTTTGGAACCACACCGAACTTAAGGATTCAAAAAGAAGTACAATGGCAATATTTATGGCATTGTTGGCCACTAAAATTGTGGCAAGCAACTTCTTGGGACGGCCCAGCAGCCGCTGCACCATGTCTAATTTCTTAGTTCGAACAGCATCCTCGGAAGCTTCAAAATCGGAGCCGGTAAGGGAGAAAAATGCGACTTCTGCCCCTGAAATCAAGGCCGAACCTAGCAACAGCAGCAGCAATACCAGTATGCTTGTAATGTGGGTAACGTCTAAAAAGGCCAGTAACAGTAAACTTGGAGGTTCTGTATCCAAAATGGTACGGTTAGTTAAACATTAAAACGGCAGATCGTCGTCATCGTCGCCGTGATCTTGCGCGGTTTGCTGAGGCTGCGGCGCACTGCCCTGCTGTGAGCCGCGGCCCTGTGGTGGCTGTGCACCGGGAGCTCCCTCGCCCTTGGGGGTCAAAAAGGTAAAATCGGTACATTGAATTTCGGTACTGTACCTGTCTTGCCCACTTTCATCTTGCCATTTTCTGGTTTTCAATCGACCCTCGATATAGACCTTATCCCCTTTTTTTAGGTATTTTTCGCAAATTTCTGCGGCTTTGTTGCGCACTACAATATTGTGCCATTCGGTATTGGTGACCCGCTCGCCGGTGGTGCGGTTGGTGTAGGTCTCATTCGTGGCCAATGGGAACCGGCCTATTGCCCCTCCTCCATCAAAATAATGCATTTTTACATCATCGCCCGTATGCCCAATAAGCATTACTTTATTTAACGTTCCGTTCATAACTGTGTAGTATGGTGCAAAGGTATATTTTGTTTTAAATATAGCGAATTTTAAGGGCTGAAAACCGAAAATTGACCAATAAAATTTTCGATAAGAACTGGTACCGGAAACCGTTGCACTTCACCAAAGGGGATGCCGTTGTTTCCAAGCGCTTCGGTCTCTGCAATCCAAAAACGTGTATGTAGATGTTGGTGGGAGAGTTTATGCACAATGGGCTCCTCATTATAAAGTATGACCTTTTGTATTGCAAAGCGTTCTTTATATTCCTTAAAAAGATCGTTGTCTCGAAGCCCTCGGAGCCCAACCCCACTCTTTGTCTCCACCAAGGGGAATTCGTACAATTGCCGCCAAATTCCATTACCGGTGCGCTGCTCGAGCACGGTTTTGTCGTCGTTGGATACGATAACTATATAATTAAAGTATCGTTTTCGTATCATAGTCTTTTTCAGCTTTACGGGAAGTGCCGCCACAGCATCCCATTGATAGGCCTTGCAATCTTCCTTGAACTGGCACCCGTTGCAATCTGGAGTCTGTGGTACGCAGTACCGCGCTCCAAATTCCATTATCGCTTGGTTGTAAGTGCCAGGCTGGCTTTTGTCGAGCAACGTTTGCGCCAACTCCTTAAATTGCTTAGCGCCTTCGATACTATTTATAGGAGTATCAATACCGAAAATTCTCGACAGCACCCTATAAACATTGCCGTCTACCACCGCCGTGGGCTCGCCATAGCATATCGAGGCGATGGCACTTGCCGTATAGTCCCCAACACCTTTGAGCTCGAGTAACTCCCCATACGTTTGGGGAAACTCGCCTTTTCTTTCAAAGGCGACTATTTTGGCAGCCGCGTGCAAATTTCTTGCGCGCGAGTAATACCCTAGGCCCTGCCAAAGCTTTAGCACTTCAGCCTGGGGTGCTTGGGCTAGGGCCTGTACTGTGGGAAAGGCCTCCAAAAACTTCAAATAATACGGAATGCCTTGTGCAACGCGCGTTTGCTGAAGGATAACCTCTGAGAGCCAAATTGGATACGGCTCCTCCGTTTCGCGCCACGGAAGCGCCCTTTTATTTTCTAAATACCAAGTAATGAGCTTTTTACTAAATGACGGTAACTTTTTGGGCATACTGCAAAAGTAGGCTTTATCTGTTTATATTTTAATAGGTTACCTTTGGAGTTTTTGAATTTAAAATACTTATATTTGCCCTCTTGAAAAAATAAAACCCAGATTTACAAACTTAAATTTTTATCAGAATGACGAAAGCAGATATCGTAGCGAAGATCTCAGAAAAAGAGGGAATGGAAAAAGCTGATGTACAGGCCGTAATCGAAACGTTTATGGACACCGTAAAAGATTCCCTTGAAAGTGGTGACAACGTATATCTAAGAGGTTTCGGCAGCTTCATCATTAAGAAGAGAGCTGAAAAAACCGGTAGAAACATTTCCAAGAACACGACCATCAAGATCCCCGCTCACAACATCCCCGCCTTTAAACCTGCCAAGGTATTTGTAGAGGGCGTGAAATCGAACGTTGAAGTAAAGTAAAACAAACAATAACCTGTCCCGCCGAGAGGCGGGACCTATAAAACAAGTTTACTATGCCAAGTGGTAAAAAGAGAAAAAGACATAAGGTAGCGACCCATAAGCGCAAAAAGAGAAGACGCGCCAACCGCCACAAGAAAAAGTAGTTTTCACACTACTTTTTTCGTTTAGAAACGTCGCCTGCCTGGCCTCTCACAGGCCGGTACAGGCGCCGAAAGATACCATACAAGTTCTTTGACAGCGAAATTTTGCCGGAAATACCGGCAGCATTTCAACGGGTTTAAAAACCTGTGATAAAAATAATTGTTTAATCCATCCGCCGTAGGCGGACAAAAATCATTCACACGTGAGCTATGAATTATTCATAAGATCCGGTTCACAAGAAGTTGATTTTGCCCTTTTAAAAGATGGAAGACTCATCGAGTTGCACAAGGAGGAGGAGGATAACAAGTTTACCGTAGGCGATGTTTTTCTCGCCAAGATACGGAAAACGGTCCCTGGCTTGAACGCCGCCTTTGTAAACGTAGGTTACGAGAAAGATGCGTTTTTGCACTACCACGACCTCGGCCCCAAGGTGCTTTCCCTGTTAAAATTCGTAAAACGTGTAAGCACAGGTAAACTTAGAGAGTATTCATTAAAAGATTTTCCCTTCGAAAAGGAGATTGATAAGAATGGCGGCATCAATACCGCACTCAAGAACAATCAATCTATTCTGGTACAGATCGTAAAGGAACCCATTTCCACCAAAGGACCACGCATTAGCTCAGAGCTTTCCATAGCCGGGCGCTACATCGTGCTGGTCCCTTTTTCAGACCGCGTTTCCATTTCCCAGAAAATAGAATCGAAAGAAGAAAAAGAACGCCTTAAACGCTTAATTATGAGCATAAGGCCCAAAGGTTTCGGTGTTATTATACGAACTGTGGCAGAGGGCAAAAAAGTAGCAGAACTGGATGGAGATTTACAAAATCTCATGGATCGCTGGACAGCGATGTGCAAAAAGCTACGAGGGGCGCACCACCCTAGCAAGGTGCTAAGCGAGTTAGACCGTGGAGCCTCGATTATACGAGATGTGTTCAATGACGATTTTTCAGCCATACACATCGATGACGAGACCCTCTACTTGCAAATTAAGGATTACGTGCAGCAAATTGCACCCAAAAAAGAGAATATCGTAAAGCTCTACGACTCGAAAGTTCCCATGTACGAGAAATTTGGGATCGAGCGGCAAATCAAGACCTCCTTCGGAAAAACCGTTTCCGGCAGTAAAGGCACCTATTTGGTGATTGAGCATACAGAAGCCATGCACGTTATAGACGTGAACAGCGGCAACCGTAGCAACAAGTCGAAAAACCAAGAGGACACTGCACTGGAGGTGAACATGATCGCGGCCACCGAGGTGGCCAGACAATTACGATTACGGGATATGGGAGGTATCATAGTGGTAGATTTCATCGATATGGGAAATGCCAACAACCGCAAAAAGCTCTACAACCATCTTCGCGACGAGATGAAGGATGATAGAGCGAAGCATAAGATACTGCCCCCCAGTAAGTTTGGACTTATCCAAATTACACGACAACGCGTACGGCCCGAAATGAACATCAAGACCCGGGAGGAAGCCCCTGCCGGCGAAGATGGCGAAATCGAAGCGCCCATTGTCGTTGTGCAACGCATTACCGAAGAGCTAAAACGGCTCTTCAAAAAAGACTATAAGAAGATTACGTTGAACACGCATCCTTTTATAGCGGCCTTTTTGGTAAAAGGCTTCCCCTCCGTACGTACCAAATGGTTTATGGAGCATAAAAAGTGGGTTAAAATACAGCCCCGGGATGCTTACACGTACCTTGAATATCATTTCTACGATAAAGACGGAGAATTGATAAAATAATAACCAACCCCTTTAACCATTTGTTGAAGGGGTTTTTTTATGCCAAAATTTTAGGTATTTTCCCTTCGTGAAAACACACAAGACCTATACCGTGGCCGAGGCTACCGCACGCCTTGAGCGCTACTGCGCCTATCAAGAGCGATGCCATAAGGAGGTGCAGCAAAAGTTGGTACAAATGCGCATGATTCCCGAGGCGGTAGACCATATCATCCATCACCTGCTTACAAATAACTATCTCAATGAAAGCCGATTTGCGCGAACCTTCGCGCGGGGAAAATTCCGTGCAAAAAAATGGGGAAGAGATCGCATTGTGCGCGAACTGAAGCTGCGGGACATTTCCAAGTACAACATACAGCTGGCACTCCAAGAAATCTCGGAAGCCGACTACCTGCAAACCTTCGAGGAGCTTGCGGAAAAACGCCTGGGGCAACTGCAAGGGGAAACCAATCTTCAGAAAAAAAGAAAGAAGCTGGCAGATTATCTCTTGTACAGAGGGTGGGAGAGCCATTTGGTGTACGATGTTGTTTCGCGACTCATCCCTTTTTCAGATTAATTGGAAGAGCCCATCTTTAATTCGGCGTGGGTGCGCTGTATGGCTCTTTCATTCTTCCAATCGATCCATTCTTGACCTTTTAGCCTCCGCATCAAGTTGTCGAAATGCCGCATTACAACCACATTATATACTGCCTTCGCCAAATTTTTCGGGTTGCGGGCCAGTGCCCTAAGACTCATGGAAAATCCTGGGGTCAGGTACCGCATATAATGCCAATACCCCTCGGGCATATACAGCACGTGGCCATGCTCCAAATGGCCTACAAAACCCTTGGCCTTTTTGAGGGCAGGCCATTTTTCGTAATCGGGATCATTGAAATCGATGTCTTCGCGTACAATGAGCGAATGCGGTATTTTGTACAGGTACTCGTTCTGCGACTGGTCGAATAAGATCACTTTCTTTTTTCCGTGGAAATGGAAATGGAATATGTTCGCCAAATCGATATCGTAGTGCATAAAGGTATAACTGTCCTTTCCGCCAAAAAACAACATTGGCAGTCCTTTCAGTAAGCGAAGACCAAAGTCGGGCCAACGGTAATCATCCTGCAATTGGGGCACCTCCTTCAAAATGTTCCAAAGGAAGATACGATACTTGGTAGGCTCTTTCTTCAGCAGCTCAACATATTCGGCCATCTTCATTTTGGCGTGCGGCTCGTTGAATCCATCTTCGTGACTTACGGGCCTATTGTCGTAAAGCGGTACCGTTTTATCGCCAGCCATCTTGGCCATATAGTCGAGATCCCATTTTTTAAAAGCGGGCCAGTTTTCTATGAACCGCTCGATTATGACCGGCTTTTGAGGTTTGAAGTACTTTTCCAGAAAGTCCTTTTTCGTAATGGTGTCTACCCTATCTATTTCCTGTAGCTGCATACCTTAGCTGAATAGTTCAAAATTACGAAACCTGGCCTAAACATTTTCTTAAAGTACGGTTTACTTTGAAGCGGGCCGTGTCTTGGCCTTAGCCTCTTCGTTACGCGCTATGGTATGCCCCGGCCTCGTCCACTTTGGTTTTTCACCTTGGGCTTGATAGGCAGAGTATTGCGCCTCTACGGTTTCGGGCTGGGCCTTTTTTACGAAGGGTTTCATAGGTTGTAGGCCTAACAACTGAAACATTTCCATATCTTCGTTCACATCTGGATTGGGCGTGGTTAAGAGCTTGTCGCCGGCAAAGATGCTATTGGCCCCCGCAAAAAAGCACATGGCTTGCCCCTCGCGGCTCATTTCGGTGCGACCTGCAGATAGACGCACCTGTGTTTGCGGCATCACAATGCGGGTGGTGGCCACCATGCGAACCATCTCCCAGATCGATACTGGCGGTACATCTTCCAAGGGCGTACCTTCTACGGCCACTAAAGCGTTGATGGGCACGCTTTCGGGCTGCGGATTCAAGGAAGCGAGCGCAACGAGCATGCCGGCGCGGTCCTCGAGCTTTTCGCCCATTCCTATGATGCCGCCGCTGCATACGGTCACGTTTGTTTTGCGAACGTTGCCAATGGTATCCAAACGGTCTTGGTAGGCTCGGGTAGAGATAACATCTTTGTAATAATCTTCGGAAGTGTCCAGATTGTGATTATAAGCGTAGAGTCCAGCCTCTGCCAAGCGTTTGGCCTGGTTTTCGGTGATCATCCCCAAGGTGCAGCAAACCTCCATATCGAGTTTGTTGATGGTACGAACCATTTCCAGCACTTGGTCAAATTCTGCGCCATCCTTCACGTTTCGCCACGCCGCCCCCATGCACACGCGCGAACTGCCAGAGGCCTTTGCCCGAAGCGCTTGGGCCTTTACCTGTTGTACGCTCATTAAATCGTTACCCTCTATGTCGGTATGGTAGCGCGCCGCCTGCGGACAGTAGCCGCAATCTTCGGGACAACCCCCCGTTTTAATGGACAGCAGCATTGAAACCTGTACTTGGTTAGGATTGTGGTATTGCCGGTGTACGGTTGCCGCCTCATAGAGCAGCTCCATAAGCGGTTTGTTGTAGATGTTCAAAATTTCTTCCTTAGTCCAAGTATGCTTGATGCTATCCATAGTGGTTTTTTAGTTGAAAAAAATCTAGGCGATGGGTTCTGTTAATTTCAGAGAACCAAAAATAGGGAAAAAACGAACAACCGATGGCCGATTACTTTGTTTGATTGTGTCTCTCTTGAATGGGCGCAACTACACCCATCGAATATCTTCAGAAAAAACTCACATCTTTCCTAAAAACTGTTCGAAAGCACGACACTCACTGCATTCCCCCCAAAGCCTACGGCATTTACCATAATTGAGCATATCTGTTCTGGTAAATGGTGTGAATTGCCATAGAAGGGATTTTCAATGAATTTATTGTGTTTCAGCATAAGCACCGCCATTTCCACACTTAGCATCCCTGAGGCCGCAAACGTATGCCCGATAAGCCATTTGTTGGAGGTAAGCAGTGGCAATTGCCTACCAAAAACAGCATCGATTGCCTTTTTTTCCGAAAGATCGCCCTGTACCGTTCCAGGAGCGTGCATTATAACGGCATCTACGGTATCCAGTTGAGCGCTTTCCAACGCAGCTGTCATTGCCTTTTGAAGACAATCGCCCTGTTCTGAAATGGAGGTGCCGTGGGTCAATGGTTCCGTACCAAGGCCATAGCCCAAGACCACGGCTTTGGTGCGGTTGGAAATACCCCGCTCCAATACTGCGATAGAGGCCGCCTCGCCAAGCACCATAGCATTGTGCTTCTTTTGAAAGCGCATGGATTCGCAACAGAACATATTTTCAGACTGGGTGTATAATTTAAGCGCCTGCATCTGGGCGACGGTAAATGGTGTGAGCGCTGCTTCGCTTCCACCCACGATAAATCCATCGGCCATATGCGACCGCAACCATGCCACGCCATTCAACAAGGCGTGCAATGAAGTACTACAGGTTACGGAATGCTCCATTTGAAAGCCCTCTGCTCCAAGTTCCTGGCTCACCCACGAGGAGATATTTCCCAAGGTGGTAGTGGGAGAGGCGAAAGGTGATAATGGCTCACCCTTAACGAATTGGCCGTGATAGCGCTCGAAGGAGGCGGTTGCGCCCCTGGAGGAACCAATATTGATCCCAACCGCACCGTTTGGGGCCATCCCAGTAGCATCAACTGCTTTCTTGGAAGCCAATACGGCCATGCTCACAGAGCGATCTAATTTGGCATATTGGGGTCGTTCCTGCAAAAACTGTTCTAGTTCCCTTTGGGCGGTTTCTCCCAAGGGCGCCACCCAAAGCGGCTGTCCATCGAAAGCATGCTTTTTGAACAATGGCCTACCAGAAAGGCAATGCTGCCACATTTCGGAGGGTGTAGCTCCAAAAGGCGATAGGGAAGCAATACCAGTTATGGATATGGGATGTTGCAAAATTGAATTATTTGCCACAAAAATACGTGACGGCGATGGGAACTAGACCAAATCGTGATTATAATTTTTGGTATTCGTTTCCTAAGACCCGCTAAAATAAAGCGATTTGATTGAAACCATGGGTTCGTCCCCTTTTGAAATGCGCTTAACACGTGCCTGGGTTTCGGTATCTAACCAGCGTAACATGGGTTGCTCTACGGAGGTGAGCTGCAAAAACGCCGCTCGCAGGAGGGCATCCCACTGCTCGTGGAAATTCAAGAGATCGTCTGGGTATACCCGCGTACGCTCGGTTCCCTCATCTTCAGCATCGAAGGCCTCGGTAACGTTCAAATAACCATAGTCGTCGGTAAGCTCCTCACCCACCTCGATATCGCGAACCGCGATCTCAAAATCGTACGCCGTACTAATGCAATTGGATGTAAAACTGTGATTCACATATTTCGAGATATCCCAGCACAGCACAAAATTTCCTTGATTGTTCCTGAAGGTATATTTATCGATCATTGCTTGGGCAAGCGGTTTCATAGCGGCCACCTGCGATGGAGTGTAAACCTGGTCCAGCTCGTCCTGTACCCAGGTAATGGTGCCCTTAGGGATACGTTTTGTAGCAATTACGCCGTACCCAATGGATGGGCTTATAAATTTTATTTCGGTGTGCGGATGCATCATATTTTTAAAAGGTATTTAAACGAAAGTAAGAAATAAACCATTAGGTGCTTCTTCCTACCGAAAAATGTTTAAAAAACATCCAGTGACTCCCGCAGTGTTACATAGAGACCATCCAATTGCTCGTTGGTGGTAATAAAGGGTGGTACTATATAAATAGTATTGCCCAAGGGCCGCAGGAAAACTCCCTTTTCCATAAAGAATTGGAACAACTGGTTGCGCAGGCTCCCATAACGTTCCATGGGTAAATAGAGGTCTATCGCCAAGATAACCCCCAAATACCGAACATTGGCAACCTTGGGATGCGCTTCCACGCTTTTGACGAACTGTGCGTGACGCTTAGAAATACGCTGTATGTTATCCTGCATCGTTTCTGAAAGCAGCAATTCGATTCCCGCGATAGCCGCGGCACACCCCAACGGATTTGCACTATACGTGTGGGCATGGAAAAAGCCCTTGTGAATTTCGGTATCCAAAAACGCGTCGTATATGTGTTGGGCACAACTGGTAATGCCCATAGCCAACATGCCCGCCGTAAGGGATTTACTTAGGCAAATAATATCCGGCTGCTCACTACAAAACTGGGAAGCAAACAGCTTACCGGTTTTCCCGAACCCCGTCATTACCTCATCGGCGATGCAAAGTACGCCGTTTGCCTTGCATTCCTGTAGTAGCGCATCGAGCGCGGTAGCGTCGTGAAATTTCATTCCTGCCGCCCCTTGCACCAACGGCTCGTAAATAAAAGCCGCACAGGGATGCTCTCGTATCGCTCGTTGCAATTGCGACAACGATTCTTCGCTTCCCTTTTTTGGTATTCGTATACGAATCACCTTTAGAAAGTGGTCCTCAAAGGGACCGTTGTATACCGACAGACCCGAAACGCTCATCGCACCAAAGGTGTCGCCGTGAAATCCGTCTTCAAGGGCAATGAGCACATTGCGCTTTTTCCCCTTATTTTCATGGTATTGAAGCGCCATTTTAATAGCAGCCTCTACCGCAGTTGAGCCGTTATCGTTGAAAAATATTTTCTTTTGGCCGCTGGGCAGTATTTCCAATAGCCGTTCTGACAGTTGGACGGCCGGCTGGTGGGTAAAGCCCGTAAATACAACTTGGTCTAACTGCTGCATTTGTTGGTGTACAGCATTTATGATATGGTCATTGCAATGACCGTACATAGCGGTATACCAAGAGCTAATGGCGTCTATGTACGTTCGGCCGTTCTCGTCCCAGAGTAACACACCCTTGGCTTTTACAATGGCAATGGGCGCATCGGCAGTTTGGTGCTGGGTTAAGGGATGCCAAATATACTGTTGGTCTTTTTCTGAAAGTGTCATGGATTGTCTTTACTAATTGTTCGCATACTTCGGAAATGGATATAGCAATCGTTCTCGCATAGCTTCCGCATACTCCCGTATTACATTGGTATCGAAAAAAGGTTCTTCATCGATTCGGCCCA
>CAZXDP010000050.1:0-19749 GCA_964639255.1 uncultured Flavobacteriaceae bacterium
TGCAATACGGTATACCTGCCAGCAAGTTGAAATGACAGTGTATCTTCGAGTATGTGACCGAAGTCCCTGGCGGAAAGAAATGCCGTATTTCCACGGGTGACATAGTCTTGCAGGGCAGCTACTTGATTGGCATCGAAGAAGAGATTTTCATTTATAAACAGATAGGCAGATTTTTCATCGGTGGCTTCTTCCGCTAAAAATTCAAAAGGGTCTTTTTCAATGTGGCGAAAGGTGGCAGTGGGGAAGAGCTTCGGGAGCTCTTCATAAAGTACAAAACTTCCAAAGGGAATCTTATCCCAGGCGGTATAGCTAGTGGACCAATCGATGGGTTTAGGCCTTACCATTTCAGAAATGGCAATTAGCAACAGGGCAATTCCGAAGGCATATAAAACCCGTTTTGAGCGTTTATCGAACATGTGTCAATTGTTTTGAAAGTTGCTCAAAATATCCTTGTGCAGTTACATACCCTTGTTTTTCCAAAGGAAATTCGCCGTACCAGACATAATCGTACAGGTACGATATTCTTATAAATGGTTCTTTAAGTTCGGACGCGGTTATTTCCCGAAGGTAATCACTGTTCGTTTTATCGGGATCCCAATGAATAATGTTATGATGCGACAGTTGGCGCAGTGCTTTCAGGTATAAATACCGCAAGGCAAGGCGATAGTCACCTTGGGCCAATGCCTGCTGCACGTGGGCATCGAGATCGATAGTGGTTATTTCTTCTTCGGAAAAAGCCAATGGCGCTACTTTGCTTCCTTTGGGCGAAAAAAAGGACGTGGCCCGCTGGCCCACCAACAGCCGAACGATGAGATATATTGCCAATAAAATAAATACCCCGTATACAAGCAATTTTACTGCTTCAATCGTGGCCGGATTCACCTCAAAGCCGAGAACATCTCCCAAACCATTTAGCACCCATCTTAAGAACCGCGCCAAGAGATTTTGGGCCTCTCCTTCCAGTTGGTCGTATTGAAAGGCTTCGGAAGCATAACGATCTCTAAATCCCTCTTCAAAAGCACGTTTTTCTACAACGGTGCTGTCAATTTGCAATTGCGATGGGGCTTGCGACCAAGCTGCTGAATGCATCCAAAGGATACAGCAAATCAATTTGAAAGTTGAGCCTTTATGCATCACTGCCAATTTTATCAATTTGCGAACGGGCGTGCTCATTATACATTTGCTCGTGCAGGGAATAGTACAGCACCCCATTGATGAATTGCTGCAGTGATTGGTTCAGGCAATATACGACCATGACCACTGCTAAACCGACCGTCCAAATGAGCTTGGAAAGTGGGGAATTTGCAATTTCGGCGCCTGTTTCGATGGTGAAATAACTGTAAGCACCCAAGAGAACGCCGGGAACGACCGTAACCAAGAGCAATAGGATGGCTACCAAGATGCCAATGACCAGATTGACCAGAACGCTTTTCCAGAAATTTTTTATGAGCAAATTCCAACCCTCGCTCAGGCTATCGGTAACGGTTTTGCCCTCCTGCAATAGAACCATAAACGAAAGGCCCATCCAGGCCGTGTACGCGAGCATAATTAAGTAAAATGCCAAAGTACCTACTAAAGGAACAATCGAGAGTATGGCACCTGCTATAAAAATCCCTACGTAAATCATAATGAGCAATAAGATAAACACTATGATATTTCCCAAATTGTCCTTTACCATACCCCATACCGCTTGGCGGGGAATAACGTTGGTTTTTCGTTCTTCGTACTGTACCATATATGCGGCGGCAAGGCTGTAATTTAGAATCGCCGTAATTACCATAAGAAAAATGAAGCCAAGGATACCTAGGACAAAGTAGATTACAGAATCGTCAAAATTGGCGTTCCCAATGCTGGCATTTTGATTGGTTTGCAATGAGCCTACAAATCCTGTTACCAATAAGTAACTTACCGCAATAAAACCAATAATGAATATGCCGTTGTAGGTGATGAACATATTCAAGTAATTTTTGAGGTTCAGCTTAAAAAATTCAAAATATACCGAAATAATTTCTCCAATATCTCGGCGCTGTCTCATTTCTATGAATTTACGGGGCATAAGTTCGGTTTAAATAGATTGGGTAAATAATGTAGTACCAAACGATAAGTGCTAGTGAACTTCCTATTATGGCGAAGGCCAACCATGTAGGCATGTTGCTATAGCGTGTAATAAATCCTTCTATAAAGCCGGCCAGCACGAAAAAAGGAACTGTGCTAACCACGATTTTAAGTCCGTCCTTGGCGCCACGTGCAAAAGATGTGAGTCTTGAGTACGTTTTTGGGAACAAGATGCTGTTGCCCATAACCAATCCGGCACACCCGGCCACTACAATTACAGAAATCTCGATAGTGCCGTGCAGCCAAATATTCTTGGAAGCTTCAAATAACAGATCGCGATTGTGGAAAAAAGTAAAAAACGCGCCCAGCATAATCCCGTTGCTAAACAAGATATAACCTGTCCCTACCGAGGTAATCACCCCAAAGGCAAATGCCAGGAAGGCCACACGAATATTGTTCACGGTAATCCCTATAAAGGTACCCAACTGCCCCCCGCTTTTGTAAATAGCGGTAGGATCGCCCTTTTCGATGTTATCCAACGTTTCGTTCACATACGCATCCCCCAAAATGAGCCGTACAAAGGAATCGTCGTGAATTGTTGACACCACGCCTATCGCAGTTGCGAATGCAAATATTAAAAAAGAATAAAGCAGGGTGCGGTGGTATTGCGCGAAGAAGAGGGGAAACTCATATTTCCAAAATTGTACGATTCGGTTCTTGTCTTCCCTTTTGTTACTGTATATCGTTTGGTGCGCCTGCGAAGCGAGACCGTTAAGGTATTGCAACGTCTTGCTGTTGGGGTAATAGGTTTGCGCATAGGCCAAATCGTTGGTAAGGTGGATATACTGCTGGGCCAACGCATCTGGATTTATTTTTGAATTAAGCGTTATTGCTTTTTCAAAAGCTATCCATTTTTCTTTATTTTGCTTTACGAAGGCTGCTTCCCGCATCTTGAAAATTTAGCTAAAGATACTCACTTGCGCTTATATGGCAAATTTAGAAATCAATACCACACAAAATGTCAATCTAGATTATAAAATTGCCAGTGTGGGCGAGCGCATCCTCGCCGTGCTCATAGATCTTTTCCTTTTTTCACTCTATTTTTACATCGTCAATCTTATCACTGGATTCCTAGGTAATTCACTGGAAGACTCCTGGACCGTCTTTGGAATCAACCAACTATTGTTGCTGCCCGTTTTCTTCTATTCGCTGTATATGCATATTTTATTTAACGGGCGTACCTTGGGCAAGATGATACTAAAGATCAAGGTGGTTAAAATAGATGGCAGTTCGGTTCATTGGAGCAATTACTTGGTGTTGTGGATGCTTCGGCTGGTCGACATCTGGTTGTTCTTCGCATCGATAGGACTTCTAACCATTATTTTTACCGAAAGGCGTCAGCGCCTTGGCGATCTTGCTGCGGGTACCGTGGTAATTCGTACCAAAAACAATGTGTCGCTGCAACATACTATTCTAGAGGAAATTTCCGAAGAATACCTGCCAACTTTTACTACGGTAACCCAGTTGACCGACAAGGATGTGCGCATTATAAAGGAAATCTACCTTGTAGCGGTGCAATCGCATGATTATAAAACCCTTCACGCTTTGAGAACGAAGGTGGAAGAAGTGCTTAACATATCGTCGCCCTTGTACGACAAGCAGTTTATCGATACGGTTTTGAAAGATTATAACCATTATACCCAGCACATGTGAGCCTATTTTTGTTAATCGATATCTTAGGAACTATTTCGTTTTCCATTTCGGGCGTGCTTACAGCGCTTAAGAAGCGAATGGATGTATTCGGTATTTTTATCATCGCCTTTGTAACGGCTGCTGGAGGCGGCACCCTGCGCGATATATTAATCGATGCGAATATCACCTGGATGCGCAATCTTACCTTTGTCTACGTCATTGCCGGTGCGGCCGTATTTGCCATCATATTTCGAAAAAAATTAGGCTATGTTCGCAAATCGCTCTTTCTGTTCGACACCATTGGAATTGCGCTCTACACCATCGTGGGTGTAGAAAAAGGCATCGCTGCTGGCCTGCCGCCACTTATTTGCATTGCCTTAGGCACTATGACAGCGTGTTTTGGAGGTGTAATACGCGATATTCTATGCAACGAAATCCCTATAATCTTCCGGAAGGAAATTTATGCCACGGCTTGCATATTGGGCGGTGTAGCTTATTTTGCCTTGCTAAAGACATCACTTTCAGAAGATATCATCGTTATCGTGTCTGGATCGATCGTCATTACGGTTAGGTTGCTGGCCGTGTACTTCAAGCTATCGCTGCCAAGTATTTATAGCAAGCGCGAACTTAGGGAAGAACCGTAAGCGCTATTCACGAATGGACACGTCGATGTAAACATTCTGCAAGGGCCAGTCGCCTTCGTCGGTTGGTAATTCGGAAATTTTCTCTACTACGTCCATTCCGTCTGTCACCTTTCCGAAGATGGTGTAGTTGCCATCCAGGTGGCCCGTGGCCGAAGGTGGGCCCAAGAAGATAAAAAACTCGAACGGATGACTTTTCTTATCTGGATTTTCACGGTATTCCTTAGCGCCGCTTACCGTCCCATAAGTATGGATTCGCCCCGGGACAATCTCGGCAGGCAATTGGTAGGTATTACCAATGTTGGTGCGCTTTTTGGCAGTTGAAAAATTATCGCTATTGCCCCCTTGGATAATGAAATTGGGAACCACGCGGCTAAAAAAGGTTTCATCAAAATAGCCCCGTTTTACGAGATAGATAAAATTGGCACGGTGCAGTGGGGTATCCTCAAAAAGGGTAATGTCGATATCGCCAAACCGAGTGCCAATGCGTATCGCGGTCTCTGGATTCTCGGCCCCGTATTGGGTAAGGAAAGCCTCCACATTTTCGTTGGTAAGTAGGGGGTAGGTGGGAGTATTCTTTGCTGGCGGCGCCTTCTTTTCTTCAGAAGAAGAAATCGAGTCGGTTGCTATTTCTGTGGTATTGGCAGTTTTGCCTTCCTTTTTGTTATCTTCACAGCTTACCAGCGGCAATACCGCCAGGCACAGGATATACAATTGAAAAATACGATGGAATGACATTTCGTGAGTTTGAAAAACGGATTGTAAAAGTAACAAAAATGGAGCTTCCGGGCGAATCGGTTCAATTTAAAATGGCCCCTATGGAGCGCCTTGACGAACTGAAACGCACGGCGCGGTTGCAGGCAAACGCAAAGAAAGCCGGTGTAATGGCCCTCTTTTACCCTGCCCGTTCCAAGGAGACCCATCTCATTTTGATTCTGCGCAAAACCTACAAGGGAGTACACTCCGCGCAGGTAGGATTTCCCGGCGGAAAATTGGAAGCGGGAGATGCCTCGCTACAAGATGCTGCCCTACGGGAAACCGAAGAAGAGGTAGGGGTGCCCCGAGACCACATTTCGGTTTTGAAGGAACTCACCGAAATTTACATTCCGCCTAGCAACTTCTTTGTGCAGCCTTATTTGGGTATTACCCTCGATACTCCTAGGTTCGTCCCGCAAGAAGAGGAGGTCGAAGCGCTTATAGAAGTACCGCTAAGCCATTTTCTGGACGACGGTATGTTGGTGACCAAAACGCTTACCACCTCGTATGCTACCAACGTAGAGGTGCCGGCCTATATGCTAAACAATCATGTGGTATGGGGCGCTACCGCCATGATGCTCAGCGAGGTGCGCGAATTGCTAAAACAACTGTTGTAACGGGGCATTTTTGTATCTTTGCTTTCATGCCTTTTCGGAAGAGGGGGCGGTATATTTTGAACTTTATACTATGGGGCTTTTTAAAAGAAATCCTTTTGGGCACATCTTATTTCTGAAAAAGTGGCTGATACGAATTTTGGGGGCGCTTACGCACAGACGCTTTAAGGGATTTAACCGTCTGGAAATTGATGGGAGCGAAATCATAAAGAACTTGCCAGAGAACAATGTGCTGTTTGTTTCGAACCACCAAACCTATTTTGCCGATGTAGTGGCGATGTTCCATGTTTTCAATGCCAGTTTAAGCGGACGCGTAGATAGCATCAAGAATATTGGTTACCTCTGGAACCCCAAGCTCAATATCTATTTTGTGGCGGCCAAGGAAACGATGCAGTCTGGTCTCTTGCCAAAAATTTTGGCCTATGCAGGTTCCGTAAGCATTGAACGAACCTGGCGCGCCGAGGGAAAGGACGTAAATAGGCAGGTTAAGATGAGCGATGTTAGCAATATTACCAAGGCGCTTAACGATGGTTGGGTAATCACCTTCCCCCAGGGAACCACCAAACCTTGGAAACCTATCCGGCGGGGTACCGCACATATAATTAAAAAAAACAGGCCGGTGGTCGTGCCGATAGTTATCGACGGTTTTAGACGGTCGTTCGATAAAAAGGGATTGCGAATTAAGAAGCGTGGTATCCTGCAATCTATGGAAATAAAAGAGCCATTGGAAATTGACTATGAGAATGAAACCATCGATCAAATTGTAGAAAAATTGGAATACGCCATAGAACAACACCCTTCCTTTCTTAAAGTAATTCCAAAGGAAGAGATTCAAAGCCAAGAGGAACTCAACAAGGAACGGCAATGGCGGTATTGATTTCTATTCCTCGGCCTATCGATACTTTCCTGTTAAAATCCAATCTATGAAAACGATACTGTCCATTCTTCTATTCTGCGGCGTGATGAGTGTTGTTATTGGGCAGCAAATGCTTTCTGAATCCCAAATATTAAAACTTGATAGCATTGCTACGCAAGATATTCCTGAAGGAGCACCCGGAATGGCTACTGCTATTATCGCTGGTGGAAAACTAATTTATCAAAACTATGGCGGATTTGAATGTCTTGAGGACAGTACAAAAATCGATGGGAACTCTCGGTTTAATTTGGCCTCTAATGGCAAACAGTTTACGGCCCTTGCCATTTTAGTATTGGAGGAAGAAAACAAACTAAATTTAACCGACGATTTTAGAAAGTATATACCAGAAGTATTTCAAAGCATCGAAGCCAAAATTACCATACACGATTTACTGAACCACACCAGTGGGATACGAGATGTTTATGACCTGTGGTCCTTGCAAGGTAAAACCTGGTGGGAACAAGTTTATAATAATCAAGACGCAATACGCCTTTTAAAGGCGCAGCAAGATTTGAATTTTACGCCTGGTACCGAATATCTATACAGTAATTCAAATTATATATTACTTGCTGAGATCGTTGAAAGCGTTTCTAAAAAATCTTTTATCGATTTCACTAACGAACTATTTGCCAAACTAAATATGCCCGACACATCGTTCGAAAATGACTATACGGCCATCGCGGGTCCAATAGCGAAAGCTTATTTTAATTTTGATACTTGGACAACTTATGATTGGACGTGGAATGTCGCTGGTGATGGGAACTTTTTCTCTACGTTGAATGACCAAGTGGAATGGGAAAAATGGGTACAAGGTTATGGATCTCCAGGTATTTCAAGGAATGTAATCCAAAAAAGCCAACAGCTTGACAGAGCACGAACTAAATTTAACTATGGTTATGGGTTAGAGTTTGGCGAGCACAAAGGTTTGCCAATCATATTTCACGAAGGAGCTACTGGTGCCTGGAAAGCCACTGTCTTGAGGTTTGAGACCGAAAACATTAGCATCATTACGATGACCAATAGTGGAAAGATAATTCCCTCAATGCAAACGAGACAAATGGCCGATGCAGTTTTGAATTTGAAAGATGATGCAAGCTTTATAAAGACCCAACCGTCTAAAGTTGGATCGTTTATCAATGAAGAGGAACTTCTGGGGATGTACTTAACCCCAAATAATTTTTCGTTCGAGTTTAAGAAGAAAGATAACGGCAGTATTGTATTGAACCGTGTGGGTCGAGGCGAAACGGAAATTGTGAGGGAATCGGACAATATTTTCCACCAAAAGTTCGACCCTGCATTTAAGCAAGAATTTTATAGAAATGAGGAAGGTGAAATGGTCGTGACCGCATATTACACCAACCACGCACCATATAGCCTAACGAGAAAAGATTTCGACTGGAGCAATTTCGATTTCAAGAAAATAGCTGGTGTGTTCGTTAACGATGAGACCAATGCTGAATTTTCCATTAGTCACGACAGCGAAAAAAACTATAACGTTACATTAAATGGTAAAGCACAGAGCGGTTTGCTAGTCACCCCCAGTAAATTACTGGTAAATAACTATGTGCTGGAAATGAATACACAACAGGATTCAATTTCTTCATTCAGGCTTCATTCAGACCGTATCAAAAACGTGAAATTTAGTAAAAAGTTGTAAACCGGTCAATTGCTACGCCGAGTTGCCATTCAGAAACTCATTTTGCTGTGCTATGTTTGAACTATTGATACCAATGCAATTTGATTGATTTCTCTGCTATTTCTCAAAGTTCCATCTTTTTCAGTTCGCCGTAATTTCGCTTTAGTCTTTTCATCAATATACCGTAAACCACACGGTAGAACAAAAGCAGCAACAACAGCAATACTACCCCGAAAATGAACTGTGCAAGGAAGAACACGGTGGTAAATTTTTCTAAGGTTAGGTTGGCATAATCCTCGTACCCAGAGAGGACCTTGAACAGTTGCTCTCGTTCAAAGTAGAAATAAATGTTTACGACGAGTAGGCTCAAGGCGGAAATGCCTACATTATAAATAACAAAGTATTTTACGGTCTTTCGGGTTTTGAGGATGTTCTTCATCAACGCTTTTACCGAGTCGGTAACCTGAATTTTTTTGTAATTCATCCAAAACAGGTAAATAAAGGCCGCAAATACGATGTAGTTTATTATGTTGGCAACTAAACTCACATCGTGCAATCCCATCCCCTCGTTTACCTGTCGGCTCGATTCGGGTATAAAGAACGACAGGAGGGTCCAGAACACAAGTTCGGCAATGCTTATGTAGAAAATCCACTTCACGATGGAAGAAGATTTTTTCAACAACATCTTGTAAATGTCGTTGTACGACAATTTCGGGAGGTGCTGCTCCCGGGTCTGCCATTCCTTTTTTAATAATTCGAGTTCGTCCATATTCTTAATCCACTCTAAGGATTCAGTATTTTACGTAATTTTTCCTTGATTCGGTTCATCTTCACCCTTGCGTTCACTTCGGAAATCCCTAAGGTTTCGGCAATCTCCCTGTAATTTTTGTCTTCTAGGTACAAGAATATCAGCGCCTTGTCGATATCGTTTAAATCCTTTACCGCACTGTACATCAATTTCAGCTGTTTCTCTACCGTATCATCGTACGGGTCGGCCTTGATCTTGAAGCTAACCCCTTCAAAATCTTGGGTGGTAATGCTTCGCTTCGATTTTCGGTACAGAGTAATGGCCGTATTTAGGGCCACCCGATACATCCAAGTACTGAACTTTGAGTCGCCCCGGAACTTCGGGTACGCCTTCCATAGCTGAATGGTTATCTCCTGAAACAAATCATTGTGCGAATCTTGGTCGTTGGTGTACAACCTGCAAATTTTATGTACAATGTTCTGGTTCTCTTCCAGTTGCGTAACAAAACTATGTTCGAGTTCTTTCGTCAAGGTTGTATGGTTAGCGATTTATTAGTTATGGCTCGGTTCGCTTTGTTACAAAATTCTTAAAAATTGAGCGGTTTTTCTGCCCTTCCCCCTACAAATCGTAACTTTAGAGAGTTTACTACGCACTATGAACATACCCGATACCCATTTGCCCCGAATCGTTGTCATTGGCGGCGGCTTTGGCGGCATCAACCTCATTAAGAAATTAAAAAAAGCCAAGGCACAGATAGTACTTTTCGACCGGCACAATTACCATACGTTCCAGCCCTTATTGTACCAGGTTTCCACTTCGGGTTTGGAGCCAGACTCCATCGCCTACCCCTTGCGCAAGATTTTCAGAAAAAACAAACATTTTCATTTTCGGCTCGCAGAAGTAAAATACATCGATACCCGCAACAAATCTGTTGAAACTAGTATTGGCGAGCTACCCTACGATTATTTGGTCATTGCCACGGGCACCCGCACCAATTATTTCGAAAACGAGAATATACAGGCTCACAGCATGCCCATGAAAACCGTGCCCCAAGCGTTGGATATTCGAAGCTTAATGTTGCAAAATATCGAAAAGGCCGATATGACCGATAACGCTGCCGAACGCCACCGACTGTTAAATTTCGTGGTAGCTGGTGCAGGTCCCACAGGTGTGGAGTTGGCCGGTGCCCTTGCCGAGTTTAGAAAGGGTATTCTAGAACATGATTATCCCCATCTGGAAGAGGAGGATATGCAGGTGCACCTGTTGGAAGGATTGGATAGGGTACTGCCGCCCATGAGTGAGGAAGCTTCTCGAATGGCACAGAAGTATCTCGAGAACTTGGGGGTACAGGTACACCTAAATACAATGATAGAAGACTACGATGGTATTACCGTAACGACGAAGGAAGGCCGCGATTTTGAAACTTCAACCTTTATTTGGGCTGCAGGGGTTACCGGGGCACCCATTAATGGCATCGACGGAAGGGCGTTGATAGAGAAAGCGAACCGGTATCGTGTAGATCGCTACAACCGTATTGAGGGCTTTGAGACTATCTTTGCCATTGGAGATATCGCCCTAATGGAAACCGAAGCATTCCCCAAGGGTCATCCTCAAGTGGCACAGCCCGCGATACAACAGGGCAAACATTTAGGTAAGAATTTGAGCGACCACTTGAAGGGAAAGCCTATGCAACCGTTTACGTATCTCGACAAAGGAACGATGGCAACGGTTGGGCGTAACAAAGCCGTTTGCGATATCAAGGGAATGCATTTGGGCGGTGCTTTTGCCTGGTTTTTATGGATGTTCGTACATCTCTATTTCTTGGTGGGCTTTCGCAATAGAGTAGTGACCTTTTTCAACTGGACCTACAACTACATTAACTACGATAGGGCGGCCCGACTCATTATACGGCCGTTTAAAAAATTAGGTCCTTTAGGTGATTAATCGATTCGTACTGGCACGGGCCCTCCCATTGAAACGAAGGAGCCCCCAATTTCATCGAGGTTCACGTCCAGTTCATCATTCGTTTCGATACGTTTCAAGTTTACCTTAACCTCATCGTAGGTGTCTACGCCTTTTAAATTCACGTTCAGTTCGTCGTAGGTGTTGATATCTACCAAACGTACATCGATTGTATTGTTTTCTGAAATAGGCACCAGCTGATATTTAGGGATGGAGCCGGCCGTTTCTGAAGCATGGGCCGTGGGTATCAAATCAATGTCCCTCAGTACATTCGCAGTAAGGCTTATGGCGATTACGGTAAGGACGATTTTGGTATAAGTATCGGTTTTCATAGAAATGCATTTTAAGGTTCTACCTGAAAAATACACTATTTTTCCTTTTGATAGGTAACCAAACCTATTTCCTCACTTTTTCCTCGCAGTTTTTCTTCGCCCATACTATGGCGTGTTACCCCTTTTGGGAGTTTGAAGGCTACATTGGCAAATGCTTCCGAAGCCAAAATCTTTACACCAAGCTCGTTGCAAAGCGCCTGTATGCGCGACGTGGTGTTGAGCACATCACCCGAGAAGGCAATGTCTCGTTTTATCTGGCCTATTTCGCCCACCATCACGGGACCGTAGTGGTAGCCTACCTTAAAATCGGGCACTACACCATATTTTTTACGGTATTTTCCGGCCTTATAGTCGATAATGCGCCGCATACTGTAATAACATTGTATGGCATTGCCGCGTTTTAATCCGTGTTTCATCTTCCAAGAAATCACTACCTCATCGCCAACATATTGGTAGACTTCGCCACGGGTTTGCACGATAGCAGGGGCGATATCCCGAAAAAAGTCCTTCAATAAATTAAAGTATTTTTCTTCGCCCAGTTCTTCAGCTATACCTGTAGCATTTTTAATATCGGCAAACATAAAGATGCGACGCTCATGTTTTGGGTGGAAATACCTCCCTAAGAGGTAATCGACAAAAACCCCGGGACCGTATTTATCGTTTACCATTAATACGATAAGGGTGCCAATTACGATAAACAGCCAAATAATAAAATTTTTAAGAAACAGCCATGTGCCAAAGAAAATCGCAAGTTCTCCTATAACGTCGGCGTGGTAAAAGGGCTGTGCATATTCTTCACTATAGAAATAGAGCGCTCCCATTGTACTCACCACAAAGGCCACTACCACATAAGTAAGCACGATGTACAGAAGCGCCTTCCAGAAAGCGTGTTTGCGCAACCAACGCTCCATTAGGTTAATGGTGACGATGCCCCCAATAATACCAGCGGTCACCGAGAAGATAAGGTTGGCGGTAAACGCTTGCTTGAAATCAAATGCCGAACTTAGAATGTCATTGCTTGCAAGGGTAAAAAACTCATAGAAAAAGATAATGTTGGCAATAATTACCCACGAAATGAGAATCCAAAAGGCACGGCGGGCGTAAAACCAGAGTTGTCTAAATGTATAGCGCTTAAATCGGGGCTTCATAAGAGCTTAGCAATTTTTATATTTGTCGTGCAAACCCTTTCCCTGTTTGATCATTGGAATGCATTTTTCCAATCTACGTTGCTGGGTAGCCTCCTGCTTGGCCGATGCGATGTGTTCGGCATATTCGCGCTGCCTACCGGGTGTTAGTTTGGAAAATGATTCTTTGAGCGATGCATCGTCTTTGAAAGCTTGAAGTAAAAGCGGCGAGAGGGTTAGCTTTTTTTTGGGCTGCGGAGCAATTTCCTTACCGGTTTGGGCATTTGCAATGGCCTCTTCGATATAGCTACGCACCAAGTCCACATTTACCGTTTCACCTTCTTCAAAGCGCCATTGTCGCAAACCTCTTGTAGTACCCTCTTGTGCGTTGATGAGCTTATTATGGGGATCTTTTAAAAACACGCCTTGGTGAAACCAAATGGCACAATGATTCTTGAAGCCCGCCAAACCCGCCACCAGCTTATTGTTGTAGGTGTAGTGGGGAGTGCCCCATTTCACGGTTTCCTCCAATCCAGTGCTACGGAATACAGTGCGAAGTGTATCGAGCACACCCGCCCACTGGGCGTGCTTCTTTAAATAGTTCTCAATTTTTTTGGCATCGGTCATATCACAAGGTTGTTGGGTCGAAGATAGCATTTTTTGCGCCCCATAGTTCTAAAGAAACGTTATAATTGATGGCGAACAATTGGGGAAGCTTATTCGACAATTCGGTTTTTTTTATTCTGAAAACCGCCTAAAGCATAGCAATTTTGGGATAGTTGAATTTACAAACTATGAGACCAACCCAATCGAATTACCTGCTATTCCTCATCATTACCTTCCTCTCGGGGGCATTACATTCCCAAATTTCCATTTCGGGCACGGTGCTACAAAAAAATGGTACTCCCATTTTGGGTGCAAATGTATACCTAGAGGGTACCTACGATGGCGCCACGACTGCGGCAGACGGTACTTTTTCATTTGAAACTTCAGAAACAAGCCCCCAAACTCTCGTAGTATCGTTTATGTCGTTCGAGACTTATCGTTTTACGGCACTTCCCACAATGATGCAAAACCTCACTATTGTGCTTCGTGAGGATGTGAACTCACTTGACACGGTCGTGCTTTCGGCCGGGACCTTTGAGGCAAGCGATAATAGCAAGGTATCTGTTTTGAAACCACTCGATGTGGTGACTACAGCCAGTGCTTTGGGTGATTTTGTGGGCGCCCTTCAAACGCTGCCAGGCACAACAACTGTTGCCGAAGATGGCCGGCTTTTTGTACGAGGCGGCGATGCGGGGGAAACACAGATATTTATAGATGGCATTCGTGTGTTTACCCCCTACACACCAACTACTAACAATATTCCTACGCGTGGGAGATACAGTCCTTTTTTGTTCGATGGCATAACCTTCTCGACGGGAGGATACTCTGCTGAGTATGGACAGGCGCTGTCATCGGTACTGCTCTTGAATACGATAGACGAACCCGACCAGGAAAAAACTGAAATTAACGTAATGAGTTTGGGCGCTGGGGTAGGGAATACCCAAAAATGGGACGAAAGTTCGCTTAGTGTCAATACCTCTTATATAAATCTGGCGCCCTATATCGCTATTTTCCCAGACCGAAATGATTGGGAAAAACCCTTTAAGGCTTTTGCCGGTGAGAGCGTATTCAGGAAAAACACCAAAAACGGCCTGTTTAAATGGTATGGTGCATTCGACGCTACACAGTTCGAACTTACCCAAGAGGATATTAACAATCCGCAGGGAGTGCAATTTGGATTGAGAAATTATAATTTCTATACCAATGCTAACTATACGGCTTCACTGGGAAACAAATGGAAAGCTTTTGTGGGCGGAAGCTATACATACGGAAAAAATGCCTTCGATATACATTCTAGCGACATAGACAACCGGGAACATTCCATTCATATTAAGAGCACATTTAGGAAGCGCTTTAGCAATCGGGTGAAGTGGCATCTGGGAGTAGAACAATTTTTGACCGATTTTGAAGAACGCTTTGCAGAAAACGAAATTCTAGCCACTTACGGATTTGAAAACCCCATCACAGCTACCTTTAGCGAATTGGACCTTGTTTTTTCCCGGAAATTGGCGCTCAAGGCAGGCTTACGCGCAGAGTATAGCTCCCTTTTTAAGGAAATTACCCTTTCGCCTAGAGCATCGCTTGCCTATAAGACGGGAAAGAATAGTCAACTCTCTATTGCGTACGGCGACTTCTTCCAACAACCAGACAACGATATCCTAAAGTTCTCAACCCAGCTAGAGGCTCGCAAAACACAGCATTATATAGTGAATTATCAATATGTGGCAAACAATCGGATTTTTCGTGCCGAAGCCTACAGAAAGCAATACGATAATCTTGTCACCTTTTCTAGCGAAACGCCCTCTTTTGAAACCTCTTATAGCAATACCGGCGATGGCTATGCACAGGGCGTGGACATTTTTTGGCGGGACAATGAAACCGTGAAGAATATGGACTATTGGGTGAGCTATTCGTGGCTCGACAGCGAGCGAAAATTTCAGAATTACCCAGAAAGAGCTCGGCCGCCCTTCGCAAATTCCCATAATGTATCGGTAGTGGCTAAATATTGGGTAGATAGTTGGAAAAGCCAGCTGGGATTTGCCTACCAATTTGCCAGTGGGCGTCCTTACACAAATCCAAATGAGCCTGGATTCTTGCAAGCGCAAACAAAGGCCTTTAACAATGTGAGCCTAAATTGGGCCTATTTGCTGTCTCCTCAAAAAATACTGTATGCCTCGGTCAACAACGTGTTTGGCTTCCGAAACATAAACAGCTATCAATACGCCAATGTTCCAAATGCAGATGGAATCTTTAATCGACGTGCGCTTCGTCCCGCCGCCGATCAATTTTTCTTCATCGGATTTTTCTGGACAATCAGCGAAGATGGAACCGATAACCAATTGGATAACCTGTAGCCTTACGGTTCGTCCCTGCGATTCAACAATTCGGTAAGTTCCTTTTTTAGTGGGAATTTTTATTACGCACTTTTGTCACCATAAAGCAACAATTATGAAATCACTCTTACTTTTTATGGCAGCGGCCTTTACTACGAGCCTTTGCGCAGCGCAAAACGACATTACTGTATTCATTCAGGATTTCGCTTCGAACACCGGAATGGTTCGCGTAGGACTGTACGACGAGGCTGGGGATTTTTTGGAACGGCCTTACCAAAGTCAATCGTCGGAAATTTCAGAAAGAACCGCCACGGTAACCTTCCAGGATGTGCCAGATGGCACCTATGCCATTTCGTGTTTTCACGACGAAGATAACAATGAAAAACTCAATATGTTCATGGGGATGATGCCTACGGAAGATTATGGCTGCTCTAACGGTGCCAAGGGGTTTTTTGGTCCACCAAAGTGGGAAGACGCTTCCTTTACCTTAGGTGGAGGCCAATCGAAAGAAATCACCATTTCATTATAATTTGTAACTATTAAAATTTTACAGCTATGAAACATTTACTTCTCTTAACGCTTGCGCTCTTGGCCCTATCGGTAAGCGGACAAACCAATTATGAAAAAGGAATGCAACGCGCTTTTGATCTTTGGTCTAACCAAAAACCCGAAGAAGCTGTCAATCTTTTTGAACGTATTGCCAATGCCGAGCCAGACAATTGGCTGCCCCCATTTTATGTGGCACAAATACACATTATTTCCAGTTTTTCTGAAAAGGACAGGGAAAAAATGGTTCAGAAAATGGAAAAGGCCCGCAACTTTCTCAACGATGCGAAGGCGCTCGAAAAGGATAATGCAGAGCTCTTGGTTTTGGAGGCACAATTGCTCACTGCCTGGATTGTTTATGACGGGCAACAATACGGAATGAAATATAGCGCCAAAATAGGCGAACTGTACCAAAAAGCATTGCAGCTTGCCCCCGATAATCCACGGGTAGTACTTGGCAAAGCCGAATGGGATATGGGCTCTGCACAGTATTTTGGACAGTCTACCGAACCCTACTGTAAGGATATTGCCCGTGCCATAGAACTTTTTGCTACCTTTAAACCGGCAGGTCCCTTTCATCCTCAAGGAGGGGGCGAGTACGCGCAGCAAGTTTTGGAACGCAATTGTAAAGAATAACCTATGACCCGATTTTTCAAGGAACTTGGAAAAGCTTTTTTTGTTGGTACACTCATTTTTGTGGTACTAGGTGTAATCCAATATTTTAACGGAGTAGAGATTCGCTCCGGGAAGGAATTGTTGAGAAGGTTCCTTTACAATCAGCTCTATTCCGTTGTGCTGTATATGGCCAATGCCTACCTCATTATGTACTATTTGGTAGATAAGTATAAAATGGCCCTTTATAAATGGAAAAATCTTTGGCGCGCGGCGCTAGGGAATATTATTATTACCGTAGGGATGCTTTTTTTGCTTCGTTTCTTCGATGAAGTATTTATTCAGGGCAATACGGTGGGGGGCTTCTTGGCCGATCAAGAAATTGGATATTATTTGGTATCGTTCGCCATTTCAATGGTGGTAGTTACCATATTTTACGGATTTTACTACTATAAATTTCTTCAGGAAAAAAAGGTAAAGGAACAAAAAATCATTGCTGGGGCCGCTTCGGCGCAGTTCGATGCGCTTAAGAACCAACTGGATCCCCATTTTCTTTTCAATAGCCTGAACGTGCTAACGAGTTTGATCGAGGAAAATCCAGAAGCTGCTACGCGATTTACCACGGCGCTTTCCAAGGTATATCGATACGTGCTAGAGCAGAAAAACAAGCAATTGGTAACTGTTGAGGAAGAGCTCACTTTTGCGAAGCTTTATATGAGCTTGATCAATATGCGTTTTGAAGATAGCATTGTTTTTGAGTATCCCCAGCAACTTAGCAATCCTGAAGCCAAAGTTGTGCCTCTTTCTTTGCAACTCCTGTTGGAAAATGCGGTAAAGCACAACTTGGTTACGCCCAATAAAAAGCTGTTTATCTCTATATTCGAAAAAGATGGCAATTTGGTCATTAAAAACAATTACCAACCCAAACAGGTGGTCAAGGAAAGCAGTGGGGTAGGGCTTCGCAATATTCGGCAGCGCTATTACTTGCTTACCAAACGGCCGGTGACCATAGATCAGGATAATGCAAATTTCAGTATCTCCATTCCTATGCTCACCCAAGAGACGGCGGTAGTACCTACGTCTGATAGGTATATCTCTGAAAAAAAGTACGCGCGCGCCAAGGAGCGTGTAGAAAAACTGAAAGGATTTTACATCCATTTTGCGATCTACCTTTTTTTCGTCCCCGTGTTTATATGGCTTAATTTCAAATCGGGTACCAGCTTTCCCTGGGCTTTGTTTCCCATAGTGGGTTGGGGGTTCGGCGTGTTGGGCCATGCTTCAGAAACGTTCAATTACAATCCGTTCTTCGGAAAGGATTGGGAGGCACGGAAGATTCGGGAATTGATGGATAAGGAAGAGTAGTGACAGTTCATCGGGCTCATGCTACAGTTGGGCACACTACTTTTTCAAAACGCCGGCGCATTGGGTATTTTTACTTCAGAAACATTAAAAACATTCGAGATGAAAACTGAAAACCACCACAACGAAAAATGGCAGCGCGCCAAGGAGCGTGTAGAAAAACTGAAAGGCTTTTATACCCACCTCATTATTTATTTGATCGCGGTTCCTGTATTTGTATGGCTCAATGTGCGATCTAGCTCAAATTTTCCTTGGGCCTTATTTCCTATCTTAGGTTGGGGCCTAGGGATATTGGGCCATGCCTCTGAAGTGTATGCCGTTAATTTTTTCTACGGAAGAAAATGGGAGGAAAGGAAAATCAAGCAGTTTATGGAAGAGCAATCGTAAGCTAGCTAACTAATTACTGAACAACGACAAATCATACCTATGAAACCAGATAACGAACACAGCAACAAATACCTGCGCGCTAAGGAGCGTGTGGAGCACATTAAGAAGTTTTACAATAGTATTATAATGTATTTCATATTTATTGGCTTCTTGGCTGCACTTAATTATTACACCAATCAATGGAGCTATATGTGGTTTCTCTGGGCTGCATTTGGCTGGGGCATCGCCTTGTTTTTCCAAGCGGCCAAAGCATTCGATTGGAACCCATTTTTGAGTAAAAGTTGGGAAGAACGCAAGCTAAAGGAATTTCTGGAAAAAGAGGAGGAAAAAACTACAGGTAAGTGGAGCTAACAGTTGAAACCATGGAAAATCGAAACGAGAAAAGTTATATGCGGGCCCGAAAAAAAGTAGAACGATTGAAAGGTTTCTACATTCATCTAGCGTGGTATGTGGGTGTCAATCTTCTGCTTATTGGATTGCGACTTTACGTAATCGCTACCCAGCAAACCGCCCCGGGCGATGCCCATTTCCAAAACTGGTTAGATTGGAACATTTTTCTAACCCCAGTACTATGGGGAATTGCCGTTGGGATCCATGCGCTCATAGTTTTTAAGTCGTCATGGAATCCTCTTGCCACTTGGGAAGAGCGTAAGATACGGGAATATATGGAACGAGATAGCGAACATAATTAGGATTTTCATGGAAACACAAGACACGAAATACGAAAAGGCGAAAAAACGCGTGGAAGAGATTAAGGGATTCTATACCCACGTGGCCATATACGTAATCATTAATCTGTTGTTGCTGTTGTTCAATCTGGGCGTTTTCCAAAACGGATTGATAAATCTTCATATTCCCAATTGGTCTCTATTTACCACTCCGTTTTTCTGGGGCATCGGGTTGTTGGGCCATGGACTGTATGTGTTTGGTGGTGGGATAAAATGGTACCAACGATGGGAAGATCGCAAAATAAGACAATTCATGGAGGACGAGGAGCGAGAGATGCGTAATACTTCGGAAAGGGATATATCCGAATTAGAAGATCCTTCAAGATAACAAAGAAAAACATCGCTAGTTGCTATTTTTGCAAAGAGAGAAAGACTATTTAAAACCAATTCAAGATTCAACAATTATTAGACGTATGAACGTTCTTATTATAGAAGACGAAAAACCCTCTGCCAGGCGCTTAAAGCGAATGTTGGAAAAACTGGAGGTAACCGTACATCAAATGCTCCATAGCGTAGAGGAGGCCATACAGTGGTTTGCCAATAATCCGCACCCCGATTTAATATTTTTGGACATTCAGCTAAGCGATGGCCTGTCGTTTGAAATTTTCGACGAAGTGACAATAAAGAGCGCTATTATATTCACTACCGCCTATGATGAGTATGCGCTTCAGGCATTTAAACTGAACAGTGTCGACTATTTGC
>CAZXDP010000051.1:0-19206 GCA_964639255.1 uncultured Flavobacteriaceae bacterium
CGTTCCCAGGTTAATTACCGGCACTTCCCGATCCCATCGGCGCCAATTGTAGCTATGAATGTCATAAACTACCACAGCCCCGAAAGTTTCTTCCAAACGTTCTAATAAGACATGGGTTACCTCATAAAAAAGTTGGTGCTTTTGCAGACTCTTACGCTTTTGTGAAGGGGGTAAGGGTGTTTTCCAGAGCTGTTTTCCCCAGGCTTCCTCGAAAACCGCTTGCGAGGGTGGTCTGTTGAGATCGTACTCAAATCTGCTATCGCGACCGGCCAACACGATGGGGTGCGACGCTACAAAGCTCTTCGTGCAAGGGTCTTCCTCATACCATCTGTCGTATTCGGTGTGTAGACAATTGTCCCAAAGTTCGCGCCTAAACTGATGACCGTCGTGCACGGCCGCACATATGTAGGGCACATAGGCTTCAATCTTCAGACTGAAAGAGTAATCGTGCGAAACCGCTTCAAAAGTTTCGCCCTTACGTATTTTATCGATAATTTCTGAAATAGAAAGTCGCTGCACTGGCTTACACGTATTGTATGGATTGATTTCGGTTTGTGGATCAAGCTTCATCTACGTGCTTTCTCAGCTTTTGTCGACGCTCAAAAGCATTGACACGCTCCAGAACTTTATCCTCTACAAAATCGATGATTTTCTCTTGTACCTTGGTCTTGTATACCTTATTGATATAAGTTATGCCACCGGGGGACATGACATTAACCTCTACCAACTTCCCACCTATGACATCGATTCCCACAAAATACAGTCCATCCTTAACCAATTTGGGTCCAATTCGACGGCAGAGTTCCTTTTCCTGTTTGGACAACGTATGCTTTTGAACCGAACCGCCCGCGCTCACGTTGCTACGGTGGTCCTCCTCGCCCGGCACCCGACGCATTGCGCCAATGGGTTGGCCATTAAGCAACAAGATGCGTACGTCACCTTGATCGGCTCCTTCAATATAGTCCTGCAGAATCACATAGTTTGAGGTACCATCTTTATTGTCTATGTAAAAATCCAGTAGCGAATTAATGCTGGACATCGCTCGCTTTTCAATAAGGATAACCCCAGAACCTCCATAGCCGTTCAAGGGTTTGAGAATCATTTTTTCTGGACCTTCCTTAATTATTTTCTTTAGATAATCCTTGTTCTTGGTAACGTGGGTCTTTGGGATTAGCTCATTGTGATCGTCTTCAAAAACGGCGGTGTACAGTTTGTTGTTCGCCCTACGAATGCCATCGAGATCGTTCATGATAAAAACGTCGTCTTTTACAGAATCGAGAAAATTGAGCATAATCATATCCAACGGCGGATTGCTACGCAAAATGATGGCGTCGAACCCTGCCAAGGGGAGCATCTCATCGTAAAACTCTGACTTAGCGTGAAAAGACTTCAGCGAATTAGAGATTTTTTCCTTCCGTTTAAGGCATTTCGAAAAGGAGAAAGCAACGCTATCCCGTATGGTTAGGTTGGCAGGAGTGGTAATCGCTATACCGTGGCCGCGCTTGGCAAACTCAAGAATCAACGCCAGGGTAGAATCGTTCTCTGGGTCAATTTCCTCCCAAGGATACATTATAAAGCAAACATTCATAGATCAATTTTTTTAGCGCTTTACTAAAATAGCGGAATCTACGGGTAATGCCAAGATTTTGCCTTAAAAGCTTTTGCATTTAATTAAATGTCTGCCCATTGTTTGCATTGCCGAAAGTAGCCGTCGCACTTGACGCCCAGGTAAAATCTACATATTCGCTTCCTATACCCGTAAGTTGTAAAGAAGCGCCAACTGGGGTCGTATCACTTTCTGAAACACCTATATCTACTGAAGTTTGACCAGTAGCTGAGCCTTCTATCGCTGTAAATGTACCTTCATAACTCAAAAACTGAATAACTTGGTTGGTAGAACTTTTTACTAACGCAATACCATCGGGGCTTCCGTTTTGAATACCATTTACAGTATAATTTATAACCACAAAACCATAGCCGTTGCTCTGATTTGCTATTATTCCCGTCAAGGGCGTAGTGTTATAAATCTGACCATTCGCTCCGTTGTACAATACGATTTCATAATCGCTTAAATCGGTTCCGGCTTCTCCCGCTACTTCTATAGCTTCTCCTGTATCGGTACCTACATTATCATAATGAATCTCATTGATCCAAACCTCTGGCCGCGCAATTGCAATACTAGTTATGATATTCCAACTATCACCGTCCCAGATTTCAAGACTACCCGTATCCTCTACGAAAATTAACAAACCAAAATCAGAATATCCGGCATTAATCGCATCGCGCGCAGCCACGTTGGGCACCCTCGGGGGCATCAAGCCTTTGTAGGTGGCGCCGCCATTCGAACTGCTGCTTACTTCTAACATAGATGCAGCAGAAGGGTTTGTCGTGCCTATTCCCACCTGGGAATAGCCCAAAACCATACATAAAATAAACGATAACGTAACCCATTGTTTCATAACTACAATTTTTTGATGAAAAAAATCATAGCTATAAGCAAAGTCTTATTCCCCGTGGGAACTAAATGATAATGATTTGGAGGGCAACTGCTGTCTGGAGAGATTTAAATATACTGAAAAAAACCTATTGTCCAAACATCCTGTCAAAAATATACCTTTCACATAGGAAGGGCATATCTATAATGTTATAAAATAATTATCTTATTTCTGGTAGTTATCATCCCAATCCTTCACGTGTGGCGCGCCCAACTTCCCTTGGGCCTGCGCTACCATCATAGAGACGGCAGCATCGCCTGTAACGTTCACGGTGGTTCGGCACATATCAAGTGGACGGTCGACTGCAAAAATCAATGCCAACCCAGCCTCGGGAATACCAGCCTGTGCCAATACAATTACGAGCATGACCATACCGGCACCGGGCACAGCCGCCGAGCCGATAGACGCCAAGGTAGCCGTGGCGATAATTCCCAACTGAGCGCCAAGGGATAAGTCCATCCCGAAGGCCTGGGCAATGAATACCGCTGCTACGGCTTGGTATAAACTGGTTCCATCCATATTGATGGTCGCTCCAATAGGCAGTACAAAGCTAGTCACCTCGCGTTTTACGCCTAAGTGCTCCTCTACCCTTTCCATCGTAACCGGTAGGGTTGCGGCACTAGAGCTGGTTGAAAATGCAAGCAATTGGGCCGGACCGATTCCGTTGAGGAAATTTGCGGGCGATCGTTTCGTAAAAACCCAAACCAGAAGTACATATACGGCGATCATGAGGGCAAGACCCAACAATACCGAAAGGGCGTACATCCCCAAGGCAGCGAACAAATCGGCACTGGGGGCTTCTACCACCAGAGCCGCCAACAGGGCAAATACGCCGTAGGGCGCCGCCAGCATAATGAGATCGATCATTTTCAGAATTACTTCATTGAAACCGTCAAAAAAATCCTTTACGGGTTGGGCCGTTTTCTCTGGAATCAAGATGAGTCCAATTCCGAAGAAAATGGCAAAGAATATTACCTGAAGCATATTTCGGTTATCGGCAGAGGCGCCTACAATATTCTCGGGCACTAAATCTACCAAAGCCTGTAGCGGTCCGGCTTCCTTTTGTTTCTGGGCGTCCTGTCGTTTCATTTCGGCTTCTCCGCCATAGGCCTCTACCAATTCGTTTCGGGTATCTTCACCTATGGTGCTCCCTGGCTTTATAAGGTTCACTACCCCCAAACCTATAGAAACGGCGATGACCGTTGTAATAACATAGGTGGTAATGGTGCGCAAGCCCATTTTCGAAAGGCTGCTAATATCCTTCAAGTCGGATACTCCCTTGATTAAGGACGCCAAAATGAGGGGTACGGCAATTAGCTTCAGCGCGTTGATGAAGATGGTACCAAAAGGTTTGATCCAATCTGCAATAAAGGTATCGCCCCATGAGAAATTGGTGAGGATAAGGGCGAATACTACCCCTAGGGCCATTCCCAATAAGATCTGCCAATGTAACGCTAATTTTTTCATAGAAATAGGTTGGTTAGATTTTTGAAATTTGGTTGAGCAGGAAAAAATCGGCCGCTACCAGCGCGGCCATAGCTTCTACAATGGGGACGGCCCTAGGAACCACGCAGGGATCGTGCCTACCCTTGCCTTCCATAGTTACTTCCTGCCCTTCGGTATTGATAGTTTGCTGTTTTTGCATAAGTGTCGCTACGGGCTTAAAGGCGATTTTACAATAGACGGTTTCGCCATTGGTGATGCCCCCCTGTACGCCCCCGCTAAAATTGGTTTCCGTACTTCCATCACGTTTAAAGCGATCGTTATGTGCGCTTCCCCTCATCTTAGTACCGGCAAATCCGCTGCCAAACTCAAACCCCTTTACAGCATTGATAGAAAGCATGGCTTTGCCCAATTGGGCGTGAAATTTATCGAAAACGGGTTCTCCCAATCCCAAGGGCAAATGCTCGATAACGCATGTAATGGTACCACCCACGGTATCGCCCTCCTTCCGAATGGATTTGATATATGCTTCCATTTTCTTTGCCATTTCCGGATCGGGACACCGTACCGGATTCTTCTCGATTTCTGAAAAGTCCAACTCGGAATATTCTTTGCCAAGTTCCAATTCGCCCACAGAAGAAACATACGCGGTAATAGATACCTCCTGAAGCAGCTGCTTCGCGATCGCACCTGCCGCTACACGACACGCCGTTTCGCGGGCCGAAGATCGCCCCCCGCCGCGATAATCTCTGTTGCCGTACTTTTTGTCGTAGGTATAATCGGCATGGGAAGGCCTATATGTATCTTTGATGTGAGAATAATCCCCAGATTTTTGGTTGGTGTTCTGAATTAGAAAACCAATGGGTGTACCAGTGGTCTTACCATTAAAAATACCACTGAGAAATTGAACCGTATCGGGTTCCTTACGTTGGGTTACAATAGCACTCTGGCCTGGCTTGCGACGACGCATCTCCTGCTCAATGGCTTCAAAATTTAACGTTACACCAGCCGGACAGCCGTCGATAATTCCTCCAATCGCCTCGCCGTGCGATTCGCCAAATGTTGTGAGTTTAAAAAGCGTGCCAAAGGAATTTCCTGCCATTTTTCGGTTTTCAACAAATGTAAATCTTCCAACCGAAACTTAAAAATAACCGTGTCTGTTTCTTACATTCAGCCACACTGTGAAGTAACAATTTCACCAACAATAGATAACATTGGCGTAATGTGCTAATATAGAATAAAATTCAACTTTGTAATCCAAATAGACGTCTTGAAAAGAAAGGTAGAACTTGTTGTTATTAGCGACATCCATTTGGGAACCTACGGCTGCCACGCCAAGGAGGTGCTAAAATATCTCAATACGATAAAACCGAAAAAGCTCGTGCTTAACGGGGATATCGTAGATATTTGGCAGTTTAGGAAACGCTACTTCCCCAAAGCACACTTACTCGTGCTTAAAAAAATCATTGCCCTTGCCACCAAAGGTACCAAAGTCTATTACATTACGGGCAATCACGACGAGAAGATGCGCCGCTTTAGCGAAACCAAAATGGGTAACATACAAATTGTTGATAAATTGGTACTCAACCTAGACGGCAAGAAGGCGTGGTTCTTTCACGGCGATGTTTTCGACGCTTCCATTCAACACGCCAAATGGATTGCCAAACTCGGAGGTTGGGGATACGACCTTCTTATTCTGTTCAATAGAGCGTTGAACCATTGCCTCGCCAAATTGGGACGTGAAAAATATTCGTTGAGCAAAAGAATTAAAAACAGTGTAAAGGGCGCATTGAAATTCATTTCCGATTTTGAGCAAACCGCCACGGAGCTTGCCATAGACCAAGAATTTGATTACGTTGTGTGTGGACATATACACCAGCCGGCCATCAAGGAGGTTCGCACTTCCAAAGGGAAATGCCTGTATTTAAACAGTGGCGATTGGATCGAAAATCTCACGGCACTCGAGTATAACAATGAACGCTGGCAACTTTACGTTCATGGAGAGCGAAAGCAATTCAACAAGCCCATTTTTATGAATGAGGAAGAAGAAGATGACTACCCAGAGTTTCTATCAGCCTTCTCCCCCTTGCAACAAGGCCTTTTTTAATATTGTAACTGGGTGCTGGGCTTCTAGACCCGTACCGTCCATTATTTGATGTCGGCAACTTGTGCCATTGGCTGCAACGAAGGTTTCTTTATCTATTTTTCGAAGTGAGGGAAACAGTTTCAATTCTCCAATTGCCATACTCACCTCGTAATGGGCTTTTTCATATCCGAAACTGCCCGCCATCCCACAGCAACCGGTGGGTAGTATCGTGGGATGGTAATTTTCTGGAAAGTTCAGAATATCGAAGGTTATCTTTTGGTTCGATAGCGCCTTTTGATGGCAGTGTACATGGATTTTTATCTGTTTTTCTTCCCGAGTAAAAAGCGCTCTATCAATGTTGCCTTTAGCCATCTCGCGCGACAAGAACTCTTCTACTAAAAAGCAATTATCTGCCAATTGTCGTGCCGCCAAAGCATTAGTAGCCAATCGTGGAAACTCATCCCTAAATCCCAGAATTGCCGATGGCTCGATGCCCACTAGAGGTGTAGTGGCCGATATTTTAGGATGCAAGTAGGTGACGCAACGGTCAATTTTGGTCTTCGCCGCGGTTAGAAAACCTTTACTGAGCAGGGCACGCGCACTGTCTAAATGGTCGATAACGGCTACCCTATACCCTAAGGCAGTTAACAAATCGTAAGTATCTTGGGCAATTTCGGCATCGAGATATTTGCTAAATTCATCTATAAATAGATAAATATTAATATCTTCATTTGTAGTATTTTGCCCCTTCTTTCGTAAAGTTTTAGTTGCAATTTTTGGCAGCCGTCGTTGCGGGGCTATTCCACTTATCCTCTTAATCCATTTTGAACTAAAGTTTTTTTCATAAAGGAAATTTACCAGCTTAGGAGCTCTGTAACCCAATGAAGTTAGCAAGCTGCTGTGGGCGAACAATTGTTGCGCAAGACTTGGGCGGTTGCTTTTCGCGTATTGATACAAAAACTCCATCTTAGCTGTAGCCATATCCACATTGCTCGGGCATTCGCTGGCACAAGCCTTGCAACCTATACAAAGATCGAACACCTCCCTCAATTCTTCTGAATTGAACTTGTTGATTGCCCCGTTTTGCGATAGAACTTCACGTAAGGCGTTGGCGCGTGCCCGGGTGGTGTCTTTCTCGTTTCGTGTTGCGTGATAGCTGGGGCACATAGTACCGTGTGCGTGTTCGGTCTTTCGACAATCACCGCTGCCGTTACATTTTTCGGCCAAGCGAAGCAATCCTTCCGAATCGGAAAAATCAAATTTGGTTTCAATAGTGGGTTCAGTGGCACCGGGCTCATAGCGCAGCGAACGATCCATGGGCCAGGCATCGGTAATTTTTCCGGGATTCAATACATTACGGGGATCGAACGTTTTCTTTATGGTTTTGAGCAATTCGAAATTTTTCTCCCCCACCATCATTCTCAGGAATTCTGCGCGTACAATTCCATCTCCGTGCTCTCCAGAAAAAGACCCTCGGTATTTTTTGACCAATTTGGCCACATCGGTAGTTATGTTACGAAACAACGCTACGCCCTCTCGTTGTTTCATATTTAGGATAGGCCGCAGATGAAGCTCTCCCGCACCGGCATGGGCATAGTAAACGGCTTGCTGCCCGTACGATTCCATAAGGGCTGTAAAGTCGCGAATATAATTGGGAAGATCGTGTAAAGCCACAGCAGTGTCCTCGATACAGGCTACGGCTTTTGCATCGCCCACCATATTGCCCAGTAATCCGAGTCCTGCCTTGCGCAATTCCAGCGCCATATCGATCGCTTCTCCCCGCAGTATGGGAGCCGTATAACTATTACCCGAACGTTGTAGGGTATTCAACAACGCTTGGCATTTTGTATTTAATTCTTCGGAAGAATTTGCGCAGATTTCCAAGAGCAATAGCGCATTGGGATGACCCTCAACGAAAAACCTGTAAGAATCGTACAACCTATTCTTCTGGGTGCAATTTAAGATTACGTCATCCATCATTTCACAGGTATGCAAGTCGTGCTTCATTACTTCCACTACGTCATTCAAGCAATGTTCTAGCGTTTTGTACTGCGCTACGATCATAGCCGAATGTGGAGGCGGAAGCTTATCGAGCTGCAAGGTAATTTCGGTGGTAAAGGCCAAGGTGCCCTCACTACCGCACAACAGCTTGCAGAGATTGAATTTTTCGTTGGAATCATTTTCAAAAACCTCGTTATTCAATAGGGCGTCGATGGCATATCCCGTATTGCGCCTATGGATTTCGGGCTTGGGAAATTCCCTTTCTATTTCCTCCCGAACTTCTTTTTGAGAAAGTGCCTCGAAAAGTGTTCGATAAATAGCTCCCTCTAAGGTGGGTAACTCACATTTCTCCTTTAACTCGGTCTTCGAAATAGGTCCGAATGTAGCCTCATCTCCATTCGATAAAACGGTTTTAAGCTGAAGCACCTTATCGCGGGTAACCCCGTACTGGATAGAAGTGGTACCGCTACTATTGTTCCCAACCATACCCCCAATCATACAGCGGTTGCTGGTCGAGGTATTTGGGCCAAAAAACAAATTATAGGGTTTAAGAAATACATTGAGTTCATCGCGTATCACCCCGGGTTGAACGGTTACGGTCTTATTTTCTATATCTACCGAGAGAATCGCATTCAAATATTTGGAAACATCTACAATGATGCCCTCCCCTACGCATTGCCCAGCCAATGAGGTGCCCGCAGTTCTGGGTACGAGTGAGGTGTTGAACGTGTTGGCAAAACCTATTAGTTGCTGAATTCCCTTGCTGGATCGGGGATAGGCGACGGCGAGCGGAATTTTTCGATATACGGAAGCATCGGTAGCATAAAGTTTTCGGTGCAACGAATCCAGTTGAAGCGTCCCGTCAAATTCCGCAGCAAATGAAACCAGTTCTTTTTCTAGGTGCATTCCGTAAAAATAGGAAACCGTCTGCTTATCTTTAACAAAACTTTCTAAAATAACACGCCAACATTATTACCGCCTTAACATCGACCGCTTCACCATATGGCTACATTTGTTTTTAACAAACGTAAAACATCCCCCCTATGAAAAAACTTGTAAGTGTTCTTATTGTATTGGCTGCTTTTGCCCTAGAGGCGCAGGCGCAAACCGTCGCCGATAACGCTATTGGACTTAGATTGGGCGATAGCGACGGATTTGGAACCGAAATAAGCTATCAACGTGGTCTTGGCGATAACAACCGATTGGAATTGGACCTAGGATGGCGAAATAGCAGAAATTTTGACGCGTGGCGCCTTACAGGACTGTACCAATGGGTATGGAACCTAGATGGTGGATTCAATTGGTATGTAGGCGCCGGTGGCGGAATTGCACAAGTGGATTTCGACGATGATTTCGACCGCTTCGATGACGATTCTGAAACATATTTCTACGCAGCGGGAGATATAGGTATTGAATACGACTTTGACATACCGTTGTTACTATCACTCGATTTTAGGCCAGAGTTTGGTTTTGGCGATTTCAACGATGATGTAGATTTTGATATCGCGCTTGGAATTCGATACCAATTTTAGAACTACACCAAAAACAACATATTAAAAAAGACTTGGCTCCACCAGGTCTTTTTTATTGTTTTAAATTCCCTTTAAACGCAACAGGCTTCTCTTTCTTTTTAAATGCTGCCAAAATATATGGGGAGGTTAACACGGTGGTAACGTAATCGCCCTCGGCAGGCGATGTTCCTCCAATAAAAACCTGTACCGAATTTGGCGTCTCCACAATTTTTTCAACTTCTATGGTGTAGCCGCCTGTAGAAAGTTGTCCCGAGGTAGCGAAAACAACAGTTTCGTCTGAGAAATCGACCATAGGTATTTCCATACCGGGCATTTGATTCTGGTTGATCTTCTCCACAACCTGCTCAAGTTCAGATTGTGAAGTTATGGTAATTTGCCGCGGTTCGGCATAATTGCTATGGTCGCCCTGTGCCAATTGACGGAATGATAAGTTGCCTGTCTCCATTGCGGGTTCTGGATTTTCATTTAGGTTTGGAGCGCCAGTGCCCCCTTTGCAGCTTGCAAGAAGCGTACTTAGGGCGATAATTAAAACAATAAACTTACTGCTTAGAACGGAGCGCTTTTTTATATACATTTTCATAGAGAGGTACTATTTTATCGGTGTCGAATTTCCTTGCAACCGCAACGGCGCGATTTTTAAATTTACGCAATTCTTCATCCGATTCCAAAATGGAAATAGCGTTCGCGGCCATATCGTCTACATCGCCTACATCGCTCAAATACCCACTCTCTCCGTGCTGGTTCACTTCTGGAAGTCCGCCGGCATTGCTCGATATTACGGGCACCCCACTGGCCATTGCTTCCAAAGCTGCCAAGCCAAAGCTTTCTTTTTCCGAAGGAAGTAGGAACAGATCGCTAAAACATAAAATTTTGTCCACTTCACTGCTATTACCCAAAAAAACAACTTTGTTTTCTATTCCTTTACTCGCGCACAATGCTTCACACGGCTCTCTTTCAGGACCTTCGCCCACCATTAGCAATTTGGCAGGTAGTTTTTTCTGAATACGATCGAAAATCTCGATCACCTCGGTAACGCGTTTTACCTTTCTAAGGTTACTCACGTGTGTCACGATACGTTCGTGGGGTTCGGCCATTAAATCGCGCTGGCAGTCGGTATAGGTATTTTCATGTTTTGAAACATCAATAAAATTGGGAACTACTTCAATTCCGTTATTTACTTTGAAAAGCCGAAGGGTATCTTCCTTCAAACTTTCAGAAACCGATGTTACAACGTCGCTCTTGTTGATACTGAAAGTAACGGCAGGCTTGTAATGCGGGTGGTTGCCAACAAGCGTAATATCGGTGCCGTGCAAAGTGGTTACCATGGGGATGTGTATACCTTCCTCGATCAACATTTGCTTCGCCATATAGCCGGCATACGCGTGCGGAATGGCATAATGAACGTGAAGCAACTCAATTTTGTGCAGCCTTACCATATCGACCAACTTACTCGACAACGCCAATTCGTAGGGCTGATAGTGAAACAATGGGTAGTCTGGTACGGAAACCTCGTGAAAATGTATTTGTTTGGAAAGCAATTCTAACCGTACCGGTTGTTTGTAAGTAATAAAATGAATCTCGTGGCCCCGGGCGGCTAGCGCCAAACCAAGCTCGGTGGCCACAACGCCACTACCGCCAAAAGTAGGATAGCAAACAATGCCTATTTTCACATTTTTAGGATTTAGTTGGTATCAAGATCATAATCAATCGCATCGTAAATCGCCTGCTGAATATGGCTGCGCAAATCACTGCTTATCAACAACCGGTTATCTGCACTGGGATACGTTCGGTTTGAGAGAAACACGTACACTATTTCTTCCTCGGGATCGGCCCAGGCAAAGGTACCGGTAAATCCGCTATGGCCAAAACTGGTCATAGAAACACAACCACAGGTAGGCCCTACATTACCTAACTGGGGTTTGTCGAAACCTACGCCTCTCCTTACATTTTCATCGCAATAATAGCAAGTATTAAAGGCATCGAGCGTATTGGGCTTAAAGAAGCGCTTGCCACCATAGAAGCCTTTCCAGAGGTACATTTGCATGATTTTAGCCACATCGTTGGCATTGCTAAAAAGTCCGGCGTGGCCGCTAACACCGCCCAACATTGCAGCCCCTTGGTCGTGCACATACCCTTGTACTTTTTGCAGCCGGAAATAGGTATCTTCTTCAGTAGGTACAATGTGCTCCTTATCAAATTTCTCCAAAGGAACGTAGGTGGTATAGTTAGCGCCCAATGACTCGTAAAGCCTTTGCTGCACTAATACTTCCAACGGTAAATCATAATAGGTTTCTAGGTACTTCTTGAGAATATAATAAGGAAGGTCGCTGTATTTGTAACCGCTCCTATCGCGCAGCTCGCTCGTGCGGATGGCTTCAAAAATCGTATCTTGATAATCGCGGCGCATATATAAATCATCAGCCACTTTTATGTTGAACTTCTTGGAAGGAACCGAAGCATAATATTTTGGTGAGGGCTGCTTGGTAGCGGCATCGATGGTTTCTACATAAAATGGAATCCACGCCTTAAACCGAGCATAGTGCGATAGCATTTCCCGCAGCGTAATGTTTGCCTTGTTGCTCTTTGTGTATTCTGGAAGCATTTCCGCAAGGGTTGTATCCATACTCAACTTTTCCATATCTACTAATTCCATAACCAAGGGAAGGGTCGCCAAAATTTTTGTAAGCGAGGCAACGTCGTAAATATCGTCATAACGAACGGCTTGTTCATGTTTTGGGGTGTGGTGCCCAACATACTTTTCGTATATAATCTTGCCTTTTCTGGCAACTACAATTTGTGCTCCGGGAAACATTCCTTGTGAAAGCCCTACTTGGGCCAGGGAGTCAATTTTTGACAACTTATAACTATTCACACCTACTGTTTCTGGGGTTCCGTACTGTAAACGGCGTAGGGACTTCGTTTGCAAGTGCGTATTTACCGGAAAATCTGCGCCCAAACTTACCGGTAATTTACCGTTGGCTTCCCGCGCGCCAAAAATGAGCTGGGCCGATAGTTCTTGCGAAATTTCACTATTTTGATAGGACATCACAATTCCTTCAAAATTTGCAGTGGTCTTTACTTCCAACAGTGCATATGGTCTAGCAAAAACATCAAGAATCACGGTATTGGTGCGGGCAATTTCATATAGCCAAACCAGTTCATTATCGGTTAATTGATAGTCTTTCCACGGATTTTCATTGCTTTTATGAAATCCAAGAATGACGTAATTATATTCCTTCAGGGTTTGGATGTAATCATCAAGGCTTTCTTCTTTTACCCAATCGACCGCAGCATATTTGCGAAGTTGCTGTAAAAAAGTCTCACCGCTATCATCGCCAAAGTTCACATAGGCAATTTTCTTCTCCTGCAAGTTCTTGATAGGCAAAATAGCATCATCGTTCTTAACTACGGTTAGGGCGTTGGCCATCGCTTTTTCATACAAGGCATCATCTAATACCGAATTTAATTCTTCATAGAGATACAGCGTATCTACCGGTTCTAGTCGGTTTAGGCCTACCTTGTATTTTGCCCTGAGGATCTTCTTTACCGAACGTTCCAGGCGTTCTTCATCAAAAACTCCTTCGCGAAAAGCATTCACCATTATTTCGTGCGCTTTCGGAATGTCTTCTGAAATAAGCAACACGTCATTTCCTGCTAAAAATGCGGCCAAATCGATCTCCCCAGGATTACTGAAATTGCTAACTCCCTTCATGTTCAAAGCATCCGTAAATATCAATCCATTGAACCCTAAGGTCCCCCGGAGTATATCATCAACTATAATCTTGGAAAGCGAGGATGGATACCCTAATTGATCTTCCAAAGCGGGCACGTTAAGATGGGCCACCATTACACTGCTAAGCCCAGCTTCAATCAAGGTGCGGTACGGATATAATTCTACGCTATCTATTCGCGCCCTAGTGTGATCTATGGTGGGCAGGGTTTTATGCGAGTCGGTATCGGTATCGCCGTGGCCTGGAAAATGCTTGGCATTGGCCAAGACGCCCGCACGTTGCATCCCTTCCATAAAAGCAAGGGCCTTTTGGGTTACGTTTTCCTTATCCTCGCCAAAGGATCGATTGCCAATTATGGGATTTTTCGGATTGGTGTTAATATCGACCACTGGCGCAAAATTGATGTGCACGCCCAACCGCTTGCTATGTTCACCAATACGGTAGCCTACCTGTTCTACAATTTTATTGTCGGTAATAGCGCCTAGGGTCATATTCCAAGGATAAGCGAAGGTAGAATCCAATCGCATCGCCAAACCCCATTCGGCATCCATACCTATCAACAACGGTACCTTGGAGCGCGTTTGAAATTCATTCGTAAGTTTTGCCTGACGCTGTGGCCCACCTTTGGAGAAAATAACACCACCGATGTATTGGTTATCGATAAGCGATTTAACTTTATCTATTTTTACGGCAGGATCGCTGGAAAATACATCGACCATAAATAGCTGGCCAATTTTTTCCTGAAGCGACATATTTCCATATATACTGTCTACCCAGCGTTGTTGTTCTTCAAGTTGGGAGGGTACCAATAGCGGATCTATATTTTGACTGAAAAGGGCTGCGGTTGAAATTAAGAACAACGAGGTTAAAAACAATCTGTCCATCAAGAAAAGCGGGGGTTTATGCGTATTTTGAGTAATTTAAAGAATTCCGCTACACGGAAAATCGCCCATACCACCATTGAATACCAACGGCCATCGGGTTAGGGAAAGATACAAAAACTATGCTAGAAAGCGACTGTGCCAGCTTTCTTTTGCCGGTACTTCCCAATTTTCTAGATATTCGGCCTTGGTATTTACCAAATTATTGAAAACGACGGTATTGGGTGATACAGAACGTGCTTTTGCCATTTTCTTAAATTCGGCTAGCGGTTTATAAGCAATGTGTTCGCCATTGTAATAGGTCACGTTCATCTTATCTAGCAAATCGACGCCATATTCTTTTTCCAAAGACTGTATAAATCGTACCGAAGCATCGATGCTACACCCAGAAGCCGAGGCATTTTCTTGGTTGAGGCCAATTATGATAAACCGATTGTATTTAATTTCAAAACCTGCCTCGAGATTGGCACCGTGTGCGGTCCATTCTTTTAAAAAGGCAGCTGTTTTTTCGGCAATGGTCGCTACCTCGTCATCAGATAGCTTGCGGTTGGATTGGTAGACCCAAACTCGGGACTCGTCGGGTAATGTTTTAAAATCAGTCAGCATAGTCTTTTCTTAATAATCTTACAAATCTTCTGCAGAGGCGATCATTTCGGCTACATCCATCACGGCAACGTTCTCCTCTTTGTTTTTCGCCTTTACACCGTCGGTCATCATAGTATTGCAAAAGGGACATGCGGCGGCGATAACCTCTGGCTGTATTTCCAGGGCCTCTTCTGTACGTTCTATATTCACATCTTTAGTACCGGGTTCTGGCTCCTTGAACATTTGGGCGCCTCCCGCTCCACAGCAGAGTCCGCGGGACTTGCAGCGGCGCATTTCAACCAATTCTACCTCCAGTTTCCTGAGCAGATCCCTGGGCGCTTCGTACTCGCCATTGGCCCTACCCAAATAGCAAGGGTCGTGAAACGTGATTTTTTTTCCCTTAAACTTACCGCCCTCTACCTTTAAGCGCCCTTCTTCCAATAGCCCCTTGAGAAACTGCGTATGGTGCACCACCTCATAGCTACCGCCTAAACCTGGGTATTCGTTCTTAATGGTATTGAAACAGTGCGGACAAGCCGTGACTATTTTTTTTATCTCGTAGCCGTTGAGCACTTCTATATTTGCCATGGCCTGCATCTGGAACAGAAATTCGTTACCGGCTCGCTTGGCAGGGTCTCCCGTACAGCTCTCTTCGGTACCCAAAACGGCGAAATCTACCCCGGCATTGTTCAACAGTTTTACAAAGGCCTTGGTAATCTTTTTCGCCCGGTCGTCGAAACTTCCAGAGCAACCTACCCAAAAAAGCACTTCGGGTTGTTTGCCTTGGGCTAGATATTCGGCCATTGTTGGTATTTTCATTGCCTCACTCATAATGCTTATTCCGTTATTCTTTAAAAACCTGTATGGTCACTTTCTTCTCAACCAAATCGGTAAACTTTCCTTTGTATCTTGTGGCTTTTACCAAGTGGTTGTCTATCCAATGGTAATTTCCCCCTCTGGGTTTGCCCATAAGGAGGCTGTGGTATTTGAACCCGTGCTTTTTCAGCCAACGTTCGGTAACCTCACGATGCGATTCAGTACGAGAAGTAAAAAAGCAGATTATATGTCCTTGATCGTACCACCTGTTCAACGTTTTGAGAGCATCGGGAAACGGTTCGCACGTGGCCATTCGCTCTGGCTCCTCGTTGGGGATATCATCTGTTATGGTACCATCGATATCGATAAGGTAGTTCTTTACGCCCTTGGGTAGCACCGGACTCACGTGTTCCCCGGCGGCCACCTTTTCGTGCAGCAATTTTTCTACCTCGCTCTTTTTCATCTACGCTTCGTTTTTCCAATTGAGACGGTCCATCTGGTTATACGGCCAGGGAGCGCCATTGTTCTCTATATTCGTCATCGTAACATTCAGTTCATTCGGTGCTGCCGATTGTTCCATTACCAGATATTGGCGCATATCCATAATTATGGACAATGGATTGATGCTAACTGGGCAGGCCTCTACACAAGCATTGCAAGTGGTGCAGGCCCAAAGTTCTTCCCGTAAAATATAATCGTCTAAAAGTTGTTTGCCGTCTGGCTGGAAACTGCCGTTCTTGTCGATATTCTTACCTACTTCCTCCAAACGGTCTCGCGTATCCATCATAATTTTACGCGGGGAGAGTTTTTTACCGGTCTGGTTGGCCGGACATTCACTGGTGCAACGACCACACTCGGTACAGGTATAGGCATTGAGCAGTTGTATCTGGTTGAGATCCATCACGTCGCTGGCACCAAATTTTTCCGGTTCTTCTTCCGATTCTGTTTCTGAAGGTGCCGCAAAAGGATCGGCATTGGGATCCATCATAAGCTGCACTTCCTTCGTTACCGCATCGATATTTCGAAACTGGCCCTGTGGTATAACCCTTCCGAAGTAAACATTGGGAAAAGATAATAAAATGTGCAGGTGCTTCGACCAGTATAAATAATTTAGGAAAATAAGAATGCCAAAAATGTGCAGCCACCAAGCGGTTCGTTCAATTAAGATTAATGTTTCGGCCGAAAGACCTTCAAACAACGGCGCAATGAGACTGCTTACGGGAAAGGAACCTGCCTGTATGTAGTGGCTGGCCGCCTCGCTTGTAAACTGCCCAGATGCCACTCCCTGCTGCAAGGCCACATCAGCGGCATTCATCGTTAGGAACAGTACCATAAGCACCATTTCAAAATAGAGGATATAATTCGCATCGCTCTTGGGCCATTCGGTCATTTCGCGTGCCCAGAAACGGCGTATTTTCTGGATGTTCCGGCGGGTCCAGAAGAAAATAACACTCACCAATACCAATAATGCCAAAATCTCGAAGGAGAAAATCAACGCATCGTACACGGGTCCCATAAAAGAAAAGATGCGATGCGTGCCAAAGATACCGTCGATGATAATTTCGAGTACTTCTATATTGATGATGATGAAGCCCACGTAGACTATAATATGCAACAAACCCGAAATAGGTCGCACCACCATTTTCGACTGCCCTAGTGCAATGCGAAACACATTGGCCCAGCGCTCCTTTTTATGGTCTGAAGCCGAAACCTCGCGTCCTAACTTTATATTACGGATAATCTTACGGATATTTCTGGTAAAAAACCATATGCCTGCCACGAGGGCCAACAAAAACAAGATGTTGGGTAGGTATTGCATTATTTATCGGGATCTTCGGGTTCTTCATACTCTTTGGCCCGTTTTCCGAACAAAGAGAAATGTACGTAGCGCTTAGGATTCAATTTTAAATCCTGTATTAACTGTTCCAACTGTCTGGAAGCACCTTCAAGGTTGTTGTAAAGCTGTTCGTCCTTCAGCAACTTGCCGATGCTTCCCTCACCTCTATCGATGCGGTTCACTATGGCATTTAGCTGTGCCGTAACCTCTTCGATATCGCGTACCATTTTCCCGGTTTCAATCTGTGCGAGCGAATCGGAAAGCTTCGCGAAATTGGCGGCAGTGATATCTAGGTTATCGAAGGTTCGGTTCAGCTTGTCATCGTTTCGCTCTAATAACAAATTAGTCTTTTGGGTTACGCCCTCAAGGTTGGAAGTAATTCCTTCAAAGTTATTTGACGCAAGGCTAATATTGGCAATGGCGCGTTTCAAATTGGCGCGGTTTTCCTCATCTACCAGCGCGTTGATGCTCAATAACAAGGTGTCGATGGTTCCCAGGGTTTCTTCTACTTTTTCCTCTAATGGGCCAAGGCGCTCTGTAACGGCATCCAGCATTCCCTTTTCTATCTCTCCAGGCAAAGTATCGCCAGATTTGGCAAGGTTATCGGGATTGTATTCTGGAAAAACCCCGAGTGATTTTCCACCGATAAGGCCGCTGCTGTAGATACGAACCAAGCTGTTCTTAGAGAAATCGAAATCGGTCTCTACGGTAAAAGTTACCACCAAACCACCAGTCTGGTTCGCGAAATTGATATCCTGTACCTTCCCCACCGTAAGCCCGTTTATGGTAACGGGAGCCGACTTGGACAATCCCTCCACATTTTGGTATTTTACATAAAAAGTACGGTGTTTTTGCAACAGGTTGGAGCCTTTTAGGTAGCTATAACCGAATATAAAGAGCAAAATCGCACCAATGGCGAGGATTCCGGTTTTAACTTCTCTAGATAGTCTCAAGGGTAGAATTTAAGATTTCAACAAATTTAAGAATATCTGCAAAATAACCTTGCTATTTATCTTTTGAATTTAATACCTCGGAAAGTTTCTGTTTTTGTCCATTCTTATAGGCTACGATAAAACTATTGGGATACCCTTTTTCCTTGGCGTAAGTGTGCTTAAGTTTAATTTCGTTGTAATTGTTACTGTTTCCATAGTAATACTTGTACAGCCCACCTTCCTTTTCGCGGGTAACACCTTCAATACCCTTAAAATTATACCTATTGGTCTCCAATTTCCTGGAACCTGCTGCTAGCTGCACTTTAAACGTAATACCTTGGTATACATCAGGATTAGTGTTTTTAATGGCAGAATCTATCTCGGCCTCGGTAATTTCCGGGTTCTGGGCGCTGCTAGTGGCGAGCTGCAAATTTTTCCGGTAGCTTTTAATTCCGTCGGCGATGGCTCGCGCAATCTCAGTTTGGCCTTTGGAAGAATTAAGGTACTTGCCTTCGTTCTTATTGGTAAGAAAACCAGTTTCCACAAGAACGCTGGGCATGTAACTTTGATGAAGTACGATAAACCCGGCCTGCTTAACGCTTCTATCTTTTCGGTTCAGTTTATTGGAGAAGTTATTTTGAATCAATCCGGCAAGCATAATGCTTTGGTCCAAATATTCTTCCTGCATTAAGGTAAGTCCAATGAACGATTCGGGCGAATTGGGGTCGTACCCGGCATAATTTTCCTCGTAGTTCTCCTCAAGGAATATTACCTCATTTTCCTTTTTGGCTACCTCTAGGTTCCTTTCGTTTGCATGAAGTCCCAGCACAAACGTTTCGGTGCCGTAGGCTTGGCTATGGTGGGCGT